>CALWJY010000008.1 GCA_944381135.1 uncultured Clostridia bacterium | reverse complement strand
CTTGTGATTTGTCCTTTGTGGCGGGCAACAATCTCAATTTCTGCCTCACCCTCTGAAAGACCAACCACAAAGTTTTGTCCGTTTTCAGTTTCAACATCAACCGAAGTGCCATTCACTTCAAATGTGATAACACAGTTGCTTGGATTGGTGGAATAAGAAAGAGGTTTTCTTTCACCAACAGACAAAGATATGTTGCCGTCAGTGACAATATAAATTTGGTCAGCACTGCTTTTGTTTGGCACGCAAAAGAAAATGACAACGCCAATCACCACAGCCAAAAGCACCAAAGAAATGGTTGAAATTGCAATCTTTTTCATCCCTTTCTCCACAGGAGAAATGATATCACAATTTCAGCCTTTTCACAAAACTTTTTCGACATTTTTCGAGAAAAGATTGGCAAAACCCAATTTCAAGATTTCAACTCTTATTTTCACTTGATTGGTGAAAGTTTTGGTTTGTTTTGTCCACGTGGATATTTTGCAGGTGTTGGTGTCACTTTTTTGATTATCAAAATTTTGCGTGAAATCTTTTCGCCGGCAAACCCAATTTCATAGTCCTGAATTTTTTCCACTTCACCACCCAAAGTTTTGATGGCTTTTTGTGCCTCTTTCAGTTCTTCATCAAGTTTGGACGATTTATATATGACTGCACTTCCACCCACTTTGACAAATGGCAACAAAAGTTCCACCAAAGTGGCAAGTGGTGCAACCGCGCGCGCAACTGCAACATCAAATTTTTCTCTGTTTCTTTTTGCAAAATCTTCCGCACGAGAATGAAAAGCGCCCGCATCCGAAAGTCCCAAAAGTCCAACAACTTCATTCAAAAAATTGACGCGTTTTGTCAGGCTGTCCACCATGCAGATTGTGAGATCTGGACGCACAATTTTGAGAGGCAAACTTGGAAACCCCGCCCCGCTTCCGACATCAATCACGGACGCGTTTTTCGGGAAAAACTCAACCGGCAAAACACTATCCAAAAAATGCTTGACGGCAACCTCTTCCTCGTCCGTTATGGCAGTGAGGTTGAATTGTTTGTTGCAACTGACAAGATGTGAAAAATATTCATCAAACTGCTTCAATTGTTTTTCGCTCAGTTTGATGCCATGTTCTTCAAAAATCTTGCTTAAATTTTTCATTTTCAACCTCTCGCTTAAAATTTTTAAACAGATGTTTTTTTTGAAATTTCAAAACTTTGCCTGCTCAATTTTTTGCAAATGTCCACTTTTTTATTTTTTCGTTTTGTTTTCTTTTTTAACCAAAATGGAAAGCACCGAAATGTCAGCAGGTGACACACCTGAAATTCGTGACGCCTGTCCAAGATTTAAAGGACGAATTTTGTCCAATTTCTCTTTTGCCTCTTCGCGCAGACCTTTTGCACTTTTAAAGTCAAAGTCCTCTGGAATGGCAACACCCTCGTTTGCAAGCATACGCTCAACATCCTCTTCCTGTTGTTTCAAATATCCCGCATATTTGATTTTTGTGTTGACAATTTCCAAAAGTTTTCGCTCAACGCCGTCAAAAAGGTGGAATTTTTCGTCAATCTTGAAAATGTCGATATTGTTTCTTTTCATAATGTCGCAAAAACGCATATTTTCTTTCGGCAAAGGCTCTCCATTCTCTTCAAAAAGAGCGGTCGTTTTTTCGTCAATCTTTACTTTTTGTTGCAAAATTTGCTCAATTTCTGCAATTTTTTGACATTTTTTCTGGAATTTTTCATATCTTTCGTCACTGACAAGTCCAACGCGTCTGCCAATTTCCGTAAGCCTCATGTCAGCATTGTCTTGCCTGAGCAAAAGACGATATTCCGCACGGCTGGTCATCATGCGGTATGGCTCGTTGGTGCCTTTTGTGACAATGTCATCAATCAAAACACCAATGTAGGCATCACTTCGCTTCAAAACAAGTTGCTCTTTGCCTTGGTTGAAAAGGCTGGCATTGATTCCCGCAACAATTCCTTGCGCTGCCGCCTCTTCATAGCCACTTGTGCCGTTGATTTGCCCCGCAAAGAAAAGTCCGGGAATGGTTTTAAGTTCAAGTGTTGGCTTCAGTTGAGTTGGCTCGATGCAGTCATATTCAATTGCATAGGCGTCTCTCATAATTTCCGCCCGCTCCAAACCAATCACCGAATGCACCATGTCCGCCTGCAAATCGGCTGGCATGGAGGTGGAAAAACCTTGAAGATAAAGCTCTTGTGTGTCAAGTGCCTCTGGTTCGAGAAAAAGTTGGTGGCGCTCTTTGTCCGCAAAACGAACCACTTTGGTTTCAATGGATGGACAATATCTCGGCCCCACACCCTTGATTTCTCCCGAAATTGCTGGCGCTTTGTCTAAGTTGTTTCGGATGATTTCGTGTGTTTTTGGTGTGGTGTAAGTCAAAAAACAAACCGCCTTGTTTTCAACTTTTCCTTCTGTCATCGTGGAAAAGGACATGATGTCCTCATCACCCAACTGAACTTCCATTTTGTCAAAATCGACACTGCGTGCATGCAATCTGACCGGTGTGCCTGTCTTAAATCGCAAAAGTTTTATGCCCAAATTTTTCAAACTGTCGGAAAGAAGTGAACTGTTTTTAAAACCATTTGGACCAACCGCCTCACGCGTGCTTCCAATGATGATTTCGCTTTTAAGATAGACCCCCGTTGCAAAAACCACGCTTTTGGCGCGATAACAAAGTCCAAGTTTTGTTGTGACAAGAAATTTTGTTTTGTTTTTGCCAATTTTCAATTTTTCGTCAGTGTCTTTTGAAAATTCCTTTTGCTTTTGTCTGTCGTTCTCGTCATCTGAGCCATTTTCATTTTCAATTTCCACGCTTATGGCTTCGCCCTGACGGATGAAAAGGTTTTTCTCTTTTTCAAGCGTTTTTTTCATCTCGGTGTGATAGGCATTCTTGTCGGCTTGAGCGCGCAAACTTTGCACCGCCACGCCTTTTCCGCGATTGAGCATTCGAATTTGTATGGCGGTTTTGTCAGCGACAATGCCCATTTCGCCACCAAGTGCATCCACCTCGGCCACAAGTTGCCCCTTTGCCGTTCCACCAATTGACGGATTGCACGCCAAAAAAGCAATGGCATCAAGGCTTATTGTCAAAAGAAGCGTTTTGTTTCCGGTACGTGCCAAAGCAAGAGCCGCCTCACAACCCGCGTGCCCCGCACCAATCACAATGCTGTCAAAATTTTCAATTTTTTCGTCTTTCATCTTTATTTCTCTTTTTACTTTTTCTATTTCTTCGATAGTGCCATTTCCGCATGAATGTTGCACTGTGGACAAAACCACTTTTAAGTCGCACTCAACTCGCAACGAAACACAAGTAGAGTGGAGTTGCGTTTGGTCGCGATGGGCAAAACAAGCACCCGAGCGAAACTTTTGCCACAATTGGCAAAATGAGCAATGTGCGCGGTTTTCGCCAATTATTTCCCCAAGCAAAATTTGGAGAAAATCAAGTTGATGATGTCCTCATTTTCGGTGTTGCCCGTGATTTTTCCAAGCGTCTGCCAAAGAGATTTAATCATCATCGACAAGATGTCCAAAGTGGTGTTTGAGCCCGACAAAATTTTTTCCAAAATTTCGTCCGCCTCTTTCAAAATTCCAAACTGCCTTTCATTTGTCAAAACAAGCGCGTTTGGGTCAACACTTCCGTCCATCACCAAGTCCAAAATTCTCTGTTTCAAAAGGTTGATGTTTTTCCCTTCGCGTGCAGAAATTTCCACTTCATTTTCTTTCTTTGAGACAACGCGTTTTTTATCCGTTTTGTTGACGACAACAATATATTTCTTGTCAGAAATAAGTTTTTCAATTTGTTTGTCCTCGTCACTTTCTGGCTCACTTCCGTCCAAAACAAACAACACCAAATCTGCCTGCAAAATGCTTTGCTTGCTTTTTTCAATGCCCAATTTTTCCACGACATCACCCGTTTGTCTGATGCCCGCTGTGTCAATGAGGTTGATTTTCACACCCTCAAACAAAAAACTTTCGGTGATTTGGTCTCGCGTTGTGCCTTGAATGTCTGTCACAATGGCGCGCTCTTGCCCCAAAAGTGCATTCATTAAACTGCTTTTGCCAACATTGGTCTTTCCAACAAGTGCAACATTAATGCCGTTTTTGAGATATTTCGCATTTTTTGAATCGTCCAAAATTTGCTCAATTTCCGCCTTAATTTCTTTAAGTCTTCCAAACACATCCGTTTTAAGTTGCGTCTCTTCGGTCTCGTCGGGATAGTCCATGCCCACCTCAATTTCGGCGAGAAGAGTGGTCAGTTTTTCTTGCTGTGAAAGCACTTTTTCTGCCAAAACACCATTTGTCACACGCAAACTGCTTTTAAGTTCGCCCTCAGTTTCGGCGTTGATTTCGCCAATAATCGCCTCCGCCTTATCCAGCGAAATTTTCCCATTCAAAAATGCGCGTTTGGAAAATTCGCCTGCCTCTGCAAGGCGCGCACCGTTTTTCAAGCACACTTCCACAACTTTTTGCGCCAAAAGCACCCCGCCGTGAACTTGAAATTCCACAACATCTTCGCCCGTATAGGAAAATGGTGCTTTGAAAAACACCATCAAGCACTCTTCAAAAACATCACCCAAATTCAACTTGCCAAAGTACATAAATCTTGGCACAACATTTTCTTTTGTCAAATTTTTGGAATGAAAAAGTTTGAGTGCCACATCCAAGCACCCCAAACCGCTCATTCGCACAACAGCAATTGCCCCACGCCCAAGAGAAGTGGAAACCGAAACAATGATGTCTTCTTTCATATCTTTTTTATTATATCAACATAGACAAAAAAAATCAAGAATTTGGTATTGACAAAAACCAAACTCTTTTATATAATTTTCACATGGAAAGAGAATCGACAATAAAAAAACTTAAAACAATTTTCAGTTTAGGATATTTGCCATCTCGCGGAAACGAAACATATAGAGTGATAACCTCCAAAGGAATTCCCGCCGCAAATCTTGGCAACTGTCTTGAACATGCATGTTTTAATTTGACCAACAGTCTATTTAAACAATATGAATTTGATTATGTGGATGCACTCGCTTTTAAAGGACTTTTGGACTACAATCTTACATATGATGAAAATGCAAGAAGCATGTTAAAATTAGTATCAAGCGTTGGTCTTAAAGTAAAAAAACGAAACTTGCTCAAAACAGTTGGAAAATTGCCCTCTATTACAGTTATGAAGACTATCATTTTCTGCTTCAAGAAAAAAATGGAATATGGTCAGGAAAGGTAGGTTTTGGACCGACTGTTAAAAAGTTCAAAACACTGCCCAGCACAATAGATGACATGTATTGGTTGCATGATGTCTACTCAATAACAAATCCAAAGCATGCCATAATAAATGATGAGGGTAAGAAAGAAATTAGTCTTTAAAAAAATAGGCACGACGCCTATTTTTTTAATTTTCTTTATATTCTCTTGGGAAAACGATGAGATAGCGGTGTGGCTCTTCGCCTTTGCTCATGGTTGTCACGCGGTCGTCATCTTGAAGTGCGGTGTGGATGATTTTTCTTTCGCTTGCGTCCATAGGTTCGAATTTATAATATCTCCCCGTTTTTGCCACTTTGCTGGCAACTCTTTTGGCAAGTGCTGTCAAACTTTCGGCGCGTTTGGCACGATAGTTTTCCACATCCAAAACAATCTTCTTTCTGTTTTCTTTCTTGCAAACAAGGTTCATGAAATGTGAAAGTGCAAGCATGGTGTCGCCATGGTGTCCGATGAGGTCGTTCAAATTTTCGCCCGTCAAATTGAAACGGACAAATTTTTCATCCTCCATCTTTTCAATTTCGCCAGCAAGTCCCAACGCGTCCAAAACACCCTGCAAAAACTCTTCACCCGTCAGTTTTCTTTCAACTTCTTTTCTTTCTTCTTTTTCAGTTTTCTCTTCTTTTGCAATTGGTGCGCTGATTTCTTCGTCAGCCACAATTCTGATTTTGGAGGTTTTGCCTGCTTTTTCCTCTTTTTCTTCTTTGATTTCAACTTTCACATCGACTTCTGCTTTGTCGTCTTTCACCTGTGAAATTTTTTGCTTGATGAAAGTTTCTGCAAAGTCTTCATCATTCTCTTCTTTTTCCAAAGATTTTTTCAACTGCTCTTTCTTTTCATACTTCTCAGTTGCGTCCTCTGAAATTGAAACCAAAACTTTGGCTTTTTTGAGGAACCCACCCTCGCTTAAAATTTTGATGTCAACATCCTCTCTTGACGCCTTAAGCTCGAAAAGTGCATTTTGAATTGCCTGTTCGATGTTCTTTCCTGTTGCTTCACATGATTTCATTTTTTCTTTCTCCTTTCCAACCCATCCAAATTTTTGAAACTTGCAAGTTCGCTTAATGGGAAACACTGCCATTTGAAATTTCATCTTTTGGAAAGTGTGAATAAGGGATGCGACCTCACGATGTTTTCAAATACACTTTAACACATTTGATGAAAAATGACAAATAAAATCTTTAATTTTGCAAAAATTTGGCACTTTTTTACCAATTTTTCGCTTTTTATTTGCAAAAATTTCAATTATTGTGATAACATCAAAAGACAGGAGAACAAAAATATGTTGGTCATCTTTTCTGGTGTTTCCGGCGTTGGAAAGAACACCATAATAAACATCCTTCTCAGCGAAGGGAAAAATCGTTTCTTCATAAAATCTGCCACAACTCGCGCCTCGCGCGGTGCAAGCGACATCAACTATGAATTCATCACCGAAGAAGAGTTTGACAGACGCGACAAAAATGGCGAATTTTTTGAGACAATCAGTGTCCACACACACCGCTCCGCCACGCAATTTAAAGAACTTGAAAAAGTCATCAACAACCCACAAAACCTCTACATCAAGGACATTGATGTGATTGGCACTCAAAAACTTTTGCAGTTTTTCAAGGACAAAAATGTCAAGGTTTTGACAATCTTTCTTGACGCACCAGATGATGTGCTTTATGACAGACTCATCAAAAGAGGCGAAAGTGAAGAAAAGGCTCGCTTGCGTCTTTCTCGCGCTGAAATGGAGAGGCAATATAAAGACAAATATGACCTCGTGATTGAAAACATCGACATGGAAAAAACACTTTCAATCATTCGCAAAAAACTTAAAGAAGAAAGATTTTAAAGTGCTATAACAAATAAAAATCAAAATTTTGCTATTTTCAAAATTAAAACTTGCACCACATTTAAATTTTTCTTAATTTAAACAGAAAAGTCTATGAAATTCATAGACTTTTTCAATCTTTGCTTCAGCTTTTCACTCTGCCAAGCGTGATGTTGTCCTCTTCTCTGTTTTGCAACTCTTTGACAGGGTTTGGTTTGGTCTCAAAGCGATAGTCCTCACCAAACTGATTTTGGTGGTTTTCAATCACCACATGACTTGCCACTTTTTCTGGTGTTTTGTTGACTTTGTTTTGATATTTAAAGAAGTTTGCGCCGTCATCAACGTCTTGTATGTTGACATAGCCCTCTCGCTCCGCCGTTCTGGTGACGGTGTTTTTCAAGATTTTGCGCACATATTCAATGTTGGACTGCAGTTTGATGAGTGTTGGAAACTCGCCATTCGGAATGACCTCTTGCCAATCTTTCTTTTCATATTTCTGCAAATTTTGAACTGAAGCATGAAGGTGTGCAATTTCCTGTTCCAACAACATCTCCCAAATCTTCTTGATGTTTTTGTCACTTTCGTCATTAAGCATGGAATAATAGAGATAGCATTCAATATATTCATGCATCAAACACATCTCAAACCAACTTGCTGTTGGGTCAATCAAACTGCCATACTGCGAAACATGTTGCTCTTCAACCATGGCAATTTCAGTGTAGAGTTCGCGCCCCTTTTGGTTTTTATAGAACGCGCCAAGATTCATATAATAGTTCATCGTCTGTTGTTCTGCCGCCGTGATTATACTGACCGCGCACTTGGTGAAAGGGTCGGCTTTCTTGTTGTCGATTGGCCGTTTCACCTCGTCATATGGATGTCGGTGGTGCGCAATTGTTGGTCTGCCCGGCGTGATTTCGGTGTAGCCTCCAACATAGTCTTCCGCCTTTGCACCCATGTCGCTTTCAAGCAAGTTGGCATAGCGATATAAGTGGTCAAAATCTTCCAAAAGTGCAAAATCAAGCGCATCTTTCACATGTTGGTCCTTGACATTTTGCGCCAAAAATGCCGTCAAGTCCACAGCAAGTTGCTCATATCCAATTGTGGTTTCCAAAAGGTTTTCGTCAACCGGTTTGAGTGAGGCAATCAGTTTTTGTTGCTGTTGCTCGCTTCTTCGCACCATGGCAATTGTGCGTCTCAAATCGTTGTCGTCGCAATGTCTGTGAAAAGCGTGCCCAAACCAAACGGATTCATATTCCGTTCCGTTCATCAAAATGCATCTCACACGCGTGTATGGACTTGCTTCCATTTTGTCATATGGTTTCGGTGCAAGGTCTTTCCAATTCATGATGCACGCTTCCAATTTTTTAGGTTTTTCCAAAAATGGATTAAATTTCATATTTTCCTCCCAGATAATTTTGGGACAAAATGTGAAATTTTATTCAATAATTTGAAAATCAAATTCATTCGACAACACATTTTGTTGTCTTTTGCCAAATTGCACATTTCTGATTTTAAATTTGATTCTAAACCGAAAACTAAACACAAACAAATTTAAAAACCATAAAGTTTGAAAACAAAGTTGACAAAAAAAATTTTAAAAAATATAATAAATCTCAACGATATTTCGGAGAAATGAAGATGAGAAGATTTGTTTTGATTCATGGCATGAGTTGCCATTTGGACAAATGTTTTGGCGAAAAAATCAAAGCCCGACTCAAAGCACGAGGCTATGAAATTGTTGAACCTTTCTTTCCTTTGGGCAAAGACATCTCTTTGAATGGTTGGAATGAAGTCATGGACAAGGTAGTGCAAAATGTGGACGAAGACACCTGCTTCTTGTGCCACAGCCTCGGATGCCTTTATGTCATCAAATATCTTTTCCGAAAGCACGCCAACTGCAACGCCGTGATTGTCGTTGCTGGTGGAATTTTAAATCGCCCAATTAAAGAATTTGCATTTCTTTCAGACTTTATGCCAACAGAAGAAGAATTGAAGCATTTCAAAACTCACACCCAAAAGGTCTATGACATAACAAGTAACAACGATCATATCTTCACTCAAGAAGAACTTGACTTATATGTCACAAAAACAAACGCACAAAAAATCTTCATTCCAAATTGTGGACATTTCGGGCGTTCATCCGGCGTGAAAGACATTCCACAAATTGAAACAATTTTGGATAAAATTTAAACGCAATTGAAATCTAAAAATGGATGGCGAGAGCAAAACCTTTTCTACACTTTGGAAAAGCATCTGAATGATTTAACCTTGTAAACAATTGTTTTTATACACAATTAACTTTATACTATATTATATTTTTTTATAATTGAAATACAAAATTATTTTTCACATTCTTTCCCGTGTTGGCAATTTTATTTCTGTTTTTTGTGCTCTTGAATCTTTCAGATGAAGTCGGTCCAGCCAAGCAATGACAAGTCGTCGACACCATATTCTCTTGCATAATCTTTAAATGAAATGTCTTTGAATTTTAACAAAAAACTTGTTCCAGAAGATTTTGAAACAAGTTTTGTTAAATGCATTTTAAAAGATTTTTAGATGCTTTAATTTTTACCTAACCACCTCATAATCTATGTCAATATTCATAACTTGAGTTCCGTCTGTTCGGCTGTATTGGATGTTTTTAATTCTTCCCAATTCATCTATTTGCATATGTAAGTTCAAAAGTTCTTCTCCATTTCCCAAATCCACCATAAATTGTGAATTTATCAACAGCAAATTGTCATAACTATAGTTGAAAGCAATGTATGTTTCTTCTGAGATAAAGTTTCCCAAACTAACATTGAAATAGTTATAAATCGGATTTCCATCCACTCTATACATTTGTTCTTGAGAAAACTCAACAAAATCATTGTAGGTTTTTCCCGTTTGCGTAAGTTCGGAAATATGGTCGCAAATTGTTTGAGTTTCAGGAATATATTCGATGTTTTTTGTTATTGTTTGTCCGCTGTATTGGATGTACTTGCTGTAAACGGTTCCATTTAGTTCTTTTTTATAAGTATAACTTCTTTCACTATTTTCTCCGAACATAGTCTGAGTGAGGGTGTATTCAGTTTGAAGAGAGGTGAATTCCAATGCAGTTTTGGCATAATCATATCCAGTCAACACATTGTCAAAACCTACATAGATATAATAGAACATTCTGAAAGACAGCGAATCTGAATATTTATAAATGACGCTTATTTTATGTTTTCCGTTTTGAGTAAGTGGAGTGGAAGTTGTCAATTTTTCACCATTAAGATAATACTCCAACAAGTTGTTGTTGAGTGTTGTTGGGCTTTCAGTGTAGGAATTATGCTTGTTGTAATATATATTAAAAGTTGGAATGTTGAATGTGTCATTTAAATCATAATAAAGTTCGGCACTCTTTTCTTTTGAAATGTCCGCGTGAATGTAATTTTCAGTATTTATTTCAGCCCCAACTTCGTAGTCCTCAATGGACCCAGGCATACTGTTTAGTGTCACAGTTTCGTCAAAATATGTGAAACTCAAATCAATGGAACTTTCGTAGTTGCCAGTTTCAGTTTGAATTTCTGTTATCTGATAATTTTTGTTTATTTTTATAAAATAAGTTCCATTTGGAATTGTTTGTGATGCAAACTGATTGTCAATTTTTAAAATCACTTGATAGAAATCAGCGGTTTGGTATACTGTTTTTTCAAACAAATTTTCACTGTCTAAAATTTGTGATAGGTAGGTGTAAAAATACATAAGTGGATTCTCAACACCTTGTGGAAAATCTAAAAATTGCTTAAAGAATTCGTTGCTTTCAATCTTGCTTATGCAAACTTTTTGGATTTGCTCGCCATCAGCCGAATACAAAACTTGCCCGTCTTCATATTTTATTTCCCTTTCATCAACTTTGATGTAATAGTTTAAATTTTCTCCGTCACTGGAACATTGAATAAATGCGAGCGGGTTGTTCGGACCACCAATTTCATAATTCCCTGATTGCCCATCATTTTCCAATTGAGCCAAAGTTTTGTTTAGGATTGAGTCAACATCTTCTTGAACCGGGTCTTCTGGCAATTCTTCCTCACCATTTTCGACTGTCACGAAGAAACTGCATGACAGAGAATTATAAGAAATTAAAATCTCGTATCTGCCTGGTTCACTGCCTTTATAATTTGAGGAGTCAACTTGAAATTCCGACTGACTTAGTTTCTTTATTGACCCATCACCAAAGTGAGCCAAAACATCAATGTTTTCATAATCAAAGACAAAAGGAGTGTTTAATGAAAATGTGTCTTCAAAATCTTCAGAAAAAGAAACGGTCAAGTCTGTTGCTTGAGTGTTTACAACCTGAACATAAAAACTGCTTGAATGAGTTTGATATGTAACAATTATTTCATAATTTCCTGTTGAATCTTTTTTGTATGCGGAAGAGTCAACTTGAAGCTCCTGTATCGGCAAATACGAAAAACTATTATCATCGTAAATTGCAGTCACATCAATGTTCTCATAATCAAAAGTGAAGTCCTCGCCAAGATCAAAGGTTGTTTTTGCTCCTTCTCTTACAACTATGCCAATTTCACTTAACTCTTTTAACTCAAAACTGCATCCTCCAAAGAAACCCAAAGATAGAATCAGTAAAGAAAAAAAAATAACAAAAGCATTCTTTTTCATAAAGACTCCTTTTTAAAAAATGATTACTCCGCTTTATTGTAAGTAATATAACATAATTTATTAACAAAGTCAAGGTTAAACATTTTTAAAATAATGAAGAGCAAAAAATTTTGTCAAGCTTAAACAATTTGTTGAAGACACAAAAACTTGTTCAAAAAAATTTTTTAAATAATGTTGACAAAAATGTCAAAAATAGGTATAATCAAGATGTTTCTTCATTAGCGGGAAATAAATACTAAATGGAGATGGCTGAGAGGTCGAAAGCTCCTGTCTTGAAAACAAGCGGAATTGCGTCAGTTTATTTCCATTTTGTGCCATCTTCAATATTCCAAAAAATAGGCACTTTAAGAACATTTTTGTGTCTGTCAGAAAATTTAGAATTTTAAGAACGCCTTCAAAAATTCTATCAAATGTTCAACAATTAAATACCGGCATTTTACATAAAATATCTACCATGGAGGTTTGGCTGAGCGGTCGAAAGCACCAGTCTTGAAAACTGGCTTACCGAAAGGTAACTGGGGTTCGAATCCCTAAGCCTCCGCCAATAATAAATAATACGAACTCTGTAATTTAACTAAGGTTCGTATTTTTTAGCAGAGATTATTTTGGTATTAAATTAGCATTTAAAAGTAGAAAAGAATTTCAATAGATTAAAAAGCTTGATACTTTGGCTAAAAAAATGACAATATATAAATATGGAAAGAAAGAAAAATTCGTTGAAAATTGTGACGAGCCTTTGCATTTCCCTGCTATTTTGTTCCCTTCTCGCTTATATTATTTATGCCACAATAACCTATGTTAACTCAAAAAGTCCAAGCGACTTTGAAGATTTTCCTCGCTCGGATGTTTGGGTTGCAACTGGTGATAACTTTTCAATGATAATAGATTTAACCGCCGCTAGTGAAAAAAGTGGTATTGTAGAAAGTATGGTTGCCACTCTAATTTATAATGAAAAGGAATATAATTTATCCGTTT
>CALWJY010000007.1 GCA_944381135.1 uncultured Clostridia bacterium | reverse complement strand
GAAAAGCAGACAAGAAATTACTACAATCAAGAAGAATTAGAAAAGTTATTCAAATATACTGATAATTCGCCGATTGGATTGGTTGTGAGAGTTGCTTCCTATTATGGTTTTAGACGAAGTGAACTTTTGGGTTTAAAGTGGGACGCAATAGATTTTAACAACAAAACTATCACAATTCAACATAAGGTTTTGTGCGTTGATAAAGTTGTCTATTGTTCCGACACTCTAAAAACAACAGCAAGTCACCGAACTTTGCCACTTTTTCCAAAAATAGAAAAACTTTTGCTTTGTCAAAAAGAGCAAATAGAATACAACAAACTTATCTATGGAAAATGCTACAACACAAAATATCTTGACTATGTCTTTGTGAATGAAATTGGAGATTTGCTTCTTCCTGACTATGTATCTCACAAGTTTAGTGAAATTTTAAAGAAGAATAAACTTAAACACATTCGTTTTCACGATTTAAGGCACAGTTGTGCAAGTTTACTTGTTGCTAATGGCGTGCCAATGAAAAATATACAAGAATGGCTTGGACACGCAAATTTCAATACAACTGCTGATGTTTATAGTCATCTTGACTTTTCTTCAAAATTGCAATCGGCAAGTGTTATAAGCAGTGCTTTAAAAGAAGATAAAGAAGAAAATAGAGAGTATGAAAGCCTTGATGATGAGATTGAAGAACTTGAAAGAAAATTGGAAGAAAAGCGAAGATTAAAGAAAAAACAAGAGGCATAAATGTAAAAATTTACGGTAGGAAGAAAGATCCTGCCCTGATTTTTCTATAAAACGATACAATAAAATACATTGTGAAATAATACATTACAAAACATAGACTATATGATGATAAAATTTTATTAGCATAAAATTTTATAAATTCTAACGAATTTGTGTGTTTCGCACACTCATCATATAGCATGTATAACCATCAGTCTCACTCTTGCAAGCAAGTTCGACTTCCGATAATATAATTTGCATAAATTTTGGAAAAATTCGTAGACAATTCGTAGACATTGATTATTTTTAGCACTTTTTTGATGAAAATTGCAATATTTAGATTTTACCGATTTTGGTAATTAAAATGAATTTGTTATAAAAATAATTTTTATAATTTTATAGTTAAAATAAAAAATCTAGCGACCGTCAAAATCGCTAGAATGCCCTTTAGTATTGGGAATTTAGTGGTGCGCCATGGGCGATTCGAACGCTCGACCTTCTGTTCCGTAGACAGACGCTCTATCCAGCTGAGCTAATGGCGCATATTAAGTTTTTTGAATTCTTTTTTATGGGAGAAATCGAACCCAAGACCATCTCTTCCGTAGACGAACGCTCTATCCAGCTGAGCTACGAGCGCATAAAATTTGTTTATATTAAATTTGTTCCGCCACTGTTGCTGCTGGATGGAGCGTGAACGCTCTTAGACAAGGAGAAGAGTTGCAGTGACTTCACTTGCAAAGGTTCGACGATGTCGCATCACCGAAAGGTGATATCCAACTTAGCTACGAGCGCATTTTAGCGCATTTCAATTTATGCTTTGTTATTATAGCAAAAAAAATTGAAAAAGTAAATGATTTTTTGCAACAAAAACAAAAAATTTGGTTTTTATTGTGATTTGAAAAAGATTTTTATTTTATTGAATAATAATCAATCCTTTTCCATAAAAAAATTTTTAGAGACATTATTTTTCAACTTTCCATTTGATTTTCAATCCAAGCCATGATGAGACCGACAACAAAGTCCACTTCCTCTTTGGTGAGCGGACGCCCTCTTTCAATTTTATGCCACTTAAACAAACACCCTCGACAACAAGTTGCAGTGGAATGCTGAGCAATGAAAACAGGATGTCCACGCATTGGCGTTTGCTTGCCATCGTTGGTCGGATTATCTGATGCAAGGCGCGAAGATATGAAATCATATGCGTGCGATTTGATTTTTTCCAACCCTTTCTCTTGAACATATTTTTTGTCGGCATCTTTCAGTTTAAATTTCGCTCTAAAATCCGATTTTTGCAACCTTTTAAGGAGACTTTCATATTTTTCCATAAAAAATCATAAACCTTTCCAACCTAAATCTTTGCGACATTTTTCAAATTTTAAGCGGAGATTTTTTCAAACATTTCAACAAATTCTTCAAGAGAAAAACTTTCTGCGCGTCTTTTAAGTGTTTGTTCGTCAAAAACTTTTTGCAACTTTTCCTTTCCATAAATTCCAGCCAAATTGTTTTGCAAGGTTTTACGCCTCATGGAAAACGAAGCGCGCACAAAATTTGAAAATTTTTTCTTGTCCAAATTTGGAAACTTTTCTCGCATTTTGATGTGCAAAAGTGCAGAGTCAACATTTGGCACAGGATGAAACATCTGCCTTTTGACAATGCGTGAGATTTCTGCATCACCATAAAGCGCAGTCATCACGGACAAAATGCCAAAATCGCATTCACCCACCTTTGCAACTGCGCGCTCGGCAACCTCTTTTTGCACCATAACCATCAAACTGTCAACTTTTTTGCTTCCAAACAACTTGAAAAGAATTGGTGTGGTGATGTAGTATGGCAGATTGGCAACAACCTTAAATTTCTCGCCGAACTTTTTTTCAACCTCAGTCATGTCCATATCCATAAAGTCACCAAAAACAAACTCCACATTGGGCAGATTTAAAGCAAGCAAAGACTCTTGCAAATCTTTGTCAATTTCAAACGAAACAACCTTTTTCGCGCGCTGTGAAAGCACCTGCGTCAAACTTCCTGCGCCCGCACCAATTTCCAAAACTTCATCCTCAGCAGAAATTTCCGCATCACTTGCAATTGCACTTAAAAGGTTTTTGTCTGAAATGAAATTTTGTCCAAATTTTTTTTTAAAAACAAACTCGCTCAACTTCTGCCTCCATGCGAAAAGAAAACCTTTTCTGCGTTTTCAGAGGTTACTTTTGCAACCTCTTCAATCGTTGTTCCTTTCAGTCTGGCAATGGCGTCCGCAACGTAAACCACATTTTTTGGCTCGTTGCGTTTTCCGCGAAATGGCTCTGGCGTCATATATGGGCAATCAGTTTCAAGCATAATTCGCCCAAAAGGAAGTTTTGGGATGAGCGCTTGCACATTTTTTGCATTTTTGAAAGTGACAACCCCACCAAATGAGAAAGAAAACCCCATTTTTATCAAAATTTCCGCGCTTTCAAAACTGCCCGAATAGCAATGCATAAGGCTTGGCATTTTTGGCAGATTTTTTTTCAAAAGTTCAAGTGTGTCGCCCATAGCATCCCGACAATGCACCACAATTGGCAGACCAAGTTCGTTTGCAAGATTGATTTGTTCCGCAAAAGCCTGCTTTTGCAGTTCTTTTCGTTTTGAAATTTCATCTTCCGTCATCCCATCAAAAAAATGATAGTCAAGTCCAACTTCGCCAATCGCCACAACTTTTTCATTTTTTGCAAGTTTTTTGAGGTTTTTAATCGAAATTTCGTCAAAATCTTCGATATTTTCCGGATGAATGCCAACCGTGGCAAAAATTTGAGCGTGCCTTTCTGCCAAATCAACTGCCTGCTTGGACGAAGAAAAATCATAGCCCGCCGTTATCACCTTTTCAACGCCATTTTCTCCAGCACGCGCCAAAACATCTTCCACATCTGCAAACCACTCGTCCGTGAGGTGTGCATGAACATCAATAAGTTTCATATTTAAAAGTTTAGCAAAACTTTTTCAAAAAGTCAAATTTCTTTTACATTTCACAACATGTCAGGAATATTAAAACTCTCACAAACTTAAGCCCTAAAAAACACAAGGCAAAATTTTGTTTTAAATTTGTCAACTTCGCTTAAGAACATTTAAAATGTTTGGTATAAGTCTTTTTTCGGCACATTTCGCATAAATATTCTTATGAACATTTTTTGGCTCATGATGATGCTTTTCAGCATTTTGGTGCTTCTTGTTGTCAACCCAAGTGCTGTGCTGAGCGAAATGATTTCCGCCTCCACCGATGCACTTGAACTGTGCATTGAACTCTGCGCCGTCTATTGCGTTTGGCTTGGCATAATTGAACTTGTGGAAGTCAGCGGACTTGGTGAAAAGTTGGCGAAACTGTTGCGACCGCTCATCAAAAAAGTTTTCAAAGTGGAAAATCCAGAAACACAAAAGTTGATTGCCATGAATGTTTCTGCAAACATGCTTGGACTTGGCAACGCGGCAACTCCAATGGGAATCAAGGCCATGCAGGCGTTGGATGACGGCTCTGGAAAGGCAAACTTTGCCATGATTATGTTGATTGTCATCAATGCGACCTCCATTCAACTGCTTCCAACAACTGTCATTGGGCTTCGTGCAAGCGCGGGCAGTGAAAACCCGTCCGACATCATCCTGCCGACACTGATTGTCACATTCATCACCACGCTTTTGGGAATTTTGCTTGTCCATGCCATCCACAAAATTCTTGGACTTAAAAACAAAAAGAGGAAAAAATCATGAGCGCCTACATCCTTCCCGTCCTCTTTGTGCTTTTGTTTGGATGGTGCATCTATAAGCGCATAAACACCTACGACCATTTTGTTAAAGGTGCGAAAGGTGCAATCAAACTTGTGGTGGACATCTTTCCTTTCATCGCCTCGATTTTGATTGCAGTGGCACTTTTGAGAGTGAGCGGAATCACCGATTTTCTTGCACAAATTCTTTCGCCAATTTTCAATGCACTTGGCATTCCAACCGAACTTGTCGAACTTGTGCTTCTGCGTCCGTTCACAGGAAGTGGAAGTTATGGAATTTTGGAAAACATCTTCGAGAGTTATGGCGCGGACAGCTACATCTCTCGTTGTGCGTGCGTTATTATGGGATGCAGTGAAACAATCTTCTATGTTGCCACTGTCTACATCTCCCAAACCAAAGTGAAAAAACTTGCCTATGCCATTCCTGTGGCGCTGGTCTGCTCGCTTGTCGGCACAATTCTTGCCTGCCTGATTTGCAAAGTGATGTGAAAAATTAAAAAAAAACTTGACAACTCCCCCCCCTGTGTTATAATTTTTTTGAAATTAAACAAAAAAGAGGTGAGGAATGAAAAATTTTTATTACACACAATACCCAGAAGACATGGTTTTCACTGATATGGACGAACAAGACAACTATTTTAATCTCATTCGCGAAAATGTTACAGGCGATGTGTTGTCAGATGCTGACCTTAAAGAAGTTATTGATGAAAAGCGCAAAGATTTCATTGAGAATATTAATTACGCTCCAACTTTTCATTTTTATCCTTTAGGGGATGGTGATTCAGAGTATCTTAATGCTGTGTGCAAAGATTTTCTTGATTATGCTCCATTTTCACCAGAAAGTGTTGCCACAATGTTTGCTTCAGCTTATGATGAAGAAACTTATTGTTATGTTGGAGATAGAAGAAGCATGCTAAAGTTTCGACAAACTTTTGAAAAAGCTGTTAAGAAAGGTTTGAATGTGGAACAACTGAAATTGGCTCTTGAAAAAATTTATGTCAGACAAAAGCAAGATGTCAAAACTAAAGGTAAAAATTCAGTATATCAAGAAGAAATCAACCGAACATATAACATGCTCAAGGAGGCAGAAAGAGTTTGTCGAAGACATTCGCCATATGAAAGTTTGTTTAAAATTGGAGAACAAATTGCTTTTCTTAAAATGAGAGAAGATAAACTCTATAAAGAACCAGAAGAATTCTCCCAAGCAGACAAAGAGCTCATTGAAGTTCAAGACCAAATTGTCGAATTAAAAGAAAAACTTAAGACAGAATGTAAAAAATTTGATCCGAAGCTTTTGCAGAATGTTGTTGCAGACAAAATGCAATATATTGTTGAAGTTGATAAAGAAATTGCAACAAATAAAAACCAACCTTTCAACGAACAGGTCACACACCTTTCTCCTGAATATAGAGGACTTGTTGAAGTCGGAGCGCAAGCACGCTTTGAAAGAGAAAGAAGAGAACAAAAAAATGCAGGTGCTGGAAAATGATTCCAACACCTTTTTTTATTTTTTATGATGTTATTTAGATTTTGACATTCTTTCTTCGCATCGCCCCATATCTTTAAGGCATTCACCCATTTTGCCTTGATCGTCATATTGTGCTGCAATTTTATATGCTCTGTTATAACTGTTAAATGCTTCAGGATATTTCCCCTGTCCAAAAAAAGCGTTTCCTGCATTTCTATGGTTCATATAGAGTGTGTTAACACCATGATCCAAAATAAATCCCATTTTTCCCTCCAATATCAACTTGTTGTTACAAAATTATATTAACATAAAAACAGAAAAAAGTAAACACTCTTTATTAATTTTTTATAGTCTCAAATTTCCGTGTTTTAAGTTCTTCCAAAAATTTGCCGTCTTCTGTGTTGGTTCTCAGAGTTTCAAGAATTTTCACTCTGTGTTTTCCACCTCTCACAGCCTCAATCACCACAAGTGTCATCTTTCCTTTTCCATTTTCAGTGAAAAACATCTTCTTGATTGCAAGTCCATTTTTCATGCATTCGAAAATAAGTTCGCAGGCGCGCTCGGCAGGATATGTGCAATAGAAACGCCCGCCAAACTTCAACATTTTTGCAGTGACATTTGTCAAGTCTTTCAAACTTAACATCACTTCTTGTCTGGCAATTTTTCGCGTTTCTTCACATGGAAGATTGTTCTCTTCAAAATATGGCGGATTGGAAAAGACCACATCCACACTGCCATCTTCAATATGTTTTTGATGATTCTTGACATCGCCGCAAATCAATTCGATTTTTTCGGACAAATTGTTGAAAATGATGTTTTTTTGACATAATTTTTGCAATTTTTCTTGAATTTCAAAAATTTTTATGCTTTTAAACTTGTTTTTCGCGCTGACAAGAATGGAAACAACTCCACATCCTCCACCAATTTCCACTGCGTTTTCTTTCGGTTTCAACTTGACAAAGTTTGCCAAAATCACACTGTCGGAAGTGAAAGTGTAGAGGCTTTTGTTTTGAATGATTTTTAGCCCCGCGCACTGTAAATCTTCCACCCTTTCGCCATCTGAAAGCACAACTTTCTCTTCATATTTTTGCATTAAGATTTCCTATATTGTTTTTAATTATTTTATTATTGAATTGTTTTATTTTTTTTGAATTACTTAATTTTTTGAATTGCTTTATTTTTGAAAAATCTTTCTCTTCTTAAGATTTTTCTCGCTTTAAAAATAAGTTTCAAAGTTAAAAAGGGGTATTACCCCCTCCCTTAAACCTCTTTTTTAAATTTCACATCAGCAAGTTCGTAGGTTTTCACTTCAAAATCGTCAACTTTTTGAAACTTGACATCCACGCGTCTTTCAAGCAAATCGTTGAAAACCACCGTGCCTTTGCCATCCTTTGTAGAAACCTGACTTCCCACCTTTGGCATGAGGCGAATGGACTCTTGATAGGTTGGGTTTTCATACGCAATGCAACACATAAGTTTGCCACAGAGTCCACTTATGCTGTTTGGGTTGAGCGACAAATTTTGATTTTTTGCCATTTTCATGGAGACATGGTCAAACTCGCCCATGTTCTGCACGCAACAACAAATCTTTCCACAAGGTCCAAAACCGCCCAGCATGCGCACTTCATCTCGGCTTCCAATCTGGCGAAGTTCCACACGCTTTTTCAGCGTTTCCGCCAATTTCTTCACAAGGTCACGAAAATCCACGCGGTTTTCCGCGCTGAAAGAAATGATGTATCTGCTGTTGTCAAAACTTGCTTCAACCTGCACAATTTTCATTTCAAGCCCGGTTTCTTTGACAAGTTTTTTGACAATTGGGTAAAGTTTCGCCGCCTCGGCATCATATTTTTGCGCTTTTTCAACAACTTCTTTGCTTGCTTTCTTCAAAACATTTTTAAGTGGCGAAGAAAGAGTGGATGGGTCGATTGCCTCTTTCGCTTTGATGACTGTGCCAAGGTCTTGCCCTTTCTCAGTTTCAACAATCACATGGTCGCCAACATTCAACTCCAAGCCATTTGGCGAAAAAGAATATATGTGATTGCTGTTTTTAAATTTCACGCCCACAACTTCTATTTGCATAAATATTTCACCTCCAACATTTTAAGCAGAAAACCATCAACCGCAACAGTGATGTTAGCATTAAACTCCATTTTTTCGCGGAAAGTGGAAATCAGTTTGGAAATTTCCGTGATTGCAAGCACAGAATATTCCGGCTCAACATCTCTAAGTTCGTCCGCATACGGCGTCAATTTGCACAAATTTTCGCTTTCACACTTCATTTTCAAAAGGTCTTCCAAACACAAAGACACCACTTCCAAAATCAAGTCAACATTCTCTTTAAGTTCCAAAAAACGCTTGGAAAATTTGAGCACCTGCTTGCTGTTTTTAAGTTCCGTCACAAGACTGACGGCAAAACTGACAATTGACGAAAGTTCGTCATTTTTGGCAAGCGCAAGAGTCTTTCCGACATATCCTCTTCCCAAGATGTTTGCAAGGGTGTTTTGACTGATTTTTGAAATTTCGTCTTCGCCAAGAGGATTGATTTTGACTTTCTTGCATCTCGATTTGATTGTCGGCAAAACTTTCTCCTCACTTTTTGCACTGAGGAGGAAAAACACATTTTTTGGTGGCTCTTCCAACACTTTTAAGAGTTTGTTTTGCGCCTCCGTGGTGGACACATCAAAATTGTTGAGAATGAAAATTTTGTATGGCAAACTCACCGGCTTGACATATGCTTCTGTGACAATTTCCTCGCTGTCCGACACAAGCAACTTTTGGTCGTTTTTTGGAAAGACTTTGACATCCAAGTCTGCTCCGCCTGCAATTCGGACATATTCTGCACTTTTCTCATTCATAAGTTCGAAAGTTGGAAACTCCAGCAAAAGCGCACTCAAAACAAGCGTTGCACGGCTTGTTGCCTCGTCCTCGCAGAAAAACAAAATGGAATTGGTCAGCGTTCCATTTTCCTTTTCCTGAACAAGCGTCTTGAAAAAATCTTGCTTTTTGATGATTTCTGTCAAATCCATATAAGCATTTTATCACAAAACCAAGAAAAATCAAAATGTTTTCTTTTCTTGTTTGACTTCTCTCATTTTTGTTTTCGCATTTTGAGCAATTTTTTATTTAATTTCCTTGAAAACCAAAATTGCACTTGGCGTTGGCGTTTCAGAAAAACAAACCAACTCAAAACCTTTTTCCAACATTTCGTTTGCTTTTTCCTCAATTTTCTTTGCCATGTTTTTCGCACGCGGGGTGTATTTGATGACAACTGTTTTATACATACAAAACCTCCTTAAATGAATTCTATCATAAAGCAAGAAGAAAACAAAAGAAAACAAAGCATTGCAAATGCCTTTCGATTGATAAGCAAATGCAATGCTTTAAAATTTGTGAATATTTAATCGAAAAACCTTATTCAAATCTTGTAGAGGTTAAATTTTTACTTCTGCTTATTTTCACTTTTTGAAAACCTACGCGCATTGATTTTTCTTTCCACAAATTTATAGAGTTCGCCAATGAAGATGATGGAAACAGAAAGTGCAAGCACAATAAGCCAACTCCAAATGTCAAGTTTTTCAAGTTGCAAAAGGTCGCCAAAGCCCGTGAATGCCATCAAAATGAGAAGCACAAACCCAAACAGAAGCGAAATTGTGAAGAATTTGTTTTTGAATGGATTGGACTTGAAACAACTCTCTTTTGTGCGCGCGGTGAACATATAGAAAAGTTGGATGAGGTTGAGAGTGTAGAACGCCATCGTGATTGCCACCGCCTCGCCTTGCATGAAATATCCATACAAGAATGCCCCCAATGTCAAAACCGTCTGCACGCCACCAAGCACAAAGAGCGAAACACCCATGCCACCGCCAAACAAACTTTCACTTTTCTTGCGCGGTTTTTCTGTCATGATGTCGTGTTCAATTTCCTCTGTGCCAAGCGCGATTGCTGGAAGCGAATCGGTGATGAGGTTGATGAACAAAATCTGCACCGGAAGCAAGAATGTGACACCAGGCATAAGGATGGTTATGAAAAACAAGGAGAGAATTTCCGCCATGTTTGCCGAGAAGAGATATTTGATTGTTTTTTGAATGTTGCTGTAAATCTTTCTGCCCTCTTCCACTGCCACAATGATTGTTGCAAAGTTGTCGTCAGTGATGAGGATGTCTGCAACATCCTTTGTGACATCTGTGCCTGTCTTCCCCATGCCAATGCCAATGTCCGCCCGCTTCAGGCTTGGAGCATCGTTGACGCCGTCGCCTGTCATGGCAACAATATGTCCATTTTTTTTGAGCGCCTCCACAATTCTGACTTTGTGTGCTGGGCTGACGCGTGCAAAAACACACTTCTTCTCAACAATTTTGGCAAATTCTTCATCCGTCAAAGCGTCAATCTCTTCGCCAGAAATCACATCATCTTCTCTTTTGGCAATCTTGACCTTTTTTGCAATTGCAAATGCGGTGTCTTTATAGTCACCCGTAATCATCACAGGACGCATCCCTGCACTTCGACATTTCTTCACTGCCTCTTCAATTTCTGGGCGAGGCGGATCTTGCAAACCACAAAGTCCTAAGAAGACAAAGTCGCTTTCCTCAAGCGCGTCACTTTGCTTGAACGCAAAAGAAATCACCCTCAATGCCTTTCCGCACATCTTTTTGTTTTGTGAAAGGATTTTTTGTTTTGTCTTCTCATCCAATGGTTGAATGCCCGCTTCAGACATATATGCACTGCAACATTTCAAAACACGGTCAAGCGCACCTTTCATGAAGCACACTTTTTGCCCATTCACCAAGTTTTGAGTGGTCATCATCTTGCGCTGTGAATTGAAAGAAATTTCGTCTGTTCGTGGATATTTTTGCTCTGATGTCGTTTTTTCGACTCCAAACTTTTGCGCAAATTCCACAAGCGCCACTTCTGTCGAACCGCCCACATAACCATTGGCGCCAAGATTTGCATCGTTGCAAAGTGTCATGCAATTCAAAAAAATTTCAAATTTTTCGCTTTTTTCGTCAAAAAAAGTGAAATTCTCTTCAACTTTCATTTTGTTTTGGGTGATTGTTCCAGTTTTGTCAGAGCAAATCACATCACACGCACCCAAAGTTTCCACGGCATGCATGCGCTTGACAATTGCTTTCGAGCGTGAAAGTTTGGCAATGCCAAGACTCATGATGATGGTGATGACAGCCGGCATGCTTTCCGGAATTGCCGCCACCGAAATTGCCACAGCGGTCAAAAATGCCTGCAAAACTTCGTCAGGATTGGCAACAACCTCCAAAATGAATGTGATTGTTGCAATCAGAAGGATGAGGTAGGTCAGCACTTTCCCCACACCCTGAATGCTTTTTTGAAGTGGTGTGAGTTCTTTTTTGGTTTCTTTCAAACTTTGGGCAATCTTGCCAATTTCGCTTTCTTGTCCAATTGCCACAACCACACCTTTCGCGTGACCATTTTCAACGACACTGCCAGCATATGCCATGTTTTTCCGCTCGGCAAGTGGCATATCTTTGTCATAGACAAATTCTGCAAATTTTTCCACTGCTTCACTTTCGCCCGTCAAAGCGGATTCGCTGATTTTTATGTTTGAGGTTTCAAAAAGACGCAAATCAGCAGGCACAATGCTTCCCGCCTCCAAACAGACAACGTCACCATGCACAAGACCCGTTGTTTTGATTTTGTAAATTTTTCCGTCCCGCAAAACATTTGTTTCGGGCTGTGTCATGTTTTTCAAATTTTCAATTGCCTTTTCACTTTTTCGCTCTTGAAAAACGCCAAAAAGTGCGTTCATCACCACAATGCCAAGAATGATTGCGCCGTCCACAATCTCGCTTGAAGAGTGCTCCACAATTCCAATCACCAAAGACAAAATTCCAGAGACAAGCAAAATCAACACCATAAGTTCTTTGATTTGTGCAAAAAATTTGGAAAGAAAAGATTGCTTCTTTGCTGGCTTGATTTGAACTTTTTGTGCTTCCGGAAGACGCGCAGAAACCTCTTCCACTTTAAGCCCTCGTGAAGTCGTGTTGAAACTTTTGAAACAATCTTGGACTGATTTTTTATAGAATTCTTCCACTGAAACTCTCCTACTTTTCAGCATACGAGAAATCTCGCCCAGATTATGCCCTTTCGACAAATTCCGCGCCACTCAATTCTTTCAAATTCCACTCTTGTTAACTCTAAATTCGTCACATAAATGAAAAATCTTGACATTTTTAAATTTTTTGTGATAGACTGAAACAAAATTTATGGAGGATGGGAAATATGATTGTTGATGAAGAGGGTTTCAAGCAGATTGACAAACTGATTGAAAAAGAGAAAGAGCGATTGAAACATGCAGTCAAAGCCAAAGCGGAGGCATTTCAAAACGACACAAACTCTTGGCATGACAACGCCGCATATGATGATGCAATTGAAAAAGAAACGGGCTCCATTATGGAAATCAACAGACTTATTGACGCAAAAAAACACTGTCGAAATCGTCTCCAAACACAAAAATCCATCACTTATTGACATTGGAGACATCATCACGCTTGAAATGAATGACGATGTTTTTGATGTCATTTTGACAGGAAAGTTTCTTGCAAATTCAAAAATTGGCGAAATCACTTTGAACAGTCCAATTGGAAAAGCAGTTTTCATGAAAAAAGAGGGTGATGAAATTTCTTTTGTCACTCACAACAATCAAAAAAGTTTTATGAAAATCTTAAAAGTTCAAAAACAAAAATAATTAAAAAGAAAAATAGAAAAAAATGAAAACGAGGCGAAATTGTCCTCGTTTTTTGCACATTAAATGTGTTTTTAATGCGAACCTTTGCGCAAGTTTTCCTTACAAATAAAACATTGAAACAATGGCAATCACAACAAGATATGCCGAAAACCATTTGAGGTTTGAGTGCGCAGTCAGTTTCATCATGACCTTTATTGCAAAAATACCCACCAAAAAGGCTGTGACAAACGAAATCAGCACCGGCAAAACCTCAATTTGCACTTGCGCCGTGCCAGTGCAGATTTCAAAAATTTCCATGCACAGCGAAAGAAAAACAATTGGAATTGACATCAAGAAAGAAAATTTTGCCACTTCCTCTTTGTTTTTCCCACACATAAGCCCCGCACTGATGGTTGTGCCAGAGCGCGAAATTCCCGGAAAAATTGCAAATCCCTGCGCCACGCCCATAAAAAACACTGTCCTCAAATTCAACTGCCCGCCGTCTTTCTTTTTGAACACAACCTCAGACACAAACAAAAGCACAGCAGAGATTGCAAAACAAATTGGTAAAAACCCGCCTGCAAAAGACTGCTTGACCAAAGGCATAAACACAAGCGCAATCAAACAAGTTGGAATGGTGGCGACAACCAGACGGATTGTTTCGGCAGAAAGCGGATGACGAATCATGTGCCAAATTTCTTTATAAAACACCACGCAAATTGAAAGCAGTGTCGCCACATGCAGAAGAATGGAAATGAAAAGGCTCTCTTCCACACCAAAAATTTTGGAGAAAAGCACCAAATGTCCAGAGGATGACACCGGCAGAAATTCTGTCAACCCTTGAATTAAACCAAGAAAAAATAATGCAAGAAAAATGTTCATAGAAACTTCCTTGCATTATTTTATTTAATTTATTTGGTTTTTATTTGCAAAATTCTAAACCTGCCCAAATTTCGACAAAATCAGTGTTTTGCAAGTTCTTCACGCACTTTCTTTCGTCTTCTGTTGACAAGATAGAGCACAAGCAAAATCAACAGAAGAAGAAGCAGAAGTGCAACAATCAGATAGACATACCAAATTGATGCCTCGATTGTGTGAATGTTGGCATTTGCACCAAGCACACCAAACAAGCCGTTATAGTTGACAACTTCATAGAAAACTTCGGTGTAGATTCCGCTGACAGTGTGTCCGTTGAAGTTGAACTCTCCATTGAACGGAACTTCCACTGTGCCAATTGGCGTCCAGAATTTTTCGCCCAAATTCAAGTCTGTTGTTAAAATATAGGAACATTCACTATACATAACACCGTTTGAATTGAACTGACCACTGTTGCAAAGTTGCATCATAAGTGTCAAATCGTCAATGTTGTTGATTCGATATGGGTCATCTTCCGTGCCTGTTCCCTCAAAGAACAACCCGTCAAGATTTTCATTTTCCCAAAGTTGTCTTGCATAAACAACCTCAACGCCAATTGTGCCCATAATGTTGTTTGCTGTCAAGAAATCTGCAGTGAGAAGAATTGTTCCGTCCACAAAAATCTCATCCATGTTGTCAAATGTTGCACCATTGTTTGTGATGACAACTCTTGAAACGGCATATCGTGGATTTGTCACAACAACAATGCGTATGTCGTTTCCTCTCTCTGATGTGAAGAACGAAACCGGTTGATTGTTGTGCGTCACAAAGCCAGCAAGTGAAACATCATTTCCGTCTGTTGCCCCATCTTTGATGCATTCATCCTTAAACCTTTGTGAAATGAAGACTGAATAGACGCGGTCTGTGAAGTTTGGAATGATTTCAACCACAGAATCTGGAAGTTCTGGCGCGATTGTCATTGTGAAGAGGTCATATTCTCCTCGCGTGCCTGCATAGACAATGTCATCTCTGTTCCAAGTGACTGCAAAACCAAAATCGACAGAAACTGCAAAAGTGATTTCATCTCCAACTTTAACTTCAACTTGAGTGATGGTTTGATGGAATTCATCACCAACATACGAACCCAGCAAGAACGATTCTTCCTCGCCCAAAGCCGAAACTGCTTGGAGGCTGACAATCTGCCCAAATGTTGAATCATAGCGTGAGAAGTCAAGTGTCACTTCATTGCCCTCAACATAGAGAAGAAGTGTCAATCGTCTGCTTGCTGAAAAGATTTGTGTGCTTCCAGAAAGCGTTTGACCTGTCGTGTTGTTGAACCAATGTGAGAAGGTGTAGCCCTCACCTGCGGTTGCCTCAATTGTGAACACTCTTGTTGGGTCAACATATCCTTGTGAAAGCAGAACTCTTGCTTGAGAATCGTTTGCTCCGTCTTGTGTGATTGTGTAGGTTGCATCACCGCCCATCACTCTGACATCAACTTGAGCATAATAATAAACCTGAATTTGACACTCAACAATGTTGTCTGAAGCATTTGTCGACCAAGGCACACTTTCTGAGAAAGATGTGACATCAGTCAGCCAAGTGCCGTCTGCTCTTCTTTGGCTTATCACAAATTTATAGAATCTGAACCCGTCAATTTGTGGAGCTGTGATTGTGATGTCGGTGTTGAACGCAACTTCAATATAGTATGGACCAGATGGATAGAACCACGAATTTGTGTAGTCCACACCACTCACCATGTCTTGTGCTGTGATGTTTGAAATTGTGCCCGGAACAAACGTAAAGTTGATTCTCGTTTTCTGATATGATTGATATAGATAGATTGAAATTTCAATTTCTCCATTTTCACCAAATTGTGCATTTTCTGCAAGTACATAGATGTTTGCAATGGAGTTGTAAACATATCCACTTTCCAGCCAATTTCTGACAATTTCTCCAGAAGAGTTGATGTATTGAACGCCTGCTCCATTTGGATAGGTGAAATATCCCATGAAGTCATAGCCCTCTCTTGTCAAAACAAGGTTCAATCTGCCTGCGGAATAAATCAATCTGTTGTCATGAATTTCAATGTTTTGAGAATTGTTTTCGGAAAGATTTAAAGCAGAATTGAATGCCACATTGTGAACGGTTGCCAAAATTGTTTCGCCATCTTTTATGTGAACAGTGTATGTTTCAGACATTAATTCAATGTTGATTGCGTTTCTGCCAGAATATCCAGCCACACGGAATGTAATTTTCCCGCTGTAACCTGTCTGCTCAATTGAAAGCGCTTCATATGTCACACTGCCCTCAACAACAATTCCGTGTAAGTCTTCAATCAGAAGGTTTGAGCCGTCAAAACCTGCCCTGATGTATGCCACAACCTCAAACTCGCCGTCGGTGTATGCCGAAACTGTGATTGCGTCATATTCGCGCCCAGAAACACGAATTGGCAATTCCTCAATGCTTGAAGTTGCCACAAAAGCGCCACCTTCAACAATTTCGCCATTTTGCGTGAAGTTGACATCAACATAGTTGGTGTTTGGTGCAAATTGCACTTCAATCACAACACCTTGCATACCTCCAACAAGTCCGGAAATTGAATAAACTACGAAATCGTCACCAGAATATGCGTTCATCACAATTATGTCATCTCGATTTGGAACAATTCTGTCAAAACTGTATCCCTTTTGTGCGGTTTCAATTCTGACATAAATTGTCTCTCCGGAATATGCCACAACTTGCATTTCTTGAAGTGTTGTTGGAGTTGTTGCATAGTGAACGCCCGTTCCAACAACATATCCATTTTCAGCAACATTTCCGTCTGCATCCGAAAGTCTGATGCTTCCAACGGACTCATCCTCAAGAATGTTGTCGCCAACTCTGATTTTTGTTTCAAAATCGACAATGACAGAATAGGATGCGACAACAAAGCAAAGTTCACTGACATCAACTTCTCCAAAACTGAAAGTTGAAATTCTGACATCAACAACACTTTCCGTTCTGTCCTCTCGTCCAAGATAGACAAATTCATCATCTAAGAAATATCCAAAACCATAATAGCGATATCCCTCAGGAACTGCAAATCTGACAGTGATTTCTGCACCATAATAGATTTCGAAGGACGAAATTTCTTCTCCTGTGCTTGCATTAAAGAATGTTCCACCATCAATTTCTTGCATTTGCGCTTCTGTCTGTCCGTTTTCGGTGTAAACTTCATTTTGCGCCCATGTAGAAAGAGAAATTGAATAGAGCGAAGCAGAATATGAGAAGAGTGCATAAATTGTTTGGTCGGAGGTTGCAGTATAGATATAGTCATTTTCTCTGCTCAAAACATTCGAGCCATCCAAACTCCAGCCAGCAAAGGTGTATTGTCTTGAAATTTCATAACTTAGTGTCACTTGTGTGCCGTATTGCACTTCAACCGTATCTGTGCCATTGACAAATGCGCGGTTTCCGGCAATTTCGGCTTCATCATGATTTTCATCAAAACTTCGCACTTCAACTGAAAGTGTCACTGTGGTGAGTCTTGATGTCACCTCAATTGTTCCGTCACTCAAAATGTCTGAAACTGTGAAGGAATAATATCCCGCATAAACACCATCACTGACATATTCTGGCGTCACAGTGAAATCTGCGCATTCAAATGTTTCATCATCAAATTCATATCCGTCCACAAATCTCACATAGAAAATCAAGTTAGAATTTGTCTTCGCTGAAAGTGGTGGAAGAGCCTCTGTTGTGTAGGTTGTGCCATTTGCAACAACGGCTTGCACAACGGATGCATCGTCAAAACCTATGGTGATTGTGTTGTCTCTTTCGGTTGCAACAAATTCAAAAGATGCATCTTGATTGATTTCGGAAACTGTCACAATCAGATTGCCACTTCCGTCAATTTCTGTGTCAACAATCACATCGTTGCCTGCGTCGTGCACAACTTCTTCAGTCATGACAAAGCCTGCGTTTGCGCTGACAACAAACTGAATTGTTCTTCCTGTCATCACTTCAAAAGAACTGTTTGAAATTTCAATTTCAGTGCTTCCTCCGTCTGTCACATCAAAAACTTGCACACTGTCAATGTTTTGCCCTGAAATTTGAATTGTGTTCACACTTGCCAAAACCGGAATAGTGTAGGTTGTGTCATGGTCTGGAACAACAAATGTGACTGTTGCAGTTCTTCCGTCTGCACTGACTTGTGCATTAAATTCTGGTGCCCAAGTTGAAGAAATTTCCCAACCCGAATTTGCCTGAAGACTGAATGTGATTGTTGTGCCATAGTCCACATCGGTTGCAACATATTCATCTCCTTGATGAGCAAATTCCACACTTGAAGATGAAATTTGTGCATTTGGAGAAATCAAAGTGATTGAATGCCTGTTGATGTTCCAACTTGCCACAAGGGTGTGAGGCTGAGAATTTGAAACTGTTGTTGTGCCAAGCACTTGAGTTTGTCCTGCAAACCAACCTGCAAAGGTGTAGCCTGTGCGAAGTGGAGTTTCAACCCAACCACTTGCAGTGTCATAGGTGCTTGCAAACTTCACAGTGATTTGAGATGTCAAATTGTCATATCCAAAATCCAATGTGACTGACACATCCGCAGGTTCAAATTGTGGAACAAGCGTGATTGAAATTGTCCTTTCTGTCGAATCAATTGGCAAGAAAGTTGCCAAACTTGTGTCAGCAAAATCTTCAAGCAGAACTTCATCTTCACCAATGGTGAAACCTGAAAGGTTATATCCATCCAAAAGAATGTTTGGCAAATCTGCCATTGTTTGTCCGGAAAGAGTGAAATAGTCCGTGCTCCACTGATGTTGATTGTTTCCAATTGATGTGAAATTGTCAGATTCAATTGTGGCTTCAGGCTCGGTTGAAAGGTCGATGATGACATTCACTTGTTGAACAACAATTCGAACTTGAATCTCAAAATCGTCTGTCAAACTTAAAATTGTCAAAGTTGTTGCTTCGCCAGATTGCCCAATTTGCATGTTTCCAGAACCATTGAAATACGCTCCGTCAACATAGAATGCATAGAAGAAGCAATGTGCGTTTGGTGTCACTCTCAAAACAACTTGAGTGCCATAATCAAAACTTACGCTGTCGGAAGATGAGATTGTTTCTGTGACTTCATCGCCCACAACAACTTCCACTTGCCCAAGGTTTGTCTCACTTGTTGCACCTGTTTCATCTGCAATTGAAATTGTAAGTTCGTTTTGATATACGCTCCAAACCGGGTTGAACACAACAGTGATGCCATCGTCCGCATGAGAAGCAAAATAATATTGTCCAAAAACATCGGTCGTGTCGGAAATCAGACCGCTGAGGAATCTGACTGTGTTTGAGTTGTTTCCAACTTCAACTGAATATGAATCTCCATCAATGCTTGCCCTCATTCCATAAGTTGAAATCAACAAATCCAACAAGTTTTTCTGCGCCTGCGTTGTTGCTTCAAAATCCATTGTCCAACCAACAAAATTGAACCCTTCTCTGAAAAGTGAAGATGGGAAGTTCCGTGTTGAGCTTGTGTCAGTAGATGCCGAGTTTGAAGTCAAAATGCTGGAAGCGGAAGTCTCAAATGGATAGGTAAGAACTGAGATAAGTTGTTGTCCGCTGAGGCTGACATTGGAAGGAATGCTGTCCTTATCATAATTAAATTCAAGGTTGATTGTGATTGCTTCAATGATTCCCGTTGCCCAAGGTGTGACTTCATAGTTTTGTGCGTCATTTCCTTGCAAAGCAAATGTCACTTCAATTGGTTGATTTGGAAGTGCAGTTGAGAAGTTTGCACCAACAACTTCAACATCGTCTTGCAATGCGCCATCACTCAAAATTCCGTTCACTTCAAATTTCAAATTGCCCTCATCGTCAAAGATGTTTGCAATGTCTGTGCCATCATATCTCTTTGTGAAGATTTCTTGCAAATCTTCTGAAATTTGAGAAATTGTCAATTGTTTTGGTGCAACCGTCACAACTGCTGTGAGGTCTGCATTATCACTGCCATTGACGATGAAGCCCGCAATTGCAAAGTCGTCTGTGATGATTGAACGCGTCAAGGTGTATGAACCCACTCTCAAGTGATTTGTTGAAGAATAAACCGGAGCGACAAGGCTTATGCTGACATCAAAACGACGACCTGAAGATGTGAGATAGTCTTCCAAATTGAAGTTTTCAATTTCAAAATCATAATTCCAAACAAAACCACTTTCTTCATATTGACCATAAGCAAGAGTTTGGTCGTCCATGACAATCCAGAAGTTTGCTCTGGCAACTTCACCAACCAAGGTTTCTGTTGGAGCTGAAGAAGTTGCAATGTGAATGAGATAGTTTTCTGCCCCCTCACCTTGTAAAACAGCTTCCACTGAGTTGTTTCTGCTGACATAGAACGCCACATCTCCGCCAGCCGTTCTGAAAGTGAGATTCAAAGCAAACGTTTCTCCCTCAACAATTCCATTCAAGAATGTGGAGGCGTCTTCAAATTGATAGATTGCGTCTGCGTTTTTGAAAGGTTGATAGATTGTGCCATTTGCCAAAACTGTTTCTTCGCCAATGATGATGTTGTCTTTGAAATAGAGATCTTTCTGCTGGATGTTGACAACAAATGCAAAACTTGTGTTGTCTTTTCCAATTCGAATTTCGTGTGTTGCGGAGGTTGCTCCGCTTGCATAGATTTGATATGCCCCAATATTTCTGACCGTGTCTGCATGCAAGAAGCTTATTTCTGCAGAAAGCCCCTCAACAGTGCCATCATAAAGCACATAGTTTCCGTTGTCATATGTATAGAACGCCAAGGCATATGCCCTTTGGATGTTGGTGTTTGCAGTGTTGTAGATGACAAGTTGCCAGCCGTTGCCTGACTGTTCAATTCTGACACCATCATACAAATTTCCGTCATATTCAAATGAAATTTCAGGAATAACTGCTTCGTTGTCCGTGCCCGGAACATCCTCTGCAAACAAAACATAAAGTCTTGAGGATGGTCGGATGATTTCAAAAGCGCCTCGTGTGCTTGTGTCTCGCACAGAAGTGAGGACATAGTTTGGATTGAGGCTTTCGCCCGCTGTGATGTGATAGAAACCTATTTCTGGAGAACTGCTGTCTCTTGTAAGTCTAAGCTGAACGCTCTCAAAAAGGTCTGAGGATGGAAGTGTATAGAAGACATCTGTTCCAGTAACCGAGCCATATTCTGCCGTGATTTCTCCGTCATGTGTGAATGTCAGACTGATTTGATATGGCGAAATTGTGATGTTTTGTTCCAATTGCGCAATGGCATAGTTTGAAGATAACGCATTTGAAACTGTGACAACATATCCTCCATCGTTCACTTGCAAATAGCCCGTTTCAGAATATGTTGCACCTGCAATTTCAATTGAAAATTGGAATTGTGAAGAAGAAATCTGGTTTCCCTCTTCGTCTGTGACTGAAATCATTGTTGACAAGAAGTTGTTGTTTTCTGTGATTTCTCCATATGTGAATGTCGTGCGCATAAAACTGAAATGCGCTGTGCTCTGCGTGATTGTTCCTGTTGCAGTCTCTGAAGAGAGGATGTAGTTTGAAGAGTTTGTGCCTTGCAAGAACAAGTTGACACTCTTTCCTGTTCCATGATTTGCATTGTCAAATCGCACAAGCACAGAAACATCGTCCTCACCAAAGCCAATTGGCGAAAGGTCTGCGTAAGTTTCAAGAGTCAAAATGGTTTCGCCGTCATATTCTTTTTCAATTGCAAGTTCTTGGACATCAACCTCCGCTTGCAAAATTGTGAATATTTGTTCGCTTGCAAACACAATGTTTGTGTAGGTGTTGCCTGTCACAGTCGCAGAAATTGCAAGTTTATATGTGCCAGCGTTGACAATTCCGCTTCCGCCCACGCTTGAGATTGTTGCCGTTTCAAATGTGAAATCTCTCAAACTCTCGCCCTCTGGCACTGAGAATTCCAAATCGACTTCAACTTGGCTTTCTCCATTCGAGATGACAAGCACATTTCTTGTGATGTCAACGCTGAATGTGTAGGCATTTGCATTGTAGGTTTGTGTCAAGTTTCCAATGTCTTCACTTGCAAAACCAACATAAAGTGTGTTTTCCGCTTGCACAACATTGAAGCCCAAATTGTTTTCAGCAAGTGTGACAACCACACTGTTGTTTGTCAAATATTCCGTCTGCAAAAGTGTGAGGTTGTATTGTCCCGGTGAAAGTGTGCCATCTGTCACAGGCTGTCCGTCACTTCCAAGCACTCCAAGAGAAAGTGTCAACTCGTCACCCGTTTCGGTGATGATTTGTGTGCTGGAATATGACGCCTGAACGGTGTCGTCAGTTGTGATGGTGATGTAGTTTGTTGGAATTTGCGCTTCAACCACTCTTGGTGTCACATCAAAAGATGGTGCTGTTGTTTGAGTGATGTTGAAGTCGTTGAATGTCGCACTGATTTGAAGTGCATAGCGTCCAGCATAAACAAACCCTCGGTTGTTGCTTTGTGTCCCTTGTGGAAGAGAATATGAAATGGAATAATATCCCTGTTCCAAGAAATTTGAAAAATCTTGCTGCCCAGATGTGATTGAAACTTTAGAGATAAGGTTTGCAAGGTTTGAATTTGAAACAATGCCATAGACATATTCTTCTTCTGTCATTTCCACCTGCAATGTGGCATCTCTTGGCGTGATTGTGCCTTTTGCTGTTGTTGCACTGAGGCGGAAGTTGTTGAGATTGACTGAAGAATCACTTGCCCTTAGCGTCAGAGTCACATCATGAGAACCTGCATGAGCGGAAGAATATGTAACTTCAATGTTAAGCCCTTGTTGTGCATCCAATGCAACAGAGTCTGTTGTTGTGCCGTCAAAAACTTTTGAGAATGTCATGCCCGAAACATCAATGGTGTTTGGAAGAATTTCAAATTGGAATGTTGGTGCCATTTCAATTGAAGAATATAGTTTTGAAAAATCGCCCAAAACAAATTGATAGGCGTAAACTCCGCTTGTTTGAACCGTGTCAAATTGTTGAGCCAAATAGAATTTTGGGGTCACGCTTGAGATGTTGTCTCGAATGATTTGCAAAATTGTGTCATCTGCCACATTCATTCCTCTTGCAACATCATAGAGCACAAGAGTGAATTCGTGCACAACACTGTCTCCGTTTGAAATGACAAGATGCAAATCTTGAGTGAGACTGATGGAATATCCCTCCAAACTGAAATCGACTTGCAAAACTTCCGGGTCAAGTTCTGAGATTTCATATGAAAATCTCAACATTCCACTTTGTGTGATGGTGAATGTTCCAACCGGAGTTGAAAGTCCCTCTTGTGTCAAAGAGTTTTGATAGAGTGTTTGTCCATTAAATATGAAGGCATAGTTGTTGTTTTGACTTGAAGCAAGAAAAACATCATATTCTCCAACATCCTCACCCGTATCTCTTTGAAGAGCAATTGTCACAACTTCATTGTTGACAGAAACTTGTTGATTTAACTCTGTTTCCAAACCATTAAACACTTTTGTGAAGTCAAAAACAAGACTGCTTATGTCAAGAGAATAGTGGCTGATGGTGTATGTAAAATGCAATCTGCCCTGTTCGTCCCAAGACAAGCCTTCGCCCAAAATTGTTGAAGAAGTGTCAAACTTTCCATTTTGAATGGTGATTTCAACATCATATTCTCCAACATTGCGCATTTGCGAAACAAGTTCGTCATTCAAACTTACAGCGAAGGTGATGTCTCCTGTTGTGACATATCCAATTGTCTGTGTGATTGGTGAAGAATTATAGCCTTGAAGTTCGTTGTCATAATATAAATACGAAAACTCAACACTCATTTGGCTTATGTGGTCAATGTTGTCATATGTCAATTCGTTTTCTTGCAAAATCTGAACACTTTGAAGCAAGTTTTGCATGAATGTCATTGAAAACTCAAAATCTGCAGACGCTGAAGTTTGACCAACTTCTGCCAAACTGATTTCAAATTCTGGCTTCATTGTTTGAGTTATGCTCAACCTATACGTTCCACTTTCGTTGATGCTCCCACCCTCTGCCAAAACAAGTTCTTCACTTTCACTGACAAGAGTGAATCTTCTTGGAATGCCGGATTCATCTTCAAACTCATATTCACCATTGTCATCTTGCTTGAACCATTGATATGTATAGTCATAGAGTTCTGAATTTGTGTTTATGAGTGAAACAACATCAATCACTCTCAACCTTTCAAATGAGGAAACTGCCGTCACATAGTCAAACATTGTTTGCACTGCATCAATCTCTGGAGAAATTGTCCATTTGACATCCAAAACCACAGTGGCATATTTATTTGATGAAATGACACCTCCCACATATGTTCCGCCTGCACCATTGAAGAGTTCTTCAAGAGTTTCAGCACCAAATGTTGGTGTCAAAACACATTCCCCAAAGCCTGGTTCGTAAGGTTTGGTCATATCGTCCTGAGTGGTTTGTCCAAGTTTAAAATAAGCAGTTTCAATGCTTCCTGTTGGAGTGTATGATTGTGGATAGGTGTATTGAAATTCAACTCGAACAAGATCAGTGTAAACTGCTTCATATTCCACCGTTGTCAATTCTTCACCATTTTCTTCAATTGTGGTTGAAAGTGCAAAACTGTTTTCTGAAACAGGGTTTTGTGCAACACCATTTCCCCAATCAAACGAAATTGAAAGCGTGTCGCCTGAAACCATTGTGCCATCAACGCCATATTCATTGAATTCACCTTCCACCCATTTATAGAGCGAAATAAAACCGTTTTCATCGTCATAACTTGGACTGTCCACAGAAGTTGCGTTTGCAACAAATTCCAAACCTGTGACAACTTTATTAATCAAAAGTGTGACCGTGTTTGCGTCTGTTGTGTAGATTTGATATACAATTGTTCCGTCAGATTCAAAAACACCGCCATAGTTTTCAACAACGTCCTGAATTTCTGCAATGTCGGAGATGAGAACTTCTCCTTGTTCTTCCAACTGATAGAACACAGCTGAAACACTGAGAAGCCCTGAAGCCAAACTTTCAGACAAAGAATTGTAATATCCTGTTCCGTTTACAATTGAGAAATAGTTCGCAGAAATTGAGATTGAAGCAACATCTTGAATGTTTAAGATTGTAAACACAAATTCTTCATCAAGCACAAGTTTAAAACTTGAAGAATAGTCGATGTAATATCCGCCTATAAGCGCTCTCACACCCGTGTTTGTCAAATAGAGGAAGTTTTCTTGATTGTTGAAAGAAAATTGTGTGTCATATTCTGCCGAACCTCCATTTGATGTTTGAATTTGTGCCCTGACATAAAGAGGATTTGTTCCAATGGTTGAAACTTGGAAGAAATCACCCAAATTCAAAATGCTTGTCGTCTCTCCACTTTCATTTCCAATCCATTCCACTTCGCGAGAAGAATAACTTGATGAATAATATACCATGTTTGCATGGCTGAAATTGTCAAGCACCAAAATTTCCGGCATGATGTAGGCAGTGCCAAACACAATGTATGGATTTTCTGCATCAGTCAAAACATTATAGTTGTTCAAAACATTTCCGGAATTTGCCAAATAAATTCTCAATTGATAGGTGTTTCTTGCATTAATCGCCAATCCAAGAGATGAAACAATTTCCACGCGAGAAATGGTGTCATGCTCGTTGTTAACTCCATCAACAACACTGAAAATTGTGCGATATTCTTCCACATCAACACTTGAAGATGATTGAAGATGGTCATAGAATGCGAAAAAGTTGACATTCTGTAAAATTGATTCAACATTTGATTCATTGTCAGCACGATATTCCAAGAAATCAGCAAACTGCCAACCTCTATAAGTGAGACTTTCTTCTGAATTGTTGGTGTGCATGAGAAGATAGAATTTAACCATCAAAAATTCATAAATTTCCAAATCTGTTGCATCTTCACCATTGCTTTGGAACGGATCTGTTGTGTCCATACTTTTTGCAATTGTTGCAAGCGCTGAAAGAGAATCTGCACTTTCAAGTTGTTCATCAAGACTGTCATTCACAAAAGGTTGGATGAGTTTTCTTGCGTTTTCAAGGCGAATTGCTGTCCAGTCATTTTCATCAAGCGTGAGTTGAAGTTCTGCTTTGTCAACTGTGACATACAAAATGAATGAAACACGATAGAGTGTGCCCAAGTTGAGCACAAACCCTTCTTCTCCTGCGCCATCAGCAACTGTCAAAGTGAAAAGAATTGAATGAGTGTCTGCATTACGAACACTGAAAGAGTCTTCACCTGTCAAAACAACTTCATCAGAATTTTGCGCAATCTCAAAATCAACATCCACACTTTGCGCTTCTGTTGCAACAAATGTCAAAGTTCCTGAGGATGTGACTGAAAGCCCTGAAGCAACAAAATTTCCGTCAGTGAAATATTGTGCAACATTTACTGTTTGGTCAAGCCCTGTGTATGTTAAGTTTGCAAGAGGAGAATTGTTGACAATTGCCAAAGAAATTTCTCCGTCAAAAATCCAATTTGCATAGATTGTCAGTGCAACTTCGTTTGGCTGAACTGGCAAAGAAAATGTGAAAAGATTGATGTTGAAAATTGTGTCATCTTCAATTCTGAAAGTTGTATTTTCGCTGACTGCATAGAAGCCTTCCAAAGTGAACCCATTTCGTGTTACGCGCGATTGCAACTTCGCCAAAAGGTTTTCAAAGGTTGAATTATATGTCAATTGTTCTGTTGTTTGTTCTTGAATTTCGTCAATCAATCCACCATTTGCATCAATCACAATGCCATAATCATTTTCTGTCCACAACGCGTAAAGAGAAATGGTGGAATCTCCTTCTGCTCCTGTACAAAGGTTGGAAACTTGCCTGCCTTCTTCATAAGAAATTCCCATTCCGTCTGCAGTTGTGTTCCAATTCACAAAACTGTGTCCACTTAAAGTAAAATTGTTATAAGAAATATTAAATTGTTGGTCATAAAGCACATTTTGCACTGGCACAACTCCAACAGCGTTAGGGTCGTTGGAAACATAAACAATTGTGTATGAATTTGCTTCCCAATAAACATAAAAATGCACATCTGCAATTGTGACACTTCCAGAAAACATGTTGGCATTTGTCAGTTCCAATGTGTCAAAACCAATCAAACCTGACTGACTTCCACTTTCGTTTTGCCACCTCCAATATTGCACAGATGCTTTGTGATAGCCCGTTCGAGAAGCGAACAAGTTGCTGATTGTTTCACTTTGCAATTCTGGCACAATGGCATCAACATTCAAAGTGTTTGTCTGTCCACTTTCAATTCCTCGATTAAAATAGAGCATGGTTGAATATGTGTATGTGTTTGTTGTGGTTTCTGATCCAGCAACATCAAAAACATGCCCATCTTTTCCGTCAGTATAGTTTTCGCCTCCCGTGCCGGAATGAAATGTGATTGTCATCGTTTTTTGTCTGATGATTGGCACAATGTAATAAGTTTCGTTTGAGCCATCACCAACAACTCTTCCACTTGCCATGTCAGACTGAAGCCAACTGCTCATGTCAACTTCAATCGTGTCAAACTGTGCAGAAGTGGACTGCTCTTCAATGACAGAATTTGCTGGTGGATTTGCTCCATTCCACTCACTTGAAACAATGCGGTAACCCACAAAATAATAGCCGTCAGCATAACTTCCACTAAGTTCCATGTTGAAATTTGAGGCATTTTCGTTGACAGAATAATCATAAACATATGCATTGTTTTGAACATTGTTTAATTCTCCATCAGTGGACATGATGAAGTTGAGATAAGTTGAATTATAGGTGCTGACAAACTCTTCATCACTTCCATTTATGTTGTCAATGATGTAAGAACCATTAAATTGCAAGTTGAACTGGCTTCGTGTATAGACCGCAAAAATTGTCAACTGCCACTCAATTCCTTCTGCAGCAAAATATGGGTTTGCTTGTTGTCTGCTTTGGTCACTTGCACCAGAGATACCATAGTTGTAAAGCTCTCCCAAGGTCATATTTGAAACATAATCTTCTGTTCCACGAACAAGAATTTGATAGTCAACCCCACGAATATAGAAACCAAAGAATGAATACCCATTTTTCTCCTGCACAGAAACATCAAGTTCGTCAGTGTATCTCACACTTTTTGAACCCAAAAATGAAGCCGAAGCAATTTCTGTGCCCGAACTGTCACTTGCACTGGAAAACTGAGTTTCAACTGCATTCCCACCCTGAAAATTGTTGTATGTGCCTTGATATTCTTCATCATTAACTGACAACGACATAAGATTTGCGTCTTCGCCTTCCTCATCTGTGAAATTGAAGTTTTGATATCTTGTGGAGCTTGAATAAAGCGAACTTCCGTCAAGTTCGATGAATTTTGTGCCATAATTGATTCGATAAGTTTGATCCGTGCAAATCAATGTGATGGTGTAGTGCGCGGGTCGCAGATCATTTGTATAGTTCAAATTTATTCTTAAACCATCTTCTTGAGCAAGCATTGAATAGCCATCCACCGAGAAGATTCCGCTTGCGGTGTTGTTTCCGTTCAAACCATTTTCATACCCTTCTGGATCGTTATATGATGAATTTGAGTATTGAACTTCAACTTGAATATTGAAAATTTCATCAGCAGTTCCAGAATACAAATTGATTCCGTCAGTTCCTGCCGAATCAATGAAGAAACGATATGCCGAAGAGTTGAGAAGTTCAATTTGAATTTCTCCTGGCACATTTGGAGTTATTCTCTTTGTTGAATTATCTGTTACGGTTGGCGCATTTTCGTTGAAGTTGATTGGCGCCTCCTCTTCGCCGTTCAATCCACGATAGACAAACTTATAATCCAAAACTGCATCCACATATTCGGCGATTGCTGTCAATTTCTCATTATTGTCAGAAACCTTGACAATTTGATTGAAAGTGAACAAATATTTCGTATATGCAGGTCCTTCAACATCTCTAAGACTGTTTGCTCGCACACTGGATGTCCCGTTTTCAAACAACGAACCTTCAATGTCTTGAGAATCATAAAACCCAGAAAGACCTGTTGCATCAGAAAACGTCAAACTGTCGTCTTCTGTGGAAGCAATAAACACAAAACTGTTGCCAGACCTGTATGAAACAGAATCATTCTCTGGTTCGCCTGCAACTCTGCGATATGAAACAATTTCTTCATTTACAATTTGAGTTTCAGAAATGCTGTAGAGGGTAACAACTTCAAATGCAGTCTCAGAGCCGTCATCCAAACTGTCTGTTGAAAGGTCAATCATATAATAGTCAAATCCAGAACCATTATTATACCTAAACACAACTTGCTGTGTCTGTGTGAAAAGAAGTTGTTGCACATCATAAATTCCTGAAGAAAAAATTACACTTTCATTATAAAGGTCAAAACCCATATATATGCTTTCTTCGTTTGCCAACGCGCTCCAATCCACTTCTTCAAAAAGTTCAACAATGTCAACATATCCTCTGTCACCCGTTAAAATGTAGGCTGTGGACGAAAAGTTGCCATCATCGTCTTGTGTGACACTGATTGTTTGTGCTGGAGAAAGCCCAAAGGTGATGTTCTCTCCAACTTCAAGAGAGTCGGTGTATAGTTCTCTTTCTAATTCTATTGTGATGGTGTAGTCACCAATAAGGTTATAGAATTGTGTCAATCTTGCAAGTTCAGCGTCTGTCAAGGTTGACAATTCATTCAAATTTTTTGATGTAAACAACCTTAAAATTCCATTTCCTATGCTTCTTGTAAGCGTTCCAAAGTTTGTGTCACGAATTAATTCTGGTTCCAAAATCATGGAATCCACATTATATGTAAAACCATAGTTCAAAGAAATCCCAACAGTCGCGAATGACAACAATGAATCGCTGTAGGTTGTGTCATAACTCATTGTGACACTGTCACCATTCCACACAGCCGGAGGATAAGTTTTTGTTCCGTCTTCACTTAGCACCAAAGCAACAGTTTTGACAGCATCTGCAATTTCAAACTTTTCGTCGTTCTTTTGGAAATTAATTGTGATGTCATAGTCAGAACTTGAATTTCCAACCCAAGTTACAGTGAAATCATCTGTTGAAAAATTGTCATCAATCAATCCACTGTTAGAAACTTCAAAAGCTTGATATGGAGTCTCTTCATTGATTCTTCCGTCAGAATCAATGGTGCGGTGTCCGTCTGCTGAAACAGAAAAATCATCTCCTCTAAGCGAAATATAGCCGTCGGAAACAGGATAATAAAAGTCCTCAAAAACATATTCATATTCTGAAAGGTATGCAGAATATACGGTTTCAATTTCAATATATAAACTGCCATCATCGTCAAGTTGATATGTTGCAAGTGTTCCATCTGCATTTTGAACTGGTTGATATGTTCTGCCATCAAAATAATATGCAACAGTGCCAACATATGGCGCATCTTCGTCGGCTTGTGTATTGAAGTTTAAAACTTCATATTTGTTAAAATAAATTCTGAAACTTGCACCAGCAGCATTGTCTTCCCAAATTGCTTCCAATCCCATGACAGCATTATATGGATTGAACGTTGCTTGAAGCAAATGGTTTTGTGTGTTGGAATAGACAAAGCCTTCCAGCCTGCTTCCTCTCTTCAAAACCACATCTTCCGAACCCATGTTTTCAATTGCAGTTGGAAGATTTTTTCCATAAGTGGCGTCAATTGTTTGTGTGACAACTCGCATTTGTGAGGTGAGCAAAAGATGATATCTTCCTCCATAGATTTCTCTGTTTGCATCATAAAAATAGCCATCATTCCCAAAAATAGTCACATCATATCCACTGTTGGAAACTCTCGCACCGCTTGTTATGGTGTTTTCATTAATTGAGCCATCAGCATTGTTTTGTCCATAAAATATGTTCACATTTCCAGCGCCAATTGTGTCAACACCACTACCAGAAAAATCAGCAACATTGATGACATATGTGTCATTTGCATACGCAATCAGTGCACCCATATTGCTTGTGGCATTGCCAACAAAACGGAAATCTTCAAGAATTAAATTCTTAATCACCGCCCCATCTGTTCGTGCAAAAAGTCCCGCATATGAAAATGGCTCTTGCAAAGAACATGTCAACCCACTGATTGTATGGTTGTTTCCATCAAAAACACCTCTAAAAACAACCCCAAGCCCAATTGGTTGCCATGTTCTTCCAGCAAGGTCGATGTCTGCTTGAAGAGAAAAATGATAAGAAATTCCTTCAACTGCTGTTCCACTTGAGCCACTAAAGAAACTTGAAACAGTCACCAAATCGCCTGCCGTTTTAATTATGTATGGACTTTCCTGAGTTCCTTCACCTTGCCAAAGTGATGAATTGGTTGTGTCGTCATCATTATTGCCATTTGCCGAAATTTCAATGTATGGGAAGCCATCATTGACCCCAGTACTTATGCTCCAAACCGCATCAAAATCCCAACCCTCAGAAAAATAGGATGTGTTTTGATAGAACTCATAAGTTTTTGCCAAAACTGCAAGGTTGCCAACTGTCCAATCTTGCGAGTCTGCCACTGAAGGCACTGCAGTTGCAATTCTTGAAGAGTCATAATAGGTGTTTGAGCAGTCAATTTCTCCAGCATAACTTTGCCCACCGGTTACATATTGCCCTGCAGTAAACAAAGGCAAACTTGTTTCTGAAGCGGTCAAGACATCGAAAACATTGTTCAAAACAGCATCTCCATTCACATAACCAATCAGAGTTGAAACATAAGCTGTTGTTGAAGATATGTTTGAAATTTCGCCCATATTGAAAACAAAACTTAAGTTCACTTCACTTCTACCCGTTGTTGAGCCCACATTGTTGTGATGAACATATCCCACAATTCCGCCAACATATCCAACTCCAGAAATGCTTGACAAGGAAATGCTTCCTGCGTTATAAGAATTTTGAATGTTAAGCGAACTTCCTCCATAAACTGCACCAACAAGCCCACCAGCATAGACATTGTTTGCACGACCTGTCATGTTCCCTGAAAAATATGAGTTTTCAAGAGTTGTTGAAGAAGTTGCATTTGCTTGTCCAATAATTCCACCAACCATAAGATTGGCACTTCCAGCCAGAGAAAAGTTCACTTCGGAATATGTGTTTTGAACCACTCCTCCTGTTGTGCTTCCAACAATCCCGCCTATGTTTGCATCAGATGAATATGTGCGGTTGATTGCTCCTGTCACAGAACTATAGGAAATCACACCGGCACTTGTGCCTGCAATTCCTCCGACATTCGAAACAGCACTTGTTGCCGAAACTGAGATGTTGCGCAAATGAAGATTTTCCACTGTTGCATATGAGGGCAAATTGTTGAAAAAACCAACCGAAGTGTCAGAGTTTGTCATGTTAAGGTTGTATACATAATGACCCTGCCCATTGAATATTCCGCTGAAAGAAGTGGTGTTTCCAATTGGAATCCATGTTCTTCCCGACCAATCAATATTTGTTTCCAAATAAATTGAGCACCCAGCAAAATCTTGAGACGCTCCGCCAGAACCATTAACCAAATTTGCAAAATGTGCCAAACCTTTTGCACTTCGAATGTAATATGAACTGCCGTTGGCAAACCAATCAAGCTGGCTGACATCCAACGCGCTGCCATCATTGTCCAAATAAAGTCGACCATCCGTTTGTCCATCCCAAACACTTGCATCAATGCTTGATGCTTGCACCAAAGAAGATGTGGAATTGAAATTCATGAAAACTCCACACAATCCAAACATCAAAACAAACAAAAAGAATATTGGTTTTTTCTTCATATTCTCACTCCAATTTTTTCGCTTGTAAAATCTTGCCCAATCTATGTTTAAATTGTATCACTTTTTCACCCTCAAAAGCAAATGAATTATATAATTATTCTATCCAAGATTTTATATATTATATATTTTTCAAACATGAGAATTTAAAGACAATTACAAACTTGCATGTTAGTTAAACTTTAAAACATTTATGGTTTTAATGCGTTTTTAATTAAATTTTTGAAAAATGCAAAAAAAGAGCAAAAAATGACAAAAAATCAATAAAAACAGCAAAAAAACGATAAAATCTAAGTTTTCTGTTTTTTTAATTAAGCCGAGTCATTCTTCAAACAAGACAAGACTGCTCAAATCTGCATTTTTATTTCCAATTTGTTTTGTTTTAAATCTCAAAAACCGCAACTTCAAAAAACTTGATTATATGTCGTAAAAATTTAAAGCAAAAAAACGAAAATAAAATAAAAAATCGCAAAAAAGTCAATTTTTTGCGAAATTTTTAGCATTTTTATGGTTTTTTGCTTCATTTTTTGATGTTTTTCATTCGGCTTGACGATTTATCAAAACCGAACATTCACAGAAATTTTCACTTTGTCAAAAATTTTGAATAATCAATTCCCATAGCATTTTTCATTCTTCTCAAGGTCTCTCCTGCAACTTCTCTTGCTTTTTCACCATTTTTGAAAAGCATTTCATAAATCTTGTCAACATCTTTTTCAAGTTCTTTGCGTCTGTTTCTGATTGGTTCGAGAAGTTGTTGCATGACATTGTTCAAAAACAACTTAATTTTCACATCACCAAGCCCACCTTGTCGATAGTGCGCTTTAAGTTCGTCAAGGTTTTGATATTCTGGCAAAAACTTCTTGAAATCTTCATCCGTGCAAAGCGCATCCAAATATGCAAACACAACATTTCCTTCCACACGACCAGGGTCACTGATTTTGATGTGGTTTGGGTCTGTGTAGGCATTCATGATTTTTTGTTTCACAACATCCGCCTCATCCTTAAGATAGATGCAGTTTCCAGCGGATTTGCTCATTTTTAAGTTTCCGTCTGTCCCCGGCAAGCGTCTGCACACATCATTTTCTGGCAAAAGCGGTTCTGGCATCGCAAAAACATTCCCGCCATATGTGTTCTGAAAACTGCGGACAATTTCTCGAGTTTGTTCAAGCATTGGAAGTTGGTCCTCACCAACAGGAACAACTGTGGAATTGAAAGCCAAAATGTCAGATGCTTGACTGATTGGATAGCACATAAACCCAACAGGAATGGAAGCGTTAAACCCTCGCTGTTTGATTTCGTCCTTGACAGTTGGATTTCGATTTAGCCTCGAAACAGTCACCAAATTCATGAAATACATTGTCATCTCAGCAAGTTCTGGCACTTGCGATTGAATGAAAATATTGACTTTTTCTGGGTCAATTCCAGCAGAAAGATAGTCAATTGCAACCTGAATGATGTTGTTTTTGACTTTATCCACATTGTTCACATTGTCCGTGAGCGCTTGTGTGTCCGCAATCATGATATAAAATTTGTCATAGTCTCCTTTTTCTTGCAATTTCAATCTGTTTGCAAGAGAACCCACATAGTGTCCAATGTGAAGATTTCCAGTTGGACGATCTCCTGTTAAAATCACTTTTTTCATTTTAATTCTCCAAAATAATGAAATTAAATTAAAAAATTAATGAATTTTAATTAAAAATTTAAAATTTTATTAAAAATTATCAAAAATTATTTAAAAATTGAATTTTATTTCGTTTTTTATAATTTCAATAATTAATTTTTTACTCGTTTTTCTTCGCGATAAAATGCAAAGAAAACGCTTTTATAAATTTAATTTAAATTTGTTTTAAATAAACATGACAAAAATTTTTAAAAAACATTTAAAACTTTAAAAATAACTAAATTTTGCAATTTTTTAATTTTTTATTGTGTTTTCTTAATTTTATCTTGTTTTTTTTAATTATTATTGTTTTTTTTGCAAATTTATTTTTTTATGCGAATTCTGCCATTCTTTCAAGCACTTGTTTTTCTCCAAGCAATGTCATGATTTCATAGAGATCTGGCGAATTTTTGTGACCCGTGATTGCAATTCTGATATATTCACAAACAGTGGCAACGTTCCCTTTAAATTTTTCAGGGTTCGCTTTAAATTCTTTGTTGTCGGTTGCATAGCCAAGTTTCTCTGCCATTTTCTTTATGTTGTCAAACCAAACTTCTTTTGAACTTAAATTCAACCACTTCTTATATTCTCTCAACACATGCTCGAAATCTTTCTTGCGTTCTTCTTCAATTTCAAGTTTGGTTGGTGTGCTGAACATATAATCAAACAATTCAAAAAACATACTCCATTTGTAGATGTCTTTTCTTGGTTTTGGTTTTTCACGGTCTATGTTCAAAACTTTTGTCACATATTCCTTGTCTTTAATCAAATAGTCAACATTCTCAAGCGAATATTCTCTCGCCCAAGCCAAAAGTTCTTCATAGCACTGAGATGCCGTATATTTTGAGATGACATCTTTTGAAATGTCGTTCAGTTTGTCCATGTCAAGCACAGGTGAAGAGGCTGTGATGTTGAGTGGTTCGAATTTATATTCCGTATATGGCAAATTTGGGTTTTTCTTGCGCCACATCTCAAAACCAGAATTAATCAAATTCATGACATATTCGCAAACTGCCTCGGTTGGATAACCTTGCTGAGCATAGAAACTCATGGCAAATTCTTTGTCCTTTCGCTTTGAAACCTTGCGTTTTTTGTCTCCCTCCTTTATGCAAATCAATGGATTGTGGAGATATGTGACAGGTTTGAAGCCAAGAGCATTGAAAATCTCGACGTGCACAGGTGTTGAAGGCAACCATTCTTCCCCACGCACAACCACAGTTGTACCCATCAAAGTGTCATCAATTGCGTGCGCAAAATGATAGGTTGGAAGCCCATCGTTTTTAAGAAGCACCACATCTTTTGAGTTCTCCTCCATGCTGATTTTTCCTTTGAGAATGTCAAAAAACTCAACGCGGTTGGTTGCACTTCCACTTGATTTAAGGCGAATTGCAAAACCTTTCCCCGCTTTGATTTTCTCTTCGATTTGTTCAAGCGTCAAATTTCTGCAAGGGTCTTTTTCCTCTATGACAACTCCAATTGCATATTTCTTCTCTCTTTGCTCTTTAATTTCTTCAATTCCCTCGGTTTTGTCGCAAAAACATGGAAAAGCCTTGCCCTCGCACACAAGTTTTTTTGCGTATGCCTTATAGATTTCAATTCTTTCGCTTTGAAAATATGGACCATATTCGCCAACAGTCACTCCGCCTTTTTGTTCATATTCCATAGGTTTTATGCCATAGTCAAACAAAACTTTCAAGACATAGTCACTTGCGCCAGAAATTTCTCTTTTTTTGTCCGTATCTTCGTTTCTGAGGAAGAAAACACCATTGGAAATTCTTGCAATTGTGGACGAAATGAACGCTTGGAAAAAGTTGCCAAGATGCATAAATCCTGTTGGACTTGGCGCAAAACGCGTCACCTGTGCACCAACAGGCAAATCTCTTTTTGGATATTTCTTCTCAATTTCTTCCACTGTCAATTTATTGTTTGGAAACAACAATTCTGACAATTTTAACAATTCTTCCTGTTTCTTTTTAAGTTTCATTTCTTCTCCTTTCATCCACATAAAGCAAAAATTTTTACTAATAACAAAATTTTTACATTTTGTTGTTGATTTTTTGATAATTTTTTATATTTTATATTAAATTTTGGCTGTCCTACAAGTAATTTTTTTTTATGGATAAATTATTTCGCAAACTTCATCCATAAAACTTGGAAGCGAGATGTTTGCGAACTGTTCCAATTTTGTCAAATATACTTCCGCCAATTCATTTTCTGAAAGATAAGTTGACAACTCGTTGTCATAACTGATTGCAAGTGTTGGCAAGTCCAATCTTTCAAGAGCGATGTAAAATTGATCCGCTTCTTTGAAAAACTCTTCTGCCAAATCAAACAATAGGTTGATTTGTTCAGATTCGCGCTGAATGTTTGCGTCTCTTGTCACAAAATTTGACTTAAAATTTTCAAATGCTTCATTCATGCTTTCCATAAGCGCCGTGATTCTTGCTTTGCAATCACCCTCTCTTTGCGCACTCCAATTCATGTTGTTTTCAATCTGAGAAATTCGAAATTCGCTGAAAATTGGAAGCAATTTTGCGCGGATATATTCTTTCACTGTTTCTGTGTCCGCTGGCGTTGGTTCTGTCTTTCTGAGAAGTTCCAAAATATCGGTTGTTTCAACAAGTGTTGCCACATCTGTGGAAACTGTCACCGCATTTGCAACCATGCGTCCATAAACCTTTTTAAATCTAAGCAAACTTGATTCATCACTTTCAGGAATTTGCCCAGCAAATCTGTCAAAATGCTCAATCAAAGTGGTTCTTGCCAATACAAAATCATGAATGGAGTCAATATAATCATTCAAACTTTCATTCAAGTTGTTGATTGCTCTGCGAGAATCCGAACTTAAAGCATCTTCCTCTCGGCTTAAGACATAGTCTCTGTTGCTGTCGGTATAATCATTGGCAATCACAAGAGTGGCGTTATATAAGTCCAAAAGTTCGACATAGCCCTCTGTGTTTGAAGCAATTTCCTCATCAACGGCGTCACTATAGGTGCTGATGACATACTTCGTCTCAAGCCCCTCCAATTCTCCCTCCGTGAAGATGTTGGAATATTGCTGATAAACCGCGTCAAGTTCTTGAAAAGTCTCACTTAAGCTTTGAATGGAAACATTTCCACATCCGCTCAGCCCCAAAACTCCAAAAACTGAAAGGCAACATATTGCCAAACTGCACAAAACTTTTTTTGTTTTCATACGCCCTCCGTCACTTCAATCAAACCTGCCACAAATTGAGAATAGAAAGTTGACTCTTCTCCAAGTTCATTGATGTTTTCTGCTTGGCTCTTGATGTTGTTGTCATATTGGAACTGCAAAATCACATTCTCGCCGTCTATTGTGAGATAGGCATTGACAAATGTCAAAAGTTGCTGTCCAAGCCCTGCAGTCGAAACCGTCTCTTCCGAAATCAATTGCGATGTCCATTTTTCAATCTCTGCAAAAATGATGTCGGACATGGCATTATTCATGACTTTTGAGGTCACGCAATCTTGATAGACAAGCGCAAGCCTTGTGACAGCATCTGTTGTGTTTGAAATGATGTCTTGCATATATCCTTTGCAGTTTGCCCATGTGATTGTCATCCAATCTTCATCACTGCCAACCACATCCATGTTTTGAGAGAGATATTCTGCAAAGTCGTCCACAGCATTTTGGGCGCGCTGGAACGCATTTCTGATTCTGCCTCTGTTTTCACGATAGACACTTGTGTTTTCAGTGAATACAATTTGTCTGCTGAAGAAATCTCCAATCACTTCAAAAGCAGCATAGGCATCAGCATAGTTTTCAATTGTTGTGCGATCCGCCTCCAAACTTCCAAGCCCAGACACTTGGGCAAGATAGGCATCAATTGCCTGATTTGCTTCGTTTTCTTCGCTTAAATAGCCATTTTGTGTGACATCGTTGACATTTTCAGCAAGCGCTGTGGTGTCTTTTTCTCGGAAAAGATTGATGAACACAATTGTCAAAATGACGGCAATAATCACCAGAATGATGACAAAAATAAACCACCTTTTCTTCATTTAACCCTCCTTTCTTTCATTCGTCTTTTGCTTGTTCAAACTGCACTTTTTCGTCGTGATTTAGGAATGTTGTGTATTCTCCAACCCATCTGAGTTTCACTTCGCCCGTGCTTCCATTTCTGTGTTTGGAAATGAGAAGATAAACCGTGCCCGCGTCCTCTTCGGAAACTGTCACATCGTTATATTTCTCTGGGTTGTATATGAACAAAACAATATCGGCGTCCTGCTCGATTGCCCCCGATTCACGAAGGTCGGAAAGCACAGGTCTGTGGTCTTCACGCACTTCCACTGCACGCGAAAGTTGCGACAAAAGAAGAATTGGCACATTGAGTTCTTTGGCTGCAATCTTCAGCGTTCTTGTCAAGTCGCTGACTTCTTGCGTTCTGGACTCTCTGGAACTTCTGCCCATTGTCATAAGTTGAAGATAGTCAATCACAATCATGTCAAGCCCTTCTGTCAATTTCAACTTTTGACATTTTGAAAGGATGTCAAACGGAGTGACAAGCGAAGATGAGTCAACAAAAATTGAACTTTGTGCAAGTTTTTTCTCAGCTGTCCAAATTCTTTTCCATTCGTCAGAATCCATTGTTCCACGCAAAACGTGTGACAAGTTGACTTTTGCAAGTGAGGCAAGCGCCCTTTGCATAAGTTGTTCTCTTGACATTTCCAAAGAGAAAATTGCCACTTTTTTGCCTTGATTGATTGCTGCATTAACTGCCAAATTCATGGCAAAAGATGTTTTTCCAACACCCGGACGCGCCGCAAGCAAAATGAGGTCGCTGTTTTGAAGCCCGCTTGTGATGGCGTCAAATTCTTTATATCCCGTTGGGATTCCGCGAAGTTTTCCTTTGTTTTCGGCAAGTTCGGAAATTTGATTCAAAACGTTGGTCAGTGTTCCGCCTGGCTTCCCGACAAGTTCCAAGTCTGAAGCAGTGTCTTTTTGCGAAAGGTCAAAGATTTTTTTCTCGGCAAACTGCATGGCACTGTTTGCATCTTGACTTTCAAATGCGTTGTTGATGATGTTTTGCGATTCCAAAATCAAATGTCTGCGAACTGCGGTGTCTTTGACGATGTTGAGATAGTGCTGAAAATTTGCTGCCGATGGCACAACATTGGTCAGATATGTGATGTAGTCAATTCCGCCAACGGACTCCAACTTCTTTTCAACTTCCAATTGGTTGATTGTTGTCACAAAGTCCACAGGCACACTTTTCATATAGATTTTCAACATGCAATCATAGATGTTTTTGTGCGCTTCGGAATAAAAATCATTCACTTCAATTTTGGAAAGAATTTCCATTTGAGTTTCATTGTCAAGCAAAATGCAACCAAGCAGTGCCTGCTCAGCCTCCAAACTGTTTGGTAGAACCTTATATTCAGCCATAGAAACCTCCAACTTTCAAACAGTTGCAATGCGCAACCATCAAGTAGCCTTTTCAGAATTCGTTTTTCAGTTTGCAATTTGTTGCCATTTTGTCAAACTTTTTCTGACTTGTCCAATAAAATTTAAATCATTCTGAGAATGGGTCTTTTTTGTTTTTCAAACGTTCCTCTTTTTTCTTGTCAAGTTTGTCACAAACAAAAGCATAGAGGAAATATAGGATGAAAAGCATGACAACCAAAACCAAAATGTTAAGCCACTGAGGAACCATTGCAAAATAGAGCGCAATGGCAACAGCAAGCGCTGGGATGAACACAATCAACAAAAAAAGTCCAACGCGCCTGATTTTTCTTTTCAATTCTTGCTTTTCAGTGCTTTTCATGTGAAAAGTATATCACACCCGCGTCCATTTTTCAAGTGATTTTGACTTAAAGCGCTCACAATCTCGGTTTTTGTCGGCATTTTATAAAGAAAATTTAATTCGCTTTTACTTAAAGAAAAAGTTTTCTTTCTCAAAATCAGTAATCACAAAACAAAATCACATTGCCAACATATTGAGACAACAAAAAAAGTCACTGCCCGTGACTTTCATAATTTGCGTCCTTCTTGATTTGGTTTTAAATTTTTGTTGGACGTAGATTTGTTTGATGTTTTCTTTGTTTCAACCATCTTTAACTGTTCAATTTGTTGTTTCTCTCTGTTTTCAATATAATCTTGAAAAATAAAGCCTTTCAATTTAAACAATGGGAAAATTTCTTCAACATTTTCAATTGAGCAAATGGCATCCAATGCGTCAACTCTGCCCTCATCCATCAAAAACTTAAACAAATCGATTGTATATTCTGAGCAATCAAAAAAATCATTTTCACTGCGATTCGTTGGACCAACATCAATCAATGACATCGCAACATTTTTGAAAAAAGAAGCAATTTCTCTGCCATCTCTTTTTGAAATAGCATAAGGAGAAGCAAAAGTTTCTGCCAAAATTGGACTGATTTTTGCCAGCATTTGCTGTGAATTGTCATACTTGAAAAACTCAAAAAGTGTTCGGTTGTATTTTTTATGTTCAAGGATATTTAAATTTCTTTGCATATCAAATTTTGGAGTATAACCATTATCAATGAGACTTAAACTTCTCCAATCAAATATTGCAGCATAAGAATTTTTGTCATCAATACGATGCATGAGGGAGAGCGCACTTTTAAAATTTTTCATAACCATTTCTTGTTTGCATGGAGCATCCATATTCCTTTCAAGCATTCCGTGAAAAAAGTGCGCCGTCTCTTTTGGACTTAAAACAACAAAAATTAAATTTCGTAAACTCTTGTCAACTTCTTCTTTCTCTTCTTGTGAAAGATTTTCACACCAATCTCGGCTTTCAATGAATTCATCAAAAATTTTACACAAAAATTCTTCTGCCACCTGTGGTGAAGTTTGTTTAACTGCTTTCAAGCATACAAAAAAATATGAAAATGGCTCCAAATATGGTTTTAAATCGGTTTTCTTAAACAAAGTTTCCAACACTTCAAATTTTTGCGTGTCAGACATTACTTCAAAAACTTGAGATGCCAACTTTTCCACTTTGTCATAAAAAAGAAACTCGAGATCAATTTCTCCGCCGAAACGTTTTGTCCACTCATTTGAAGAAACAAAGCAACCCCAACAATCAAAATCTCTTTGGGTTAGCCCCATCCATGAAATCGATGGGTTAATGAAATAGCCATAATCCTTAGAATTAACATGCCCCCAACGAAACCGAACTTCTGTTTTGAAAAAATTTTCAATATCTTCTGCAAGTTGAAGTGACGATTTCCCCTTAATTTTGTTTTTATCTTCAGTTAGCATTCTCGCATAAGAACGCATAAACTGGTTTCCCTCTTCTCGCCTGTACGCTCTTGCAATCGGATCTTCCCATTCCATGTTCACAAGCTGCCCTTTTTTCATCTTTTCCTCCTTTTATATTGCATGTGGCTTTCTCTATCATTAAGTTAGAAACATTTTAACAGATAAAACGTTATAAAGTCAATACTATGAAAGAAAATTGCTTTAAACTTCAGCGAAAATATGTAAAAGATGAAAAATAAAAAGGTTCTTTGAAAAGCAAATTAAAGTGTGAGCACAATCAAAATCATTTGCCATTTATTAGGAAAAAACAACGGTATCGCCACCACATAACGCGTCAATGACGCCTAAATTTCACCGCGGAGCATTTTGCCACGCTCGCGGAGTCGCATGTTGTGGTCGAGAATGATTTTTCTTATACGGATGGATTTTGGTGTCACTTCCAAATATTCATCATCGCCCAAAAACTCGATGCAGTCTTCAAGACTCATCTGTCTTGGAGGAGACAATCTGAGTGCGTCATCACTGCCCGAAGCACGCATGTTTGAAAGGTGTTTTGATTTGCAAACATTCACAACAATGTCTCCACCTTTTGGGTTTGCGCCCACAACCATTCCGCCATAGACATCCACGCCTGGACCGATGAAAAGTTCGCCACGCTCTTGCGCGTTGAAAAGTCCATACACAATTGCCTTTCCTGTTTCGTGTGCAATCAGTGCGCCATAGTCTCTTCGATTGATTTCGCCTTTATATGGTTCATAGTCATAGAAAATTGAATTGATGATGCCCTCTCCGCGTGTGTCTGTCAAAAATTCGGACTTAAAGCCAAAAAGTCCACGCGATGGAATGAGAAATTCCATTTTCATGCGATTGCCATGCGGTGTCATGCCTTGAAGTTCGCCTTTACGCACACCCATTTTGTTCATAACCGCACCCACGCAATCTTCTGGAACATCCAAGAAAAGCCTGTCAATTGGCTCGCATTTCACGCCGTCAATTTCTTTGATCAAAACTTTTGGCTGGCTGACCTGAAATTCATAGCCGTCTCTTCTCATGTTCTCAATCAAAATGGAAAGATGCATTTCGCCTCTTCCGCGCACTTTGAATTTGTCCGCAGTGTCGCCATCTTCAACGCGGAGTGAAAGGTCTTTGACCGCCTCTTTATAGAGTCTGTCACGCAAATGTCTGGATGTCACAAATTTGCCCTCTTTGCCAGCAAATGGACTGTCGTTCACCATGAAAGTCATCTCCACACTTGGCTCGGCAATCTTGACAAATTCGATTGGTTCAACTTTTGCCTCGTCACAAATTGTGTCTCCAATTGTCACATCCTCAAGCCCTGCAACACAAACAATTTCACCAAAAGACGCACTTTCAACCGGCACTCTTTTCAAGCCTTCATAGACATAAAGGCTGACGATTTTTGAGCGCACTTTCTTTGTCTCGTCATGGAAGTTGCAAACAACAACATTTTGCCCAACTCTGATTTTTCCACAATCAATTTTGCCGACAGCAAGTTTTCCAACATAATCATTGTGTTCTGCTGAAGAAATCAACATCTTGAGAGGTGCATTTTCGTCGCCGATAGGTGCTGGAATGTGTTTGATGATTGTCTCGAAAAGCGGTTTCAAATCTGTGCCCTGCTCGTTCATGTCTGTGGAGGCAATTCCTTGTCTTGCGGATGCAAAAACAAATGGAGAGTTGAGTTGCTCTTCATCTGCGTCAAGTTCCAAAAACAGTTCCAAAACCTCGTCCACAACCTCTCTCACGCGGGCGTCTGGGCGGTCAATTTTGTTGATGACAACCACAACCTTAAGTTTCAGCGCCAAAGCCTTTTCAAGCACAAAACGCGTTTGAGGCATAGGTCCTTCAAAGGCGTCCACAACCAAAAGCACGCCATCCACCATTTTCAAAACTCTTTCAACTTCACCGCCAAAATCTGCGTGACCCGGTGTGTCCACAACATTGATTTTCACGCCGTCATAAAAGCAAGAGGTGTTTTTCGACAAAATTGTGATTCCCCTCTCTCTTTCAAGTGCGTTGCTGTCCATGACTCTGTCTTCCACAACCTGATTGTCTCTGAAAACATTTCCTTGTTTCAACATTTCATTGACAAGCGATGTCTTGCCGTGGTCAACGTGTGCAATGATTGCCACATTTCTGATGTTCTTGTTTTCTTCCATAGTTCACCTTCATAATTCAAATTTTCCATCTCTTTCTTTAAAACTTATTTATTATATCACCTTTTCATAAAAAAAACAAGGGCTTGGGAGCCCCGTTTTGAAGTTTTGCAACATTTATTCATGATTTTTTGAATAATTTAAGCATTTTCCAACATTTTTGATTTTCATTTCTCAGCGCTCTTTTCTTGCCACTCATTTCCTATGTCTCAATTTTAAATGTTTTTCCGTTTTCAATTCTCAAACATTTTCTCAAATTTCAATTTTCTGATTTCTTGGTTTCTGCAACTCTCTTTTTCCTTTTGAGAACAACATATGCAAGCCCCATGCCAACAATCACAAGCAAGATTGCAGACAAATACCACACCGGTGTGTTTGCATAGGAAACATAGAAACTTATTGTGTTGTCATTTTCAATGTCGGAAAGCGTTTTGAAAAAGACATTATGATGAAAATTGTCGTCATCATACATGAATTCCGATCTCAAATCGTCAGAGGTGGTTGCAAAATCATAGATGAAAAGTGAGTTGTCGTAGACCGCCGAAAGTTGTTCCACATTTTCAAGATTTTTATCATTTGCCCAAGACGAAAGTGCCATTTTGCACACCTGTTTCAAATTTTCTGCCGATTGAACAGACGAAACAGGAAAAGTGGTTTCAAGACAAACCGTTTTTATGAAAAAACCACTTGTTTTGTTTTCGGTGCCACCTGAAGAGCCGTCATCTTCAACACCAAAAAACTTCCTTTGAGCGTCCAAACTTTCAAAAACAATGGAAAAACCAATACCGTCAACATCTGTGTAGTAGGCACAATTCCCAACTGTGACACCCTCAGTGGCATTTTGGCGGTTTTGTTGCGCCAGCGCGTTGACATAGACGGAAAGATAGAATCTGAAAGTTTTGATTTCCTCTTCTGAAAAACCTTGTTCTGCCAAAAGTGTGGAATTAACAGGAAAAATGTATGAAAGTTCAATCTGTCCAGAAGAATTTGCTTGCCTCAAAATTCTGAAAGCGTTTTCTTCATAGAGGTTTTCCGGCTTTGAAACCTCTTCCTTTTGTGCATCCGTTTGCGAGTTTTGCTCCGTCTTTTCCAATTTGCAATCTTCTGTTGCCATCAGTTGTGTTTGCAAAATATTTTCTTGTAAAGAAGTTTTTTGAAGTTTTTGCACTTGTGGTAATGTCAAGCCTCCAACTCCCAAAAAAATTCCTAAAATCAACAAAAAAAGAGCATAGACAGATTTTTTCATAATCTATTTATACTCTCTTTAAATTTTGAATATTCAACAACCTTGAAGAACACTTCTTTCAAAAACTCTGTTGCACAATTGGCACAAGAAGAATTTTTAGGTTTCCTTTAAATTTCTTAAAACCTAAAGAAGAAGTCAAATTTGAATTTTCCTTGCAGATTTCAGGTTGTTGTTGCAATGATTCCATCTCCGGTGATTGCCGAGATGTTTCTTGTGTCAAGTGCGCCATTGTTTGTGCCATTGACTCTGCCTTTGCCATAAGCCACAATTCCTGCCATATAGCAAACCACACTATTGTCAGATTGTGCACATTCAACATAGATGTCAAAGTTGTTTGTGCAATTTTGAATTGTTGCTGAAGATGTGTTTGTGATGGCAATTCCGGCAACTTGCACGGCGTCCGCTCTGTGTTGGCAAAGAATGCTGATTTCTTGACCTGTAAGTCCTGAAACACAATTTTCAACCCTGTCATAGTTGGTGTAAACAATTCCGCTGACGAAAATTGATTGGATAAGCGAGCCATCACTGATTGTCATATCTGTTTGAGCAGAACAGTTGTAAATCAAACCATAGTTTGTTGAAACAATTCCGCTGTATGCCATTGCAGTTCTGGTTGAGCCCACATTGCCAAGGAAGTTGCTTTCAAAACCATCAAGATTGACATTTTCAATTGTTCCGCTGTTTGTGATTGCAAGACCTGCCATAAGTGAATGGAAGCCAATTTCTGTGCTTGTCGTTCCAAAGGTTGCATCGATGTTCAAATTTCTGATTTCAGCAGAGGAAGCCAATTTTTCAAAGATTGATGTTCCGCGAGAATATGTCAACGAGCCAACATTTTGTGAAAGAGGAATTTTTGTGTCCTGTTCGCTTATTGTGATTGCTGAGGTCAATGCCCCAACATCTGTCGAAACGAAAGTCAATGTGTGGACAACATCTTCTTCGCTTTCCAAAACTCCACCAAATTCTCCAGTAAACAGAACCCCATCAAATTCCAAATTCAAATCTGTTGCCAAAACGAAGTAGAATTGCTCCTCTTCACTGCCCTCGGTTCCGGTACTTGTCCCGATGAATGTTGTCAACATCTCGTCCTTAACCATTCTGTGAGCAATGTTTCTGAACTGTTCTTCGGTTTCAATGCGATATGGATTTGTACTTGTTCCGTCGCCACTTGCAAACAAGTTGAAATTGTGTGTTTCGCTTTGAAGTGTTGTTGATTGCAAGTTGGTGTCGTTGATTTTGATTCTTACGCTGATTGACACCTCACCGGTGATTGTTGGAGTGAACACTTTTTCTGTTGTGGTGTAGGTTCTTTGCACGCCATTGCCATATGTTGCACTGACAATGAATGTTGGACTAACAATGCTTGAGGTTGAAACTTGATAGGTTGTTCCGTCATAGAGGATTGTTGAAACTTCTTCACCCCATTCGGAAACTGTGAACATCTGACTTGCGTCAAGAGTGACCGTTTCGCCAAGTTCTCCATCAGCGCCCACAACTTGCGCGGATGTCTGTCCGTTGAAAGAATAATAATCAAACTCCCAAGAGAACTGCTGTGAAGTGCCGTCCCAAGAAATTGCACTGCCCTCATCCCAACTTGTGCGGTGAAGATTGAACTCTTCGCTCATGTCACTGTAGAGAACTCCTTCACCTCTCACTTGGAATCTGAGTTGAACATTGTCAGAATCTGCAATCACCAAATAATCTGTCAAATATCCCTCTGGATAGATGACTTCCTCAGTTGGTTCAGTTCTGAAAATGAAGAGTTTGTTTTGAGAGGAAGTGAACACAAATGTGTCTTCTGTGTCAACTCTTGTTGCAACAACTTCATAATTTGGATTTGGAACTTCAACCACAAGAGTTTCAAATTGAATGTCGGACTCAATCACAAAATCGTCATATGTTATGGTTTCAAGTTTTGTGATTTCTTTGCTTCTTGCATAAGATTTGATGACAACATTTGGATTGCCTGTGCCTTGATTCACATAGATACTGACAGGATATGTGCCCGTTTTCATTTCTCCGTCATTTGCAGTGAAAGTCACATCAAATGCGCCGTCACCTTCTTGGAACGTGAAGTTTCCTCCAATTTCTTTGCCATCGTTGTCCGTCACAATAAAGGAATAATATTCCATGAAGTTGCTGGAATCAACATAGGTTGGCACAGTGTATTTCCAAGTCAAGTTGCCATCCACAACCTGCAAACTGTCGTCATCAATTGGGCTCAACCTTGAAATGCCGTCAATCTCTCCGCCATTGCCCATGAGGATGTATCTCTCTGTGCCAGCATATTGCAAATTGCCATAGCCATAGCCACCTTCAACAAGGCTGACTCTTGTGCCGGTGTAGAACTGCTCAACATTAAGTGTCAACGCTTGCACAGTCACCTTAATGTATGGTGCAATTGCATCCACTTGTTCGTCTTCTGGCAAGGTTGCAAAGTCAAAGGTTGTAAGCGCGGTGTATCTGATTATGCTGTCACCAACAATTGTTTGAGTTGTTCCTGTTTCTGTATAGGTTTCGTCATATTTCGAAATTGTCAATTTGTAAACCACATGACTTGTTTCAGGAACAGTAAGTGTTTCATTCACCGACCTTCCGGTCACAGCGTCCCAAGTCAAAAGCCCGTTTTCAACTCGGATGTTTCCAACCGCATCCATCATGCTTGCAGAAATGGTGGCAGTTTCGCTCTTTATTCCTATGCCAAAAGCTGAAACTTCTTCAGTTCCACTGATGACACATCGAATTTGTTTGAGATAATAATTTCCAGCCCCAGCAATATCTTCAATTGTCAGTTGTGCTGTCGTTCCAAGCGCTGTTGCGCTGAAACTTGTGGCAAGTTCTTCAGAAACTTTCAAGTTGTAATAGTCCGGATTTTCGGTCGAAGTGGAATTAGGCAGTCCTGTTGTTCCAACTTCATATGCAATTGAAGTGTTTGTGCTGTCATAGATTGAATATGTCAAACCTTCCGCGCTGTTGTTTGTGATTTGATAGTTAAATTTTCCATTGTCTGTATAGATGTTTTGAAGTTGGCTGACATTTCCGCTTGGTGCGGTGATTTGCAAATTGCCTCTTGTGTTGCTTAAAGACGGTGAATTGAGTTTATAGACATCTGTAGTGTAAATCTCGCTGTCCACCAAAATCATGTTGTCTCTGACTGAACCTTTCACTACAAACTGCAAATTGTATGTCCCGGCAGAACTCCCCTCAAGTCCAAATTGCATTGTTTGGTCTTCTTCTGACGGATTGATGAGCACTTCTGTTTCTGTCAGGTTGTCTGTCGGTCTGAAAACGACAGAGGTTGGCAAGTTGTTTTGTGTTGTCCAACCGAACACACCATCATTGATTGAGAAGTTTGCAAAACCAAGGAAAGTGATGTGGAAAAGTTCTGACTTGCTGGAAATGGAATAGTCATTTCCAACCGCATAGACCTGAAGTTCTTGAGATGACAATTCATCCAAGCCCTCTCCATAGACTCCAAGCAAAGAATTGCCGTTGTTTTGGTTGAGATAGAACATCAAATAATTTCCACTAGAGACAACATTTCCGCTTGCGTCACTTTCATAAACAGAAACGGTGTTTCCTCCATCAGCGCCAATCTTGCTGAGGCTGTGTGTGTCAAGCGAAATGGCATAAGCGTCATTTCCAACTTTCATCACATAGTTTGAGGCGGTTTCAGATGTTGTTGATGATGTTTGAATTATGCTTTTTGAAATGACCATCTTGAAGTGATTGATGGCATTTGTTCCTCCACCACCATTCACGTCTCTGTCAGAAACAATGGCAACATTGAGGTTTGGCTGAGTGTTGACATAAATTTCGTTGACACCTTCAGTGTTTTCATATGTATACCAAACCGAATTTAAAGTGTGACTGCTTTCCGTTAAGCAATATTCAAGTTGATATTTTCCCGCTTGCAAACTTTCAAAAATACTGTCAAAAATTGTGTTGTGGTTTGCAACACCAAAACTTCCTGTTGTTGCCAAAATTCTTAAGTTGTTAATCATTGTCTGCCCTTGGACATTGACTGTTGCTTCAGCAAGTTCGTCCAATCTTGCATCCAAAGTCACCTCTCCAATATATTCAGACAAACTTGCAAGCAAAGTTGCAACATTCACTCTGAAAGTTTGAGCCATTCCAAGAGAATCTTCATTGATTCGCGTGAATTTCAAATTTAGATAGATGTTTCCGTTCAGCAAATTTGTGAGACTGAAAGTGAAAGGTGCTGTGTAAGTTGTGTTTAGAAGAGTTTCAACCACACTGCTTGGACTTGTGGCGTCATCCATGAAATCTTCCATGAAATCACCTTCTGTCCAATTGATGACAAGAGTTCCGTCTTTCAATGTCAAAGGAGAGTTCATTTGATTTTTATACACTCTCAATGGTTGTCCCATATCATCCAAACGGAAAACTTTTTGAGATGACAAGATGAGTGCATTTTTGCTTATTCCTTGCACTGCAATGTAATATGAAGTGCCAGGTCCTGAAAATTCCGACGCATTAAATGTTGTTCGCGTGGTTTGAAAATAGGTGTAACTGTCATCCACCAAACTTGATTGGAAATAAACATAATATTCTTCTGTGTTTTCTCCGCCATAGTCCCAACTCAAATTTCCGTAGTTGATGTTGAGTGCACTTGTTGGCTGAAGTCTTTGAATGGTAAACAATCTTCCATCGTCATAGGATGTGCACCAATCGGACATTGCAAGTGCTCCGTCAACCAGCGACAATTTTGCAAACCTCAAATTGAATGTTCCAGAAAGTTCTCTGACTTGTGATTCGTCAAAGACATCCAACAAGTTGATGACATAATGGTCAGAATCAAACTTATCTGTGTGAGAAATCAAAGTTTCTCGGCTGACAAAACTTGTGTATTCAAACGGTTCTCCGTCTTCATATTGAGTTGTGATGTTGACATAAATTCCAATTGCCTGAGGGTCGTTTGCAAATGTGACATAGGTGTTGACATAATCTGTCATTTGTTCTCCGGTTGGTGTTCCGCCTGCACCAAGCACATCATATTCTCCAAGTTTAACAAACTCCTCAAATCCAACATCTTGATTAAAATTGAAAGAAAATCCGTCATAGCAACCCGAGCTTAAATAGGTTATGTTTTCAGTTTCTGTTGTTTTGTATGCCCAGAAACAGAGCGTCACACTGTTGCTGTTTTCAATTGTCACTCCTGCATCACGCAAAAGATCAACAATTTCAGCAAGACTGAAAGTATATATAAATTCGCTTCCCTGTGCTTCAATGAATGTCGGTTTGAACGACGCAACTTGATGACTTAAAAGTGCATCCTCATTTAAGCCAACATAAATCAATGAAGTTGCAGAATCTTCCAAAACTATTGTGAGGTCTGATGCTGAATATTGCAGATCGCGTCCAACGCTCACAACATCATAAACCTTATAGAAAGTCCTTGGCGAATTTGCTGTGGAGAAAGTGGACGAATCCAAAACAAAGTTTGAACCTGTCGATGTTGTTGACGAACCAGAACTTGTTCCAAATCCCAAAACCTTGATTTCCAAATTAAACGACAAATCGGTGTCAATTGTGGTTGTGTCAATTTGGTCAAAAACTGTCCAATCGCGAAGCACCTCGCCTGCACCTGAAACAAGTCGATAGAGATATTCTTTGTCACTTTGTGTTGCAACTGAAATGAGTCCAAATTCATCCACGCCAATTTCTGATGCGGTGATTTCATTGCTTCTTATTGTTGCATTGAAAGAATATGCCTTTGAAATTTGTTGCCCCTCTCCTCCAAGTGTGACAATTTGAATGAGAACAGGAAGGTCATTGTCCAAAACGGCATTCAACTCTGAATAGTCTTCACCAAAAATTTCTTCCAAAGTGTAAGAACTTGCAATGTCCGATTTTGAAAGAAGCAACTCTTCTCCATCTTGAGAATACACATTGATGATATATCCCGTTGCACCTGAAATAGGTGTCCAAGACAATGTTTGCATCATGTCACTTCCTCTGGACAAGGTCACTTCGGAAATGGATGCAATTCTGTTGACTGAAAGACCAATTTCTGCACTCTCTGCTGAGGCAAGGAAGTTTTCACTTGCGTCATTTTTTTGAATTGCTGTCACTGTGAAAGAATATTGCCCATCATTCCAAGCGTTTGGAATTGTGAAAGTGAAGTTGTCTGCACTTGAAACTTGATAGGTGTATGGCGTTTGATTCACTGATGCCTCAACCACATAAATTGTGTCCACATTGTTGACATTTTCAATTGTGAAGCCTGTTGTGTTTGTCGTGATGTTGGCTTCTGTGACTTGTCTTAAAACTGTGTAGTTTTCACTTGAGATTGCAGCAACAGACGGCAAAATGTAGGTTTCACTTTCAGCATCTGCATAGCCATAAACAAACGCTGAAAGTCTGACTGAACCGCCTTGTGTCATGCTGGTGTCGATGACATTCGAAAGGTCATGTGTCAAACTCAATTCACCAACCGATTCGACATGCACGAAAATTTCATCGGTCACATCCCCAACTTTTGTTGTCACAATAAGTCCTGCCCCACCCAAAAGTTGTCTTGCATCATCAAATTCCACGCCAACAACTTTGCTTGAGAAGTTGCTTCCCTCTGAAGTTGGCAAGAAAGAAACCGAATTTAAATTGTCTGCACGCTCGAAAGTCAAAGTTTCACTTGTGGATGGAAAGGCATTTGAGTTGTCGCCTGAACTTAGTGCATAGATGCTGAATGTCAAGGTTGAATTTGCTTGAGTGAAATAGTTGTCATATTGCGCTGAAGTGAGTGTGAATGAATATGTATAAACCCCCTCTTGTTCTCCGTCATAGTTCACTTCAACTTCAAGTTGTTCATCTGTTCCCTCACGGAAAATTGCAAACTCACCATTTACGCCATAATTTCCACTGAAAGTCACAACAATGTCTGGAGTCAAGGTGTATTCATATGCTGTTGAATTTTCCAACTCCACACTTTCAACATTTGGTGTTGTGAGTTTTCGAATTGACTCGCTGTCTGTGTAGGTGAAATAGTTAAACCCTGTGGCATCATCCAAAAGTGTGGTTTCCGCCAAATAGAAAAGTGTTCCGTTTTGTGTGATGGCATAGTTTCTTAAATGAGCATAGAGTGCAACCGTTATGTTGCCCTCATCCAAAATGTCAAGTGTTGCACGAAGTGTCTCGTCTGTCATCCAATTGACACTGTTGGAGGTTGTTATGTATGTGCCAACATGTCCACTTTCATCTCTAAACATCAAAACATATTCCAAACTGTTCAAGGACGCGCCCAAATTTTCAGCAAAAACTTCCCAAGAGATTGTGTTGTTTTGAATTGTCAAACTTGTGTTTGATGGAGCCTGCGTGGACATCTCACTGACTGTGAAAGTGTTGCTTGGGCTGTTGAGATAATACACAATTGAAACAACTTCTTCTTCATTTTCTGAATCATAGTTTGTGATTGTTCTTCCAATCACAGTGAAAGTGTAGGTTCCACTGCGAGGAATTTCAAATGTCCCTGTGGTGTTTTCAAGCACCAAATTTTCCAAACTGTCTGTTTCCACAACAATTTGGACATGCTCAATGACATTGCTTTCTGCAGATGGAATGTTGAAAACAATATTTCCATCATTCAGAGAGATTTGAGAAATTCCTGAAAGACGATTGACAACAACCAAATTGGAATCAACAGAATCCAAATAATATGGGTTTGTTGCTCGAACAAAATATGTGTCGCCCGAACTTATGCTTGTCAAATTGAAGCCGATGTTGTTATACTCTCTTTCTCCAACAGGCTCTTCTGGATTGTTTGCATTGAAGATTTGATAGGTTGTTGCCCTTGCAACAGAAGATTCTGCTTCAACCTCATCCCAAACAAGTGTGTAGGTCGAGCCAGAAACCTGCAATGAAAGATTTGTTCCGCTCATTTTTTCAACTGTCAAAATTGTTTCAAGCGTTTCATCGTCTCCAATGGTGTTTGTTGTGCCATATGGTGAAGAAAGTTCTGCATGATTTGAACCAAACAGCATGCGCGATTGATGTGCATAAATGCGGAATTGAATGCTGACACTCTGGCTTATTATGTCCACAAGCGATTGCTGTTCTTGCATAGTTTCAAGCAAAAGTTGCAAATCAATTGTCACAGCATTTCCCTCTGTTGAAAGAAATGTTGATGTTTGTCCAAGCGAAATTTCTTCCAAACCTTGAGGAATTGCAACCGCTTCATTTGCGAAAAATCTGACACTTATGTTCTGTGACGAATTTGGAGTTGTGCAAACAAGTTCAAGCACATATGCACCTGTTGAATCTGTTGTTGCTGTCACATTTGTGTGTTGGAAAGTCAAATCGCCGTCATAATATTGGAAGTTCGTTGGTCTGTCAAGGCGCTGGAAAGCAATCGTTGTTTGGTTGCTGTTCAAATAAACCGTGTCGCCGTCAATTTGGAAAAATTTCGTGAAATCGTCTTGCGCTGTGCCATAGCGTCTGAAGCGCATTGAAAATGAAGAATATTCCTCTCCTGCAACCGAAACTGAAACATCGCCATTGTCATTCAAATGGTTTGTTTGTCCAACTTCATCATAGATTTCAACCGCACGAACTCCTGAGGATGTTGGCAGTGTTATGGTTGATGTTGGCCAAAAATCATCCACAACCAAATCGGCAAACGCCACATCGGCAAGCCTTGAAACATTAAGTTCAAAAGGCGTTGTGGAAAGATATATGTCATCATCTTCACCCGTTCCAACAATTGTCAAAGTGGTTTGCCCACTTGCAAAATTGGATGGCAAGAGAAAAATGTTTTGGTCTTGCTCGGTGGCTTGAGGAGTGATGAAGTCTTCGCCAACCGAAATGCGATATGCTGTCACATCCGCATCAGGTCTTGAAATTTGAACAAAATATCCCGTCGTCTCTGTCAAATTGTCGGTGTCGCGCGCCTCGTCATATCCAAATTGAACTTCCCCCAATTCAAGTTGTTTCAGAATGCGAAATTTCTCTTCCAGATAGGAGTCTTTTGCGGAAACAAATTCGTTTTCATTATCGGAAATTGCAAAAACTCTGACAAGATAATATCCCTCTCTTTCAAAGGTGTGAGAATTGCTTTCTTCATCCACTCTTTCTGGCACAAGTGAGGAAGGGTCAAACTCTTCTTCATCAAACTGCTCTTTTGTGAGTGTGTAGATTTCCAAACGATAGGAAGTTGCGTTTTCAACTTCACCAAAAGTATACTCAAGATTTGTCGTGTTACCGCTTCCCTCAGATGTTGGAGCGGTCAAAACCCTCAAAACCTTTTGTTCTGAAGAATTGATTGCAAGATTGTCATCTTCAGTTTTTGCAATCACAACAAATCTAAATTCTCCGTCCGTTTGCGCAAACAGGTTTTCAACTCTGTCTGTCAAAACAATCTGAACAGTGGAATCAATCTCAACATCATAATTTTCTGTTGGCACTGCAACAAATTCTTCTCCGTTCCAGCGTTGAAGTTCATACTCTGTTGCGCCAACCACATTTTCAAACGACAAGATTGAAGCGGTGTCGCCATATTGATGAACAATCTCACTTGAAAAGGCTGAAACTTTTGTGACAGACACACTTTCGCCAAAGTCGGAATTTATCACATTGATGGTCTGTCCGTCCTCCAAATATGTTTGCTCGAGTGCAATTTGCCTCACGCTTAATTCAAATGTTCCAGCAGTTGACAAAACAAAATCAACATCTGTTTGAGTTCCATTTGCTTCAAGTCCTGATGGAGTTTCAAGCGTTGCACCTGAAACCTCAAAACTTGTTCCAACAGGCACTTGCCGACTTGAAACTGATGCACTCAAAATTGTGCCATCAACTTCATTGTTGCCTGTTCCAGAAATTATTGGCGCGTCAAGTTTGTAGGCTTGCCCAAGACTTAAGGAGTCACTATGGAAAAATAATCCGTTGGCAGAACTTTCGTTTTTTGCAACAACACTCACAGAATAAACTCCTGAGGTCAACCCGTCAAGTGTGTTTGTCAAAGTTTCTGCATTGTTGACAACTTCCAAATCAAAAGTCTCGTCTCCCAAATTTGTAGCAGAAATTGCATATTCAGCCACATCCGCATCAGAAGAAATTTCAATCTGACCATTTGCAAATGTTGCCGTTGGAGTGTCAAGTTTGGTGATTGTCAAAACCTCGCTTTGCATTGCAAACTTGTCGCCCTCAGCATCATACACAACAACAGAGACAAAATGTTCGCCCGCTGAGGCAGATTCAAATTGAGATGTCAAATCTTTGGATGTGGTTTGTTGCTCTTCCAAAACAACATCATCAAATCTAACTCTGTATGTTGCGCCCGCAATTGCATCCCAAGTCAAAACTCCGTCATTCCAAGTGAAACTATCGGCTGTGAGTTGCTCCATGAAACCAACATAAAAGTTTTGCAACGGCGAAGGCTGACTGTCGTCAAAATATCCATTTCCAAGAGCGGTGATTGAAAGAGAATATCTTCCCTCTTCAAGTTGCAAACTGCACTCCTGCGTTGTGACAGAAATTGGTGTGGTTTCACCAACTTCATCGTCAGAATAATAAGGAACAAACTCACCCTCAATCAGATATCCTGCAGGGTTGGTGGCAACGGTTTGGTCTCCATAAACGCCAGACACCGCTTGCCATGTCAGAAGTCCACCTTCTGAAAGCGAAACCCCACTTGGAGTGCTGAAGACATCCTTCACAACGATGTTCATGCTTGCAAGTTGATTTTGATTGTAGGAAGCATAGACCGTCGCCTTTCCAATCGCTTTTGCTGACAGCGTGTGCCCCTCAATCTGCAAGACAGAGGAATTGGAAACTCCAAAATCCACTTCTTCAAGGTCCACTCCCGCAACAGAAAGATAGTCGTCCAAATTGATTGTTTCCGTTTGGGAAATTGCAAGTTCGTCCAAAGAAAAACTTGCCTCGACTTTTTTAAACGAGCATGCGGCCAGCACACTTGTCAAGACAATTGTCAAAACAGACATCAAAACAGCATTAAATTTCTTCATTTGAAACCTCTCTTAAGATGAAGTTCTGTCACTTTCAGCAATACTTAAAAATATTTTAACACTTTTGAACGAAATTTATCAAATAAAAAATAAAGAAAAATTTTTTTAAATAATAAATATATATAAAAAATAAATGAGCAAATCGCCCATAAAAAAATCAGCCAAATCTCAATTATAAAATCAAATTTGAATAATTTGTTTTTTTTTGAAAATCAAAATCAGTTTTTGCACGACTCGGAAACAGAATAAAATCGAATATTAAATTCGGACAAAAAACAAAATAAAAAATTTAAAATTTACTTTTTAATAATTTTGTTTAAAACCATTTAAAAAAATAGAAAACATATATTTTTTTCAAAAAATATTCATTTTTAATGATTTTTTTGCAATTTTTGAGCAATTTTTGTGATATTTTTAATATTTTTAATTTTTTACATCGTCAAAACATGCCAAATTTAAAATATTCCTCTTTCAAAATTTTTAAAGATTGTTTCTTGTTGCTTAAAACTTTTCTCAATTCAATTTTCAAAAACTCATCTTCAATTTTTTCAATCATATTGCGCACTTCAATTATGTTAATTTCCAAAAATTCAATATCAGCGAGGAAAATTTTTTGAAAATTTTTGATGTAATCCACATTATAGCCGGAAAGAAACTTTCTGGACGAAGAATAAAATTTGCAATCTCCACCCATTTTCAAAATCATATTGCAAAGAGTTTGACAATTTTTCAATTCATTTTCATACAACTGCTGAAAACAACTTGAAAATTTTTCTTCAAACAAAACGCTTTGGTTGAATTGATAGAAAAATTGCATAAACGCCACAAAACAACCTTTTGAACCCGCATATAAATTCTGAATCATTCCCTCATAATATGAGTTGACTTTAATCAATTCGGCTTTCATGTTCTTTGATATGTGAAAAAAGCAATTTTTGTGAAATCTTCGCAAGTTCTAACATGCCAAACTCAAACAAACCTAAAATGTCGCCAAGGAAGACGCCAAACTTTAAAAAATTAAAATTCATCAGTATTTTAATCTTTTTTTAAGAACGAAAGAACAAAGTTTTTCGGTCAAAACTTTTCAATCAATTTTTTATTCAACCACTTTGGAAATTTCTTAAAAGTTGAAAAATCAAGACTTTCAATGCCCAAAAAGTCAAATTTAAGCATAAAACAAGCCAATTTTTGACGATTTTGTTGAAATTTTTTGTTGTTTTCATTTTTCCCATATTTCCCGTCACCCACAATGGCATGTCCCAAGAACGCCAAATGAGCACGAATTTGATGTGTCTTGCCTGTCAACAATTCCACTTCCAAAACAGAACTCTCTTCGCCCGCTTTGACGGTTTTAATCTTGGTGGAAATTGGAACACTTCCTTTCACTTGATTTTGAAAAATTTTTACTTCGGCTTTCTCTGAATATTTCAAAAGATTTGCATCATATGTTTTGTCTGTCTGAAACTTTCCGACAACTTCAGTCACATAAAATTTGTGAATTTTGTGGTTTTTAAACGCATTTTCAAGAATTTTTGTTGTCTTTTCATTTTTTGCAAACACCATAAGCCCTTCAGTGTTTCTGTCAAGCCTATGCACCGCAATTGCGTTTAAAACTTTTTCTAAGCCATTTTCACCTGCCGTCTCAATTCCTGCAGACTTATAAACAATTAACGCATCTTCACTTTCAAAGACAACTTCAAATTTTTTCTCCAACATGTCCGGCGAATAAAAAAATGTGACATTGTCACCCATGTTCAGCACAACATTTTGCCTTTCAACCTTTCCGTTCACGCGCACATCTTTGTTTCTCAACATTTTGTTGACATCGGAGTATGAAAAACCAAAATCCTGCACGAACGAAATTAATTTTTTCTGTTTTTCGACTATTGCTTCTTTTTTAATCATATACATATTCTACAATTAACTTAAAAAAAAGACAAGCAAAAAAGGAGTTTTTATGGAAAGCATCTGCATTGAAGACAGAAAAAATTTGACTCTTGTCGGAGCAACAAAAGTGGTTTCTTCAACAAGCAATCAAGCCGTGGTGGAAATTGGAGACACAAATGTGGTGATTTCTGGAAGCAACATCGAAGTTGTCAAACTTGACCTTGAAAACAAGCAAGTCAATTTTTCAGGAAACATTGTTGCCATCAAATATATGCAAAAAACCGAAAAAACACCCTTCCTTAAAAGGCTGTTTAAATAGAGATGTTGTATGAAGCACTTGCCCAACCATCAATTTTTCTTTGGCTTTCACTGAGCGGTTTTCTGTGTGGCTTTCTTTTTGATTTTAAAGCAATTTTTCTTTACTTTTTGAAAAATAACAAAATTTTAGGTGAAATTTTGCTGTTTTTTGCATCTTTTTTGACATTTTTTGTCTTTTTCATTGTCAATTTGAAAACCAACTATGGTGATTTTCGTGTTTTCACGGTGTTTGCTTTTACACTCTCTTTTTTCATTCAAAGATTTCTTTCAAACAATTTCCTTGCAAATTTAGTTCAAAACTGCTACAATAAACTTAAACAAAGGAAGGAAAAGCATGGAAGAAAACAAAGAGGCCAAAAAGAAACCTAAATTCAGCGTTTTTCAAATCACTTGCATAGTGCTTGTGGTGGTTTTGTTTGTTGCAATTCTTATCCAAATTGGTGTGATTGTCAACTTACAACACAAAATTGACGACCTAAATGACAAAAATTCTCAACTTCCACAAGCACCTCAAGAGGATGAAAACGACAACACCTCAACTGAAACTTGGCAAGAAAACTATCTTCTGACCATCTCCATGTTTGAGTCCAACATTATTTTTTAAAAAATAATCTTAAAAAAATATATTATTTTTATTAAAAATCAATTTTTAAATTGATTTTATTCGTTTTTTTGATTTTTTAATATTTTTTTATTTAAATTAATATAAATATTATGATAGTGCAATTATTTGTTCGAAAATATGGAGCAAATAATTTTTCTTTTATTTTTTTCGAAAAACAATTAAAATATATTAACAATATTTTTTAATAATTTTATTGTTTTATTGTATTAATTTTGATTTTTTATTATTTTTAATCTTCTTTAATCGTTTTATTTAACAAAAATCAATATAGCATTTCAACAAATTTAAGAATGATGTTTTCATAAAGAAAGTTTGACACGACTCCACCCTCAACAAAATTCATAAGACTCTCATTCAGAAATAGGCTTGCAAAAGTCGTCAGAACAAAAAACAAAACACCAAAAACAACAAGACCTTTGGCAAGCCCAATCACGCCTCCAAAAAACCTGTTGACAAAGGTCAGCCCAAAACTTTTGATTATGGAGTTTAAAACAAGTCTTAAAATTTTTAAAATCAAAAACAAAATCAGAAACAACAAGACAAAGGTGATGACTTTCAAAAGCACATTGCTTAAAGATGCTCCAAGAATTTGTCCGGCTGTCAATGTCCCCTCAAACGAAATGTCTCCGACAAGTTTTTCAATCAAAAAACTTAGGACAATTCCAAATCTTGATTGTGTGATTGTTTCACTTAACTTCGACCAATTTTCAAACTCGCCCGGAATTGCAGAATTTAAAGCATTTGACACAAAATTCTGAACATCCTCTCCAATCCAATTTTGAATGGTTGGCATCAAAACATCACAAAGTGTCCAAGAAAGAACAATGACAAAAATCGTTCCAAGCAAAGAAAAAAGCATTGAGACAAAGCCTTTGAAAAAGCCTCGAAAAAAATAAAACAACGCTATGACAAGCAAAATATAGTCCATGCCAAAATTTTTGCCACTTCTCTCAAAAATCAAAACAAAAAAATGCCCCAAAATCATGTTTTTTGAGCGTTTTCAATGTATTTTCATTGAATTTTAATTTTTGCTATTGTCAATCAACAGCGTTTTAATGCGTTGTTAACAAAACAGCTTCAGATTTACATCAGCCGTTTTGTTTTGTTTAATTTATTTGAGCAGTTTTTCCAATTCCTTGCATTTTGCTTTGTCCATTGCCGGCACACCATCAAGACGATATTTTATGCCAAGTTCTTTATATTTTTTGAGAGCCATGTCGTGATATGGCAAGAGTTCAATCTTTTCAATGTTGTGCAAGTTTTCTGCAAACCTCTTCAATTTCAAAACACTTTCTTTTGTGTCGTTATATCCCGGCACAATCACTTGCCTAAGCCACATTTTTTTGTCTTTTTCTTGACATTTTGCCAAAAATTTTTTGAACATATCCATTTTTTGCCCGACAAGCTTTTCATATTTTCTCTCATCAAGTTCTTTAACGTCCAAAATCACAAGATCTGTGTTGTCCAAAAGTTCGTCACTTGCATAGCCGAAACCTGAAGTGTCAAGTGCGGTGTGAATGCCATTTTCTTTGCAAAGTTTGAAAACTTCGGTCACAAAATCAGCCTGAGCAAGTGGCTCGCCTCCAGAAATTGTCATTCCGCCCTCATCTTTGAAATAGACTTTGTATTTCTTAATCTTGTCCACAAGTTCTTGCGGTGTCATAAGTTTTTTCTTTACACTTGCATCCCACATTTCAGGGTTGTGGCAATATGCACAACGAAGAGGACAGCCTTGCAAAAACACAACAAAGCGCACACCAGGTCCATCCACAAGCCCCATGCTTTCAAAACTTGCAATATTCCCCTTAATCATCTGTTTCCTTTTTAAAAGAGGCTGATTTTCAGCCTCAATTTTTTTAACTTTAAAATTTAAAACTTCCTGTCTCACTTTTTAACTTTTTCAGCAAAAAGAGAAATGTCATCTTGACTCATGGAAAGTTCTGGAAATGACTTCTTGTTGATGAGCCTTTGAAAGTCTGTTGAAGTTGACAGCATATCCAGAAACGCGAATTGTGAGGTTTGGATATTTCCAAGGATTGTTCATGGCGTCAATCAAAAGTTCACGGTTCAGCACATTGACATTGAGATGTTGTGCTTTTTGCACAAAATATCCGTCCAAAATGTTGACAAGGTTGTTGATTCTGCTCTTTTCGTCATGTCCGAGTGCGTCCGGAACGATTGAGAATGTGTTGGAAATTCCGTCTTGACAGCAGTCGCAATATGGAATTTTCGCCACAGAGTTGAGCGAAGCAAGCGCACCACTGCAATCGCGGTTGTGCATTGGGTTTGCGCCCGGAGCAAAAGGCTCGCCAGCCTTTCTTCCGTCTGGAGTTGCACCTGTTTTCTTTCCATACATAACATTGGAGGTGATGGTGAGAAGAGAAAGCGTGTGTTTTGCGTTTCTATACAACTTATGTTTCTTCAGGCATCCAAAGAAATATTCCACAAGTTCCACACCAATTTTGTCAACTTCGTCATCATCGTTGCCATATTTTGGAAAATCGCCCTCAGCTTCAAAGTCAACAATCAACCCGTCATCATTTCTGATTGGTTTAACTTTAGCAAATTTGATTGCAGAAAGTGAGTCCACAACAACAGAAAATCCTGCCGCACCAAATGCCATAAGGCGCTCAACATGGGTGTCATGAAGTGCCATTTGCTCGCGTTCATAGGCATATTTATCATGCATGAAGTGGATGATGTTCATGGCGTCAACATATGTTTTTGCCACTTTGTCCATGGTTTTTTGATAATTTTTCCAAACTTTGTCAAAGGAAAGCACTTTTTCTGTGTTTTTAGAAAGTCCTTCAACCACAAGTTTTCCACTCTTTTCATCATATCCGCCATTCAACGAATAGAGAAGTGCTTTTGCCAAATTGCAACGCGCTCCAAAGAACTGCATTTGTTTGCCAACTTTCATTGCGGAAACACAACAAGCAATGGCATAGTCGTTTCCATAGATTGGACGCATAACATCATCGCCTTCATATTGAATTGCATCTGTCAAAATGGAAATTTTTGCACAGAATTTCTTGAAATTTGCTGGCAGTTTTTCTGACCAAAGCACAGTGAGGTTTGGCTCTGGAGATGGGTTGAGGTTGATGAGTGAATGCAAATATCTGAACGAATTTTTTGTCACCAAACTTTTCTCATCGTCAGCCATTCCTGCAACACTTTCTGTCACCCAAGTTGGATCGCCTGCATAGATTTCGTCATATTCCGGTGTTCTCAAGTGGCGCACAAGTCTGAGTTTGATGATGAATTGGTCAACAAGTTCTTGCGCCCCCTCTTCTGTCAAAAGTCCATTTTTCATGTCGCGCTCGATGAAAATGTCAAGGAATGTGGACGTTCTGCCCAAACTCATTGCCGCACCATTGTTTTCTTTGACACTTGCAAGATATGCAAAATAAAGCCATTGGAAAGCCTCTTTGGCGTTGGTTGCTGGTTTTGAAATGTCAAAGCCATAACCCTTTGCCATTTTCTTCAATTCCTCAAGCGCTTTAATTTGCTCTGCAACTTCTTCTCTGAGACGGATGTTTTCTTCAGATGAAACATCAATGCCAAGTTTGTCTTTCTGCTTTTGCTCAATCAGAAAATCAATTCCATAGAGTGCAACACGGCGATAGTCACCAATGATTCTTCCTCTGCCATAGGCGTCGGGAAGCCCCGTGATGAGTCCTGCCGACCTTGCCTTTCGAATTTCTGGAGTGTAGGCATCAAAAACGCCGTCATTGTGAGTTTTTCTGAACTCAATGAAGTGCTTTTCGATGGTTGGATCAAGTTTTCGATTGTATGCCTCAAGAGCCTTTTCAGCCATACGAGTTCCGCCATACAAGTTGACAATCCTTTTCAGTGGAGCGTCAGTTTGAAGTCCAACAACCACTTCATTTTTCTTGTCAATGTATCCCGGTTTGAAAGAATTTATGCCAGAAATTGCCTTTGTTTCTACGTCCAAAAGCCCTGTTTTGCGCTCTTTGACAAGCAGTTTCTCACACTTTTCCCAAACCTTTTTTGTTTTTGGCGAAATCCCTGCAAGGAAAGAATCATCTCCACGATATTCCTTATAGTTGTTCAAAATGAAGTCAGAAACATCCACGCCACCTTTCCATTTTTCGCCCTTAAAACCTTTCCATGCATCAAACTCAATTGTTTTTGTTTCAGTTTTGTCCATTTGTTTCTCCTTTTCTTATGTTTTTTGTGATTTTTGCATATCTTGTGGCTGAAGCACCATAAAAAATCAACATATGGTGTTTCACTCGCCTTTCATAACATATATTGTATTAAAATTGGATGCAATTGTCAAATAAAAATAGGCACAAATTTTTTGTCGATTTTTGTGCCTTTTTTCATGTGATTTTGAATTAAGTTTGCTATTTTAACATAACTATTTTTTAATTTGACTTTAATTAAGAAAGCGGCAACTTGCTTTATTTCGGCAAATTTTCAGTGTTTTCTGGATTATTAAAAACAACATTTTGCTCTTCATTAAGTTTGTCATCTGTCACATTTTCATCATTTGTGATGTCGTCATCGTGTTGCGTTTCGCCTTTTTCAATGTCGTTTTCAATGCCATTGTCAATGTTGTTTACGCCTTGCTCCACACCTTCATTCACAGGAATAAGCGCTTTCACACAATCTGCAAGCGCCTGCATGTCTTTTCCATTTAAATCAATGTAGATGCATCGTCCTTGAAAAATTCCGCGCATGCCGCGATATAGATTAAATCCCTGAAAATCTGGCTGAACTTTGAAAACCAATTCATCAAAAGGAAGTTCGTTGACTTTAAACACGCGGTCAAATTTCATCAAAACGAAAGTTCCGTCTTGAATTTCCTCTTTAAAGATTTCGTCAAATGTCACAGCAAAAGCCGGCATTGTGAGCGAATTTTCAAAGAGTTCTTGCACACCCTCTTGCAATGTGGTTTGTTGCTGTTCCGAGAGCTCAATTTGATGTCCGTTGACAATCAAATCAAAACTTTGCACATAAGGCAAAACGTCCACCACTTCAAAAAAAGACATAATCATCATTGGAACTCCCACAAAAAAGAAAAGAAATTTCATGTTTCACCTCTCAAGGCTATTTTGAGAAATTTCTTTCTTATTATACCATAAAGTTTGTTTTTGCAAACAAAAATTGAGAAAATGTTTGCATAAGTTCGAGAATTGACATTTGCAAACAAATTTAAAAACTCAACATTGTTTTTAACAATTTTTGGCAGTTTTAAATTGTTTCATCTAAAATGCATCAAAAATTTCACTCTTCTTCAAATTGGCTGTTGTATAAGTCGGCATAGAATCCGCCTTTTGCAAGCAACTCTTCATGATTGCCTTTTTCGACAATGTCGCCGTCTTTAAGCACCAAAATCATGTCTGCATTTTTGATGGTTGACAGACGGTGTGCAATGATGAATGATGTTCTTCCCTCCATTGCCTTATCCATTGCCTGTTGCAACAAAACCTCCGTTCTGGTGTCCACCGAACTTGTTGCTTCGTCCAAAATCATCATTGGGCGGTTGGCAATCATCGTTCTTGCAATTGTCAGAAGTTGTTTTTGTCCTGCTGACAAGTTGACAGAATCGGTGATGACAGTGTCATAGCCATCTGAAAGCGTTTGGATGAAGTGGTCTATGCCCACCTTCTTGCAAGCGTCCACAATTTGCTCGTCCGTGATGTCCGGATTGTTATATCTCAAATTCTCCTTAATTGTGCCCTCAAACAGCCAAGTGTCTTGCAAAACCATTCCAAAAAGTTGATGGACATTTTCGCGTTTGATGTCTTTTGTGGAAACGCCGTCAATTTTGATGTCCCCCGAATTGACCTCATAAAATCTCATAAGCAAATTGACAAGTGTGGTTTTCCCAGCACCTGTTGGTCCAACAATTGCCACTTTCTCGCCTGCTTTCACTTTTGCAGAAAAATCTTTGATGATGATTTTGTTTGGATTATATCCAAAAACAACATGGTCAAATTCAACATCACCTTTCACATTTTCAAGCACAAGTGTTTTGTCAGATTCGTCAGCAAGTTCTTCCGCTTCCAAAAATTCAAACACTCTGCCACTTGCCGCCGATGTTGATTGCAAACGCGACATTGCCTGCGCAATCTGAGAAAGAGGATTCGAGAACAGACGGACATAAATCATGAAGGCAGTGATGATTCCATAATATTCCGCACCAAATTTGCTGGCAAGCACTGCACCCACAATGCAGACGGCAACATATCCAAAATTTCCAACAAAGCTCATCACAGGCATCATCACACCCGAAATGAACTGCGATTTCCAACCGCTGTTCAGAAGTTTTTTGTTGACTTTTGCAAAATCTTTTATGGTGTTTTCTTTTGCGTTGAAAAGTTGAACGACATTGTGTCCAGAATAGACCTCTTCAATGTGAGAATTCATTTCACCAAGATTTTTTTGATTTTGGTCGAAATATTTTTGAGCCCTTGTCAAGAACAAAAGCGAGAAAGCAAACCCAATCAGAGTTGCAGCAATCACAGTGAAAGCCATAATCCAATCGGTGACAAACATCATAATCAAAACGCCAATAAACAAAATGACATTTGAAATCAGCCCGCCAATGCTTTCGTTGAGGCTTTGACCAATTGTGTCAACATCGTTTGTGACGCGACTTAGGATGTCGCCATACATATGCGTGTCAAAATAGTTGAGTGGAAGGTTGTTGATTTTCTTCGAGATGTCTCGTCGAAAACTTTTCACCGTTCGTTGCGTCACCGAGTTTGTGATATATTGCTGTGCATATGACAGAATCGCACCCACAACATAGATTATCACCAGAAAAATTGCAATTGATGTGATGGCTTCAATATCCATTGCTCCGCCACCATAAACACCTTCATAAATCAACATTGTGATGTCTTGAATTTTGTTTGGCCCGATGATTTGAAAGACTGTTCCAATTGCGCCAAGCACAATTGCGCCAACCATCCATCCCCAATATTTTTTACAATATCTGAAAAGTTTGCTCATAGACTTTTTGAATGAGCCTTTTTCTGCTTTTGCGGTTGCATTTGAACCCACTGCAACCACATTTGATTTCATGTGTGGCATATTACAATTCCTCCTTGCTTAGTTGTGAGAGTGCAATTTCTTGATATACAGGGCAAGTTTTCAAAAGTTCTTCATGTGTGCCCATGCCAACCATGTTACCACTGTCAAGCACAATGATTTTGTCTGCATCTTTGATTGTTCCAATTCTTTGTGCAACAATGAATTTTGTCACTTTTTCGGTGTGTTTTTTAAGTGCCGAACGCAACTTTCTGTCGGTCTTATAGTCCAAAGCCGAGAAACTGTCATCAAAAATGAAAATTTCAGGATTTCTTGCAATTGCACGCGCAATTGAAAGCCTTTGTTTTTGTCCGCCCGAAACATTTGTTCCGCCCTGAGAAATTGGACTGTCCACACCATTTCCCATTTTGGAAACAAAGTTGGAGGCCTGTGCAACACTTATGGACTTTTTCACTATCTCGTCATCCGCGTTGTTGTCACCAAAATCGACATTCGATTTCACTGTTCCTTTGAAAAGAACTCCGCGTTGTGGCACATAGCCAATTTTTTTGTTCAGCGTTTCAATGTCATATTCTTTCACATCCACTCCATCAATCAGCACGCGACCTTCTGTGGCGTCATAAAGTCTTGGAATAAGGTTGATGAGAGTGCTTTTTCCGCTTCCTGTCGAACCAATAAAGGCAACCGTTTCTCCCTCTTTTGCCGTGAAACTTATATCTTTAAGAACATATTCATCTGCATCAGGATATTTAAACGATACATTTTCAAACACAACTGATCCACTTTCATAAGGCGAACCTTTGAAGTTCCCGCTGACAATGGGATTTTTTGTGTCCAAAACTTCGTTGAGACGTTTTGAGGACACGAGTGCCCTTGGAAGCAATATGAAAATGATGATCAAAAGCATAAATGCCATGACAACTTGCATTGCATAAGACATGAATGTTGCCATGTTGTCAAGCCCCGATGGATCCTCAACAATGTATGCACCAATCCAATAGATTGCCAGCGAAAGCCCACTCATCATCAAACTCATGCCAGGACTCATGATTGCCATAACTTTGCCGACAAACAAGTTTGTTTTTGTCAGTTTGTCGTTTGCCTTTTCAAATTTTTCGTTTTGAAATTTCTCAGCATTTGACGCGCGAACAACACGAATCCCCGTCAAATTTTCTCTGGTCAAGCCATTGATGTCATCCGTCATTGTTTGAATTTTCTTAAACTTTGGCACAGCAATCAAAACAACAATCAACATCATGATCATAAGAAACCCAATTGCAACCGCTGTTGCAACAGACCATTGCCAACCTCTGTCCAAAATCTTTATCACTGCCCAAACAGCCAGAATTGGCGCTTTGATGATTGCCTGCATTCCCATGGCAAGAAACATCTGCACTTGTGTGACATCGTTTGTTGTCCTTGTGATGAGACTTGCTGTGGAAAATCTGTTGATTTCTGAAAGTGAGAAATTTTGCACTTTGTCATACACCTTTGCACGAATGTTGAACGCAAGACGTGAAGAAATGTTGGCTGTAAAAAATCCAACAGAAATTGCACTTGCCAAACTTCCAAGTGCACATGCAAGCATAAATCCACCATTTTTCAAGATGTTGCCAATGTTTGCACCCACTCCCGCATTTATGGCTTCAAATTCTGCCAAAATGTTTTCGGTGTATTCTGGAAGTGTCAAATCAAGCCAAACTTGAAGCACAATCAGCCCAACCACAACAACAATGAAAAGATAGTCAATCCATTTAAGGTTTCGCAAAAGTTTAAACATGTTTAATCTCCAAAAAATAAAAAGTTGCTTAGTCAACAAACCATATTATACATCACAAAAATTTTTTATGCAACAAATTTTCAACATTTTTATCCAATTTTTTGATGTTTTAATTTTCAAATGCAAAAACATTCAATACAAGTTTCAAAAAGCCTACAAACCACAGTTTAAAAATTTTGAAAAACGCGCAATTTTGAAAAAACTCATAAAAAAATCGCCTCAATACATAATTTTTCTTTATGCCTATGAAACGATTTTTGAAACCTCATTTTTCATTCAACCTGCCACGCAAGTTGAGGATATGCAAAGTCAGTGATGACCCAAATTGATGTGTCAAATCCATACTTTCTGTCATAGAAACCCGAAGTCAAGGTGTCGCAAGTGCTTGAATTAAATCCTCCATATTGCAACACATTCGCAACATCACCACTGATTGTCGAAAAACAATGGTCAATTCTTCCGCCAAGTCCGCCAACAAGCGTTCCTCTTGCAAGTGAAGAAAAGTCAATTTGCACAGTGGCATAGCAGTGTGTGATTGGCTCAAATTCTGGATTGATGAATCTTCCATAAAGTCCGCCAACATATCCGCTTGCTGTCAAACCACTTGCGGAAATTGTGCCTTGCGAAAAACTGTCAGAAACAGGCTTTCTCCCCTCTCCAACAAGTCCGCCAACATTCGCCGTTTGCGCACTGCCAGAAAGAGTCAAATTCCCCGAAAAAACATTTTGAGAGATTTGAGATTCACCACCCAAATTGCCGACATATCCAACCACTCCTCCAACAGTCAGGCTTGCACACTCATTTGAATTGATGGAGATGTTTGATGCACTGAAATTTTGACTGATTTGCACATCCGAACCACTTGCGCGCCCAGCAATTCCTCCAACAGAAACATTGGAATTTTCTGCATCAATCACAATTGTAAGTTCGCTTTGACAACCCGAAATTGTGCCACCAACATTTCTTCCAACAATGACTCCAAACACAGTGTCGCCTGTTGATGTCACCGTGATGTTTCCGATGACGGAGCAATTTTGAATGCTTCCATGGTTGATTTGCGCAATTCCGCCAAAAGTTGACAAAGATGTGTTGCTTTCAGTCACAACAATTTGCACATTTGAAATTGTGCCATCGTTTATGTCCACAAGTCCACCGTTTGAGAAATTTATGTTGCTGATTGTGTGCCCAGCGCCGTCAAATTCGCCATAAAAATCATGAGGTCTCCACTCCTCGCCCTCAAAATCTATGTCTTCAGCAAGTGCGATGTTGGCATATTTTGCGTTTGACATCAAAACTTGAAGTTCGCGCGCGCTGGTGATGGAAAGTGTCTGAGGGATGAGATAGAAACTCAGACAAAACAACAAAAGGTTGACAACGCCCAAGCCCATCAAAGAGCAATAGACCCTTTTCCACCTGACAGATGAAACCTTTTTTCTTATGACATAAAGCAAGAAGTTTGCCATCACCACCACAATGGAATATACAAGTGAGACAATCAAAAACTCTTGACTGAAATATAAATACACTTCTTTTGGCGCACAAAGGGAAACAATCAACAAAAGCGTTGTGAATGCAACCGGGAAATATTCCAAAAAGATGCAAACAAAACGATAGAGAAATTTCCTTCTTTTCAGTTTTTCTTCTGGTGAAAGAGTTTTCTTCTCCTTGACCTCAACCCTTTGAGAGATGTTTTGATTTTTTTCTGCAATCTTTATGGCACTGACGGAAGAGTCAAGTGTCAAATCCAATGCTTGAAGTCTATTTTCAATTTTGTCGCAAATTTCAACATACCTTTCAAACTCTGTGACAATTTCAACATCTTTCACATAGGTTTTGAAAGGTTCAAGTTGTGCTTTGAAATATCCAACGCCTCTTATGGAATTTGCGCTTTCTTCTTTTTCAACGGACAAAAGCAATTTCTCGTTTCGCGAAATGAATTCTTCCAATTTCTCCTTCAAATGCACTTTGTCAAGGCGGTCTGGCTCAAAAGGTCGCCTTTCGCCCTGAAACAAATTGCTTTTGCTGACAATTTTGGCATATTCCTCATCCTGCTTGTCATCAGAAATTTCCAAAAGTGTCTCCCACTCTGGCATTTGCATAATTTTAACATCAGAGGTCACAAGGTCGTTTTCATTTCTGCAATGCGCCTTAATTTGAATCAAAAGCCAATAGAGCGCGGAAGTCTTCGTTTTTGAAATTGCAATTGTGGAATATTTTTCTGCAACTTGAAAAAACTTCATCTCCTGAAAACTGCGAGCAATTTTTTCTGTAAGTTTTGCAAGGTTTTCGTCCGATGTGACATATGACAAATAGAAATCCAATTGGTTTTGCGCTTTTTCAAGGTCAAAAAAGGCAACCGGCAAAATGAGGTCAACAACTGCACACACAAATTGCGTGCGGGCATTTTCGTCAAGATATTTGAAAACATTTTCAATTTCTTCGCGGTTTTGATAAGAAAGTTTGTCTTCAGTTGTTTTGAAGTGGCTTAAAAGAAACGCAATGTTACTTTGCGCATGACCCGGGTCAATCTCCAAAATTTTGGAAAAATATTGCGCGTTGTCACTTTTTTGTGCAAGCATAAAATAGAACTCAACAAACTTGTCCACATCATTTTTGTCAAAACACTTCAAAACCTTTTCAATCAAATCTTGATTTTGAGTGTCCACCGCCATCATCTCGGCGTGCTTGATGAAGTTTTCACGATTTGGCGTCTTATATCCAGCCAAATAGAGAAGATAGGTTTCATAATATTCCTCTTCATTCAATTTGATGATGAGGTTTTCCCAATTGTCAATAAATTCGGTGGCAAAGTCGCGGTTGGCATATCTTAAGATTTCATCAATCTGCTCTTTGTTGCTGAAATTTGAAATGTTGGCATAAAAATCTTCCGGCGTCCTGATTTGTCGCTGCGCCATAAGTCTTGCAAGCAACAGACTGCTGTTGTATGGGTCTTTTTTGAGTTCTTCCTCAGTAAGTTCAAGCGCAGTTTGAAAGTCGCCATTTTTCAAACTGAGAAAAATCCATTTGATTTTGGTTTGGTCGCCAGCGTTGAGGTTTTCAACTTGATAGTGTCCAAGTTCGACAGGTGTCACAGTTTCAATGTCGAGATATTCTTTCTTTTGCGGTTCAACCTTTTGAATTTTGACTGTCTCAATTTTGGCAATCTCATCCACTGTTTTTGCAAGTTCGTTTTCAATCATCACTTCAACATCTTGCAAAAAAGAAATTGAATTTAAATCGATTTCGCTTTTGCAAAATGAAAACGCTCGCGGAAGTTCGTCCTTTGAAACTTTTTTCTTATCAAGTGCAACAATGAAACTGCTTCGTGCTTTTTTGCGCAAAAGTGTCAGAAAGAAATATCTGTCATAGAGATGTTTAAAGTTTGCATAGCCGGTTTTTGTTGTCGCAAAAAACAAAAATGCTTTGCTTGTCTCAAGCGCACGAAATGTATCTTCTTCTCTTTCATTTTGAGGCAAATTCTGCAAAAAATAGACTTTCTTGCCTTTCTGCACAAGCGTGTCACAAACCTTTGTGGCAACTTCGGCACAATCGTCAAAATTTACCGCACACATGATGACATCATATTCGCCTTTTGAAGTGTGCTCGTCATATTGCCTCTTAATGCGGTCAATTCTTTTGGCAATGTCAGAATAGGTTTTTGCAGTCTCTGCAGGTGCAAGTTTAAGCGCCTGTTTGAAATCTTCATCTTCAGAAATGGAAACAACTTTTTCGCAAAATCTTGGACGCTTCACCACGCCTCTGCTGTTTGGAAAAAGGATGATTTTGTTTTTCGCAAGGCATTTGCCAAAATATGCCGAAAAAGAGCGCGGATAAAGTTCCAAAATTTTGTCAAACTCTTTCACCGCATCATCAAAACGCATTTCACGAACAATCTCGTTTGCACCAACAATCAAAACATCTTCTTCTTTTGAGGCGTATTCATCAACATATAAAGTCCCGCAAAACATGCATTTGACCATGTTCTGCCCAACAACTTTATATTCTCTTCCTCCACAATTTTTGCAAACACGCTCTCTCATATTTTTCCTGTTTCCAAAGCCCCAACAATTTCAATTTTCGAAAAACACCTTAAAGATTGAATGAAAAGTTATTGCTTTTTATAATGCTTGCTTTTCATTTTTGTTCTTTCACTTTTCATTTGTTTTCATTTGGTTTTTGCTTTTTAATTGGTTTTCTTTTTGTTCCTTTTTTGTATGTAACTGTTGATTTCGTTGTTATATTCTTCAAATTTCTTCATCTCTTTTTCCGTCACACTTGGTGGCATCGTTTCAAGCACACGGTCAAAATCTTCATTTGTGACAAGCACCACACTGTCTGTGGCAATTGCCTGCAAAAGTGGCTCGTCTTTTGCGCGGTCGCAAAGTTCTTCAATGTCTGCACCGCTATATCCCTCAGTCTGCTCGACAATTCTGTCCACATCAAAATCTTTTGCAACCGGCACACCCCTCATATTTTTCTCAACCATAAACTTGCGCGCTGGTGCGTCTGGAAGTGGAAGATATATTTTTTGCGAAAATCTGCCCGAGCGCATGGCGGCACTGTCGATGTCCCACGGTCTGTTTGTTGCACCCAAAAGAAGCAAATTTGGATTTCTTCCCGCAAAACCATCAATCTGTTGCAAAAATTCGTTGACGCGTTTGTCGTTGTGCGTGTCAAGCCCGCGTTTTCCAATCAAACTGTCCATTTCGTCAATGAAGATGATTGCCCTGTCTTGCTTGTTTGCCTCTTCAAAAAGTGAATTGATGTTTTTCTCACTGTCACCAACCCATTTGCTAACAATGTCCGAGCCTTTCACGGCATAGAACTTCGCCTTCACTTCATTTGCAATCGCTTTGGCAATCATGGTTTTGCCTGTGCCCGGAGGTCCATACAAAAGCACTCCGCCGCCCGTCTTTTTGCCATACATCTTATATTTTTCTGGATATTTCACCGGATTTATCATCTTGATTGTGATGGCTTTCTTGACATCGTCAAGCCCTGCAACATCGTCAAAAGTGACATTTGGAATTTCTGCCGTTTGCCATTTCTTGATGTCGTCATCTTCTTCGCCAGATATATCATCCGTTTTCTTTTCAACCTTTTGCGCTTTCTTCCCCAAATTTTCAGCAATCTCAACAATCGAACGCGCCCTTTCCATGCGCACCTGTTTCAGTTGCCCTTGGCTTTGCTTTGCCATTTGCATCAAGATTTCGCTTGCAAGCAAAAAATTCCTTTTGGCAAGCGTAATGTTCCCTTTTGCGCGTGCCTCCTTGCCTTTTTTCATATAAAGTTCAAAAGTGTCGTTCAAGACATTGATGTTGGTTTCTTTCATTTTTGCTCCTCAAAGTCAAGAAAATGTCAAAAGCTTAAGAATTTTTATCCTCTGAAACTTCGCTTTCAATTTTCTTTCTGACTTCTTCCATTTCTTTGTCAATGTTTTCGGATGAAAGTTCGTCTTGGCTTGCTTGTTCCATGATGAATTTTTCAAATTCTTCATCACTCATCTGTTTTCCGCTCTTGTCAAGACCTTGGTTATAGAATGTTTCTTGGCTCATTTCCATGAAGTTGTCCATCTGGTCTGTTTGAGTTTCAACGGCGGCCATTGCCTCTTCAAACTGAGCCTGAATTTTTGCAAACTCTTTGGCATCTGCAAGTTTTGTCATTTCCTTTGAAATGTCGCTCATTCCACGTAAAAATTCGCTTGTCATCATGGTGACATCTTTCATTTGTGCCGTGATTTCAAAGTTCAAAAGCATTTCTTGTGCACGCTTTTGTTGCTGAACGGTCATTTTATAACCCGAAAGTGCAAGTTTGAACTGTGCGTCCAAATCTTTCATCTTTGCGCGTTTTGCAGCCTCAATGAAAACCTTTTTCTGCTCTTCCAATTTGTTGATTTGTTTGTTCATGGTGTTGATTGTCCTCTTAATCAACATCTTTTTCTCAATTTCTTTTTGTTGTTTTGATTTGAAAAGTCCCATTTTTTCATTCCTCCATTTTCATTTTTTTCTTTTTGATTGGTGTTTCATTTTGTTTTTCTTCCAGAAGTTCATTCTGTTCTGCAAGCCCATTTTCACGCTCAAACATGCTCAAGATTTCGTCCTCAGATTTGTTTATGCCATAGATTGGCTGATTTAACTCATATGCCGATTGCACCTCATTGAAAAGTTCGTCAGCGTTTGTCAAGACATCTTCACTTGCAACTCTTGTGACAAGCGCCTTATTCAAAAATTTTGCCAAGCGCTTTTGGTCTGCAAGAAGTTCTGAAAGCGGAACTTTTGTTTGCGTCTTAAAGAATGTGTTGCTGTCATAAGCCTCTTTAAGTTTGTTCATCAGCCTTATGTTGTAGAGAAGATACATTCCTCTTTCAATGCAAGTTTGCTTTTCCTCGTTTAGATGTGTGATTTTCTTGGCGTAAAACAACTGCAAATCTTTGCTTTTTTCGTGTTTTCCTTTTTCCATAAGTGCGTCAATCTCTTTGATTTTTTGCAAAACCTCCGCTTCCACTGTGCGCTCCTGACGCTCCAACTCGCAAATGGAATTGACAAGATCCTCGCGGTTTAGGTTTTTAAATTTGTTTCGTCTAAATGGCCACATATCTTCTCCTTTTTCGATTTTTCTTTTCTTCGTTTTTGACCGATTTTTGCATTTTTCACAACAACTTAATAATTCTCGCCCTCATTGATTTTGTTGATGTTTTCAAGCAGACTAAAATAGATGTTTTTCAAATTTTCATCAGCAAGTTCCAATGCATTTTTGCACTCCAAAGAATCCGTCACTTCTTTAAATTGCACAGGGTTTGTGGAAAGTTCGTCCTCGTTTTTGATTTGAAACTTTGCAAGCATAAGTCCCCAATGTGCATCCGCACACGCTTTGTCAATTTGGAGGACAATTTCAAAATTCATTTGCGCTTGAGAGAAAAACCCCTCACTTAAATTCAAAAAACCAAGCGTCAATTCTTTTTGCACTCTCTCGACATCGTTTGCAGAAAGTGATGCTGATGGCAGATGTGACCTTTTCATTCGTTGATTTCATCCTTTTTTCGTTGAACTATGTATGCTTCCACCTCTTCCAAAAGTCTGAAACAGGTCTCTTGAGTGTTGTCCTTTGCCACGGCAAGTTTGAGGTCATCAAGTCGATTTGCAATTTTGGTGTCAGTCAAAAGGACTTTTTCGTTTGTTGTTGGATTGAAAAATCTGATGTTGTCTTTCACTTCCACAAGTCTTCGGCACAATGCATCGTTTCCGTTGGCATAAACAATTATGCTTTCCACATTTGCCACCATGTTTTCAATTTGTTTTTTGTTTTTCAAAATTCCTTTAGAACCACCATTTTTCTCTTCTGCTGGTTTTTTGATGTATTCTCTGCAGACATAGAAAATTGCAAGTCCAACAACCACAAGCAAAATGATGATGTACAGTGCAATCATATTTCTTCTCCTTTTCTCACTTCTTTTTCATTCCTTGTCTTTTCTTTCTCATCTTCTCTTCAAAGTTTTTGTCCGCAAGTCGAACAGAATTTCGCGTTGGCATCGTTCTCTGAAGAACAGTTTGTACAAATCTTTCCCGCATCCACCGGCGCACCACATTCAGAACAAAACTTGACACCCTCTTTCAAAGTTGCCCCGCATCTTCTGCAAGTGGTTTTGATTTCTTGGTTTTCAGAACCTTTTTTGCCGAGCGCACTCAGGCGTTTGTGATCTTCCGGGTCAATGATAATGTTTGCAATATTAAAAGAAAAAACCGCAATTCCATATTCACTTAAAAGTTTGTGGCTCAGCGCACTTAAAACTTTTTGTGAGATTTCTTTTTTATGAACAGCAATTTGATTGAAAGGCACTTTGTTTTCGCGCAAATATTCCACCACAACCGTCTCCATGACTGAAACCACATTGGACAAAAGCCTTTCTTGCAATGCGTCAGCCGTCAAATCTTGTGACGCGCCGACAAGATAGAGATAGCACTTTCGCGGGTCCCCAATTTGCACTTCAAAATCTCCGCTGAAACCTGCATGATAGTCCTCCTGCAAGTTTTCATCAAACATCAAAAGTTTTGAAGGTGTGCCCCAAAGCAGTTTCAACTTTGCCGTCTTGGACATAAACAAAATTTCAATTGCACTTTCAAGGTCGGTTTTCAAATCGAAAAAATCGGCAAGCAAAAATCTGCCCGAAGAAAGCGTTTGAAGCATCTGACCATCTTTAATCAAAATGGCGTTGTGTGTTTCTGGCACAATCAGTGTCAGTTTTGGTGTCAGTTTGTCCACAACAACTCTTGTGAACAACTTATCGTTGCTTCCCGTGAATTTGATTATGTTTTGTTCCATAAGTCTCCCAAGAAAAGAAAAAACACTTTTCCTTGAATAAATTTTATCAAAACACAGGTCAAAAGTCAAAAGAAACATGAAATTTTCGCTCAAATCTTTGCAATTTTTAAGAAAAAAGTGATAAAATTGAAATGAAATCATCATTAGGAGGGAAAAATGAAAAAAATCGCCTTAATCACGGGCGCTTCATCTGGAATGGGGCAAAGGTTTTGTTTTGAAATTGACAAGTTGGGTTTGGACGAAATTTGGGGCGTTGCTCTTGGCACGCCTGATGTAGAAAATATGAAAACAGAACTGAAAACACCTTTCAAGTTTTTTGATTTGGATTTGACAAAGGATGAGAGTTTTCAAACACTTGAAAACGCACTCAAAAAAGAAGAGGCGCAAGTGGAATGGCTTGTCAATGCAAGTGGCTATGGAAAGTTTGGAAGATATGACGAAATTTCCGTTTCTGCACAACTTGGCATGGTGGACTTAAACTGCAAAGCGCTCACCCACATGACGCTTTTGTGCCTGCCTTTCATGAAAGAAGGTGGAAGGATTGTGCAGTTTGGTTCGATTGCAGCATTCCAACCAATTCCATACATTGCCGTTTATGGCGCAAGCAAAGCATATGTGCTTTCCTATTCTCGTGCCCTCAACAGAGAGTTGAAATCACGCAAAATCAGCGTCACTTGCCTTTGCCCATATTGGACAAAAACACCTTTTTTCAACCGTGCACTTGACACAGACGCAAAACAGAAAGTCATCACAAAATATGTTGCAATGTATGACCCACAAAAACTCATCAAACGCGCCATGAAAGGTGCAATGAAACGCAAAGAGGTGATTTTATATGGTTTCGTTTCTAAAGCACAAACATTCATGGTTAAAATTTTTCCACACAAATGGGTGATGTCCATTTGGGAACATCAACAAAAATTTAAGAAAAAATATAAAAACAAATAATTTTAAGTCTTGTCAACAACATTAAAAATGCATTTTAGGCTTTGAAATAAAATTCAAAACAAAAAAACAAAACATTCAATTTTTTTACTTTTGCTTAAAATAAAGCAATTTTTGTCGAAAAAACAATCAAAATAAATTAAAATGACAAAAATGAATTAGAAATTGGAAATAAAGAAACAAAAAAGATGGAAAAATAAGATGCAAAAAAACATATCAAGCGTCTGATATGTTTTTTTCGTTTTTCAATTTGACATTCTTCGCTTAGGCTTGAGTGTCATTTGCTGTTTGAAGTTGCAAATCTGTGAAATCGACAGTGTAGGTTGTCGCCTCCTCACCCTGCTTTGTTCTGACAACTCTGAAGTCTTTTGAGCCCTCTTCTTGCACCCTCAAAATCAAATCAAGTGTGTCGTCCTTTTCTGTGGTGTTTTCATAAGATTTGACATCCGTTCCGTCTGGTTCGTCAAAATTTGCATCATCGTCAACAAAGCCAAACACCAATTCAGAGCCAGCATCAAACTGAATTGTCAAAACCACAAAATTGTCTCCAGCCTGTGCAACACCTTGCCAAAATGCGTCTGCTTGTTGCTGATTCATGACATTTGCTTCTCCAATGGCGTGATAGGAATTGCCACCGTCATACCTCAAAGCAAAAGACCCCGTGTTTTCAAATTGCACCGCTCCTTCGCCCTCGCCTATGGTTGCAATTTTGTTTGTTGTGATGAAATTGTTTGTTCCACACCCTGCCAAAGCAAGAGTTGCAGCCACAAGCGACAAACTTGCCAATCTTGTCAAAAATTTTTTCATTCTTTTCCTCCTTGTCAAAATTTATTTTTCACTTCTTTCAATCCGCCTTTGACATTTATTATTTTCTCCAAATTGTGTGAAACTATGCATAAAATCGCTTGCACATTTTTTGAAACTTTTAAATACATTGTTAATGTGTAGAGAAAACACTCTTTGTGCCTGTCTGATTGCCAAGGTGTTTGTTGTTGACAAAAAGACGAGTTCAAAGACGATGTTTAAACACGCGAAAAGTCGTACATAAGAAAAATTTTTTAGGAGGCACAAATGAACTTTTTCGGAGGCTCAAATTGTGGCGATGTAGGCAGAGATTGCTGTGGCAATGGTTTTGATTGCTGCTCTCTCATCTTCTTACTTTTGCTCTTACAAAACTGTGGCTGTGGTTTTGGTTTTGGCGGAAACAAGGGCGGTCAAATTTGCATTGACTGCGACACCCTTTTGTTCTTGATTCTGCTCTCCAACTGCGGTTGCAACTCTTGCAAATAAGAAAAACAAAGCCATGGTGCAAGAAATCCCGAGAGGGATTTTTTGTTGTCAATTTAGGTCAATCTTGATTTTTTTATCAAAAATATTCAGAAAATCTCAATCACGCACAAAAATTTTGAACTTAAATATGAAAATTTCAAATAAATTGTTTACTTTTTGTCTTTTTTATTGTAAAATATATTTAAGTTTATTTAATCAAGGAGAATCAATATGAGCAGTAAATATGGTGAAGGAACTGAAATCATTTGGAAAGACAGAAAGAGATGGTTGGGCATGCCACTTTCTTTCACGAGATATCGTCTTGTGAAAAAAGAAGGTGCTTGGGTGAAACTCATCACAGACATTGGTTTGCTTTTTTCTGCAATTGAGGAAGTGAACTTATATCGCATCATCGACATTTCGCTCAGACAATCATTGATTGGCAAAATTGTCAACACTGGAGTCATCATCATCAAGAGCAATGACGAAACAAGGCCAACCATGCTTTTGAGAAATGTTAAAAATCCATATCAAGTCAGAGACATGATTTCGACAATGGTGGAAGAACAACGCAAGCTTCACAATGTTCAACTTTCCGAACTCAATATTTGATTTTATTTCAAATTCTGCCAAAACAAGCACAAAAATTTCAACCAAGACGCAATTTCTTCCGTTGCGTCTTTTTTGTTTCTTTTTGTTTTGATTAATTTGACTTTTCAACCTATATTATATCAACATGTTAAACGCACCATTCCGAGTGACAATGAGTTTTTTTGAATATCATATAACAATTTCACATCAATGCGCTTGCCGAGATTCTTCCTCTTCGGTCAAAATAACATTCGGCAACCTTTTTGTCGTGCTATAAGATATATTTTTTCGTCATTCTGAGGCGTCCGTGACGGCGTCAATGACGCTTTTTATACTATTCTAAATTATTCTAAATTCTTAAATAGTCTTCTCTTTTGACGATAAATATAACCTATCACCTGTCATTCTGAGCCGACATCGTCAGATGTCGAGTCGAAGAATCTCATCTCCCTATTGTCATTCTGATCCATGACTCCTTCTGCTTTTCTTCTCCTTATCATTCTGAACCAACCGATTTTTGAAAACCGCAAAGCATATTTTGCTATTTGCGAAAAATTTTTAAGTTTTTCAGGAAATTTCAAAAAATTCTTGACAATCAAATTTATTTATGTTAAAATGCAATAGCAATGTGGGGGTATAGCTCAGCTGGCTAGAGCACTTGCCTTGCAAGCAAGGGGTCAAGAGTTCGAATCTCTTTATCTCCACCAAAAAGCACAATATGTGCAAATTTTGTGTCAAAGCAGAACGCTTTGGCATTTTTTATTTTCAAACTTGAAAAATTTTGTCTCCTAAAACACCATTTTCAAACCTGAAAAGCCTTATCCTTAAAACATCGTCAAACTGTTGTTGATTTCTTCTTTTTCGCAAAAAACATAACAAAAAAACTCCATCTCAATTAAGACGGAGTTTTTGATTTTGTGAATTTACATCATTGGGCAAATCGTCCATTTTGTTTCAACTTCTGACAACAGCCTATGCCTTTTTTGTTTTTCTTGATGTTGTTCTTTTCACCTTTGTTTCTGTTTCCTCTTCAGAAACTGCTTCTTCAAGTGCATTTGCCTCTTCCTTAACCTCTTGGACTTCAACAGGTTTCACTTCATCAGCGTTTTGCTTCTTCAATTCTTCCAAAATTTGTGTCAGCAGGTCTTCCTGTGTTGGTTTTGGTGGAACAGGTGCAGGTTTGTTTTTCTCTCTAAGTTCCGCTGTTGCAGCAATCACCGCTTTCCAATCTTTCATGTTGACGCCCTGTTCTTTTAACACTTTACGTTCTGCACGAGTTGGCTGTTCTTTGACGCTCTTCTTCCAAAAACCTTTGGCATTCATCATGACGCGCAAAACAATTTTCTGCTTGATCTCTTTTTAAATCTACACTTTGATAAGCACAAAATCCATGCTGTCCGTCAACCACAGATAGTCTGAAATTGTGTAAGTCAAAATCAGTCTCTCGGTGGCGCTGTCTGAAGAAGTGGAAAATCCATATGAAGAAACAAGGTCTTCGTTTTCAATTGCAAATTCTTCTGGCATGAAAGCATTTCCTCTTGAGCTTGAAAATCTAAACGCGATTATATTCCCATATTGCACAGTTTCTTCTTCCAAAATGTTTAAAGCAAGCGCTCTCCAGCTTGAATCATCCAAAGTGCTGCCATCTGAAACAATTTGATATTCCACCGCACTGACAAGTCGTTCATCTTCAAAGTTGAATCCAACATTCACAGTTTTGTCCACAAAAACAAAATTTCTGAAGTTTACAATGACATTCCGCGTGCAAGCAAAAGTCAATCTGAAACTGTCAAAACAACCTGTTTCATCATTAAACTTGGCAGAAAGTGTGAAGCCGTCCTCCACTTCGGTTGTCACATCTTCCATGGTGGTGAAGTTTGCTGTTGCTTCACTTAAAACCTCTTCAAGATTGAATGTGACAAGAGACCCAACAAGAACATCATAGTCATACAGGTCAAATGGGGTCTTATAGCCATCTGCAAAGGTTTGATATGACCAATCCACACCAACTGTGCGCCCATCCAGCGTCAAAGCAACACCGTCATCCGTCATTCCAAGCCACTGCACATCTTCTTCGTTTGACAAAACATCTCCAATTTTCATTGTTGCAAAATTTTCATAGTTTTGCGCTTCAGAATACACCCCAACGGTGTGCGTTGGTTGGTTGTATGTTATGCCTTGAACAGTCACAACAAAAGTGCCCTCACCGCCCGTTGTGCTTGGGGAATTGCCTGCAGGAACTGCAAATTTTGCCTGACTTGTTGTGTCTTCAATTTTTTCAAGTTGAAGGTCGTTTGCAGAAACCATCATTGCGTCATAATTTGCAACCTCTTGCAAAGTCTTGTCAACAACAATTGTTCCACCATTTTGAAAGTCTAAAGCGCTTTCCAAAGAAATCGTGAAGGTCAAATTTTCTTCAGGAGGTGTGATGGAATATGACATATATTCCAGCGCATCAAAATTCAAAAGAATTGTATAAGAGTCATCATAGCCAAGGTCACCAAAATTTACATAGGTTTCTCCATTCAATTCTTCAAAAGAATGCATGTCTCTTTCTGTGCCATCTTCAAATCTTATTTTAAAAAAACTTTGGCTTGTGTTGAACATATCTTCAACATCAAAACGCACTCTAAGAGTGTTATGTGTGTTGATTGTGCCAACCTCGTTGTCAAGAAAACGCGTATAGGTTTTTACTTCGCTTCCTGTGAGAAATGTGTAAAGATTGACATATTCCCCTTCGGTGACGGACAAATTGACATCGACATTTTGAAGTTTTTCAATGATGTCTTCCGACATCTCTTGTGGCACTTCAAAAGTGAAAGTTGAAGTCATGGCGTCAATGCCAAAAATGTTTATCTCGACATTTTCAGAAAGCCTTGGCAAAAGGAAATATCCCACAAACTTTTCATCATCACCCGCAAGCGCCTCATATTCTTCATCGGCAAAAAAATCGTTTCTTTCGCCATTGATTGTGACACCAACATTTGAAAAGTCAACACCAAACATGGTGGAATAAATCTCAACACGAACATTTGATTGGTCTGCAACAACATACGCTCCGTCTTCGTTGGTTTCAACAGGATTGCCTGCAACAGAAACAACGGCTCTTGCCCCAATATCTTCAAAATTTATGTAAATTTCTCTGTCCGAACTTCCGCATGCGCTGAGTGCAACACCCGAAAACAACATCAAGCAACAAACAAAAATGCCGACAAAAAGTTTTTTCATTTTTCCTCCTTGAGTTTTGAAGTTGCAATCATATTTAAAAATATTTTATCACAAAAATTTCTTTTTACCTAACCATTGCGCAGTTTTCCTCAAAAAAACTTTCAAAATTCATTCCATAAATCTAAATCACAGTTGGCTCATAAGCAAAACAAACTGATTGGAAAAAGTTTTCAGCAATAAAAAACGCAGTTTTAACTGCGTTTAAATGAAATCTTATGTGTTAAAATAAAATCTGAACAAAGTGAATTTTCGCCATTTTCCCCTTGCGCTTTTTCTTATTTTGCAACAGGCACTCTTGCTTGAAGTTTGACACCATCCTTTTGATAGGTGTAGTCTTTCACTTGGAAACTGCTTTCTGGGTTATCCACAATTTTGCCATTCGAATCTTTCATTTTTGGTGATTTGAAATCATAAAAGTTTTTCACTTTTGGGTCAAGCACAAGTTTTGGAGAAGCAAAGCCCAAAACCTCGTCAAAATCTGGACGATTGAACATTTCCTCCACAATCATGCCAGCCTTTTTGAAAGCCTCTGTTGCCGTCACGCGCTTGCAATATGCTTCAAAGTCAATTAGATTCTTGCTGAAATCAAGATGATTTGTGTCATCCTTTGGCAAGTCATATCTTCCAACTTTGACTTCCATTTCTCTTGCCTCGTCAAGAAGATTTGCAAAATCCGCCTTGTTCGCCTTAACCTTTTCAACAAATTCTTTGAAAGCCTCAAAGTCCTCTTCTGAAAGTTTGCTTTTTGCAACGCTTAAATCAAAATTCTGCAACCTTTCTTCAATCAACTTTGCACGCGAAAGTGTGATATCCACAATGAAAGGCACGTGGCGGTCATAGATGTGACTGTTGACAATCATATGCGAAAGCACGCCCGGCTTCAAATCACACACCTGAGCAAGCATGTAGACAAGTGCCGCATATTGCACCACGTTCCAACTGCCCGCTGCCAAAGTGTCGTTGGAGCGTTGATTCAAAAACAAGTTCAGTTTTCCGTCAGTGACGTCAAATTGCATGCCGTGCACACAAGGATAGAGTCCCATTTCGTGCAAATCTTTATGCACAAAAAGTTCGGTCACCATGCTTCTGAAAGCAGGTTGGTTTTGAAGATACCAAATCACACGGTCAATTTGGTCAAACTCGCCGTCTTTATAGATGGATTTTTGTGCCACCTGCCAGCCATATGCTTTGCCAATGCTTCCGGTTTTGTCTGCCCACTGATCCCAAATGTGACTGTTGAGGTCGTTGACATTGTTGCTTTTAAGTTGCCAAATCCACAAAATCTCATCAATTGCCGCTTTCCAATTTGTGAATCTCAGTGTGACAATCGGAAATTCTTTTGCAAGGTCATAAACATTGTTGACAGCAAAAACTTTTGCTGTGTGCGCCTTTGTGCCGTCCTCCCAAATTGGTCTGACCACCTCTTTTGTGTCCCAAGACCCCATTTTCAAAATTTTGTTTGTGGTTTTAAGATAAATCCAATCTGCTCTGCTCATTTTTCCTCCTTCTCTTATGTGAAATTTTTTGTTGAAGCGTTTAAAATTTTTCGTTTCAATGCCCCGTTTGTTGCTTTGTTTTTTGTTTGTTGATTTAAATATATCACACCTCAGCCTTGTTGTCAAGAACCAAGTTTTTCGACTCAAACCGCATAACTCTTTATTCAAGGTCTTCGATGTTGGTCTCGTTCTTGAAAATGGAGTTTGTGCAAATGAACTCTGCAAGTTCCGTAAAAGCCTTGTCTTTTGACTCTTCAGACAACTCTCGCTTAACATATTTTTTAATCCAGAGGTTTGCAAGACTTTTTTCGTCCTTAAATTCCTTTTGCTTCATCAGTTCTTTTGCCTCAATGCCCGCCTTGTTTATGTCTGTGCAACCACTTTCTTCATAATATTTCATCTGAAAATTGGCTTCAAAGTGATCGATGATTTCGGCAAAAATTGCCTCCTTGGTTTGATTTGCTTCAAATTCGTCAAACAATTTTAAAATTTCGGCACCGCTTTCAAGAGTCTCCAAAACTTTTTGCACTGCCCGCCTTTCAACCTCGTGCTTAACCTCTCTCGGAACACCATCCACAGGCGTGACATCACCAATGATTGCTTCTCCAATTTCATGAAAAGCAAGCATGAAAACCACCTTTTCAATGTCAAGCCCAAGGTTAAATTCGCTGTTCACCGCAAACGCCAACATCTGCGTGCCATAGATGTGTTCCGCCACGCTTTCAAAGCGGTCTGCATTCACATTCCATTCCAACCAACCCGTTCTCAAAAGCGTTTTAAGTTTGTGGATGGTGGAATAGAATTTGCATATGTTTTCAAATTTCTCGTCCATTTGTTTTTCCTTTTTTTATTTTTTGTCTCCACTCACCCAAAATTTCAAATTTTTTCAGTTTTTTTGGAAAAGTGATGGATGAATTTTGACGCCCGCATCCTCTCTTGGATTTGAATAGGCATTGTTCGTTCTTTCACCCGGTATGTGAAAGTTTGAAGTGGAATATCTTTCCCAAGAATATCTCGCCCATGGTCCATTGGTGCGATAGGCATCCCTTTCCTCAAACTCAAACGCGTTGAATGTGACGGAAGAATAATAGTGTGGCACAAACATTCCAACAAAAAATGCGCTCAAGTTGATTTGCCCTTTTTCGTCTTTCAACCCCTCGGTAACAAGACGAAATTTGTTTTCTGGCTTCAACTTGAACACATCTTTAAAATAATTCAAATAAGAAAAATAATTCACATTAGGGTCAATCACAAACCCTGCTCTTCTGCAAATCCATTCTGTGCCAAACAAATCTTGTTTTGAAATGGAAATCATGTCGATGAGCTGTTCATCTGTCTTTTGCTGTCCATATGTTTCTTTCAATGAATTAAATTTGTCTATGCATGTCTTGGCAATGATGATGTCTGCTTTAAGAAGTTCTGGCATATCCCCTCCATTTGTCATAACATTCTCTAAGCATCAGCATATCACACACGCTTTTGTTTTGTCAACCGCCCAAACAAAATTTTTTGTTAATTTTTTGTGTTTTGATTTGTTTATTTTTTATGGTTCTAAAATTGTTGAAACATTGTCTCCTTTCTTGTCATTCTAAGGTTGGCATTGCCACTTTTTAATTTCATCTCGTCATTCTGAGGCGTCAATGACGCTTTTTATACTATTCTAAATTCTTAAATAGTCTTTTCTTTTAACAATAAATAATCTATCACCCGTCATTCTGAGCCAGCCGACAGGCTGTGTCGAAGAATCTCATCCTTTTCAGTCATTCTGAGCCGACTTTTGAAATTGGTTTGTTAAAAAAACTCACTCTTTCAAAAGTCGTGTCGAAGAATCTCTTTTTATTTGCTTGTGACCCTTCGACTACGCTCAGGGTGACAGAATATAGATTAAAATGATCATAAACAGAAAGCGTCACTGACGCTGTCGAAGAATCTCAAAATTTGTTTTTATTAATGACCACTCCTCATAAAAAACGTCACTGACGCCAATTTCATTTGACAAACTTTTTCATAAGTTCAATCACTTGCGCTCTGACCTCTTTCACCGCCTTATCTTTTTCGGTGACGATACGATGAATCATTCTTGCAATGATTTTCATTTCTTCTTCTTTCATTCCAAGTGTTGTGACGGCTGGAGTTCCAAGACGAAGCCCGCTTGTCACGGTTGGACTTAATTTTTCATTTGGTATGGAGTTTTTGTTTGTTGTGATGTTTGCCTCATGCAAAAGGTCGGATGCCTCTTTGCCTGTCACACCAAAAGGTGTCAAATCGACAAGCACAAGGTGATTGTCTGTGCCTCCGGAAACAAGTCTGAAACCAAGTTTTTGAAGTTCTTTTGCCAAAACACTGCAATTTTTGACAACTTGTTTTTGATATTCCTTAAATTCTGGTTGAAGCGCCTCTTTTAAGCAAACCGCTTTTCCTGCAATGATGTGTTCAAGTGGTCCGCCTTGTGTGCCCGGAAAAACCGCACTGTCAATTTTCTTTCCAAGTTCTGCCTTACAAAGAATAAGCCCTCCTCTTGGCCCGCGCAAGGTCTTGTGCGTTGTGGTTGTCACAACATCTGCCACTTCACATGGGTTTGGATGAAGCCCTGCTGCCACAAGCCCTGCAATGTGAGCCATATCCACCATGAGATATGCCCCCACGCTGTCGGCAATTTCGCGGAAGCGCTTGAAATCAATTTTCCGAGGATATGCGCTTGCACCCGCAACAATCACTTTTGGATGATGTTCTTTTGCCAAACGCTCCACTTCGTCATAGTCAATAAGTTCGGTTTCTGTGTTCAGCCCATAAGACACCGCGTTGAAAACCTTGCCCGAAGCATTCACTTTTGTGCCATGCGTCAAGTGTCCGCCTGCCGGAAGTGACATTCCCAAAATTGTGTCACCCGGCTTGCAAAGTGCCATATAAACCGCAAAGTTGGCGTTTGCACCAGAGTGTGGCTGCACATTTGCATGTTCTGCATGGAAAAGTTTTTTTGCGCGCTCAATTGCCAAACTTTCAATCACGTCCACATTTTCGCAACCGCAATAATATCTCTTTCCTGGATATCCTTCCGCATATTTGTTTGTCAACACGCTTGAAACCGCCTCGCGCACCGCCTCACTTGTGAGGTTTTCGCTGGCAATAAGTTCGATGTGCTGTTTTTGACGCTTTTCCTCTTTCTTGATTGCATCATAAACTTCTTTGTCCACCACTTTCAATTTGTTAAGATTCATTTTGTTTCCTCCTTTTGATTTTCTCTCGCATGAATTGTAGCACGCGCATCCTAAAGTTTGCAAACTTCTTTTAAAAGTTTTTTTAAATCTTTTTCACTTTTTAAAACCTTAAAAATTTCCGCTGAAAAATTGCACATATTTTTCTTTTTGCAAATTCTAAAACTTTTTTGGGCTTTTGTTGATATAAGTTTTGAAACTGAAAGTGTGTCCATTTTCTTGCATTTCTTCGCTTGAACTTTCAAGTTTGAAACCGTGCTCTTCAACATTGTTTATGTAGGTGTCTGCTGGCACAATTTCATTCACAACAGTCACATATGCCACATCGCAAAAGTCCATAAGAAGATTGTATATGCTTGCACCTCCGCACACAAAAACATCTTCACTTTTGTGATTTTTGATTTCGGCAAAGAGATCTTGCAGCGTGTGAACAACTTTTGCTCCCGGCGCCTCAAATGCCATGTTGTCACTCAGAACAATGGTTGTGCGGTTTGGAAGAGGACGTTTTGGCAGTGAAAGATAGGTCCTCTCACCCATAATCACCACTTTTCCTGTTGTTTTTTCTTTAAAAAATTTCAAATCTAACGGCAAATGAAAAAGCAGTTTGTTGTCTTTTCCAATTGCATAGTTTTTTGTGACTGCAACAATAAGATTCATCTTTCCTCCATTTTTATTCTTTATTCGTAATATTAAAACCACTTTTTGAACGCAGGTTTTGTTTTCACATCATTTCAAATTTTTGCTTGCTTGCAATTTTGCAAGAGTCAAAGTGTTTTCCATAAGACACGCAACTGTGAGAGGTCCAACTCCGCCCGGCACGGGTGTGATGTAGGAACATTTTTCTTTGACATTTTCAAAATCGACATCACCCAAAAGTTTTTCGTCAATTCGGTTTATTCCAACATCCACAACAACAGCGCCCTCTTTGACAAAATCGGCGCCAATCATGTGTGCTTTTCCAACTGCAACCACCAGAATGTCCGCTTGTTTTATGATTTCTTCCATGTTTTTCGTCTTGCTGTGACAAATGGTGACAGTGGCATTTTTATGCTCCAAAAGTGATGCCACACTTCTGCCAACAAGCAAACTTCTGCCAATCACAACAGCATTTTTGCCCTCAATTTGAATGCCATATCTTTCCAAAAGTTTGATGATTCCTGTTGCTGTGCAAGGTGCAAAATTGGAGTTTCCAGCAAACAACTTCCCAAGATTTTGATTTGTCAAACAGTCCACATCTTTTTCTGGACTGATTGCATTGATTGCGCGATTGCTGTCAAGTTGTTTTGGAAGCGGCAACTGCAACAATATTGCCGAAACCGATTCATCCTCATTCAAATTTGAGATGACTTTTTCAAGTTGATTTTGCGTGACATCTTCTGGCAGCCTCACAACCTTTGAAAGTAGTCCACACGCCTCACAAGCACGCTGTTTTGACGCCACATAAATTTCGCTTGCCTTGTTGCCCTCCACAATGATACAAGCAAGAAGTGGAGTTTTGTGATTTTTGCAAAATTCCTCCACATCTTCTTTGACCTTTGCTTTGATTTCTGCCGAAAATGTTTTTCCGTTTAAAATTTCCATATCAAAATTATATCATATCCATGCATCAAAACCAAGAAATTAAAGGTTTTGACAAAAGATTTTTGGCAAAAGAATGATAAAGCCAAAACAAAAAAAGATGTGAAAAATCACATCTAAATTTTTTAAATTTTCACAAAGACATGAAAGGTTTTTGTCAATGTTTGCCCAAGGCTGTTTGTCAATTCAAACACAAGGTCATATTCGTCCCCAAGACTTCCGTAAATTGAGATTGTAAAACCTCCACCCGTTTCAATTCTGTCAGTGCCATTGGTCAAATAGGTCTCCATTGAAACATATTCCATATCAACA
>CALWJY010000006.1 GCA_944381135.1 uncultured Clostridia bacterium | reverse complement strand
CACATTCTACTCCTGCATTTTTTAATTTTATTGATAATTGTTTAACAACATCACAAATTTCTAAATATTTTTTGCCGGTAAATTGATAATTATAGTGTGGAACTTTTGGCATTTCAAGATAATCAAGGGCTTTAATAACTTGATTATTTGCAAGAGCACATTCATTAGGATACACATATCCCAATATTTCGCTCATATATGACGGTCCAAAAAATTTTGCTTCTTTTAAAAATTTATCCCACCTAACAGATAAATCTTGCTTTCCATATATAAATTCTGCAAGCATGGATTTTAAATTGTCAAATCCCTTATTGCTAGAAATCATTTGATCAGCTAAATATTTCTTACTTCCATACATAGCCGATGCCCATAATTTGCCAATAAACTCAACGAAGTCATCTTCGCTTAATTTTAAAAGACATTCTTTATTAAACTTTTGATAATAAGCAATCCTTTCCTTTCTATCAATAAAATCATTTTTGGATTGATTTTGCTTTGCTAAATAAACTTTATATAATTCGATAGTTTTGTTGACTTTTTCGATATTCATTAATAAATCTCCTTATATTTGTTTTTATTATAACATACTAATTAAATTTCTGTTGCTAATTTGTAAAAATAATTTAAATTTCTTCCTGACAACACTTGATGTTCGGTTTTAGGCGAGTTTAGATGATTTTAGGTGGAAAAATTGGTTGTTTTGGTGGGTTAAAATGGGGCTTTTGTTGTCAACTGTTGTCAGATTTTTGAAAATTGACAACAATTGAGAGTTTTGGGAGTAAGAAAAAACACAGGAAATATAAGGGTTTCCTGTGCTTTGAGTTCAAGTCCTATTTAGGTGAAATTCAATACTTGGTAAGGCTGAGGTCATGGGTTCGAGTCCCATCATAAGCTCCACAATCTAAAATCGCCAAATCCCTTATAAATAAAGGCTTTTAGCGATTTTTTCTTTTTGTTAAAATTCTCAAAAATGGCAGGACGTTTCCCTATTATATATTGTAAGACCTGTTTCAAACTAAATTGTTTGAAATTAATTTTTTATTTATTTTATGTTTTTTTTACATTTTTAACTTGCAAACAAAAGCTGTTACCAAGATATGTAAAAGAAATTTCAAAAACTTTCATCTTGAACACATTTTCAAAAACATTTGTATAATTTTGTAAAATATTTTGAAATCAATTTTTTATTTATTTAATACATATGTAAAACTGTTGAAAAAAAACGAAAATTATATTGCGTTTAACGTTTTCCCCATCTTATTCATCATTTCTATCTTATATGAAAGCATTGAATGTGTGTATCTTTGAAGTGTGATAACAGGATTTTTATGTCCAAGAATTTCTGACAATGTTTTAACATCCATACCCATTTCAATCGCACGAGTTGCAAAAGTGTGACGAAGCGAGTGGAAATTTTTGTAAGGAATATCAAGTCTCTTTAAAATTCACTCATAAGTTTTTTGGTAAGCTCGAGTTCCAACAATTCCACCAGTTCTTGTGGACAACACAAAATCAGACTTTGAAATTCTCTTTGTCCTTTTCAAAATCTTTAAAAGTTGTTTAGGGAGTGGAATAAGTCTGCTTGAATTTTTAGTTTTAGGTTTGTCAATAACAACTTGCGGTTTTCCATTTTGTTTGATTCTATATGCCGTTTTGGATATTGTCATAATTCCACTTTTGAAGTCTATATCATTCCAAGTTAATGCCAAAAGTTCGCCGAGTCTTATACCTGTGTAAAGACAAATAACAATTCCTAAATAGTTTGTTTTGTTTGATGACAAGCAATATTTTTCTAATTTCTCTTGCTCTCACTTTTCAAAAGCGGTCACAATTCACTCCTTTTGAGCAAGCAGAAAATGCTTGCAATTTTTTATTTGCGATAAAGGATAAATTATATCGCAAGATATAATTTCCCCACCTCCTAAAATATTTTAACTTGTTTTTGCTTGCCTCTCACTTTTAAAAATGATATCTGAATTAAAAAAAATAAACAATTGCTTCATAACTTAAAAATATTTCGCCCCAAAAACTGGCTGTTGACTTAAGCCCAACTATAAACAAAACATCAACTGTCATACATTAAACAATAAACAACATCAATAAATCTGTTATAAATTTCATTATAAACACTAGTGCTTTATAGCTAAGCAAAAATTCCATTTACTTGACTTTAAATTTTTAAAATGTTATCTTATAGAAGAGGTGTGTATGGAAAAACGAAAGAGAGCAAGGGCAATCATCTTTTTTGAGAATAAAATTGTCTCAATGTATCGCGAATTTGATGGAAGAAAGTTCTACACCTTTCCAGGTGGAGGCATGGAAGAGGATGAGACGGAAGAGCAGTGTGTTGTCCGAGAGGTTTTGGAGGAATTTGGGCTGAAAGTCGAGCCAATCAAAAAGGTCTATGTCTATGAAAGTGAACGAAGCATTGAACATTTCTTTCTTTGCAAACAGATTTCTGGAAAATTTGGCACGGGCAAAGGAGAAGAATTTCAAGAAAATCGAAACAGAGGAATCTATCGCCCATGTTTGATTGAAATTTCCGAAATTCCAACCCTGCCACTCATGCCTCCCGAAGTTGCCTCTTCATTGTTTAATGACTATACTAAAAACGGAAACAACCTTAGAGATGACATCAAAAAAGTTACACAATCTTAAATAAGCCTTCTGTTTGCGCTTAAAATTAGATAAAGCTCATGAAAAATCAGTTGATTTATTGAAATAAAAGTTTTTAAAAGAAAAAGATGATTGAACAAAATCAATCATCTTTTTTGTTTTAATTATTGTCTGTTTTGACTTCCAAAATTTGGTGGTCTTTTTGGAAAATTCATTCCACCATTTTGACTTGTTGAGCCATTATTGGAAGAATTCCCATTGATGTTTGAAAAATTTCCTCCTGAAACGTTTGAATTGTCATCATTGGTGTTTGACGAATCGTCTCCATCACCATTTTTCCCAACGTTGGATTTGTTGCTCAATTTTTTGCGTTTCTTCTTGTCAACAATGTTGACAATCACAAGAACAACAATAATCACCGCCATGACACCAATAATCACGCCAACAATTATAATTGTCAAATTGTTTGAGGATGGGTCAATCATCAAAACAAGCACTGCCTCGGAAGTTGTTCCAAGAGAAATTGTTCCGTTTGTTGATGTCACTTCAACAAGATTTCCATCTCGAAGAACATAATAAATGAAATTTTCCGTGATTGCTGAAGTATTGAAAGTTATTGTGATTCCGTCTGAAACATATGGCTGGTCATTTTGTGAAAGAGAAACCACATAGATTTTGTCAACATCGTTTATGTTTTCAAGAACACCACTCAACATCTCATAAATTTCAATGCCGTCAGTGATTTCTTCAACAACAATTTCGACATCATCTGCAAATCCTTTTGGTGAATCAGCAGTAAATCCGTCACCTTGAATTATTCTTCTAAGAACATTCAGACCGCAAGTGTATGTGGTTTCAGTGTTGGAAACATAGTATGAAACAACAATTTCATTTTCAGCACTCAAAACCTCGCCATTTGCAAGACTTGTTGTGAAGTCAAAAATTTCAACCGAATGCCCATCGTTATAGATTGCATAAACCGTGACGTCCTCCAAATTGAAAACATTTCCATCAACCAATGGAGTTTCAGTTTGTGCTTCAATTCTTTCAATCACAATGTCAACACCGAAAATTGTCACACTGCCTTCAGTGATGATGTTGAAATTGTCTGTGTCATTTGGTGTGAATGTGAACGCATATTCATTCTCACCCGCAACAACCACATTTGGAGTGAACACAAATGTTCCGTCTGTGTCTCCATCACCAAGCACAACAATGTTTGAAACAATTTCTCCAACAAAACCTTGCAAACCTGTCAAATTGTTTAAAATTGGGTCGATTTTTGTGATTTCAAAATATCGAACAAGTGTTCCTGTCAAGTTGCTTCCAACAGGTGTGATTGTCATCGTTGCATTGCCTGCATTCACATTCTCGTCATACGAAACCAAGAAATTGTCAGCACCAATTTCAAATTCTCCGATTTTAAGCACAAAATTTTGCTCGACATTTTCGCCAAAATCATATGGCAACTCTTCTTCAAAACCATCAAGAGAAATTTCCAAATTGCTTAAATCAACAGAATTGATTGTGTAAGAAATTGAAACATCTCCGTTGAAATTGTTTTGCCCAACAATCATAACCCGTTTCGTGCCAACATTCACATTGTCATCGGCGTATTGCACAACATAGTCTTCACCTTCTGTCAGAGGTTTGAGCGTCATGCCACCCTCTTCAAAAATGCCATCAACCGTCACAACAAATTCCGGTTTGATTTCTGTGTCATTAAAGGTGTAAGTCAATTCATATCCGCTGACATCTGCGCCCGAAATTGAAACCCTCAAAATGTTGAATTCTTTTGAGATTGAACCAAAGAAATTTCCATCTTCCGGTGCTGAAATTGTTGCAATGGCATTTCCATAGTTTGTGTTGTTTGAATATGAAACTTCAAAGTCAACGTTTTCTTTCAAAGTTATGTCGCCATATGTCACAACAGGATGTGGTTTGATTTCATAACCCGTGTAATGTTGTGCTTCAATGTCGGCAATCATGGAATATTCCAATTCTTTCTTTGCAATTTCAAAATTGATTGATTTCTGACTTCCAGCAGTGAAGTTGTCAGATTTTGCTTTGATTATCAATGTTGCCTGTCCTGCATTTGTGTTGTTTGAAAATTCTGCATCAAAATCAACACCATTTTCAAGCGTCAAAAATCCATATGTGACAGTGAATGCCGGTTGAATTTCACTTCCTGTGAACTCAAGGTTGCTTTGTGTGACTCTCAAAACAATGTCATCATCTGACAAGTCTTTTGGAGAAATGTCAAACTCTGCACTTGTTGTTCCTTTAAAATTGCCCGTTCCGTTGATTGTCACTGTGACAGTTTGAACATTGACAAAGTCAGAAGTGGAAAATCTGACATAATAATCATTTGATGTCAAGGAATATTCTCCAAGTGTAATTGACAATTCTGGATAGTGACTTTGTCCATCATATGTGAAGTCAGAAATTGGCGCAACCTCAGCTTCCGAAATGTCACGAGAGGAAATTGTGAAGTTCGCTTCCAATGTTCCAAGATAGTTTCCGTCAAAAATCACTGTGATGGACGCTCTGCCAGCGTTGATGTTGTTTTGATATACAACAGAATAGTTTTCCTCGTCAAGTTCTGTCTGAGTGTTTTTGAAGAAAACTGAAATTTCAGGTTTAATTTCGCTTCCCGTGAAAACATGGTCACCACTTGCAATTCTGACCTCAAACACATCGTCTGAAACAACCAAATTTGTGATTATGAATGTTGTTTCAGTTTCTCCTGTGAAATTACCTTGCCCTGTGATTGTGACAGTTGCTTCACCAAACTCAGTGTTGTTTTCATAATTCACCGCAAAAGTGTCCGCACCTTCACCATAGGACTTAGAGTTGAATTGAATTGTCACAGGAGGTGTCAAAGGCAATCCAGTGTAGCCCTGATTTTCAATTTCAACCACAACAACATCCTCATCCGCAAGAGATTTTGGATTGATTTTAAATTGTTGTGAAATTGTTCCAGCATAGTTCCCCTCACCCCTGAATGTCAGCGTTGCACCAGCAACAACCGCTCCATCAGAATATGCAACATTTGTGTTGTTTTGATAGGATGTCGAAAAGTCTGCAACACCAAGATTCTCGCCACGCGTCAAGTCTCTGATTGTGAAAGAAAGTTCAATTCCCTCACCTGTGAATGTGCGTTCAAGAGAGTCAAAATTCACTTCAAATCTTTCAGAATCTGAGAAGTTTGCCTGCAAAATGTCAAATGAAAAACCTGTCAATGTTCCGCCAAAATTTCCAGTTCCATTCATTGTCAGTGCAATGTCAGTTTGAACATTTGTCAAATCGGCTGAAGAATATAAAACAGTGAAATCGGTTCCAATTTTAAGGTTATAATCACCCAACGAAAGTGTTGGAACAGGTCTTTGTTCGCTTCCAGAATATGTGACATCTGAAAGTTGACCTTTTGTGACTGTTTCGGCATTCAAATCAAGAGGGTTGATTTTGAAAGAGTGTGATACGCTTCCAAAATAGTTTCCTGTGCCCTTAACCGTCACGCTTGCACCAGTTGTCACATCATTTCCAGAATATGCAACATTGATGTTGTTGCTGTATGAAATGTTGTTTGCAAACAGTGAAGTCACATCCGTCTGTCCGTCCATAATTGAAATTTGAAGTTCAATTTCTTCACCAGTGTAGGTGAATTCAGACACATCACCAAAGTCAATGGTGAATCTCAAATCGTTTGAGATGTCCGCAGGAATGATGTTATATAAGAATTGAACCGAACCAGCAAAGTTTCCTTCGCCCGTTGCCGTGATGACAATTCCGTTTGCAACATCCACAAAATTGGAAGTGTTGTAGGCAAACGAAACCTCACCATCACCCAAAGTGTGTCCAGCAAAAGTGATGTTTGGTGTCTTTTTGATTTCGCTCATCGAATATGTCTCATCAGAAAGGGCATATCTTCCGTCCATCCCAAGCGTTCCATCTTTTGAAACTGAAGAACTTGAAAGATTCAAAGGCATAATTTCATATTCAACATAAGTTGTCTCGTCAAAGTTGTTTTGCCCAGTAATTAAAATTCGAATTGTCCCTGCGTTAACAAAATCGGCTGTTTCAGAGAAAGTTCCACCCGCATTTCGTTGATATTCCACCACAAAATCTCTTCCCGAAACAAGAGCCAAACTGCCATAGGAAAGCGAAACTGTCTGTTGCCTGTTGCCAGCGTTGTATGTGACATCCATAAGTGTTGCCACAGTGGCATTTGCAATGTTTTGAGGCGCAATTGTGAAGTTTTCAGAAATTATCCCCTCAAAATTGTTAAGCCCGCGAATTGTCACAGTTGCGTTAGAGCCAGCATTGATGTTGTTGGAATAAGAGAAAGAATAGTCTCCCGTTGTCAAAACCAAGTTTTCTGTCAAACTTGCATCACTGACAGTGATGGACACAATTGAAGGTTCTTTTTGTGTGGTGTCATAAACCAAATCATCCGCATCCAAAACCACATCCACACTGTCCACAATGTTCAGATTGAGAGGTTTAATCTCAAAAATCAAGCAAATCACATCACCAGTAAAGTTTCCGCCCTCAAGCCCAACAAAGAAGACATTTGCACGTCCTGCATTGATGTTGGAATAATATCCACCCACAACGTTGATGATGTTTTCTTCAAGGTCGGTGCCAGTTGCGAGGTCATATTCTCCCGTGTATAAATCAAAATCAACGCCCCACTCCAGCCTTCTTCCTTCATAGGTCAGAGTGACATCTTCTTCGTTCAGCGTGACAGCACTTCCCGTGTATGTCTTTGTTGCACTTTCGGCAAACGAAACAGAGATGTTTTCCAAAGTGAATTGTGCAGCCACAACTTTATATTGCTTCACAACCAAACCCGAGAAGTTTCCTTCGCCCGTGATTGTCAAAACAAAGTCTCCGGCATTTTCAAACACAGTCATCTCTTCGCCCTCAGAATCGGTGATTGTATAAGAGAAGTCCACATCTCGTGTCAAGTTGTCGCCATCAAAAGTGATGACAGGATAGACGCTCTGCCCAATATATGTTTGGTCAGTCAAAAGTTCTTGATTGTCGGATGTGAAATATCTAATCGTCACATCGCCATCAGCAATGTTTTTCGTTCCAATTGTGAAGTTTGCCGAAACAGCGCTCTCAACAACAAAATTAGAAGAATTTGAAGAAATTGAAACAACAATCGTTCCTTGTGATGTGAAGTCGCTCGTTGCCGAGCCACCTCTTGTGTATGAAATGTTGAAATTGCTTGTCTGCAAAGTCAAGCCATTTTCCGTCCAAACTCTGCTGATTTGAGGCACATGAGAATTTCCGTCAAAAATCACCGAGTTTGCCACCAACGAAACGCCACTAATCACAGCAGGAGAGATGACAAAAGTTGTTTGAGCATTTCCAGTGAAATTGGAATTGATTGCGCTCACTGTCACGGTCACATTTCCTGCATTAATTCGTCCAGAAGGCGAATAAGAAATCGAATATTCATCCGGCAACAGCACCACTCCGCCTGTTGCAGTCACAGAAGAAATTTCAATATCCTGCGCCTCTCCGTCATAAACCGCACCTGTGCTTGCAAGCGTCACAGCAGAAACTTGCGCCCTTTCAATCGTGAAGTTTTCACTCGCCGAGCCCTCATAGTTCCCCTTGCCTGTCAAAATCAGCGTCGCGCTTCCCGCATTGGTGTTGTTTTCATATGAAACATCAAAATCGGCAGTTGTAAGTGTCACGCCAGCCAACTCTTCATCCACAGCGGTGAAATTCACCGTTTGTTTTTCGCGGTTGTATGTGTAAGTTCCGCTGATTTGAATTGTCACACCTGAAATTGAACGCGGTGTGATTTGATATGTTGCCTGTGCAGTTCCCGAGAAGTTTCCGCTCGCAGCAGCAGAAATCACCACAGTCACCTGCCCAACATTCACCGTGTCGCCTTGATATTCCACCAAATAGTCTTCCGTCACTTCCAAAGTTGTGCCACCAAAACGCACCACAACCTCAGCCTCGTTCACTTCTCCGTCAAATTCAACATCTGAAACAGAAATCATGTCGTCTGTCAAAGCTTTTGCCACAATGTCAAATTCAAGTGTTGCACTGCCCGAGAAGTTTCCGTTCTCCGTGCCGGCAATCGTCACCGTTCCAACCCCAACATTAAGGTTTTCGCCATAGCCCGAAATTTCAAAGTCCTCCGCACCCAATTGCACTCGCTCGCCGTCAATCATGTCGAAAACAGCAAAATCATCAGGTCGAATTTGACTTCCCGAAAATTCCTGTTCAGCAATTTCCGCGGTCACATTTGCAAAACTTCTCTTTGCAATTTCAAAAGTTTCTGTGATGACACCTTGGAAATTTCCTCTGAATGTCACAAACACAGTTGCCTCGCCAGCATTGGTGTTGTTTGCGTATGTCAAAGAAAAGTCCGTGTCCACCGAAAGAGGTCTTCCGTCCAACATCACACTCACATTTGGAATTTGTTCTTTTCCGTCATAGGTGTGCGTTGATGTCACACTCACCTCTGCAAGTTCAGAGATGTCCAACCTTTCAATCGTAATTGTCCCGTTCACCGTTCCGCGATAGTTCAAATATGTTCCGTTCTGCTTTGGCACAACTGTCACACGAATCACCCCAGCATTTGTGAAATCTGCAGAAGAAAATGTCACAGAAAAATCGTTTGCGTTCACCTCATAAGCATTCGTATCAAAAACGGTCACAGTAGGGGTTCCGTAGGCACTGCCCTTAAATGGCACCACCACATTTCCTTGCCCACTTATTCCGTCAACATCAATCAAAACAGAGGAAAGCGTTCCAGGCGTGATGACAAAATCTGCCGAAACCGAACCCACATAGCTTCCCTTTCCTGTCAGCGTCACCGTGGCAGTTCCAGCACCTTCGTTGTTGACATAAGAGATGTCATATCCGCTTTCAGGCACCACCAAACTTCCGTTTGCAATGTCCGTCACCAAACTTTCCACTTCCACAGTCACAGGACTTCCAGCATAAACTCTCTCCTCTCTTGCATCTGCAAGTGTCAAAGTTGCACCCGCAATGCTGACTGTCGAAATGGTGAATGTCTTGTATGCCGTGCCGGTGTAACTGTCTCCCATTGCAGTCACAACAACATAATATGTCCCTGCTTCAGTTGGATTTTCCACAATTTCGCCTGTTGCCGAACCTCGCCTGATTTCCAAGGAGAAGTCCTCGCCAGCCATCAGCGTTCTGCCTTGCACTTCCACCGTCACATCAGGCTTTTGCACCTGCTGATTGAAAGTGTAGGAATCTTGACTCAAAGTGATGCTGTCCGAAACAATGTTTCCTCTCACAATCTGAAAACTTGTCGAGTTTCCGCCCGTATAGTTCCCTTTGCCCGTCAAAACGATGTAGTATGTCCCAACCTCAGTTGGATTTTCCACCACAGTCCCGTCCGTCGTGCCAAGACGATATTCAATCTCAAAGTCCCTGTCTCTCACAAGTGGAACACCATCCACAACATATGAAAGGTATGGCACTTGCGTTTGTCCAGAATATTCAAAACTTGTCCTGCTCAGTGTAAACGAACCAGCTGACAAACTGATTGGATTGATGTAGAACGTTCTGCTGATTGTCCCCGCATAGTTTCCAATTCCCGTCAGTGTCAGTGTTGCCATTCCCACATTCGTGTTGTCCGAAAATTGATATGTAAAATCTGTTCCAGATTGCAATGTTGTCCCCAAACTTGTGTCCGTCACAGTGAAGTTTGGTTCAATCCAGTCACCCGTAAAATCATGGTCACCAAGTGGACTGACCGAAATTCTCCCAACAGTTTCCAAACTTCGCTGAACAATTTCAAAGGTCGTCTCTTGCGTGCCAGAGTAGAACCCTTTTCCTGTGATTGTCAAACTTGCCGTGCCAAGATTTGTGTTATTTGAAATTTCCAAAGAATATTCTGCATTTAGTTCAAGCGGACTGCCATAATAGTCCACCACAATACCCTGTGGCACAACTGCCGAGCCTGTCCATTCATAAGAGTCAATCAACACAATTGTGGCATTTGCCACATCAGGCTCTTCACCAATCACAAAATAAGAAGTTTTTGTGCCAACATATCCACTTCCTTCCACAGCCGAAATTGTGAAACTTGCCACACCCATGTCCACATTGTCAAAAAATTCAACGCTGTAGTCAATTCCCACTTGAAGTTCCACTCCATCATAGTTGACCACAACGTTTGGCTCAACCTCTTCGCCTGTCCATTCTTGATTTTCAATTTCTTCAATTCCAGCATTTGCCAAATCTTTGCTTTCATCCCCAACCAAACTTAAAATTGCCGAACTTAAATTCAAGTGAAGAGCAGGGCGTACTGCATAAGAACTACTCACTCTACCACCAAAAGTAGCAACATTTACTATTCCATTATAAGAAACATATTTTGCATAATTTAATCCAGTATCTGCACTCCTCAACCAAGAACCATTGCGGAGATACGATGAATTAATATTTCCCGAACCAACATAACCTTCTGTACTTGCTACAGTGAAAGATGCATCCATTCGTTGCTCGGTAGAAGTTTTCCATATCCCTATTATATTACTTGTTCCTACTTCTGTAGCACTTGGAAGCCATAAATAATCATTCGACCATCGTGTATATTTTGTACCAGTATAACTGTCTTCACTTGGTAGAATACCTTCACTCGGTGTACCATAAGCTTCATTCGGAAAAACATAATCTCTTACACCACCACCTCCGTAAACTCCCTCAGCATAACTGCTTTCTGTTTCTTGCCACGCCACCTGACTTGGAGTCACCAAAAAGTCTGTCACACTTCCTTCAACTTCATCCATTGTGAACATTGCAAACACACTATTTGAATTCTGTTCATATTGTTGTGTACGATTATAATCTGTAGCATAATTTCCTCCACAATTTAATGTTACAGATCTTATATATGATGAGCCATACATGCCAGACGGATATGTCAAACTTCCGCTCCAAGAACCTCTTGTCCAGTTTGCTGAAAAATCTGAATAAAGAGAACCATCAACAAAACCATAAAATTCTCCCTCATCTACTGCTCTGCCTGCCCATGCATCCTGCTGACTGCTGTTCAGCCAAAGCGTCAAGATGTCATTTCCGTCACGGTCTTTTGAAAGATAGACCACTTCCCATTCCAACCCACCAAATTGAACAACAACATCTTGATTTGAATTCTTAAAATTAACAACATTAGTACGAATTTCTGCCGAAGTTTCTTCTCCGCTTGCCAAATATTCCAAACGATTCATCGTGTCAGTCAAATTGTTTGAAATATCCGCATTTTCAAGTCCTGTCACATACTGTAAAAGCATGTTAAGACGATTTTCATTAAACTTATTTCCATCCCATATTTCTGAAACATAAACATTTGAAGAATATATATTTGTGTTAAGATTAACTTCTTTAAAACCATAATAATTCCCAATTCCTAATATAGTCACATTGACAAAATCTTCTTCAAAGTTGTTTGAGAAAGTCATAGTAAAATCTTTCTCATTTTCTAATTCTACACCATTAAATTTTACACTAATGTTAGGCACTATTTCTTCGCCATCATAATCTAAACTTAAAAGCGAAACGCTTGCAAATGCTAAATCTGCTGATGTGTCACTTTCTCCACCCACAGCATTCAACAATGCCGAATTCAAATTCAAGTGCAGCGCTGGACGCACAGCATGCGACCTGTTAACGGCATAGCTTGACGAAGATGAACCCGAAGGACTTAGATTATACAAAGTTGAAGAAGAATTGTACGTGGTGGAACGAAGCCAAGAATATCGATATGCATCTCCACTTTCTGAACCAACACTCCCAACAGAAGAGGTCGAAGAAGAGATATTTCGTCTTTGCTCTGTGGATGTGTCCCAAATGCCAATATGTGTGTTATCATAGCCCGTCTCTGTCACACTTGGAAGCCAAATCGTATCATTTGCCCAATCAGTATATCCAGATTTTGGAATGTAGTTAAAAATTGAATAATTATTCCCACTGCTTGGCAACCCATAGGCTTCATTTGACAAAATATAATCACTTCGTATACCTTGTTCCACAGCACTCTCAGTCTCTTGCCATGCCACTTGACTTGGTGTCACCAAAAAGTCCGTCACACTTCCAGCCACATTGTCCATTGTGAACATCGCAAACACATTGTTGGCATCCTGTGCCCACACTTCACTTAATGTTGTATCTCCTGTGGCATATGCACCACCATTGTTCAGAGTCACTGCACGAATATATGATGTTCCATACATATTTATTGGATAATCTCCAAGTGTACTAGTACTCCAATATAGTGCCCAATCGGAGTAGAGCGAGCCGTCAATAAAACCAAAATAAAGGCCTTCATTCGAAAGCCTTTCATTCCATGCATCTTGTTTGCTGCTTGAAAGCCAAAGTGTGAGGATGTCGTTTCCGTCACGGTCTTTGGACAAATAGACAACCTGCCAATCCAGCCCACCAAACCTGACAATCACATCTTGCTCGTTCGATTTGTCATTCACACCTTTTCCACGGATGTCCGCAGAAGTTGTTTTGATTGTTGCAAGGCGGTCAAGTTCGCTCATGGTGTCAGTCAAATTTTCACCGGTCACGCTGGCATCAGCGTCACCTGTCACATATTGCAAAAGGGTGTTCAAGTTGTCTGCGTCAAACTGCGTTCCGTCCCAAATTTCATCCACTTTCACATAGGAGGTTGTGTCATCAGAATAAATCGCGTCAGCGCTGTTTTGCAAATTTGCGGTGGCCAAAAATCCCCCACCCGCAACCATCATTGCACAGGCACCAAAAATTCCAAAAGCCTTGACCTTTTTCATATCAAAACCCCTTTAAAAAAATATTTTCATTTTTATAATATCACAAATTCACCAAAACAACCAAACAATTTCGACATATTTCAATTTTTTTTCAAATCGCCACTTTCTCTCGTCATTCTGGCATCAATTTTTCTTATTTTATGGTTGCCGAGATTCTTCCACTTCGGTTTGAATGACATTCGGCAACCTTTTTTCGTCATTCTGAGCCGACATTTGAAATTAAACAAAACAGCAAAACACATTTTTTCAAAAGTCGTGTCGAAAAATCTCTTTTTGTTTAATAGTTTTAACCAAAACAAGTGCAACGCCACCCACAACTTGCGAAAGAATAAAATTTATGCTCATAGTTTGATTATATCACAACATCGCAATGAATTTAAGAAAAACTGAAAACAATTTCATCCTTACAGAAAATAATTCCATTTTAAGATTTGACAACGAAAAACATATGCAACACTTTCTTTGTTGTTTTTGACAGTTTTTTTCAAAAAAATTGAAATAGTTTTTATATTGCAAAACTTGTTTATTTCAAAATGTTTTTCAGTGTGATTGTTTTGGTTTTGGTCACTTGGTCGAATGTGCTCATAACACCCTCAGTGCCAATTCCAGAGTCGCCATAGCCACCAAATGGCATTTCAAAACTTCGGTGGAAACTTGCACCATTGATGACTGCTCCACCTGCTTTCATTCTGGTCGCAACATCAAAAGCGGTTTTCATGTCTTTTGTGAACACACAACTTGAAAGCCCAAACGAAGAAGAATTGGCAATTTCAATTGCCTCTTCCACATCTTCGCATGGAATTATGCTGACAACTGGCGCAAAAATTTCGTCATCCTTTGCAACATCTGCAGTTTTTGGAATGTCAGTGATGATTGTTGGCTCGAAGAATGCCCCATCATGTTTTCCGCCATAGATGATTCTTCCGCCTTGTTTCACAACATTCTCAACTTGGGCAACGGCTTTTTCGCACGCCTCTTTTGTGACAAGCACGCCAATTTCCGTCTTTTTGTCTCGTGGGTTTCCAATCACCAATTTGGAAATTCTTGCTTTTGCCTTTTCTTCAAATTCTTTCAAAATGCCTTTTTGAATGATGAACCTTTTGCTTGCACAGCAAACTTGCCCGGTGTTGTACATTCTGCCCCAAACCATTTCTTCAACAGCAAGGTCAACATCCGCATCATCAAGCACAATGAATGCATCGTTTCCGCCAAGTTCAAGCGCCACATGTGCAAGATGTTCGGCGCCGTTGAGATAGGTCAACTTTCCAACAGCAGTCGAACCCGTGAAAGTGATTCCGTGCACATCCTTATGTCTTGCCAAAGCGTTTCCAACCTTTGCACCCTCGCCTGTCAACACTTGAACAACACCTTTTGGAACGCCAGCCTCATGCATAAGCCAAACAAGTTTGATGATTGTGGATGGGTTTTGATGAGGTGGTTTGACAATGATTGTGTTTCCAGCCAAAATTGCTGGTGCAATCTTTTGGTCGAAAAGGTCAATTGGAAAGTTGAAAGGAATGATTGCCACCATAACTCCAAGAGGTTCTCTCACTGTGATTTGAATGGTTTTATCCTGTCCTGCTTCCGTCCCTGCTGGCACAACATTGCCATAGAGATGTTTTGCTTTTTCCATGAAAGCCTTGAATGCGATTGGCAAATTTGCCATTTCGGCATAGGCTTGTGTGATTGGTTTGCCTGTCTCACAGCAAAGCGTTTTTGCCAAATCGTCAACATTTTCTTGAACAAGCACAACAAATTTTTCCAAGATTTCGCATTTTTTATAGACCGGCATTTTTGCCCAACTTTCGCCCGCTTTCTTTGCACCTTCAACTGCATGATTAACATCCTTTTCTGTGCAATTTGGCACTTTGTCAATCACTTTTCCGGTGTATGGATTGACAATGTCCATTGTGGATTTATCACTTGCATCCACCCATTTTCCATTGATTATGCATTGCATATTTCATCCTCCTTAATTTTATAAAATTTCCGATTTTTAATCAAAATTTAACAAAAATTACAGTTTTTTATTGATTTTTCATTAAATTTTGCCTATTTTTTCGTATTTTTTATTTTTTTTATTTTGCAAGTTCTTCAGTTTTTAAGTTTTCTTGAACTTTAAGTTTTTCATTTTTGTGCTCTTAGCAGTTGAAAATTTAATTCACAATTTTGCATTTGCAACAACTCTTTTTCTCAAAACTCAAAAAACATTATTTTGTCAACGCAGTGAATGAAAGCATAAGTCCACCTGTTGTGTTTCTGCCATCATCAACAAATCCATATTCACCAAATGTGAATTCCATTATGAAGGGAACGCCATTGACATTTTTCTTGATTTCCTCATAGACCTCATCAATTCTGCTGTCAATGCCTGCTCTTCTTCCACCGCAGTGAATGAGGTGATAGCACACTGCAGGTTTTTCAAGTCTTGCGTTCAATTTCTTCAAAGTTTCACCAACGGAACTGATGAGTTCGTCCACACTTGCTTCCATTCTGATGACTGTTGTGCCTTCTGCAAGGTTGGCACCAATGTTCATTGAGAAGTCGTCATTTGCAAACATAGGGTGACGAATGGCAATCAAATCTCCAAGTCTGTCTTTCACACCAAGTGGACTTGTGATTGTTGCAGAAAGAAGTTTGTTTCCCATAAGTTCGCTTGTTTTCATTCCTCTCCACTTTGCATATTTCTTGACTGCAGGAACGCCATCAATGGAAACAAGTCTTCTTGTGCCCTCAACTTTTGTGATGATGCCCATGTCGGAAGTTTCGCGATATGCCCCCGTAAACTCGTTGACAAAATTGCCTTTCATGTAAATCAAAGCAACAGCCACTCCCTCGTCTGTCACTTTTCCGTCAAGATAGAGTTTCCAATTGCCTTCAATTGTGTTGTCTGCAGCAGAACCGCCAAAAAGAGGCACACGCCCAACAACCTTGTTTGCGCCCTTAAGGAAAAATTCCTCTTCGGTTGGGCTTGCCGTCATATACATCAAATCTGGCTCGTCGTTATATGGCATTTTTGTCATGATTCGTGCATGTTTTGTGGCACTTTCGCCCGCATCCCTTGCACTTTGATATGCCTTTCTGTCAGCAAAGCCAACGCCAACCACCATGTTGGCATCGCAAAGCACCATAATTCCAACAAAAGGTTGGTCGCCACCAACATATCCCTCTGGCATGATGACTCCTGTGAAACTTGTGTTTCCAATCACAGGGCAATCATAAACTTCCTTGATGCCTTTGATGACATCCTTAATTTTATAGTCACAACTCATGTAAGCAAAAACCAATTTTGCGTCTTTTGATTTTCCAGCCATTTTGGCTGCTTCAAGTCCGGCTTGGTGAGCATTTTTGTTTGTGCTGAAACCCGTCAATGCTTTCATAAATTCATCCTCCTCTTTTTTTTGAAGCAAATTTCATTTTAAAGGTGTCGGAATTGAAAAATATATTTTAAGTTGCAACAACATCCTCCCCTTTAATCACAATTCTATTATAAAATTTTTGACGAAATTTGTCATGCAAATTTAACTAAAATTTAAAAGATTTTATTTTTTTCTTTCATTTAAAATAAAAAGTTAAAAAAATGATAAAAACAAAAAGCCTCTAAAACAAATTAGAGGCGTTGTAAATTAAATTTTCAAAAATTTTTTTTGTTATTTTCAGCGTTTTCTTTTTCAACATTCTGTTCTTTTTCATCTTCTGAAATCTTAAAAGAATAGTGATAGGTTAAATGTGGAGCATAAATGAAGAAATCATATTTTTCATTTTCTGACAGCCATACGATTGGAGAGGACAATTCTGTTTCAACTTTCACAACATCATCAAAAGAATCAAGTTCCAAAACGGGCAAATCTCTTTCCAAAGGTTTTTCAATTTTAACTAAAATGTCCTCATACTGCCCAATTATTTTATTGATACGCTTCTGCCCAGAATTTTCTCTCATTTTTTGAACGATGACATAAGTCAAAACACCAATTAAAACAATTGCAACAATGTCAAGCAAAAAGCCAAAAATCAGCCAAAAATAGTTTGCTTCATTATGATAAGTGATTTCGCTGTCACTCAGTGCGGTGGAACTTGTGTATTGATTTGCAACACTTAAAGTTCCAGATGTCTGCACCGGAACGAAACTTACAAAGGAGTCTTGATATGAATAATTATGCCCATTAACAGTGCCAAAACAATCAATTTCATAGTGCACTTCAAGCGTTGCAAAACAACTTATACCCAAAGTTTCATGAATAAAGTTGAATCTTGAAGTGTATGTTTCGTATTGCAATTCAATGTTTTCATTGAGGTCAACAACAGCCGTCCCTCCACTCTGATTTCCATTTTCCTGCTTTATGATTCCAGAACCAAATTCTTCATTCTCTTCTTCAAGGATGACTCCATCCTCTCCTTCAACAACAAGCACAACTCTTAGAGTCTTGACAAAATTAAGATCATAATCAACAGTGTTTAAATTTAAGGTGTCATAAAAATCAACACGCACTGAATCTAAAAGGTTTGCAATGTAAAAATCGCTTGAATAATACCCCTCCCCATCTGTGACAAAAATGTCATTATCTTTCAAAACCACTTTGTCTGACACCGATTTTGAAGCCCTCGTTTCATAAAGTTGTGAAGTTTCCGAAACATTAAACCTTCCAAATTGGACAAGCAAAAAAGGAACACTTAAAAGCAACAAAACAAGAGCCAAACAAATCGTCACATTAAACCAATATCTGTCTTTCTTCAGCCTTTCAATCAACTTTTTTATCATCATGCCCCTCCAAAAATTTGATTTATCCAAATGGTGACAAATCCAAGTTTTGGCACAACAAAACTGAGCGTTCCGACAATATCCTCTTCATAGACAACCCAAGCGTCTTCAGTGTTGTTGTTGTCACCTTTTGTCACATAATAAATCTCGCCTCTTTCGTCCACGCCGGTGTCAACAATTCTGTGAATGATGTTTATACCGTCATGTTGATATTGAATCACAGTTCCAATGTCATATTCTCCATTCACATCAATGACAACAATGTCACCTCGCGCAAAAGACGGATTCATGCTGTCAGAAACCACCACAATAGGCTTTTGAGGAAACATTCCACTGACAAATCCAACCAAAAAAAATGCAAAAGCCATCATCACAAACCCAACATATGGTTTTCTTCTTCTTTTAACTCTGACATCCTTGACAACTTCCTTGTTTGCATAGGAATAATAAAGAAAAACATAGCAAACCAAAGACCTCATTGAAACAAAAAGAAGATTGAAAAACCAATTCAAATTAGGCAAAATTGGAATCAAATATAAAACCGAAGTGGAAATGATTTGCCAAACAATTGTTGCTTTAATTCCACAGTGCCTCATAACATAGTTTAATAGAACTTGAGAAATTATGCATGGAAGAAAAGTCCCAAGAAGATAACTGAATGAAAGACCACCTTCGAAAGATTCAATGAAATCTTTTAAATCCAAGAATATGAAAATCATTGTGACTGCCACAACAAAATTCTGAAGTTTTGATTTGTTGGAAGAAACCAAAGAGCACCTTATCATTTCAAAAGGAATCAGAATAAGAACAAATGAAAATAGGTTTCTGACAATCCCAACAAAAGAATGCGAGTATGGTGAATAGACAAAACCCAAAAATAAGCCAAAAACGAAATATATCGCCGTGAACAAAATTATGATTGTTGCAATTCTAACAGTCTTTTCATTTTGTTGCTTTATCGTAAACTTTCTTCTGACAAAAAACCAGCCAATCAGTGCAATTGTCAGCCAAACAAAAGGTCGGACATAATAGAGATAGTTTTGTGCAAAAACAGTGTCAATGAAATCTTCCAATAGTGCAACCGCAATGATAAGCAACGAAAACAACAGAGGTGCAATTTTTCTCATGCTGCACCTCTGCCCACAACAATAAACGGATTTGTTGAAGAACCAGCCACCCCACTTCCAGAATTTGAAGTTGTCAAAATCACATCAGAAAAGATGACCATAGCTGGCTTGATTGCTCGATCTGAACTTTTTGCACTGTTTCTGAAACGATGGTTCTGCAAAAAAATTGCTTGTGTTGATGAATATGAAGTGGTTGAGATTTCGTCATCTCTTGCTCTTTCTGTGATTGTCATCACTTCAACATCAGTGTTAAACCAACCATCAATCGCAGATGAATATAGATTCTCATTTGAACTTGTGAATGTGTTTGAAAGGATGTTCATTTCTGTGACGCTTAAAAGCCCAATTGGCAAACCATTAAAAGTTGACGACACAACACCTCTTACCAAAATTGAACCAGATTCTGTCCCTGTGACGTAGTATGGCTGATTGCTGTCGATTTCCATTGGTGTTATGTCCCAAGTTGCCTGATGATTAATGTAATTTGGATTGACATAATTGACATTGCTGATGTTGGTCAATTGGTCATAATATGTTGTGTTGAGATATGTGCAAATTTGACTTGCACCATCAAGCGATGTGACAAGTTGAGTGTGTGGCAAAGTTTGTTCCTCATCCAACGCAACCCAATGCGCTGCAGCAGCATCCCACAACACCTTCTCTGTGTTTACATCTTGAGAGTGAACCACTTTAATTCCATCTTCTGTCCAACCGACAATCCTCCAAAGTTCAGTGGCGTTTTCAGAGAATTTGATATAGTTGTTGACAGCGGATGTTGTGTTGTCACCTCTCATAATTGAAGAATAGCCCAAATTTTCTGCATCGGATGTTGGGTCTTGTGAAAAATCATCAATCAAAATTCCCTGATTTGTTTGCGAAACAAGCTCAAAAGCAGAATTTGTTGAACCATTTTGAATGTGACCCGTTCCACCAAACATGAAACTTTGATTAAAAAAAGAATAGCCATATTGAATTGAACATAGGCACACAGTTGTAATAACCATAAGACAAACTGCCCAATTAAATGGACTCTTCTTTTTTCTTCTTCTCATATTGACTTTCCGCTATTTAGTCTGCTTGTTGATAGTTGATTGTATAACTGAAAGTATATTCAAGTGTTGTTGGAACATCTTGTTCTGCATCGGTGTCAGTCCAAGAGAAAGTGAAAGTGAACACATGTTGAGAACCACTTTCAATGTCTGTTGCAACATTTTCTGGTGCTGTGAAAGAAAGTGTGATGTTAGGGTCTGTCACTTCAGTGTTGTCATCACCTGCTGTCATTCCAACATAGTGCGCTGTGATTGCACCTGTGTTTTGAACAGGAATGCTGACAACATAACTGTCACCCGGTTTTGTGAGTGTGACTGTGAATGTTGCAGTGTCAATAACTCCACTGTCTCCACCAGAAGAACTTAAGGAAACTTCACCAAGATCCTTTCCAGATGTTTCTGTTGGTGTCTGAAATTCAACTTTAAAATCTGAATCAATTGTTCCAGTTCCTCCGAAATTGAGTTCTTCAGCAAGATATGCATAACCAATTCCCAAAGCAACAAAGCACGCAATCAAAACTGCAATGATTATGAATTTTTTTCCACTTTTTTTCTTTGAATTTTCCATCATTAAACCTCCTATCTGCAGTATAGCACAGTTGAATGGGGATTTGTCAAACAATTTTACAAATTTTCTAAAATTGAAATGTTGAGTTTGCTTTCAGTTTGTAGATTTTGCAGTTTTTTTCAAAATTATTCCTTATCGCTTGTTTTAATGATAATTTTTTGATAGAATATATAAAAAGTATAAAGAAGTATGAGAGAGGTTTGAAATGAAATCAATATATAAGTTCTATAAAGAGCGCCTGATTGAAATCAGCGGGAAAAACAGAAGTCTATATTCTCGAAATATCAGCAAGAAATATTCCTATGACATTGGCGAAATCATCGGAAAAGACAAGGACGATTTTCAAGATTTTTTCACATTTTTATGGAAAGGGAAAAAGACGGGATATGAACTCATCTGCAAAGAAAAGCGCGAAAAACTGTTTCAAACTTTTGGCTTGGACGGAAAAGTCAAAGTGCAATTTAAAGACATGGACAGCCTCAGTCCAGAAGAAAAACGAAGCGAAAATTTGCGTCGTGAAAGACTGAAACATGAAGAAGGAAAGAAGATTGTCTCTTCCCAAGTTTCTTCACTCAGACTTTTGAAAAGAGAAATTGAGGAGTTTGCAAAAGAGACGGGAAGATATGAACTTTTTGTTGGCTATCCTTTTGTCACCGGCAACTTGAACAAAGATTTGACAATCAAAGCACCCCTCATCCTCTTTCCTGTTGTGATTAATGTCGAAAATGACACCACTGTTTCAATTGAAGCCAAAAATGACGAATTTGTGCAATTTAACAAGGTTTTGCTTCTTGCCTATGCCAAACAGCACCGCCTTAACTATGACGGCATGATGACAGAATTTGACAACCTTTCGGACTATAAACTCAAAAGTGTGAAAGATGTTTTGGAATATCTTTCCGCATATGGTTTTAAGTTTGAAATTGACAAAAACTTTGGGAAAGGACTTTGCAAATTTTCAGACATTAAAGAAAATGCACTCCCAATGGGCGAACTTCAAGTTGTCAACTCTTGCGTGATTGGAAGATTCCCTCTTGCCAACGCAATATATAATGACTACACCCTCCTTGAGAAAAAGCGCCTCTCTTCGCTTGCAATTGAACAACTTTTGCAAGGGAAAAACACAAAAAAGAACAAGAAGTTTGACCAGCACACATACACCATCAACGATTTGGACTATGCGCAAGAAAGCGCCGTTCAGAAACTTAATGAATATGGCAACCTTGTCATCTATGGCCCTCCAGGAACAGGAAAATCTCAGACAATTGTCAACATCATTTCTGACGCACTTTGCAAAAACAAAAAGGTTTTGGTTGTTTCGCAAAAGAAAGCCGCACTTGATGTGGTTTTCAATCGTCTTAAAAACCTCAATTCAAAATGTATGTTCATCACGGACGCCGAGAAAAACAAAGTGTCATTCTATGAGCGTTGCAACCAAATGCACCAAGCCGTTTTGAATGGCGGCCTTCAAAACGAAAATGAAGCAAACAAAAATTTTGACGCCGTGGAAGAGAACATTCAAAATGAAATTAAAGAACTTGAGACAATTTCAAACACCCTCTTTTCAAAAACACCATTTGGACTTTCTCTTCAAGAAATGTATGCAAATTCGTCCAGAATTGGAAAGACGAGTGCGGACTATGAACTCTACAAAAAAATGCTCAAAAACAAAGATTTGATGTCCATGGATTTCAAAAGACTTTCGTCCACGCTCAGAATCATCAAAGACAAAAACAAAGCAGGACAATATTTCCGCTACATCGAACTTAAAAGAAACAATCCTCTTGTTGACCACATAAAACCAGATGTAGAAATTCATGTCATCAATCAGATGAAAACCTATTTGAAAGAACTCACACAACGAAACATTGTGCCTTTTGACACCGCAAAACACCCTCACGCAAGACAACTTATGGTCTATTGCCTTGAAAACGATGTTGAGAATGTCAACGAAATGAAACCTCTCATCAAAATGATTTCATCAATCGACAACAAGAATTTGCACACAAAACTTAAATGGTCAAAAGTATTCTTCCCTGCCTATCCTTTTGTCAAATCTAAACTGAAACAAAAAGAAGAAGAAATTGCCACAAATTTTGAAAGCACCATGCAAGACATCAAAGATTATGTCAACAACTATTCTCTTCTTGAAAAAGTGCTTGACAAGAAAGGCTATCTGATGACAATCGACAACATTGTCAACGGAAACTCAATTTTCTTGAAACTTCTGCTCAATGCTCTTGATGACTACATCGAAATTCGAGATGTCAATGTGGCTGTGAAAGGGCTGTCTGAGGACGAACGAATCATCCTGAATTTTGCGTTTGAAAACTCAAAAAATGCAAGACAATATCGCGAAATTGTTGACAAAATTTTGCAAATTCGCGTATATCACGAAGCAATCAAATATGAAGAACAAAACAAGACAAAACTTTCAAAAATCATCGATTTTGACAACATCACAAACCGCATCTTGTCGCTGAAGAAAGATGAAAAAGAAATTTCAGCAAACATCTGCCTTGGAAAATTCAAAAATGAATACATAAATTTCTTCAATTCCTGCCCTGAAAGCAAAAACTATCTATATCAAATCACCAAACAACAAGGACTTTTGCCAATTCGCAAAATGATGGAACTTTATGGCGATTTCCTTTTGAAACTCTTTCCGTGTTGGCTTTTGTCGCCTGAAAGCGTGTCCACAATCTTCCCTCTGAGGAAAGAAATGTTTGACATAATTTTGTTTGATGAAGCCAGCCAAGTTTTCATCGAAAACACCCTGCCAACCATCTATCGTGGAAAATATATCGTGGTTGCCGGCGACTCCAAACAGTTGCGTCCAACTGCCACCTTTGTGAAGAGATATATGGGCAACGACAGTGATGAAGAACTCGACCTTGCCACCCAAGCAGCACTTGAAGTGGAAAGTTTGTTGGACCTTGCAACAAGCCGTTTCAACAGCACCAATTTGACATATCACTATCGAAGCCGAAATGAAGAACTCATCAACTTTTCAAACTATGCTTTCTACGACGGCAAACTTCAAATTGCACCAAATGTTTCCAAAAATGTTGGAAACAAACCAATTGAAAGAATCAAAGTCAATGGCAAGTGGATTGGCAGAAGAAATCAGGAAGAAGCCAACGCCGTCGTTTCACTTTTGAAGAAACTTATCAAGGGCAAACGCAACAAATCTTCAATTGGAATCATCACTTTCAACACCGAACAAGAAAACGCCATTGAGGACGCCATTGACGCCGAGTGCCAAAAAGATTCTGCTTTTCGCGATGCGTTCATCCGCGAACAAAACCGAAAAGAAAACAACGAGGACACCTCAATTTTCATCAAAAATTTGGAAAATGTGCAAGGTGACGAGCGTGACATCATCATCTTCAGCATTGGCTATGCACAAAACGAATATGGAAAAGTTGTGGCACACTTTGGACCTCTTTCAGTTGAAGGTGGCGAAAACCGTTTGAATGTTGCCATCACCCGTGCAAAAGAGAAAATTTATGTTGTCACAAGCATCGAGCCTGAGGAACTTATGGTTGAGGGAAGCAAAAATGCTGGACCAAAAATTTTCAAACAATATCTCAAATATGTCCGCGCTGTTTCAAACAAAAACAACAAGGAAGTTGGCTTCATTCTTGACAGTTTCAAGCCATCGCTTCCTGAAAGCAAAGAAGAAATTGTTTCCAATTCGTTTGAAAACGAAATCAGAGACGAACTTGTCAAACTTGGCTTTTCTGTTGAAACCAATCTTGGCAACACGGATTATAAACTTTCTCTTGCAGTCTATGACAAAAAATTGGATAAATATTTGCTTGGAATTGAATGTGACTATGCCGCCTATAAAAGCAGTGACTCCATCTTGGAAAGAGATGTCTATCGCAACAAGTTTTTGCGTTCTCGTGGCTGGGACATCATTCGCGTTTGGAGTCGTGATTGGTGGCTCAACAAAACCAAAGTCATAAACAACATTGTCAAAGCCATAAACGCAAACAAGAAAAAATTTGAATCTGACAAAACGAAAATTCAAACAGTTGCAACAACGAGAAATGCTGAAGTTAAAAACGCAGATAAAACAAAAACTGAAATTAAAGAAAAAACAAAATCAGCCGAAAATAAAAATACTGAAAAAATTAACAAAAAATCAGAAAAATTTGGCAATAATTCAAAAAAATTAGATAAAAATATAAAAAATAATAAAATAGTTGACAAAAACAGTGAAAAAACAAAAAGCGCAAAAACAAAAACTGTTGTAAATAAAACAACTGTCAAAACAAGTGTAAAAACAAAAAAAATGCAAAAATTGGTGAAAAAACCGTAAAAAATGCAAAAAATTTACCAAAAAACACAACAAAAACCACAAAGAAGTGAATTTTGCCAAATTAATTAAATTTAAAAATATAATAAAAAACATTTTTTGCGTATTTTTTGTGGAATTTTAATTAAAATTTAAATTTTTCTTTAATTTTAATTAAATTGAATAAAAAACATGCATTTTTTGCATGTTTTTTATTTTTTATCACTTAATTAAATTTCAAATTTCGCATTCTTCAACACATTTTGTGACAAACAAGAAAACAATACAATATATATTAAATATGAAAAAATTTAAAAACGAAATTGACGAAAAATTCCATTCTCTTGTGACCTTTGTGGAAAGTTGTGACTACCCTGCACTTTTAAATCACATCTTGATGAAATATGCTTTTGCGCCCGCAAGTTTGCAACAATCTTTGAAAAGATATTTTGACAAATATTCTTTTTGGGGAAAGATTGATTTCCAAACCAAAGACTTAAGTTTTTTTAAAAACAAAGCAACCGACATTTCTTCTCACATAAAAGAGTTCAAGTGGTTGTATGGTAAGTTGGAAGACTATTCCAGCAAATTGCTTCTCTATGCCATTTTAAACAATTGGCTCAATTTTGACACCTTAACACTCAAACGCACAATGGAGAACGGGAGGTTTAAACAATATTTTCATCTCGACCTCATTCCAAGTGCAAAGGATGAGATCTTTGTGGATGTCGGTTCATATTATGGAGAAACATCGCTTGATTTTATAAACACATATGGAGAAAACTATAAGCGAATTTATTGCTATGAAATCACGCCTGCGCCTCTTGAATTTTCAAAACAGCATTTGCACAAATTCTCAAACATAATTTTTAGGCAAAAAGCCGTGAAAAACAAAAACGGGTTTGTACTTCTTCAAGAGAACGGAGCAAGCAGTTCGGCAAATCAAACCTCTGACTTGCAAAAACATTGTGACGAAGCCAACCAAAGCGAAGTTGAAAGCGTCACCCTTGATGACGACATCAAAGAAAAAATCACCATGGTGAAAATGGACATTGAGGGTGATGAAATTTCTGCTCTTAAAGGTGCAAAAAATCACATCAAGAAAGATTGCCCAAAACTTTTGATTTCCGTCTATCACAACAACAATCACCTGTGGCAAATTCCAAAACTCATCCATTCTTTAAACAAGAACTATAAATTCTTTTTGCGCAATTTTTGTGGAAGTTTCTATCCAACCGAAATTGTCCTCTTTGCCCTCCCATGCAACTGACATGCAACAAACACCTTTGGCAAAACAAACTCCAAGAACCTCAAAAACCAAAAATCTCAAAAATTTGCAAAAGTCTTTCACAAAAATTTCATGCTGTATAATGAAAAATCTAACATTATATAAAATGTAAGAAATATAAAAAACAAGCAAAAACTTGCTTGTTTATTTTTTTTATTTTTTGTTTTTTGAACTTTTTGAAGAGGTTGTCTCTTCTGTATTTTCAGTTTTGTCAGTTTCAACTTTTGCTTCTTCTGCAGTTGTTTCCGCTTTTGCAACATCTTGAGCCTCAACAACTTGAGTTTCTGCAGTCACTTCAGTTTTTGCTTTCTTCTTTTTCTTTGCGTCTTTCTTTGCCTGCTCTTCTTCCGCTTTCAGCCTTTCAGCCTCAGCCTGTTGTCTTTCACGCTCTTCTGCCTCACGCTTAAGTTCTGCATCACTTTTGAAAACTGTGTAGATTGCATATGCATCAACAGTCATATAACTTTTGATTTTTCCACCTGTTTCAATGACAACAGTTTTCTTGGAATCATCAAATTTGATTTCTGTGATTGTGCCATACACACCACTTGTTGTCAAAACTTTATCTCCCACTTTCAAAGAATTTGTCTGTTCTTGAACTTTTTGAGTTTCTCTCTTATTGCGTGCATTCATCATGATTGGAAGCGCAATCAAAAGCAAAACAACAACGGCAATCAACACCCAATTCCAAACGCCATCCATATTCAATTCTCCTTTTTGCCTTATTTTTTCGCCTTGTTTGAAGTCATCTTCACAAAAAGGTTATTTGAAATAGAACCCCATAACCAAAGTGAAGAAAATCACACCCAAAGGCAAAACAATTTCATTGAAGCCCATAAAAATAAGCACTCCTTACATCATATTATCACAAATTATAAAATAAACCAAACAAAAAATCAAGATTAAAGTCAAAATTTTTCTTTTTTTGTTGAAAGGGAAACATTATTTCCTCTTTTTTGTTTTTGGTTATCAAAATCGAATATACAACTCTAAAACATTGTAAACATTGTTTTAAATCTTTTCGCAACAACAAATTCTTGTTTCAAACAAAAATCAACATTCCTTTTAAAACAAACCAACAACAAAATGTGAAGATGCCACTAAATCTTTTTTGTTTTAATTTCTTCGTTCATTCTTGCAACAAAATCATTCAACAAAAGTCCGCTCTTGTTTTCAAAACCGCGTCCACGAATGGAAATTGTGCCGTTCTTTTCTTCCTCATCTCCCACAATGATGAGATATGGAATTTTCATTGAGGAAGCCTCGCGAATTTTATATCCAATCTTTTCATTTCTGTCGTCAAGTTCAACACGGAAGCCCTGCTCAAAGAGTTGGTCATAAATCTTTTTTGCATAGTCCGCATTTCTCTCTGTCAAAGAAAGCACCTTAACCTGCACAGGCGCCAGCCAAAGAGGAAACGCACCTGCATATTTTTCAATCAAATAAGCCAATGTTCGTTCATAACATCCAACACTGCTTCTATGGATGATGATTGGAGTCTTTTTCTGTCCATCCTTATCAGTGTATTCCATGCCAAACTTCTCTGCAAGCATTTGGTCCACTTGAATTGTGATTAAAGTGTCCTCTTTCCCGAAAACATTTTTGATTTGAATGTCAAGTTTTGGTCCATAGAATGCTGCTTCGCCAATTCCAATTTCATAAGGAATTTTGAGATGGTCAAGAATCCTTCCCATCGTTGATTGTGCTTCTTCCCATTGCTCTGCAGTGCCAATATATTTTTCTTTATCATTTGGGTCCCATTGAGAAAATCTGTATGAAACATCATCATAAAGTCCCAAAGTTTTAAGCATAAAGATTGCAAGTTCCAAACATCCCTTGAATTCGTCTTCAAGTTGCTCTGGCGTACACATCAAATGTCCCTCTGAAAGAGTGAACTGACGAACTCTGATAAGTCCATGCATTTCTCCACTTGCTTCATTTCTGAAAAGTGTGGAAGTTTCGTCATATCTAAGTGGCAAATCTTTATATGACCTCGCCTTATTCAAATAGCATTGATATTGAAAAGGACAAGTCATTGGACGCAATGCCAACACCTCATTATCTTTTGTCTCATCACCCAGAACAAACATCCCGTCTTTATAATGGTCCCAATGCCCCGAAATTTTGTATAAATCACTCTTTGCCATGAAAGGAGTTTTTGTCAATTGCCAACCTCTTTTTGCCTCTTCATCCTCAACAAATCTTTGCAAAATCTGCAAAATTTTTGCACCCTTTGGCAACATAATTGGCAATCCCTGCCCAATATAGTCGACAGTTGTGAAAAGTTCCAACTCTCTTCCCAATTTGTTGTGGTCTCTTTTCTTTGCCTCTTCAAGCATGTTGACATAATCTGCAAGTTCTTTTTTGGTTTTGAAGGCATAGCAATAGACACGCTGAAGCATTTTGTTTTTCTCGTCACCTCTCCAATATGCACCATTCACGCTGTGAATTTTGAAGCCATAATTTTGAAGTCGTCTTGTGCTGTCTACATGAGGACCTCTGCACAAATCGAAGAAGTCATCGCCCGTATAGTATAGCGAAATTTCCTCTCCGTCTGGCAATTCGTTGATGATTTCGGTTTTATATTCATTGCCTTTGAAAAGTTTGAGAGCCTCTTCTTTTGAAATAACCTTTCTTTCAAAATTCTCACCTTTGTTGATGATTTCCCTCATCACCTTTTCAATTTCAGGAAACTCCTCAGGTGTGATGGAATGAGGAAGGTCGATGTCATAATAGAACCCATCGTCGATGGCTGGTCCAATGGTCAGTTTTGTTTCAGGATGCAATTTCAAAAGCGCCTTTGCAAGCACATGTGCAAGAGAGTGTCTTGCTTTCATAAGTTCTTCATCTTTTTCTCTTTTAATTTCCATATTCTTTGTCCTCCATTTCAAAATTATCTCAAGTGTTTTGGTTTTAAAAACAAAAAATCCTTAAAACCAAGCATCGCTTGAATTTTAAGGACGATTTTTTCCAACCGCGGTTCCACCTTAATTGCAACGGCATTTTGCCATTGCCACTCTTTGTGATTTGTATTTTCCATGTTGTCAGCAACTTTTTCTTGAAATTGGCATCAATCAAAAACCTGCAATGCGGACAACATTTTTCGCGAAAGTGGTTTCAGACACTTGATTTTGCTTAGGTTTTTCACCAACCAACCCTTCTCTGAGCGCAAGCACAAGACCTACTTGTCTTTCACTGAATACGCTTTCATTATATCACCATAATATTTTCTTGTCAACATTTTTGTGCATAAGATTGAAAGTTTTTCGCATCACACTTCGGTTGAATTTCTTGCCGTTATTCGCCCCCATATTTGCAATTTTTGTCGAAACAAAAGAAACATACAAAAAATTTCAAAATTTTTAAAAATATTTTCAAATAAACCCTTGACACAGAAAAATTTTGTGATATAATGGGCAAATGCGCTCACTTGAAAGCATATATAAATCAAGTGAAGAAAAATTTATAATGGAGGTTAAAAAATGAAAAATGATGTTATGACAGCAGAGCTTGAAGACTTCACTTTGCCAGAAGAAAACACTGTTGCAACAAAAGAAGAGACATATTCACAAGGTGAACGCCAAAGACTTTCAAGCACAGTGAACACTTTGAACACTCTTGCAACACAGGGCAACTATGACCTTCTTCGTCTTGTTTTGAATCACAATGCAGAAGAATTGCTTGATTTTCTCAACGAAACAGGCAAACCTGCTTTCGCAAGTTTTCTTGGAAGATTTGTTGAAACTGACAAAGAGGACAAAAGAGTTCTTGCAACATCTGCTGGACGCGGAATGTAAAATGCAAAATCAGACAAAATTAAAAGACCCGTTTGGTCTTTTATTTTTTTCTATTTTTATATGTTATCTGCTTTTTAATATTTGTTTTTTTTGATATTTATTTCTATTATTCTTAATACTTCTATTATAACTATTTATTTTATTATAATCATTAATAATTCGTTTTTTTTCAATTTTTTATTATATATATTTTTTATAATTTTATTTCGTTTATTCATTTTAATATGCTGAATTTGTCAACTTTCTCAACATTTTTGTTGTAGCACACATTTATTCGTTCTTCAAAAATCTTGGACAAAAAGCCAGCAGTGTTGTCGTCACTTCGGCAAAAAAAGTTGATTTTTTTCGGACTTAGGTCAATCAAAGACGAAACCAACCCCTCCTTAGAAAGTGTCTGCTGAGGATTTTCAGCGCTGTCAGACTTGAGATGATAGCCATTTTCATCCTCAAACACATCAATTTCCTCTTCACAAATTTCCAAATTGTCAATCAGAAATTTCAAAAGGTCAAAAAATGCCTCCGAACTTGTCAGATAGTCGCTGTTTTCGTTTGCAAGCGAGATGAGTTCCGCCCATTTGTCGCGAAGCGCTTTCAAACGAAAATAATAAAAAGAATCAAGATGCAAATTTTTAGAAAGTTGCAAATTCTTGCTGATGATGTAGAAATCGGTTTCCTTATCAAAATTTATAAGCGCCTTTTTGAATGCCATAAGACTCAAATTTTCATGCAATGGAAGCCTGAGATTTTCGGCCAAAAAATGCTCTTTATAGAAATTACAAATAACCTTAATCACACAGCGTTCAATTGCCATTTTCACGCGCGCCTGCTCTTCATTTGGACATCCAATCAAAATGAAAAATTGGTCAAACTCTTCATAGCAAGTGACAACACTTCCAAACTCTGTGGTTTGAGTCTTCAAAGTTTGATAGATAAATTTTGCAACTTCAAGTTTTTTTGAGCTGACAGAGATGGAAAGTTCCCACATAAAAACTCCTTACAAAAAATATTTTATGCAAGCACTTCAAAAATACTCAAAAATTTTGTTTAAATTTTTTAAGACAAAACAAATCTGGATCATCGTCCACACATAAAAGTGCAAAAGTTTCAAATTTGAAAGGTGTTTAAAAGTTTGAAACAAAATTTTTTCAAAAAATTTCAACAATAATTTGCATTTTTGTTGAAAATTATTTAATATATAATTAAGAACACTTAAATTTAAGAACACTTAAAAACAATTTTAAAATGCAAAACTTTAAGAACAAATGATAAAAATGATAAAAAATATAAAAGGAAGAATATGAAGAAAAAATTTTCAGCTTTTTTGTTGTGTTTGGTGATGTTTCCACTTGTTGCACTGTTTGGGTGTGACGAGGTTTCTTCATATTCTATTTCAGTCAGTTCAAGTTCGACAATTCATGGCTCAGTTTCTGGCGCCGGGACATATGAAGAGGGCTCAACCGTCACCCTCACCGCAAACGCAAAAGGAGGAAGCTCAGTTGTTGCATGGGTATATCAAAACAGCACTCAACTTCAAGACGGAGATGTTTTTTCAATCTCGGACACAACAAATGAGGCAAATGTTGTCACCTCAAGCACTTTGACTTTCACCATGAATGCCACCACTCAAGGCTCCTACACTGCTGTTTTTTCGGACAGCAAAATGATGTATGTGAAACTTGATTCATATTTCCTCACAACAAACCCAGAAAGTGCAGGCATGGAAGATGATGGACTTCAACCAACTCTTATGACAGCAAACATTGATGTTGCACAAGGTCAATCTGCCCTGACAACAATTTTCACTGCAGAGGGTGTTGCCTTGCGAGATGGTGTGATTGTTTCAGCAGAAAACATCACAGGCGTGTTGAATCTGTCCACAACAACAGCCCAAAACATCCGCGTGAATGTTGTCTTCACAATGAACGAACGCACTTTCACATTCAACAATCTGCGTGCAAGCCTTCTGTTTCAAGAAGATGTCGCAGAAACAAGTGGCGCAAACCACACCTATTCCGTTTCCTACTCGGACGGAACATATAGAATTTCCTTTAATTTCACAATTGACGGACAAAATTATCATTTAATTTTAAACTATTGCAACTTGGCATAAGGGTTGGTTTAAGTTTGGCATAGATTTGACATAATTTAAGCATAAAATTTGCATAAGTTTTGCATAAGTTTGACATAAAAATAAACACTCATTGAGTGTTTTTTTTCATAAACCAAAGTCCAGATAAAAATTATGAAGCAAAAATTTTGAATATTTTCCCTATTCTTTTTTCTAATCTTCTTCCCAATCTTTTCCCTATTCTTTATGTTTGAATAATAAATTTTTAATGATTAATTCTGCTTTTCATATTCCACTTTTTTGAGATAGAGTCCGCAAGCCTCCATGGTTTTGCCAGCATATTTTCTCTCTCCCGTTTCAAGCGCTTTTTGAATGTCTTGTGCTGTCAATTTCCCGCGTCCAACATCCAAAAGTGTGCCAACCAAAATTCTCACCATGTTGTAAAGAAAACCATTCCCTGTCACTTCAAATTTGATGATATGGCGATTTTTTTTGATTTTTATGTCAAAAATTTTCCTTTCAAAACTTGAAACTTTTGCGCCGGAACTGCAAAATCCTCGAAAATTGTGTTTTCCAATAAGAAGTTTTGAGGCATCCGTCATCTTTTGCAAATCAACCTCAAAAGGATAGAACCCCTGCAAGTTGTGTTTGATTGCCGAGCGCTGTCCACCCACTTGCACGACATATTCATATGTCTTTCTTTTGGCAGAAAAACGCGCATGAAAGTTTGCATCCGCTTTCTGCACTTTCAAAATTCTCACATCAGACGGCAAAAAGTTGTTGACAGCATCTTTGATTTTTTCAATTGGAATTTGATTTTCAAATGCCACGCTTGCCACCTGCCCCAACGCATGCACTCCGCTGTCCGTTCTGCCACTGCCCTCAACTGAAACGCTCTCTCCCGTCAAAAGCGAAAAGGCGTTTTCCACCACTTCCTGAACAGTCCTTTTGCCTGTCTGCTTTTGCCAGCCATGAAAGTTGCTTCCGTTATATTCCAATGTCACTTTAAAATTTCTCATTTTTTCTCCAATTTTTGCGCGATTTGTTTCGGTTTGTTTGCGTGGGAAATTCCCAAGTTTTTGCAAAAATTTTTGCAAGTTGCCATTCTTGCGTTTTTCTTACATCTTAATAATAGCAAAAAAGTTTTGTTGATGACAAATATAATGAAAATGTTTGCAAAAAATCTTTTTATATGGCAACAAAATTTGAAATTAATTTGACATATTTTTTGAAAAATTTTAAACTTAAAGTGAAGAATTTAAAAGCCGAAAATTTGGCAAAATTCAAGAATATGTCAAAAGCAAAATTAAAAGCGAGGAATCATGAAAAAAGTTGTTGATGGAAACACTGCCGCTGCAATGGTGGCATTCAAACTTTCGGAGGTCATTCCAATCTATCCAATCACGCCGTCCTCTCCAATGGCGGAATATTGCGACTCTCAGGTTTCAAGCGGAAAAACAAACATATTTGGCAAACTTCCAACTCTGATTGAAATGCAGTCAGAGGGTGGCGCATCTGGCACGCTTCATGGCAGTTTGTGCGCCGGAGCGTTGACGACAACATTCACATCAAGTCAAGGTCTTCTGCTGATGATTCCAAACCTATATAAACTTGCTGGTGAACACTTGCCATGCGTTTTGCATGTGGCAGCACGCACAGTTGCAACGCACGCTCTTTCCATTTTTGGTGACCACAGCGATGTTATGGCAATCAGACAAACCGGTTGCATTTTGCTTTCATCCAATTCCGTGCAAGAGGCACACGATTTTGCCTTAATTGCGCATATTCTTGCATATGAAACTTCTCTTCCTGTCGTTCATTTTTTTGACGGATTCAGAACATCACACGAAACACAAAAAATTGAAATCATCTCAAATGATGTAATCAAGAAAATGCTTCCACTCAAACAAATTGAAAAATTCAGAGAGGGTCGCCTCACGCCTGAAAAGCCATATCAAAAAGGCACAGCACAAAACCCAGATGTGTTTTTCCAAAACCGCGAACTCTCCTCCCCTGCCTATGTGAATGTTTGCGAAATTCTTTCTCGAATTTTGGACAAATTTGCCTCACTGACAGGAAGAACATATCAAGCCCACCAACTTGTTGGCGCAAAAAAGCCAAAGAAAGTGATTGTCAGCATGGGCTCTTCTTGCGAGACAATTGAAGAAGTCATCACCACGGACAAAAACTTTAAAGATGTGGCGCTTATGAAAGTCCACCTCTTCCGCCCGTTTGACTATGAGAAATTTTCAAAAGCCTTGCCTCAAAGTGTGGAAAAAGTCATCGTCCTTGACCGCACAAAAGAATGTGGCGCGCGTGAGCCAATGTTTTTGGATGTTGCAAACGCACTCAAAGACCGTCCAAGCGTCAAGATTTTGGGTGGAAGATATGGGCTTGGCGGAAAAGAATTCACTCCAAGCATGGTTGTTGCGGCCATCAAAAACTTTGAAACCGAAAAAGACAATTTCACTGTTGGAATTGTGGATGATGTTTCAAATTCGTCTCTTCCATGCGAGGAATATCACACCAAAACTTCCAATTTCCAAATGAAATTTTGGGGTCTCGGCTCGGATGGCACAGTGTCAGCAAGCAAAAGCACAATCAAAATTTTAGGCGAAGAGTTGGACAAATATGTGCAGGGCTATTTTGAATATGACAGCAAAAAGAGCGGAAGTTTGACACGCAGTCACATACGCGTCAGCGACACACCAATCAAAAGCACCTATCTTGTCCAAAATGCCGACATCATCACCATCAACAATTTCTCATTTGTGCACAGATACAACTGTCTTGAGGGCTTGAAAGAAGGCGGAAAAGTTTTGGTCAACACCATTTTCAGTGCAGACGAAGTTGACAAGGTCTTGCCAGATGTATATAAGAAAACTTTGCAAGACCGCCACGCCACACTTTTTGTGATCAACGCGCAAAAATTGGCAGAGGAAGTTGGACTTGGCAACAAAATCAACATGATCATGCAAACAGCAATGTTTAAAGTTGCAAATCTCATTGACTTCAAGGTTGCAACTGAAAAAATTGAAAACTACATCAAAAAAACTTTTTCCAAAAAGGGCAAGAAAGTTGTTGAGCAAAACCTCAATGCCTCACGAAAAACTGTCGAAAGAATTGAAGAAGTTGACATTTCAAAATTCACATTCAAAGGGCTTAAACTTGCAGACAAAAACATTCAAGATGAGTTCTATCAAAAAATCATGAAACCAATCGAAAAATTGCAAGGTGACACTTTGCCTGTTTCCGTCTTTGACCAAGCGGGAAAAATTCCACAAGGCACTGCCGAATTTGAAAAGCGCGGATTTGCCACTCATTTGCCACTTTGGATTCCAAAAAACTGCATTCAGTGCGGACAGTGCGTCATGGCTTGCCCACACAACGCCATCAGACCGGTGCTTGTGAAAGGTGAAACGCCTGAAGAATTGGAATTTGCCGCCGCCTTTGGCATGAATGGCTATTTCTATCGTCTTCAAGTCAGCCCAGAAGATTGCACAGGCTGTGGCGTGTGCGCAAAAACTTGCCCTGCCGTGAACAAAGCTCTTGTCATGCACATGGCAAACGAACTTTTGGACAAGGAGAAAGAAAACTGTCGCAAAACACTCACCCTCAAAACCGAAAAAGAAACTCCATTTTCGACAGATCTGCCAAAAGGACTGCAATTCAAAGATTGTCTCTTCGGCTTTTCTGGCGCGTGCGGTGGATGTGGCGAGACATCATATATCAAACTTGCCACCACCCTTTTTGGCGACCGAATGGTGATTGCAAACGCCACAGGATGTTCAAGTATCTATGGTGGTTCTTTCCCAAGTTGCCCATACCTCAAAAATGAAGAAGGCAAAGGTCCAGCATGGGCAAACTCGCTGTTTGAAGACAACGCGGAATTTGGACTTGGCATTCATCTTGGAAGCAAATACGCCAGCGCAAACGAAAACCAAAGCGTTTGGATGATTGGTGGAGACGGATGGGCATATGACATCGGCTATGGCGGACTTGACCACGTCTTGAACAGCAACGAAAATGTCAACATTTTGGTTTTGGACACTGAGGTCTATTCCAACACAGGCGGACAGGCTTCAAAATCGACACCTCGCGGTGCAATGGTGAAGTTTGCAAATTCAGGCAAGAGGACGAAAAAGAAAGACCTTGTGGCACTTGCAATTGCATGCAAAAATTGCTATGTTGCTCAAGTGTCGCTTGGCGCAAACATGACACAGTGCATAAAAGCATTTAAGGAAGCGGAAAGTTTTGACGGGCCAAGTTTGATTGTGGCATATTCTCCTTGCGTGAACCATGGCTTCGACATGTCCGAAACCACCACCGAAATGCGAAAAGCCGTTGAAAGTGGCTATTGGTCGCTTTTGAGATATAACCCTCAAACCAACAACCTGCAAATTGACAGCGTCAGCAACTTTGACAAATATGACGACTTCCTGAACGGCGAAACCCGCTTCAGCGCCATCAAAGAGTTGCGTGGCGAAGAGGCAGAGAGACTTTTGTCCAAAAGCAAAACTGACGCCATGGAAAGACTTAAGACAATCAAAAACTTAGCAGGAAGCCAAAATGAAAACTGAAATTCTTTAAAGTTTTGTTGATGATTTTGCAATAAAATTAAATTTATTTCAATATAATAGTAATAATTTCATAATTGATTTGACAAAAAATCAAAATTTTGTTAAGATTATTTCACAATCATTTTGGACAATAAATCAATTTTAAATCAACATAAATTTCAGAGTTGTCAATTGTAAAATAATAAAGATGAAATCGGAGAAGAAAAATATGAGTAAGCAGAAAATTGAAAGTGCTGAACAACAAATTGACCTTTTCAAAACTTGGTTGGTGGAAACACCAATTGCGCATCGTGGACTTCATGGCAAAAATGTTCCAGAAAACTCACTTGCTGCGTTTTCAAAGGCAATTGAAAAAGGATATGCCATTGAATTTGATGTACACCTTCTTGCAGACGGCACAATTGCTGTTTTTCACGACAGTTCGCTTGCTCGTATGACTGGCAATGATGGCTATTTGAAATATCTCAATAAAGAAGACCTCAAGGCACTCCATCTTGCTGGCACAAAAGAGACAATTCCAACTTTCGACGAGGTTTTGGAACTTATCGACGGCAAAGTGCCAATTTTGATTGAAATCAAAAATCAATATAAAGTTGGGAAACTTGAACAAGCAATCATCAACCGCTTGAAAACATATAAAGGCAAATTTGCAGTTCAGTCTTTCAACCCATATTCGCTTGCATATTTCAAAAAACATTCACCGAACATCATTCGCGGGCAACTTTCAGGCACATTCAAAGGTGAAGGTTTTGAAGATTTGAAAATGTCAAAAATTGTCAGGTATGTGCTCAAACATATGATGCTCAACAAATCTGTCAGCGAGCCTCATTTCATCGCCTATCAAAACACAGCTCTTCCAAACCGAATTGTGAAAAAATATAAAAATCTTCCACTTCTTGCTTGGGTTGTTGAAAGCAAAAAGGAATATTTGCGTGTGGTGAAATATTGCGACAACATCATATTCCAAGGTTTTGAACCTGAAATTTGACAAAATCAAGTTTTTTTGAAACCAACTTGACAAAATTTTCATAAAACATTAAACCACACAAAAATGAAAATAATGATACAAAAAATAGTGGTAAAAATTATATCCACTATCTTTTTTTGCCAAGTTCAAAGGCTACGAGCCTTTCTCTTCGTGTTTTGTTTTAAATATGAAAATCAAAATTACCCAATCTCATAAGAAAAAATCAGAGGTTTTGCTCAACTTCCTCCAAGTTCTCATTCCACAGTCACTGATTTTGCAAGATTGCGCGGTTTGTCAGGGTTATACCCAAGTTTAAGCGCAAAGTTCAAAGCAAGTTGCTGAAGAGGAATGATTGAAACAATTGGCATGAACATTTCATCAAAGTCAGGAAGTTCAACAAAGAAATCTGTTTCAACATTGTGTTTGAAGTTGGAAATCAGCAAAACTTTCCCTCCACGCGCCTTGATTTCTTCAATGTTGCTTTCCATTTTTCCTTTAAGCGCCCTTTGCGTTGAAATTGCAATCACCAAAGTTTGTGGGTCGATGAGCGCCAATGTTCCATGCTTAAGTTCGCCCGCCGGCATGCCAAGGCAGTTGAGATAGGCAATTTCTTTAAGTTTCAATGCACCCTCAAGTGCACTGACATAATCTTGCTCCCTTCCAATGAAGAAAATTTTTTTAAATTTCGAAATTTCTTCCAACAAACATTCATTAAACTGAAGGTTTTCAAGATTTAAAACAAACCTTTTCAATTCGTCCTGCAAGCGCGTCGCCTTGTCATTTAAAAAAAGTGCAAAAATCAACAATGTGAAAACTTGAGTTGTGTATGCTTTTGTGGAGGCAACTGCCACCTCGCGCCCTGCAAATGTCGGCAAGACAAAGTCCGCAAGTTTGTTGAGCGAACAATATGGCACATTTGTCACACACATCACTTTCAACCCTTTTTCTTTCACAAGACTTGCACAGGCCATTGTGTCGGCAGTTTCGCCACTTTGGCTGACAAAAACATACAAACAATTTTTGGAATATATGTTGCTTCCATATCTAAACTCGCTTGCAATCGAAACTTTGCAATCTTTTTTGCAAAATTGCTGAATAAATTGTGCGCCCAAAAGACAACTGTGATATGCCGTTCCACAGGCAATAAAATGAAAACTTTTAAATTTTTTTATGGCTTCAAAATCGAATTGCAAACCTTCGGAAAAAAACTTGAAATAGGTTTTTCTCAGCGCCGCCGGTTGCTCTTTGATTTCTTTAAGCATATAGAAATCTTCATTCAAATCTTCATCATAAAAATCAAAATCTCTGATGTCAACCGCTTTTTTGCTGATTTGGTTGCCATTTAAGTCAAAAAACTTAACCCCATCTTCTTCCATAATGGCAAACTCGTCATCCTCAAAGATATAGCAAAAATCAAACTTGCCTGCAAACACGGAAATGTCACTGCCTGCAAACACCCCATCTTTTCCAACCGCAACCATAAGCGGACTTTTTCTCTTTGCAAGAAAAATGCTGTTTGTATTTTTGTGAAGAAGTGCCACGGCAAAACTGCCAACAACTTTCCGGCTTGCTTTCATCAATCTCTCAAGTGGAGTTCCACTTTCAGCCTCCACCAAATTGACGAAAACTTCAGTGTCCGTTTGAGACTTGAAATTGCAATTCAAATTTCCTTTCAAATTCTCAAAATTTTCAACAATGCCATTATGCACCATGGCAAATTCGCCATTTTGCGAAATATGTGGATGAGCGTTTTCTTCGCAAACACTTCCATGTGTTGCCCATCTGGTGTGGCCAATCACAACATGTGAACACACTTCGTCATCAATTTTCTTTTCCAAATTCTTGATTTGTCCAACACTTTTGATTGCTTGAATTTCTCCATTTTTAAGAAAGGCAATTCCACTTGAGTCATATCCGCGATATTCCAATTTTTTCAGTCCACAAACAACATCATCAATTTGATTTTCATGCCCAATTCCTGCACATATTCCGCACATATCTTCTCCTTTAACTTTATATAAAAATATATGCAACACAAAAAATCGCTGTCAATAAAATTTAAAATAAAAACAATTCAATAAAACATCATTCAAATTAAGTTAATAATAAATAATGCATTTTTTAATGTTTTTTTTTGCGAAATATTCACAAATAAAAACTAAAACAAAGATGTTTTCATTTCAAATTTCAATTCTCAAAATTGCATAAATATGTCACAGCAATGTTGCCATATTTTTTTTCGTCATAAACTTGAAATTTGTCAGTTTCAAATTTGTCTTCTTTCGCATGCTCACACACAATCACGCCGTCACCTGTAAGCAACTTCTTGTCATAAATTTTTTTCAAAACCACACCATAAAGTCCGCTTTTATAAGGTGGGTCAAGAATGATTAAATCAAATTGTTCAGTGCATTTGTCAAGGAAAATCAAAGCGTCACATTTGACAACTTTTTGGTCAATTCCCATGTTTTTCAAATTTTCTTTCGCCATGGCAACACTTCGAAAATCTTTGTCCACCATTGTCACGCTTCCAGCACCCCGACTCAGCGCCTCAATGCTCATTGCTCCCGTTCCACAAAACAAGTCCAACACTTTCTTTTCAGGAAGAAAAAACTGCAATTTCGTAAAAATTGCCTGCCTGACCTTGTCCGTTGTTGGTCTTATGTGAGGATATTTGTTTTCAATAAGTCGGCGTCCTTTAAATTTGCCCGAATCAATTCTCATCATAGAAAAATTATAGCATTTTCAAGTTAAAACTCAAATTAATTATGCAAATTTAAACCAAAATCCCAATTTAATTAAAAAAATCAATAAAAATTGCCATAAAAATTATTTTTTCAAAAATTTAAGTTTTTTTTGTTTCGACAATTGTTTTGCCTCTCAAATTTGAAAAACCTGTCAAAATTTCATATGGAATTGTGCGCAATTTTTCAGCAAAGATGTTTGCATCAGTCAAAACCTCAACCTTGTCACCCTCTGAAACGTTTTCGTCAACCAAAACAAAAAATGCATCCATGCAAATGTTCCCAACGGAATGATATTTTTTGCCACCAATCACAACGTCAAAGTTCCCGCTTAAATTTCTCCTCAAACCATCACCATATCCCACCGGAACAACTGCAATTTTGCTTGGTTTTTTGGTTCTAAATTTTGTGCCATAACCCACAAATTCGCCTTTATCAACATAAAAAGTCTTACTGACATAAGAACAAATTTTCATAACAGGCAAAAGTCCAGAATCACCATATCCATACATCCCAATTCCAAGCCTCAAAACATCAAATTGAAATGGATATTTTGCAATGCCACTGCCACCAAAACAAATTGGCGCCTCCTGAGAAATTTTTGAGCGAAGACGCATAAAATTTTGATAGTTTTCAAGTGTCCGCTTAGAACTTTCTGTGCATGGAAAATGCGTGCAAATCGACCTCAACTTAATGTCGTTTTCAACAAGAATTTTGTCAATCATCTCTGCGGCAATTTCGCTTTTAACTCCAAATCGGTTCATTCCACAGTTGATTTTTAAATGCAAACTGTCGGCAAGGTTCGCCCTCACACTCTGCAACAAACTCTCTTCATCATCAACAAAAATTTCCAATTTGTGTTTTGAGCATTTCTTTAAATCTTCTCTGTGCACCCTCGCACAAATCAAAATAGGTTTTGATGTGAGTTTTCGAACTTCAATTCCTTCGCCAACATTCACAACACCAAATCCATCCACAGAATTTTCAATCAATTTGACAATCGTTTTCTGTCCATGCCCATACGCGTTTGCCTTAACCATAGCGCAAATTTTTTTATTTTTAAATTTGTTAAAATTATGAATAAGGCTGTCACAATCAATAATTTTATAATTAACCATATTAAAGTTATATATTTATTTCAAATATTTTGTCACTTAGATTGTTAATTTTATTTATAATTATATTTAATGTCGAATTTTGACATCTTTAGGCGAATTGACATCATAAACCATAAAAGTTTTCAAAAAAATTTTGTAAAATTTAATAGGAGGAAAAATGGAAAAATCATATCCGAAATTCACACTCAGGGTGGAAAAATCATTGCTTCAAAAAATTGAAATCTCAGCAAAATTCAACAGCAGAAGCAAAAACAGAGAAATCGAATTTGCTCTTAAGCGATATATCCGAGATTTCGAAGCCCTGCATGGAGACATTCAAATCGCCGAAGAATAAAAATTTGTTAAAATCAATTGACAAGAAAAAAAATGTGTTGTATAATACACATAGTTTTTTGTTGCAACAAATTCCAAAACAAAGAAATTTTCAAATCTTACAAAAAGTTTGAAAAAAATAAAGAGTTTTTCAAAGCAACATCACAAACATGGATTGATAGCTCAGTTGGTAGAGCATCTGACTCTTAATCATACGCTCCGAAACGAGTATAAACTACATTTATGGACCAGTAGCTCAGTTGGTAGAGCAATTGACTCTTAATCAATGGGTCCAGGGTTCGAGTCCCTGCTGGTCCACCATTTAAATCCCTGATTTTTATTAGGGATTTTATTATTTTTACATAACTAATTTTTACTTAAAAGTGTCTAAAAATTTTGTAAAAAGTGTCTAAAAAATGTCATTTTTGCATGTAAAATTTTAATATTTCACATTGCATAAAAACATC
>CALWJY010000005.1 GCA_944381135.1 uncultured Clostridia bacterium | reverse complement strand
CATTGGACTATAACCTTGACGGAATGGAAAACGAACAAATCACTGTTGCAGAAGGGACAAAAATTGCCGACCTCACAACAAAACCGGTGGAGGGATATTCTTTTGCAGGCTGGTTCAAAGATGAAGCCTGCACGCAGAAATATGCAGATGACGATGTCATCACAGCAGATTCCACGATTTTTGCAAAATATGAAATCTTAAAATTTTTGGTTTCTTTCCCAGAGGGAGAGCATTTTTCAATTGTGAATACAACAGGAGAGGCAGAACTCGATTCTGGCGAAGTTGAGTATGGCAGTTCAATAAGTTTTAAAGTCAGCCTTGATGCAGACTATAACCAAAGCCAAATCACTGTCACAGTGAATGGTGAAACCATAACGCCAAATGGTGAAGATGTTTACACAGTTGCAAACATCAAAGACAACATTGTTGTCAACATTTCAGGAGTTGAAGTCAACAGCGCAGTTGTCACCATGAATATTGATGGAGTTGAAACCACACAAAAAGTTCCATATGGACAATTTTTCTCCAACAGTGCAATCACCTCAGACAATTCAATCGGCTGGTTTACAGATGCAGACTTCACCAATTTTTTTGACCCAACCACCACACCAATCACCGAAAACATAACCCTTTTCACCAAAATGGCAACTTTGGATGTGTTAGAGTTTGAAACGATAAACAACTTGATTATAGATGAAGAAGTTATGACGGCAATAATTACAAATTTTAATGTTCAAGAAATTGTCGTTCCGCTTACATATAATGGTGAAAAGGTTGTTGCTGTGGGTGCTGAATATAAAGATAGTAATACCACTCTTCAAAACGTTGTGCTTTCCAAAAGTGTAGAGATAATTGGAAATCAAGAGGAATATGCTGGGAACATTTACGGAGATTCATTTGAAAATTGCACAGAATTAAAATCAATCAACTTAGAAAATGTAAAATATATATGTAGAGAAGCATTTTATGGGTGTTCAAATTTAGATGTTGATTTTTCGAAATTAACAAACTTAGAAGAAATTGGAAGTTCTGCATTTGCGGAAACTGGTGTGACAGAGTTTGTCCCTTGTGAAAATTTAACAGTTATTGGGAGTGAGGCTTTTGCTAACTCAAAATTAAATTACATAAAACTTTCAAGTTCAGTCAATGGAATTGGAAGAGATGCATTTACTGGATTAACTTCTCTTAAAAGATTGGATTTAAGCAATGTTGTTGACATTCCATCAGGATATGGTTATGGTCTCGTTTTCAGTGGAGCTACATCTCTCAGTGAAGTCATTCTTTCAGAGAATATAACGACAATAGCAACCAATGCATTTTCGGGTTGCGAATCACTTGAAACAATAAATTTGGAAAATGCTACCGACATTTCAGTTTATGCCTTTGCAGGTTGTTCAAGTTTGGATGTTGATTTTTCAAAACTGACAAATCTGCAAGGAATTGGAGAGTATGCTTTTGCAGGAAGTGGTGTGACAGAGTTTAATCCCGCAAGCGCACTTCAATCGGTTGGGAGATATGCTTTTTCTGGCTGCGTAAATTTAAAAACTGTTATAATAAACCATAATTTGTCTTTACTCCAATTTAGTCAAATTTTTTCAGATTGTGTTATTGATTATTTTTATGTTAACACAAATCAAGTTGAAGATTTAATAGGAGGCTGTCAAGAAATTGAGCAACTGGTTATTGGAAAAAATGTCACAGAAATCAATTTTTTGGATTCGGCAGGATTTATGAGTGGTAATGGTGGTTTATATAGTTTTGGTGTTCCTGTTCAAATAGTAGAAATCTTGTTTGAACAAGATGATGTTTTGCATGAAATCAATGTTCAAGATGTTGCACTTTACTGTGACACCATTGTCTGTGACAGTCAATCATATTTAAACTCCTTAATCAGCAATGGGTTTGATTTTGCATTTGCCAAATTAGATACCGGCTATCCAGGTCCTCAATGTATTAACATGACTGCTTATTCACTTTACATCAAAGACACATTGGAAGGGGCTGACACTTTGGACACTGCAACAAGCGAAATTGTTGGTGACCGCAGTGTCATCACAAAAGAAGCCGAAAGTGACCGAGAGGGATACATAAAATATACTGTTGCTTACAACACTGAAAGTTAAAAAAACGCAGCAGCAAGGCTCATAGCCTTTGAAACTGGCAAAAAAAGTGAGAAATAATTTCATCACTATTTTTTTGTATTTGTTTAAAAAAATGCTTGATCAGAAGTTGTGTTTTTGTGTTTTCAGAAATTTGTTTTTTATTAAACTGAAAGTTTAAGATTTTAAAATCTTACAACAAATAATTGTTTTTTAAGAATTAAATGTGGCTTTCTGTTCTACAATTTGAATTTTTCCAAATATTCCTCATAGGACATTTGCTTGTCGATGATTGTGTTTTCGTCAACAATGTCAATTATGCGGTTTGCAACGGTTTCAATGATTTCTTGGTCGCCAGTTGCAAATAAAATTGGACCTTTGAAATTGATCATACCTTTGTTGAGAGAGGTTATGCTTTCAAGGTCGAGGTGGTTGGTTGGTTCGTCCAAAATCAGCAGGTTTCCGCTTTCAAGCATGATTTTTGCAAGCATACAGCGCACTCTTTCACCACCGGAGAGTACATTCACCTCTTTCAAACTTTCTTCGCCAGAAAACAACATTCTTCCAAGCCAGCCTCGCACATAACTTTCGGTTTTGTCTTTGGAATATTGTCTCAGCCAATCCACAATTGAAAGATGGCAATTTTCAAAATATTCACGGTTGTCCTGTGGCAAGTATGAAAATTTGATGGTTTTTCCAAAGCGAAAAGTTCCGCTGTCCGCTTCTTCCTTTCCAGCCAAAATGTTGAAAAGTGTGGTCAAAACAAGAGAATTTGATGACAAAAACACAATTTTTTGGTCTTTTTCCACTGTGAAAGACAAATTTTTGAACATTCCTTTCTTTGTCAAATTTTCAACTTTCAAAATTTCTTTTCCAATTTCTTGTTCATATTTAAAGTCAACATATGGATATTTTCTTGATGAGGGTTTGAAGTCATCGATTGTCAATTTTTCAAGTTCTTTCTTTCTGCTTGTCGCTTGTTTGCTTTTGGAGGCATTTGCAGAGAAACGGGCAATGAACTCCTTCAACTCTTTTGCGCGCTGTTCTGCCTTTTTGTTTTGGTCGCGAGACTGACGAAGCAAAAGTTGACTTGTTTCATACCAAAAATCATAGTTTCCAAGATACATGTTGATTGCGCCATAGTCAACATCACAAATGTGAGTGCAGACTTTGTTCAAAAAATGTCGGTTGTGTGACACAATGATGACAATGTTTTCAAAGTCAAGTAAGAAGTTTTCAAGCCAACGCACTGTTTTGAAATCTAAATTGTTTGTTGGTTCGTCCAGAATCAAGATGTCAGGGTTTCCAAAAAGTGCTTGAGCAAGCAAAACTTTGACCTTGATTTTTGCATCAAGTGTGGACATAAGACTGTCAAAACAACTTTCTTCAACACCCATGTTTTGAAGAAGAGTTTTTGCTTCGCTGTCTGCTTCCCAACCGCCAAGTTCGGCAAATTCGGTTTCAAGTTCGCCTGCACGAATGCCGTCCTCTTCGGAAAAGTCCGGTTTCGCATAGAGTTCGTCCTTTTCCTTTTGAATTTCCATAAGGCGTTTATGCCCCAAAAGCACAGTGTTCAAAGCGGTTTCGTTGTCATATTTGTTTTGGTTTTGTTCCAAAACAGACATACGCTCTCCCGGCGTGACAACAATTTCGCCTGTGTTTGGCTCGATTTCACCCGTCAAAATTTTAAGGAAAGTGGACTTTCCCGCTCCGTTGGCTCCAATGATGCCATAACAGTTGCCTTTTGTGAATTTCAAGTTTACATCCTTATATAGTGTTCGTCCGCCAAATGCCAACGAAACATTGATTGCTTGAATCATGATTTCTCCTTGTTTTTGTTGTCAGTTTTTGATTTTTTAATTTTTTCCTTAACCATTTTCGCATCTTTCTTGTTTTCTGAATCTTTCGCGTTTTGATTGATTTTTTCAACTTTTTTGCGTGTTTTTTTAGAATTTTCGAGGTTTTTGGCTAAATTTTGTTGATTTTCAAGTTTTTTCTTTTGTTCAATTTCCTTATTTTGTTTTTTCTCAAGAGTTTTCACTTTTTCAAGATATGACGCATGATAGTCTTTCTCCAAGTTTTCAAACAAAGTCTCAAAATCAACCTTATCTGCAAACAAAACCTCCATGAAAGGTGCAAGCACAGGGTCGAGATTGTAGAGTTCTTGATATGCCATTGCTTCGTTGAAGTCATGATTTTTAAAATCTTTCAAAATTTGTTCGGTGATTGTAATGCGCATTTCAAAATAAGTTTCCATTTCTTCAGCAAACTTTTTTGAACTGTTTTTGGCAAAAAATTCATGTTTTTTGACTTTTTTTGCGTTTTTTAACGAAATTTTGAAGCGTTTTTTGATGTTTTTCTTGTCTTCAAGATAGAATGACGGCAAAATGTTTTCGTTTTTAAGTTCGTTTAAAATTATTCTTTTTTTGATTTTCTCAGTTGTGATTTGAAAATCTTTTGGCAAAGGAGAAAATCCGGTGTATTTATACAACCGACCCAATCTTCTGTCTGTGATGTTTAAGAAATTGTAAATTTCAATTTTTGTGTTTTTCATGTTTTCATTATAACCTAAAAGGCTTTTGTTGTCAACTTAAAAATCAAAACTGCTTTATTTTTGCATAGTTTAAAGTTTGAAGTTGTTTAAGATTGTTTTTTTGAAAATTGAAACAGAAATAGCAAAATGAAAATTTGTTTTGACTTCGTTTGTGTGTTTATTTGTTTCATATTATAAAATTATTAAAAATAAAACAAAAAATACAATTTTTTAATTTTAAACGAAATCAAATTTAATTCGTAAAATAAATAAAAAAATTGCTTTAATATATTAATTTTTTGTCATTTTTGTTTAATTTTTATTTAATTTGTGACTATTTTATGTTTTTTAATATTTTTCTTATTTTATTTATTTACAAATTGATTTTGGCACTTAAAAATTTGTCAATTTAAAAAAAAGATTGAGTTTATCTTTTTTTTCTATTTTTGGCATTGGATTGAAAATTTTGAGGCAACTTGAAAAATATTATATATAATTTATTTAAAAAATACTTGATTAAAAAAGTATAAAAATGCTACAATATTGTTGTTAGACATTTTGTCCAAAAATTTTTTATATTGCTGGACAATTTGCAAAGAAAATACATAACAAATTTGCTTAGAAAATAAATTAAATTTTAAATTTTGTTTGGAGTATTTTATGAAAGGTAAAAGAGGTGTAATGAAATTGTGGCTGGCAATCGTTTTGGTGTTTGTCGGCATCATTGCAATTGCAGGCGTCACAGTGTTGGTGCTCTATCTTACAGGGAGGTTTGAGGGCGAAACAATTGAGCCTGAAAACATCAGTTTCTCTCAAGAGTTGGGAGAGGACGATTTGGGCTTCTATGATTCAAGCATGTCATCAACAAACATGGCATACTATCGTGTTTCGTCCGATTTTGACTTGACAATCACCACAACCACAGAAAATGTGACAGAAAGAGATGTGACACTCTCTCTTAACGGCGGTGTGGTTTCAAATGGATATGTTTCGAATGGAATCATAAGAGTTCCTCAAGTTGTTTCATTAAACAGACCTTTCACGGTTGAACTTGTGACAAACTACAACTCAGAAATTGGGCAAGACTGGGTTGTTGGAGGCATTTCAACAATCACCGCTTCCTCAGAAAATGTCATGCTGACAAGAATTATGGCACAAATCGCTGTGGATGTTCCGGTTTATGACATCAATGTTCGAGTTTTGGGCAACGAACAGTTTGACACAACGCAAGAGGTTGTTGTTGGGACAAACTTCACGCTTGAAACTCAGTTTGTGCCAGACACAAGCAAAAACAATTTTTCGTCTTCACAGACAAAAGAAATTTTATATGATTTTTCTTCTTCATACATATCTTTGGACTATGAAACCGGCACTTTCTTTGCAGAGGCTGAAAGCGGTTCAGAAACTGCGAGAGTGACAGTTTACACTTTCTCAAATTCCTACCATCAAACCGAAATTATGAACATGTTTTCATCCATAACAGACAGAGAAGACTTGACGGCAAATGTTTTGGCATATTTCAACACTCACACTGAAGCCTGCGTGACACAGGTTGTGGAAATTGCCGTGCGAAATGTGGAAGTTGACTCTGTGCAAGTGGGAAATGCGGGCTCCACATTCAATGCAACAGTGGATGAATATTTCACAATCACAGCAAACAACAGAGAAACGGGCGATGCAACACTTGGACTTTCAATTTTGGACAGCCAAGACACGCCATATAGTTCTCTTTTTGGGAATGTTGGCATCAAAATTCCAACACTTTCCGAACTGACTGAAGACACATCATTGAACTCTTCTGACATCAACTTCAGAATCCTTGGCGGAAGAGTCATCAAAGTGGAAACTGTTGATGGCGTCACAACAATCACTCAAGGAGATTTTGACCCAACCTTTGACTATGTGGCAAATTCAAACGAGACAACATCATTCTATGTTCTTGCAAACACAACTCCAGCAGAATATGCAAATTATTATTGGAGAATTTCTGCAGAGCAAGAATTGTCAACAAGTCTTCATATCAATTTCTTCAACACATATAATGGAGAATGGCAAAACTTCTTCGATTTTGGCGATGAAAGAATGGTCAACATCAACATCGAGTTCAACTCGTTTGAAGAGCCTGTGCCTTGGCTTGATCAAACAAGTGAAATTCAACTTGAAATCACCTATGACGAAGAGGGAAATCCTGTTGAAGACTCTGTCAATCTTTCCGAATTTGTGGGGCAAATCAACTCAGAAAACACCTACACCTTGACAAGATATTTTATCTACACAAATGATGCGCTTCTTTCTGGAACGCTCACAGATTTGTTTGATTGCAATGCTGGGCAATCTTACACCACAGACTATCGTGGCGAGCCACTGACAATTTCCAACAGCGAACTTCCTTTAAACGGAATGTTCTATGAACTTAACGGAAGCATTTTGACAGCTCTTCGAAGTTTTGAAGGCACAGTCAAAGTGGTTGTTGCAATTGTCAGAACAGACGCTGACAATATGCCAATTTATGAAGACGGGAAATATCAAATTGTCAACTTCAGCAGTGCGAAAGAAATTTCAGTTGACAGCACGTTGTCTTTTGCAAATATGGAAGCAAGTTTCAATTTTGACCAATCAATCACAGCTTACACAGACGGAAACTTCTATGTGCCTGCCATCAATGTTGATGACGATGGCGGACAGGCTGACATGATTTATTTCACATTGACCTTGACAAAAAGTGAAAATGTGGACCTTGACAGTCAAAAACTTCTCAATGCCTTTAACGAAGGCAGTTTGAAAGTCAATTGTTTGGATCTCAACGGCAATGTTACGGATGACCTTGTATTGACCGATTTTGTCGAAAGTGAAAGAGCGGACAATTCTGTCACATATGTCGGAACACTTTCAATCACAGAAAACAATTTTCAAGCAACTGAGGGTTTGGACAGAGGAAAGAATTTGAGATTGCAACTTGAATATTTTGATGGCAACAAAACTTTCACAGAATTGATTTCTATGGAGGGTGATGCAGAAATCAACAATTTCTTTGTGTATTATCAACAACCTCAAACAATCACCGGAGCATATGAAAGCAACACAAACCTTGATGCAAATGGAGATGGAAATGTTGACGAAATTCAAGTCAACATCACAGCAAGTGGAATTGACATTTCTTGGGGCAATGTGCAACTTTCTGGCGCAACAATGCAAGAAACTCTTGAACAACTCAACAGCTTGTTGACATTCACGCTTCATGACCAATATGGCAGAGAAATTGACACAGCAACAAACACATATGATGTCAGATTTGTCGAAGAGACGGACGGATCACCAATTCTCAGTTTCGACAGCAGTTTCACACAAATTCAAGGCTTTTCGTCTGCAAAAGATGCTGACACCTCGCTTGTGGTTTATGTTGTTGACAGACAAAACAACGATGATTTTGTTCATGTCAATGGCGGTTCAACGGGCGAATATTTGACTTCAGAACAAATTTTCTTCAATGTGACAAGTGAAGGTGTTTCCAACATCCGCTTTGACGACTCTCCAATTTTGAATCAAACAGATTGGCAAGACAATGTCAACCCAGATGGCACACCAAACCTCTCTGTTGTGCAAGTTGAAAAATATGTTGCCGAAGGGCAATCCGTCAATCCGTCAGATTTAATCAGGATTTACATCAACAACAGTGATGTCCCAGAAACAAACCTCAATATCAAACTTGATGCAAGTTATGTTTCCGGACTCAGCACACAAACAAGAACAGCAATCATGGATGTGATTTGGTTTAACAATGCACACGGAAGCATGGAAGATTTTGTTGGAACGGACGGAACAAACATCAACACAATTTCAGCCATTGGGCTTTTCAATGAAGACAGAATGATCAGGCTTTCTGTTTCTGATGCAAACAATGCACTTTTCACCATCACCTTGGAATTGACATTCAAACAATGTGCACAAATTTCAACCACAGGCTTTACAAACTATGCCACAGAAGAGCGTGCACCATATCTTGTTTCCTCAGGTTCAGAGCGTGTGGCAAGTGTCTTTGCCAACGAGTCTTATGACCTTGACGAATTTTTGCCAATCAACATGCTTGCGCCACAAGAAATAGAGGCTTACACATGGAGCGGGGTTGCAAATCCAACCGGAATTTTGGTTGACAACAGTGGAAGCGGACTTTTGTCTTTGTCAGGCGGAAATGGCACACCTTTGATGTTGAACATTGCATCGACATTTGAAATGAGACAAATTCAATTCACAATCTATTATGGTGTCAGCTCCACAGTTGCGCTTCGTGCACAAGTGACACTCTACATCAATCCAAACCTCATCATTCGTGAAAGCGTCAGTGCTCTTGATGAAAATCCACTGATTGACCTGCAAACTTTAAGTGCAGAAAGACCGGCTGGAGATTTTGGTTTCTTCTTGGCAACCGATTTCATCGATGAGGGAATTTGGACACCAATCACCATTTCTGATTTGACATACAACAACACAGACACAGAAGGCGGAGTTCTTGCAATTCAGATGGTTGGAGACGAGCTTAGATATGTCATTCAAAGTGGAGACTTGAGTCTTGAACTTGGCGCAAACACCATTCAAAACTTCACAATTTCAAGAGGAACGGCTGGAAGCACGAGATATAACATTTCTGGAATCATACTCAAAACGGTTTCGTCGGAAAATGAAATTTCGGAAATTGGAAGTCCAATTCTGTGCGAAGTAGGAGAGCTTCTTGAATTAACTTTTGCAATTGGCTATGGCGGAAGTGATGAGACAAGCACCATTCAATCAGTCTTTGCAGAGCAAATTCCGACGGTGACATATAATGGTCGCACGCACTTGATTTTGATTTCTGGAGAGTCATACAACTTTATTGAAGGAGCGTCTTTGGACACAGCAAGTCTGACAGGAGATTTAACACAAGGTTCGAATGGAAGATTGGGTGTTTCATATATTAGTGGCTTTTTCAGCCCAACAAGCGCAACAGAAAACACATTCAGCGTCATCATTCCTGTTCAAGACGGAGAACAAACTTTGAATGTTCGCATTGCCATGAAGGCAATTGTTTCAAGAATTGGAACACAGTTTGTTTACTATAACAACGACACTGACGCAACGACAGAAGACATGATTTTCAACGCTTTTGAAGATGTCGATTTTGCAACATTGATTGGTGGTGTTGTTGGACTTGAACAAGCTGGCGTATATCAAGAATTGAATGCTGGAAACAACGGCACTCCATACACCATGGTTCATGACATGGCAACAGAAGGCGAAAATGTTTCTCAAATTGAACCACAAGATGCGTTTGGCTTCTATTATAACTCAGATATTATAAACACAAATGTGACAACAACTCTTGAAGTTGTCAGCGCGGTTGGACACACTGTAGGAGAGCAAGTCAATCTTCCAGGACTTGCAGAAATTGTTGATGGAACAAAACTTCAAATCAACCACATTTCAACTGACTATGATGAAATTTATGTTGTTTTGAGATTTACCATAACCGAAAATGGCTCAGGTGCAACATTGTCTTGGAACTATCGCATCAAAGTCAATCCAAGTTTCAGTGCGGGAGAGGTCACCTATCCTTACGCACAAGATGTGGAATATCTCGACACAACTTCTTCCTATTATATAGCGGAAACAGGTTCTTATCAAATTGACCTTTCAGAAGAATTGAACTTTGAAAACAGCCGATTTGTTGGCGGAGTTTACAGATTCATCGACCCAACATTCACACTTGGAGTCGCAGAAACTTTGACAACAACCTATGTGGTTGATTCTGTTTTGGTGGATGGAATTCCTACGACAAACTATTCTTCCTTAATCAACATAAGCCATGAGGGAGACGTTTTGACAATAACTCCAACCAACAGCACATCAGAAATCACACTAACAATTTGCAAAAACTTTCTCATCAACGGAAAAGAGGCGATTGGTGGAGGACTTAGATACACCTTTGCATTCAATCAAGGCGAAACTTATGAAATTTCGTTGACGGGCGGAAATGTTCAAGGATCAACTCCAACATATTCAGACACAGTTAAGGCATCTGGCAATATTGATGCAAGCGCATCTGAAATTTCTTATAATGTCAGAATCAGCATTTCAAACGATTCGCCAATCACACAAGCGGTGAACTTTGATGCCTATATTGCAGAAATGACCGTTGCTGAAGACGGACAAAGCACACTTTCATCGGCACTTAATTCAAGGGCATATCTTCCTGCTGGCACAATTTTGACAACGGTTGATGGAATTGGAACGCTTGAACTTGAGCGAAACTATTTTCCAACCGAATGGACATGGGGAGGAACATCAACAACAACCATCACAATTGGACAGACACAATATCAAGTCAATCAAGCTGATGTTCAACAGACCTACTTTGCTTTAAGTGAACCACTTTCAAACAGCAGTCGAACCTTGACAATCAGCCCAAGAAGTGCGGTTGACAAGGACTATCAATTTGAAATTGGCTTCTACACTGAACAGAAACAAGTGGGCTCGCTTTATCTTACAGTGACAGGAATTTACAACCCACAACTTAACACCGATGCTACATTTGTTGGCGGAACAACATATTCATATTTGCAATCTTCTGACGAAGAACCGTCAATGAGTGGAATTTTCTCTTCACTCGGCGAAGAATTTGATGTGAATGACACATTCACCATTGCTGTAAACAATGGCACAACTGCGCTTGAAAATGGCGTTCTGCTTGACGATTTGGTGATTGTTGATGATGTGACACAAACCATTGAATTTGCACATCTGACACAAGACGTCACATTCAAGTTTATTGGCACAATCACATCTGGTGAAGGTGCTTACAGTTTTGAATTTGAAATGTCCGTTGAAAGTAGTTTCAACTTGACAACAACATATTCTTATGCTCGACAAAATGCCATGTTTGATGGGCAAGAATACACCATCAACATGTCAGACATCTCAAACAGAATTTCAGCATTTGCTGATGTTGGTTCAAACACTTTTGAGTTTAGGACGGAAAACGAGCAAACAGGCGATGCAGAAGATGGAGATGAAACATCTTTATTCTCATATTCTGAAACCACAACATTGACGCCACGATTTTCCGCAACATTCAACATAGATGATGTAAACAAGCGTGAAAGTCAAAGACAAAACTATGTTGTGGCATGCCTTTTCGGTGACAAAGAAATTTTCACTGTCAACATGACATATTCATACACAATTGTGCCAAACATCAACGCACAAATCAACTATCCAAATCCTGACGGAAATGGAAATGTCAACACGGAATATGTCGGCACAACGCAGCAATCAAATGAACAATATTCCTCGGGTGTGATTGAAAACTTCTTCTCAACCAATGCTTTGCTTGCAAGTGGAGACAGAGTCAGCATCACTGCCCAAAATGGTGGAACTGTAGATACAACAACCTCGGTTAAGATTCAAAATTGGTCTGTTTCAATTGCAAGTATGTCTGCAGGACTGACGCTTAATGTTGCATCTATTGGCAATTTCACAAGTGAATCAATTTTAAACAATGCAACCATTTTTGCAAATGTCAACCTCAACACCGATCCGGACAATCCAGTTGAAAACACTGTCACCGATCTTACTGACAACTTCACTTTCACGCTTGCAAGTGGAACATCAGAGGCACAAATCACATTTCTCATCACAGTCAATTCAATTTGGATGAACTACACCGTGACAGTTGTTCAAGGTGGAAATGTCCTTTTAAGAACATATGCACCAAACATGAATGGATCAGTTGAAACAATCTATGCAGAAGATGTTGCGTCAAACACCGAACAGACAATTTTTGCAACAAACAGAATTTTGAACTATCAAATCAGAACGGGCGGAACATACTATGTCAAGTTTGTTGATTCCACGAATCCGGCAACAACAAGAATTTTCACAATCTCGGGCAATGCAAATGAAAGTCCAACCAACATAGATTTGGGAGAATCTCTTGTGGGGTTTGAATATGTTGGCACATACACATCTCGTCAATTGACAGCAGAAGGGGCGCTTGGAGATGTTGTGGAAAGCTCTCGCATTTCAGACGAAGAAATGGGGACATATTTCCAAATTATTCCAAACTTGACGTCTCGTGTTGTGACAATCTATTATGATGGCACACCAATCACAATCGATGGCGTTTCAGTGCAATACAACACATCAACAACAGGTGAAGCAATTTATGCAAACCTCAGCACATATCAACTTTCAAGTTCTTCGCTTGACAATCAACAGACAATTCGACTTTACATCAAAGTTGGAGATGAAAACCCTGTTGACACCACAAACACCTATAGTTTTGTGATGAGACTTGATTTTGATGTTGCCAACAACGCTGACACATTCAGCAATGCAATTCCATACACACAAGAAATTGTTGCTCAAAACAACGGGGCAACACATCCAACACTTCTTTCGTTTGAAGAATTTGGAATAAGGTCGTCAAGAACAGGACAACTCTACACGGCTGAAACCATGGCAACTTCTGGTGGAAGAATCACTTTGCAACAATATGGTTTTTCAACTTTGCCGGTTGCAATTGATGACTCAAGCGAAGGACACTATGGTGATGATTCAGCAGGACTGAAGCTTGCACAGGCGGCGGGAGAGTTGCATGAATATTTGCTTGACAGAACATTCACAAACGCAACTTCGGGCGAAACATACAAATTCCACACTGGACTTGTGCCAAGAGCATATGGAGATGGTGCTTTGTATGAAGGAGATGACATCAATGACATTGCTCCGGGAAATAACACCTACAACTACATCGTCTTGACCGCACAAGGCACAGACACTCCGTCAAGTGATCGCGCAACAGATTGGACAATTTGGGCACAAGGTGCAAACAACGATGGAAACTATGTCATGATGAAGTTGACATATTCGGTTGTTTTGAGCAATGGAGAAACAGTTTCAACATCTCACAACATCTTGTTTAAGGTCATCACAACACAAGATGCATCTTCAACCTCTGCAAGCTCAACTGACTATTCAACCATAACCTTCAAGCAATATGCGGGCACAGGCACGGCAACAGTTGCAAGCAACAACAGTCACACAAATGGAGTGCAATCATATGCAAGCAATGTTGACAATCCATATCAAATCCACACTTCAAACTTGGATGGTGGCATCTATACATTCAATTTGTTTGGTTCTTCGACAGGTGATGACACTGTCATCAATACATATATGAGAGGCAGTGCAACAAGCTCGGCAAACAACTTCTCATACACCTACACATTCAATCAGATTGACAGTGCAAACAGCATTGAATACAATGAGTGGACATTATTTAATGGAAAAAATAGGGGTCTTGTGGACGAGATTGGTTCTGACAGCAGAGGCGCGTTCACTGACACCGATTGGGAGCCAATATATACGACATCTGGATCGGGAAGCAGTGATCCTGACATTGAATACACCAAACTTGGATATCAATATTCAAATTCTTCCAATGCAAGCGTATTGAGTCTAACTGTTCCTGGAAGACTTGCTTTGGGTGAAAAACATTTCTTTGTCGACTTCACCGACAACTTTGGTTTTAAGGGAAGATTCTATTTCACCATTGTTTCAGAAGACAACCCTGAAATTGAAGCAATCAGCACAACAAGAATAAGTGAAGGTTCTCAAATTGTGTTTGGTGCACAATACACAACCATGACTCCAGAACAATCATATGGCTACATTTCATATGAATCATTCAAATATACAAAATATGACCAAAACAACGGCGAGGGCGAACCAGACTATGCCTATATGAACAACATCAAAATTAATGTGGAAGATGGCATTGGCACATCAAGTTCTGATAGGAGCGACATCATCAGTTCGGTTCAAATCAGAGCAACTCTTGCTTATGGTGATGGCACAGCAAATCTCAATTCAGGTGATGTGATTTATCGAACAATCGACACATCAGAAGACTCCACATACTCCATTGACATTGTCGAAGACGAAACTGCTGGCGACTGGACGAAGATTGGAGCAGATGGAGAAGACACTGATGCCGAGTTTACAATCACACAGGATGTGTTGGAAGAAGCAGACATCCAATTTTTGATCCAACTTAAATCTGACATCAGTGCAACAAGTTTGGGAAGATATAGGGCTGTTTACAGCGATTCTGATTTAACTCACATAAATAAGCCGGGTGAAATCACTTTAAGGCAAAATTATGTTCTTGGCAATGTGAGCAGACCAAATTTTGAAGACTTAGGTTTTGGAACAGATGATGATGTTGTTGAAGTGACTTTGAGAGGAATTTCTGCTTATGGAATCAATGTTGCAAATGTTATGGCATATGATGAAAATTCGCTTAGTCGAGAAGGCACAACGGGTGGATATGACTATCATTCAACAGTTGACCAAATATATGTGAAAGAAGTTTCATTTTACATTGATGGGGCAGAGAGAGAAACTGCAACAGTTGAAGATGCTGGATCAAGTTGGGATGGTGCAAAACTTATCACGGACGATGAATATGTGTTTATTGAATCAGACTTAACGCAAGTTGTTGGAGTTGAAGAAAGCGAAGGCAACACATTCACAGTTCCAAACTTTGACGGAATTTTGTTTGGCAGAGGAAACACAATTTCAGATGTTGTGATGAGAGTTGATTTGGAAGATGAAACGGGCAACACTCACACACTATATCAAAATGTGACAATTGTTCGAGAGTCCGACACTCCAAGTTTCACAACAGACATGACGGATGGAGAAAATGTTGGCGACAAGGCTCCATCAGGTGCAGAAATCTATAATGACACCCTTGAAGTCAAGTTGCAACCACAAGAAAGCATTTCGTTTGTTGTACACAACAGCGCAGTGTCAGGCTTTGCAGTTGATGAAGAAGGAAACACAACAATGACGGTTGGAGATGTGACATTGGATGCAAATGTCATCACAGTCACAAACAGCAATTCTTACGCATCAACGTTCTATTACAGCATTTCAGATGCAATTGTTGGACTTGAACAAAATTTGGAGACAAATAATACATTCTATGTCTATGTTCTTGAACATCAAATTGGTGGAAGAGATGTCACAACGGAAGACAATCTTGATGTTTCAATTTTATACAACACAACACTTAGCGATGCAGGCAATTCCATTGAAATCTCAAGACCAGAGGGAAGTGACGAAAGGACAAAGACAGTGTTTGAATCGAGTGGCCGAATTGCAACGTTGACGAGCGGAAGACTTCAAATGAACATTGAAGACGTTGACGAATGCGTGCCGGGCACAAACTATAAGAGCGAAGAGATTTATTTCTTATATAATGCAAACGGAGAGTTCTATCGTTTCTCACAAACATTCCATGTATATCCAAGATTTACTGGTGCAGAAGCTTCAAATGACAATTCAATTCTTGTTGGAAGTGAAGATTATTACACAGTTTCAAATGGAACAGATGAATATTACATCATAACTCTTGACAAATGGGCAAGTGAAATTAAATTGACTCCTGGTGTATGGAATGATCGCGATGCTTATATGATTAATTTCACAGATCAAATTGCAAATCTTCATCAATTCCGATTTGAAGTCATCTCAACATCAGGCGCATCTGCATTCATCGACGAAAACGGAATGATTACAACTGGTGCGTTTGAAACAGAGACAGGCTACATCAATGTGAGAATCTACATGAAAGTTGGTGGCTTTAATGGTCAATTTGAAGATGATGACACCGACATCTTGCTTAATCAAACCCCATTCACAATTCGCCTTGAAACTTCCTCCGCTTCAGGAGTAACAACGGGTGAAGGAGTTTATTACAACACAATTGATGGAGTTCACAACATCATCACGGTTCCAAAGGATTACACTCTTTATGGAGCGAGTTTGACGCAAATTTCAAGTTTCTCAGAAATCACAACCACATATTCTTGTGCGGTTGGTGGAACGCTTAATCTTCATGACTTATTTGATGATTCTGCATCATTGAATTTCGGAGACTATTACAACAAAACCTATCATATTGTTGGGATTGGAACTGAAACAGAAATTTCCACATATCACACTTCAAACAATCTAAATTCTTGGACATTTGACACTGTTGGCACACGTGAGGTTTATGTTGTCATGACAGGAAGAAATGGTTCGACTCCAGAAATCTTAGCATTCCGTTTCACAGTGCTTGTCTATGACGACAGCGGTTCGGGAGAAACACAAAACAACTACTATTTGATCAACAGAAACGAAACGAACACACAAAGTTTGGCAGGAGTTGGCGAAGAATGGTGGCTTCTTGGAAGTGACAGCACCACACAACAAGTGACAGAATTCACAGCAACTGGCGATGGAGTGTTCAACAACACATATTTGGTGTTTGACACTGAGGCAAACACACAACAAATTGTCAATGCTCATTTCTTTGCTTACGGCGGAGAAACAATCTATAAATCTGTTGCGCTATTGCAAGGTGAGGGATACAACTTATACAACCTCATAAGCTCAGTAGAAGATGGTTTTGAGCACTCATACCGCATCTATCGAATTGCAAGAGGCACAAACAACTCAATCACTTCCATAACAGAACAATCAACTGAAACAATCAATCGTGGTTATGGCACTGTTGTGACGGGATATTATTTGGTTCTTGACACCTATGAAAACAGTTATGAAGAGACAGTTTCAGAATTGCGCTATTATGAAGTCACATTCAAGATTGTTCAGTCCGGAACGGGTGAAAGCCTGAGTGCATATGCGCCTTTGACAGATGGTGGAATAAGCCAAGAGGATGTATATGAGGCTGTCAAAAATGCATTGGGACTTCAGATTGAAAACAACATAAATATGTCAGGTTCGGGCGCTGAAGAAATTCCAGAGGGCGCATTCTTCACACTTCAAGCATATGCAAACAATGGCAACTTGACGACTGTTGGAAATCTTGGACTTACAGGCAATGCATATCAAGGAAGATTTCTTGCAACATACCGCGCAACAGAGAGTGGGACTCCAGCATTCACCACAATCAACATGACTTTCTATTCCTACACTGAAAATGTGGGTGCTGAAAATGGAAGATTTTCTCTTGATGTTGCAATGCAACCATCAAGCGCGTTTGAGTTCTCAAATATGAATGCTTTTGTTCGAGAAGCAGTTGGGGCTGGAACAGACGATTTCATAACTTACTATGTTTTGAATGGCAACTCGCTTGCACAAATCAATTCAATGGACTTGCAAGAAAATCAGCCGGCAAGAACATATTATGTTTGTGTTGGCGACACATACTATCTGTTTGACATCACTTTCAATATTTTGGACGGATATACGGGTGTAGACCTTGTTTCAAACACGCAAACAATCACACTTGAGACGGCGGATATTGAAAATGGAGCGTTCACATGGAGCAATGTTTATGGAAAATTGACGGGAATAAACAACATTTATGCTGTCTATGTTTCAAGCAACAACACAATGAATGTTGTGGACACGGAAGCAGAAGGCGGAGTTTCCTTCACTGTTGGAGAAAACTCTTCCTACACTTTCCTCATTCGCACATCAAGCACAAGTGGCGGTGTGACAACTTATTCGTTCCATAAGGTGATTGTCAACATGCCATAAGCATAAAATAATGTGAAAACATTAAATAAACACAACATACAAAAATAAACAAAAATTTTGACAGAACGAAAAATGAGGTGAAAAATGAATGCTTGGTTTTGGGTCTTTATTGCCTACATCACCATAAACTTCCTTCTGTTCATTTCAATGGTTTTCTTTGAAAGGAAGAAACTTTCCAGCATCATCAGTTGGATGACCGTTTTGACATTTCTTCCAATTGTTGGATATTTGTTCTACATCGTTTTTGGAAGCGGATTGTCAATTCGTGTCAAGCGCATGATTGCCAACCACAGACTCTATGAAGTGGAATATGACGAGGCAATCACAGAGTTTCTTTCTTCAAATGACGACCTTGTCAAAGAGTTCACAAAACAGGACGAAGGGGTGATTAAGTGTTGCTATAACTATGGCAGCATCCTTTACCCATTCAATGATGTCAAAATTTTCTGTTGGGGTGAGGACAAACTTAAGGCACTTCTTGTTGACCTTGAAAACGCGAAGAAAAGCATCAATATGGAATATTACATTTTTGCTGACGATGAAACTGGAAAAAAAGTGATGAATCTTCTCATCAAAAAAGCAAAAGAGGGTGTCAAAGTGCGTTTCATCTATGACAGCGTTGGCTCTCATCGCGCTCCGAGACGTTTTTTCCGCAAACTCAAAAAAGCGGGAGGCGAGGTTGCAGAATTTTTTCCACCATTTGCGCATATTCGTTTGATTAACCTCAAGATGAACTATCGCAACCATAAAAAAATTGTAGTGATTGATGGGAAGATTGCCTACACAGGCGGAACAAACATCCGTGATGACCACATTGGAAAGAAGAAAAGAGTTTCGCCTTGGCGAGATGCAAATGTCAGAATTGAGGGGACGGGCGTTTACGCACTTCAAAATGCTTTTTTGAACGATTGGAGATATGTCAAAAAAGAAAACTACACAGCCAAGTTCTATAACGATGAGGGTTTGTTTCCAAAACCTAAAACTTTGGGCTACACTTTCTTGCAAGTTTTGACATCAGGTCCAGACAGCCCTGTGCCAACCATCAAAGAGGCATTCATCAAACTTATCACCAATGCCGAAAAAAGCGTGCTGATTCAGACACCATATTTTGTGCCGGACGAATCTTTTTCCACTGCACTTAGAATCGCGCTTGCAAGCGGAGTGAAAGTGAAAATCATCATCCCGTCAAAACCGGACTATCGCACAATTTTCATGGTTTCACTCTCCTATCTCAAAGAATTTGTTGAACTTGGTACGGAAGTGTTTTTGTATGACGGTTTCATGCACAGCAAAGTGATTGTGGTGGATGATGACAAACTTTCAATTGGCACTTGCAATTTGGACAACCGCTCTTTCAGCTTAAATTTTGAGGACACCGTGATTATGTATTCCAAAGAATTGAATGCAGAATATCGAAAAATTTTTGCAACAGATTTGGAGCAAAGCCAGCAAGCAGATTTAAACTATTTTAAGCGCAAAAAGTGGATGACAAAATTTTTACAAGCAATTTTCAGACTTTTTTCACCAATTCTATAAGAAAATTAAGTTTGAATTTTGAAAATTTGCAAATACAAAATTTGCAAGAACTCGCAGGTTTGAAAATAATAATTAAAAAGTGGAATGATTTTTCTCCACTTTTTTTATAAGTCAGTTTAAAAAATGATTTGCCAATTTAACTCTTTTATGGTCGGCATAAATTAGAATTTTCAATTGATTTTAACATATTCAATCTTTACGATTTGGTTTGGCATTTGTTTTGAATTATAAAACTTGAAAATTTGTCAATAATTCAACCATGAAAAAAGATGACAACAAAAATTCCTTGCAAAAGGGCATCGAAAAGATTGCAAATGGAGTGAATTTTCCACAAACTTTGGATGAAATTGCAAGAATGAATGATTTGATGATGAAGCAAAAAGCAAAAGTATATCGAAGTTTGGATGACTTAATTTTGGCAAACCTGATTGTGCTTTTTGCAGTTTTTCTTTCGGCATTCATTCCGATGGTCAGTTTTGCTTTGCCCGTTTTGGTGTTCATCTATCTTGAAATTGGTCTTGGCGGATTTGTCTATAAAAAAGAGTGCGGGCAAAAGTGTCAGTTTGAAGAGATTTTCACAACTTTCAAAAAATTTATCAAAGCGTTTTGCATTTTCGCCATCAAAATGATTTTGACAATTTTCGGACTTTGCCTTTTGATTGTGCCAGGTGTTGTTGTCATGTTGAACTATGCTTTCACAAGCATAATTTTGTTTGAATCCACAAATATGGACGTGAAGTCAATCTTGATGCTGAGCAAAGAATTTGTCAAAGGTCACAGATTGACGCTTCTTTTCTATTTTCTTTTGGCTCTTGCGTCGGTTTGCATTGTTGCGTCACTTATGTTTTGTGTGATTTTGCTTTTTGATTTATTTTTGGATGTCTCTGCCACATACTACATCATATTCATCGTACTTGCAAGTCTTATTGCAGTCATTTTTGTGGCAATTCCAATGGTTGAAATCACAATTGCGGATGTGTATATTGTTGCAAAAAAAGAAAAAGTCTCAAAATTTGAAGATGTCCAAAAAACAAATTTAAGTAAAAACAATGAAAATAAAAGTTCAAAATAGGCTTTGCGAAAACATAAGACTTGCGCGTAATTTTTGATTTTTTTATTGCAAAAAGTCTATAGAATTGTTTTTGTTAAAATTTAAAAAAGCCTTACATCTGGCTCAGAATGAGTGGTGGTTTGGGTTAAGCGGTATGGATAAACATCTATGACAACTAAAAGCGTCGTGGGCGCGACATCCTAAGCGAAGTCCGTCGGGTCTTTTGAGATTCTTCGACACACTCGCTTTGCTCGTGGCTTAGAATGACAAAGAATGTTTGATGATTAAATTTTCTGACAGGTTAAAAATTTCAAAAAGAAGCCTCTTTTGTTTGTTTTTTTTTACAGTTTTATATATAATTTTCTTAAACGAGGTTGAAATGGATTATAAAGATTTTACAAAAAGGCAAAAGGCGTTTGATGGTTTTGTGAAATATCGCCGTGAAGTTTTTGACAGTGTTGACAAAAACAAATTTGATGATGTTTTCACTGAACTATGCACCAAAGCCCTGTCGGGTGATTGTGTGGCACAAGACTGTGTGGCATATTTTTTCAATAAAGGCGTTCAAGGGAAATTGGCTCCCAACTATGATTTCTATATGTCGTGGCAAATTTTGGCAGGGGCTAATGGCAACGAATTTGCCCTTGAAAAAATGGAATTTTTCCTTAACCCTGCGCTCAATCAAATCATCAATGATGACTATGTTTTGACAAGGGCTATGAGGCGTGGAAACATCAACAAAGACAATGCACTTATGGTGATTTCCAACCTTATTTGTGAGGGCATTGTGGACGAACTTAAAATCAATCCAAAAAATCTCATTCAAATTGGAAACAAGGCGTCATATTATTCTCCAGAGAAGAACAGGGTGTATCTAAATGCCATGATGAAAAGCGTTTCAAATGTTCGAGACTTTTTGGTTAGTTAGGCACAAATTGAACTGTATTGTTTTGAAACTTTTCTTGTTGGCAAAAAGTTTAAATTTTTATTCATCAAAATTTTGGAAGTTGTCAATTCTAAAACCTTCACAAGAAAAACTTTCGGCAAAAACTCCAGAAATTGCGGTGATGATGTTGTTGCAAACTTCCAATTCGCCACTTTTGATGGAAAGAAGCATAAGTTTGATGATGAGCATATTTTCCAACGAAACAAGTGTCAAAAATGCTTGATTTTCGTCTTCAATGCACACAAATTTGTGTGTTTTTTTGTTTCCAAATTTTTCTTTGAGCGATTGTATAGAGCATTCAATTTTCTCATTCAAAAGTTTGGCGTCAAGATGACCTTTCAGTCGAAAGAGGCAGGCTTTCATCTTGGCAAAGATGACATAAATTTCACTTAGAAGCAAATAAAACTCTTCCTCCTCAAGCCTTATGAAAACAAAACCCTTGTTTTTTAGAGATTTTGAATATGCTTTTGCAATCTGCTCAAAATTTTCAGGTAAAAGTTCATCATCATACAAATTTTCCATATGCTTTTTTATGATTGAGGGAAAAATTGTGTGAAATTTTGTTAATTTCATATGGCAAAAAATTGGCGAAAAAAATCACCACATCTCGTGGTGATTTGGTTTTTGTTTGCTTAAGTTTGCCTTAAGGACTTTCATCAAAAATCAAACGGGTTGGAAGATTTCAGCACTTTCTTGTTGCGCATTTTGATGTCATAGTAAACTTTCTGTGTGTCCAAACTCTTCATGATGCCAATTGGTTGTTCGGCATCCTTGGTGTAGAAGAATGGTGTTTGATAGTATGGTGTCAGTTTCAATCTCATTGGATTGGACCTGAAAAGTTTGACAATGACAGTTCCGCGTTCAATCTGTCCAAGTTCGTATGGTGTGATGAGGGCTCGGGTGGTGCGTTGTGTGCTTGTGCTGGTGTTTTTGCCGTCTTTATCCTTATCCGATTTTGAAACGCTGGTTTCTTGGTGCAAAAGTTGAACTTCACCGCAAAGTTTTGAGAAACTTTCACGCGTTGGCTGGTCATCCGTTCCGATGTAGATTTGTGCGTTGCAGTTGCCCAAAATTGTTTTGGAAGCGTCCGCACCATATTTTGTTTCAAGTTGGGTGTAGGACTGAACGGCAAGTTCATACAAGATGTTTCGTCCACGAGAAACAGTGATCATGCTGTCGAATTTTGGAATTGGTGGCAAATTTCCGAACTCTTCCAAGATGAAATAGACATGCTTTGGAAGTTTTCCGTCTTTATACGAATTTGCTTTGTCCACAAGCCTTTTGTAAAGTTGTGACAGACACAAAATTGCCAAGTTGTGACGCTCTTCTCTGTCGTCTGGAATGATGAGGTAGAACACTGTTGGCACACTTGTGAAGTCGTCGAAATTGATGTCGCTTTGAGAGGTCAGATATGAAATTCCGATGTCGTTCATGAAAGAAATTTTGCCGTTCAAAACACCGATGTATGATTTTGTGGTGTTTGGAGCATTGTTGATGACGGCTGAGGTGAGGTTTGGAACATTTGATGTTGCTTCATTTCTGCCTTGAAGCAAATATTTTCTCACAGTCTCAAATGGTGCATCAGCATCTGGGTCACGGAATGTGGCAATTTTATAGAGATTATAGAAATTGAACTTTTCTTTGGTCATGCCAAGTTCTGGATTTAAACTGTCCTCAAGCATGGCAAGCGCGCATCCATACAAATAATCTTGCGCGCCCTCTTCCCAAGTTGGATCTTGTGCTTTAGATTTTGGTGCAATTGTGTTGCAGATTTCGCGAAGTTCGTTTTGTGCTTGGTCGCAATAGACCTGCTCGGCACTTGCAACAGCCACGCGAAGAGAGTCTTCATTTGGATATGCCACGCCCTCAAAACCAAACCACTCTTGTCCATATTTCTCGCCCGGAATTTCTTTATATCCTGCCTCTCTTGGCTTTGTGCCGTTGGAGCATTTTTTGATGTTGTTTCGGCAGTTTTTGCCTTTATGATAGAGGTCAAAGGCGTGTTCCATTGGGTTCCAACGCGTTGAAGAGAATGCGTCGCGAAGATTGAGTGTCAAAACCCGATAGCCCTCATCTTCCATGATTCTGCTGGTTTTGGTGTAGAGCTCTCCTTTTGGGTCAGAAATCACCATGCATGGCTTTTCGCCAGAATGGGCATAAATTCGAATGGATGGCACAAGCACAAGCGAAGTTTTTCCGGAAGCAGTTGTTCCGATGATGAGGCAGTGATATTCATCTTTCATGCCGATTTTATATTTTCCACCCTCAATTGTGTTTCGGAAAACAACGCCAGTTTTTTTCAAGGATGGAAGTTGTGCCCAAGTGGTTGAAATGAGGGCAGGGTCGTTTCCAATTTCGTTTGGCTGAAGCCATTTTGCGTCATAGGTTAAGTCCATTTCTTGCCCACCGGCTGTTTTGCCCTTTGATTCTCCAACAGAACTCTTCTTTGGTTTTGTGAAGAAATAGAAAGCAAACCCAAGACAAACGCCAATTGCCAAGCCAACCCAAGCATAGTCAACAACAAGCGAATCTGTGAAACTTTGTGGATTTTGTGTGAAGTAGTGAATTGCAACACCGCACGCATAGCCCAAAATTGCAAAGATAATCACTGAAATTATGAAAGACTTAGACTTTTTTTTCATACACCCACCTTAAAATGTTTATTGCAAAAGCAAATCACTTTTAAGAATATTTTAAACAGAAATCATAAAAAAAGCAAGCAAACTTATATGTTTGCAAAAAATTTGACAAATTTAATTGAAAATGATATATTTTTTTAAGTGGTTAAGCACAAAGCCTTCGCAAGTTCTTCAAGATTGAATTTGTTTTCTTGTATACGAAATTTCTTCAACGAGAAAAAAATGTGCCACTTCCCACTTATTAAACTTTTTCCGCCTTTGCAAGTTCGATAAAACAAATAAAACATAGTTATGCTCTCGTGGTGTAATGGACAGCACAATGGTCTTCGGAACCATTTGTTCGGGTTCGAATCCTGACGGGAGCACCAAACATACGCAACAAAAGGTCTTTTAAGGAGAAGGATTAATGACATTTGTAATTAAAAGTAAACCAATAATAAATGAAGAGGCAAAAAAATATAGAGACGAACTTGAAAAAGAGTATCAAAAAAAATTACAAGAAATTGTTGAATATGTAAAAAAAGATTCTTTAAATCAATCGGAAATAGATTTAGTTAAAAAAGTTTATGAATGGTTTTGTGACAACATTGAATATGACCCAAGCATTTTGTCAGAAAAAAAGCAAGATGGAACTTTTATAAATAAAGAATATTTATATCAAAATGGTAAGTTTTGGAGAAGCGAAAAGTATGCTATTCTTTGTGGCAAAGGAGTATGCGAGAGTATATCATTGGCTATGAAAGATGTATATTCATTGTTAGGAATAGAATGTAAATATGTTACAGGAACTGACGATAATGTTTTGCAAGAAGAATTTAAAGGAAGACACCATGCTTGGAATGAAATAGAATTAGAAGGAAGATCTTATACAATTGATTGGACGCCTCATTTTAGGACTTTTATGACAGAACCAAGAACAAGTCAAAGTGGTGAAAAAGAAAGAGTCTTTTGAATGTTTTAATTTCCGAAAAAGCAAAAGTGCGATTGAGAAATCAAAGTTTGATTGTTTTTGTTTGTTTTGATTTAATCAAAAAATAAGATATCACAAAATCAAAAATGAGAAAAAATCTTTGTTATTAGTCGATACATAAACATATAGAAACAAAAAAGGAGGTTTTGCGTGGAAAGCAAAAGTTTTTTAGGAAAGAAAGTTAAAGTTGTGATGGACAGACCAATGGGCAGCAAACATCCCAAACATAGTTTTATATATCCTGTAAATTATGGATATATTCCAAACACCACCTCTGGAGACGGAGAGGAATTGGATGCTTATGTTTTGGGTGAGCATAAACCACTTGACGAGTTTGAAGGTGTTGTGGTTGCAATTATCCATAGAATTGACGACGATGACGACAAGTTGGTGGTTATGCAAGAGGGGAAAAACTATACTGACGACCAAATAAGAGCATTAACAGAATTTCAAGAGAAATTTTTTAAATCTGAAATCATAAGAAAAGCCTAAAAATATTTTCTGACGAGGGAAATATAGCGTAAAAAGTATCTAAATCTTTTAATTGGTTGATGCAAAAACAATGTGAAAAAAATGATATTATTTTTATTTGTTTTGAACTTTAAATCACATGATTTTTTTCCAATGTGTTATAGAAAGAATCAATCTCATCTAAAATTTCCTTTGTATAACCAAGAGTTTCACACGATATTGTTGAGCCAAGTTTTCTTTTGAAAAAATTTAGCATTGTTTTTATGGTTTGTTTTTTATATGGCAAAAAATTTCCAAATTCATATTCCTCAATCATTTCCTCTGGAAGATTTTTCATCAATTCTAATGTTCTGTTTTTATTGTCATTCATAAATTTTTTAATATTCCTCCTACTGGACAATCTTGCAAGCACTTTCAGCGTGATCAAGTCCATTTTGACAAGCAAACCAAAAGGTGTGGCAGTGGCGTGCTGTTTTGACAACGAAGAAATTGGAAGCGCAACAAAGCAAGGCGCAGGTTCATCATTTTTGCAGGCAGTTTTGGAAACACTTAACGAGGCTTTGGGATTTACAAGAGCAGATTTTCATAAAGCATGTGAAAAGGGTATGATTTTGTCGATTGACAATGCACATACAGTTCATCCGGCACATCCAGAGAAGAGCGACCCTATAAACAAAGTTCGCATGGGCGAAGGCGTTGTCATCAAACATCATCAGAACTATTCCACAGATGGTTTTTCTTCTGCACTTTTGAAAAATCTTCTCAGCAAAAATGATGTTAAATTTCAAGATTTTTATTGCAATTCCGATTTGAGTTGTGGAAGCACATTGGGACTTATTTCAAGTTGCCAACTGCATATGAATGCGTTGGATGTTGGAATAAGCCAACTTGCAATGCATTCGGCAATTGAAATGCTGAACCCTGCTGACATTCAAGAGCTGGAAAAATGTTGTAAATTGTTTTTTGAGTGCAGTTTTAATTGCGAAAATTAAGTTTGTGATATATAATAAAAATGGAAACTGAAAAATTGGAGGTGTGGATATGAAAAACAACCAAAATGAAAAAGTTGATGGAAAACAAAACAAACTACCCAAAATCTTTCTGATTATGAGAATTGTCTCAATTGTTCTGGCTGTTGTGGGCTTGTCGCTTTTAATTGTTGGGCTTTGTGTGAATGTTCCAGAAATGAGTGATGATGGATGGTTCGGGTCAAGTCAACAGAAAATGGGACTATGCTTTGGTGGAGGAGTTTGCTTAATTTTTTCATTGGTGACAGCAATTTGGTCTTTTACTCCAGCAATTCAAAGAGTGGCAATAAAAACGCAAAAATATGTTATGAATGAAAACAAAGAAGACTTGTCGGAGATCGCCGACACGAGCGCAGACATTTCTCAGAATGCAATCACAAAGACTGCAAAGGCGGTGAAAAATGGTTTAAAAGACACCAAATTCTGCAAACATTGTGGAAAAGAAATTGATGCAGATTCAGTTTTTTGCAGACATTGTGGCAAAAAACAAGATTGATGATTTGATATAAATATAAGAAAAAACACATTATTTTTTATATAATGTGTTTTGTTTTTTTTATAATCCTCAAATTTTCACAAAGACATGAAAGGTTTTTGTCAATGTTTGTCCAAGGCTGTTTGTCAGTTCAAACACAAGGTCATATTCGTCCCCAAGACTTCCGTAAATTGAGATTGTAAAACCTCCACCCGTTTCAATTCTGTCAGTGCCATTGGTCAAATAGGTCTCCATTGAAACATATTCCATATCAACA
>CALWJY010000004.1 GCA_944381135.1 uncultured Clostridia bacterium | reverse complement strand
CTCCACCGGTTTTGTTGTGAGGTCGGCAATTTTTGTCCCTTCTGCAACAGTGATTTGTTCGTTTTCCATTCCGTCAAGGTTATAGTCCAATGTTATGCTGTAGCCACTGTCTTCTTCCCCTCTTCTTATCATCACAATTGTTGTTGGCACAACAATTGCAGTGGTTGCAGTCACACCTGCAACAACACCAATTGCAATTTTTGCCACTTTTGAAAGTTCTTTTGCCATGTTTTTCTCCTTTTCTTTTGTTTTGTTTTTTATGTTTAAAATTATACAAAAATATTATAAGGCAAAAAAGGATTTGTCAAATAAATTTAAATACATTCATAAATATTTATATCAAAAATCTTGATAATTTTTGTACCAGAATTTCCTTGATGTCGGCTTTTGAGCTACTTAAGGTGATTTACTTTGTTCTTTTCACAAAAATGTATATAATATATATTAGAGGAAAATATGGCAAATTTTATTAACAAGAAAAGTTGTTTTATTGGAAAAAATGTGAAGATTGGAAAAAATGTGACAATCTATGAAAACAATCATCTTGAGGGGAACACCGAAATTGAAGATGGGGTCACTCTTCTTCCAAACAATTTCATCTCAAACAGCATAATCAGAAAAAACTGCTCCATCCACAATTCTGTCATCACAGATTCAGATGTAAATGACAACTGTCAAATTGGTCCATTTTCTCACATAAGCCAAAAAAGCACAATTGGGAAGAATTGCATAATTGGAAACTATGTCGAAATCAAAAGGTCTGTTCTTGGGGAAAGCAACAAGGTGAAACACTTCACGTATGTTGGAGATGCAGTGATTGGAAACAGGTGCAACATTGGATGTAGTGTGGTTTTTGTCAACTATGACGGGAAAGAAAAACACATGACAAAGGTTGGAGACCATGTGTTTATTGGTTCGAATTGCAATCTTATTGCTCCTGTGTCGATTGAAAATGACAGCTATATTTGTGCAGGCACAATTGTGACCGAAAGTGTTTCGAAAGGGGCGTTTGTGATTGGCAGAAACAGACAAGAGGAAAAATTTGGGAAAACAGATAAATATTGGAGTGCATAAAAAAGGAGAAAGATTATGATTCATTCAACCGCTGGCGGAACAATGAAAGAATATGACTTCTTTGACTTTGCAAAACTAAAAGTTTTGGACGGGACTTTTTCTGGGGAAATTGTTTGGACAATCTCGCCATTCAAAGAACTTGACATTGGCAACATTGTTGAAATTCCACTTGGAAAAGAAGAAAAAATTTGTCAGGCTGAAGTTTTAAGAGTTGACAGGCATGTCTATGAACAAAATTTTCCAATCCCTGTGAAACGGATGAAGAAAATTTTAAGAATTGTTAAACATGATTGAAAAGCAACCAAAAACTTGGTTGTTTTTTTGTTTTATTGTTTAAAAAAGTCATCAATCAGAAAAAAATTTTAAAAATTTAGGGTCGAATTTAAATTTCCAAAAACCTAAACCGCCGTATTTTAGAGGCCTTATAAAAAATTTAAAAAATTTTTAAAAAATTGGCACTCTTTTGTTGACATTGCTAACAGTCTTGATGTATAATTGTCAACGTATTGAGGAAAACAATACAGGGAGGTTAAAAAAATGAAACATAATGACAATTTTGATTTAATTTTGAGAGGAGATGACAGAGAGCCGCTCAACTTCTTCGGTGACTGGTTTGACGACTTCATGCCAACTTTCAGCAGAAAGGACATGAAAAGATTTAATTCAATCATGAAGACAGACGTCAAGGAAATTGACAAATCTTATGTGCTTGACATTGATCTTCCAGGCTTCGACAAAAAAGATGTCAACCTTGAACTTGAAAATGGCTATCTCACAATTTCTGCAAAGAGAGAAAACAAATTTGAAGAAAAGGATGACAAAAAAGAAAACTTCATTCGCAGAGAAAGAAGTTTTGGTCAATTCAGCAGAAGCTTCTATGTTGGAGACATCAAGGAAGAAGACATTGACGCCAGTCTTGAAAATGGCATCTTGACTGTCACAATTCCAAAAGAAGAAAAAGAAATGCCAAAGAAGAAACGCATTGAAATTAAATAAACTTTTAAAGTCAAAAACCCGAGAACTTTTTCGGGTTTTTTATTTTTCGGATATGTTATATTTTTTCATCAAATCAAAATATTCTTTCAAACATTTTAATCTAATTGCATGAAGATGAAAATCTCTTGAATAGATTTTTTTCCAAAGTTCCAGTTGTCCTGAATATTTTTCAATTAGGTTGTGTTTTTTCAGAAATTCACAAACCAATTCATAACTGCGAAGCGAGCTTTCAAACTGCTTTAAAAATTTTGCTTTGTTTTGAAACTGAATTGACTGTTCGTTGTGCATACAATAGTGATATTTCACATCATGTTCTGCAACAACATTATTTGCTTTTGCGTTGAAAACTGCGCAATAAACATTATCTTCTCCCATAAGAAGACCCTCTGCCTTTATTGCAATTTCTTCCAAATCTTGACGACATTTTTCATACAAATCTCTTGAAATGATATGATTCCAAAGTGGCATATCAAACGAGACATTGTTTTGTCTGCACACAAATTCAAAGAAACTTTCTTTTTTCGGTGAAAAACCCTCCAATGACATTCTTATGTTGAAATTGATTTCTTGTCCTTTTTTCAAAAACCTTCGAACATAATCTGTCACACACATATCGGCACCAGTGTCAAGCATTTTTTCTATAACTTTTTCATAGAAGTTTTTGTCCACAAAATCGTCCGCATCCAAAAAGGCAATATAATCGCCAGTTGAAACATGCAAGCCTGTAATTCTTGCCAAGAACAAGCTTTTGTTTTGCTCATGACTGAAGATTTTCGCATTTTTCAATTTTTCTGCCGCATCCTCTAAAATTTTTAAACTTTTATCTGTTGAGCCATCATTGACAAAAATAACTTCCAAATTGTCATATGATTGTTCAAGCAAGCATTGAATGCATGGCTTAAGCAATTTTTCAGCATTAAAAACAGGCACTATGATTGAAAGTTTTGGCATACAAACACAACCTTGCAAATTCTGCTTTACCATCTTCACCTCTCAATTTCTCATTCTGAAAGTATAGAATTCTTGACCATTTCGTCAAATTCTTTAATACATTTAAATTTGATTGCTTTCACTCTCCATGAACCGCAATTTTTTTCAATCAACTTTTTCAAAGTTTCAACATAATTTTCACATGTTCCTTTTTCTGTCAAAAAATCTTTAATCATCTTCATGCTTCTCAAAAAATTGTCCGTCTGCCACAGAAGTTTTTCTTTGCTGTCATAATTCACCGATTGACTGTTGTGCATGCGATAATAATAGATTGGTCCATGAAAATTGACAATTTTTCTTGAATGATAAGCAAACAAAGAGCTGAAAAGATAATCCTCTCCGCAAGAAATTCCTTTTGCATAAGGAATAAAATTCTTTGCATCATCAAGACTTTTTTTAACAACTGATGATTTGATCATTTTTACCCAAAGAATATTTGCTCGATTAAAAACCAAATTTGTCATGAAGTCATCAAAACAATTTTCTTCGGAAACAAAAGTCTTCTTTCGTCTCTCTGCAAGTCTTGATGCATAGATGCGGTTTTGTTTTACATTCTCCGAAAATTCCAAAAAGTCATTGATCAATAAATCTGAGTCAAGCCTTTTGATTTCTTTTAAAGATTTTTCAACATAATCTTTATCCAAAACATCATCCGCATCTGAAAATGTGACAAAATTCCCTGTCGACACCGAGAACGCTTCAAATCTCGAAATGAATGTCCCTTGATTTTCTGTGTGAGTGATAAGTCTCGCGTTTTTATGTTCCTTGACAAACTCCTCCAAAAGCTCTCCACTGCCATCTGTTGAACCATCATTGACAAAAAGCAATTCTAAGTTTGGATATGTTTGCTCTTGCAAAGTCTTGAAACATTTTTTCAAATATTTCTCTGCATTATAAACCGGCACAACAACCGACACCTTTTCCATTTTCATTTATCCCTCTCAGTTGAATTTTGCAATTTTTAAAAAGCGATTTTTGTTTTTCTGTTTGGCTTTGGCTTGTTCAATTTCTCTTTCTTCTTTCCATTTAAAGTTTTGGAAGCTTGTTTTTCATATCTTCATTTGTTGATACTCAACATCAATCAAAATGTTTCCTGTGATGTTTGCCAAAACATAGACACCTTTTGTGTTTGGCAAAATCTCGACACCATTTGCAATAACTTTGATTTTACCTTTCTTCGCATTGCCAATTTTCTTCAAAACAAATCTGAAAGTTGAACCAGGTTTCACTTCCACCTTGCAAAGTGATTCGCCTTTTGCATAGGCGCGATGAAAGGAAAGGTTCTCATTTTGCGGAAAAGCGATGGCATAAGTCAATGCGCGATATTTTGCAAAAAGATTGGAATATTTCGTGACAATCTCATCATCTTCATATCTTTGTGTGCACGCCTCATCCTTAAACCATCCAACAAAATAGAAATTTTCAAAAGGTTTAAGTTTCAGGTCAGAAATTTTTGTGTCTCTTGGAATCAACATTTCTTCACTTGTCACACCATCAAGACAAAAATTGATTGTCACACCATTTTCCTCTAAATCATTTTGTGACAAAATCATCTCAATTGGCTCAACAATTTCGGAAGCATTCTCGACATCCACTAAATCTTCAACAGAGGCACAACTTTGTTTTTGTTTAATTTCCATATTCCCTCGCCATTTAAATATCTTAACCAAAAGCACAACTTTTTGTCAAACAAAAAGACCTGTAAAGATATTACAGGTCTTTAATTGCTTTTAATTTGATGAACTAACCGACACTGCACAGCAAAAATGCCTTATATCCCTCATGGGCATCAAAAACTTGTTGGAAAATCGTTTGGTTGTCGTCATTAATGACGCCTGAGAATGATGCACTGAAATCTTCAAAGTTGTCAAAAACAGAAACACTGTCAGTGTTGAGAGTTGTCAAAACGCTGTCAATTCCATTTGTCCCTTCTTTGACATAAAGCGCACAATAGTCAGGAATTTTGATTCCATCTGTAAGAATTGAATTTAAAGTTGCCTCATCTTCACACATAAATTCAGAAATTTTCACGTCTGGCTCGACTCCATCTTCGTTGACATATTGGACAGTGTATTTCACATAACCCTCTCTGTCGGAAGTTTCTGCTTTTGTGATGACAACATTGTCATAGTTGATTCCGCTTGTCGCCTCAGCCAAAGTGTCAGCACCCTTCAATGTGTCTTTGATGTAGAAATTATATGTTTTTTGAGTGGATGAAGGGTCATAATAGTCACTATCTGACAAAATCAAATCTACCTCATTCTTTCCGTACCTATTAAATCCATCATAAAGATACATGTCAACACCCTCTTTAAGAAAGGTGTTCAAAACTGCCTGACTGTCGCAAACAACTGTGTCAGAACCCGTGCTGAGAACAAAGTTTCTAATTTCAACTGTGCGATTTCCTTTGTCAGCTTCAAAAATCAACTCTTTGATAATTAATCCTGAAAATCCATGATAAAACATATTCGTGTTTATACTCCCTGAAGATGTTGCAAGTCCAAGCAAATTAACAACTGAGACATCTTTTCCGATGACAACTGTCACACCTTCCACATCTTCAGAATAAAAATTTGAGAAAAAACCTATAGATGATCCATTTAAATAATTTGAAGTGTTAATATAAATATAGTTGACTGGACTTCCACTAAAAATTCCATCCACATCCCCAAAAACAGTGTAATTTTGAAAAACCTTTGTCAAATTTTCACAAGCGGAAAAAGCATAGTTGCCCACTGATTGAAGTGTGCTTGCTGGATTAAACTCCGTCACTCCACTTCCTGCAAAAGCATACTGTCCGATTCTTTGCAGATTTGTCAGTTTTGAAAAATCAACATCCAAGGTTGAACAACTTTCAAAGGCATTGTTTGAAATGTGAGTAACATTTTCCAAATTGATTGATTGCAAATTTACACAATTTTCAAAAGTGTTAGGTGCAATGTACTTAACATTTTTTGAAAGATATACGCTTTGAAGAATTGCGTTATCTTCAGAACTTCCTCCTGCAATTGCCTCCACCGCTTCTCCTCCATATGTGAGAGGAACAACAATCTCTTCAACGGTTTGATTTGTCAATGTTGCAGTCATTGCATTGACATTGGTTGGGTTAAAACTAATATCAGAAGGAATTGAGATGTCTCGTTCGGCAAAACTTAAGCAGTCCAAAGTTGCCATTTTGGTGAAAAGGGTTATGTTTTCGGTGATTGGTGTGGTGGTTGGGTCAAAAAGGTTGGTGAAGTTTTCGTCAGTATACCAACCAAGTGAATTGTCTGAGGTGATTGCATCGTTGGAGAAAAATTGTCCATATTCCATTTCTTGAGAACTTTCAACACCATCAATGTTCATGGTGACAACTGCGCTGTTGACTTCAACGCCCGAAATGTTGACAACAATGTTGTCTTTGATGTTTGCAACTGTGTAAACATCTTCACCATTTGGTGTTATGGTCTCACCATTCACAGTGACGGTGATTTGGCTTTGGTCATACATTTCTTCCAAATCAACTTTAAAACTTATGGTACTGCCATACTCCACCTCGCCGGAAACAACTTCACTTTCTCCTGTGATGTCCACAAACGCAAAGGCATCTCCTGTTGGGAAAGAAACCAAAAATTTCAAGATTTCATATTTTGCAAAGATTGTGGAGTTTGCTGTCACAACTTCATAATCTTCATACTTCTGCGTGCAAGCTTCATCTTTGAACCAGCCTGCAAAAGAATATCCCTCCACCGGTTTTGTTGTGAGGTCGGCAATTTTTGTCCCTTCTGCAACAGTGATTTGTTCGTTTTCCATTCCGTCAAGGTTATAGTCCAATG
>CALWJY010000003.1 GCA_944381135.1 uncultured Clostridia bacterium | reverse complement strand
CTAATGTTGGTTAACCAACATTAGCAATTTTTCGTTGTCGTATCTCGTTTGGACAACTTTGTTGTTTTAATTGTATACGTTCATTGTTGTAAAAGTCAATATATTCATCGCATAATTCTTTCGCCTCTTTTATCGTTTTTGGTCTCTCTAGGTATATACATTCTGTTTTAAATGCTGAAAAGAAACTTTCTGCTGGTGCATTGTCTAGTGGTGTTGCCTTTCTCGACATACTTGGTGTTATCCCATATTTTTTTGTTAAGTTGTAATACAAAAGCGTTGTATATGTTGAGCCTTGGTCTGAGTGGAGAATTGTTCCATCTATTTTATTGTTTTTGTAAGCAGGTTTTAAAGTGTCTGCAACAAGTTTACTATCTATATGTGTGGAATATTTGTATGCCACAATATATCCGTCAAAAACATCTCTAATCACACTCAAATACAATCTTCCCTCTGGCGTTATTATGTAGGTTATATCTGTCTAAATCTATGACTTTCTCAAATCGAAGATTTTGGCTTAACTTTTTAGTTCTTTTAACAATACCTTTACTTATCATAATTTTCTCCTCTGGATGTAATAATGAGAATAATTTAAGCCAAACACAACTTTCTATTCCGTCCCCTTATTTTGAAGATGGAACAATTTCGTGGGAGCCAATCGATAATGCTTCCAAATATGAATATGATCTTAATGGTCAAGTTTTCACAACATATAGTAATAGTGTTAATTTGGATATTTCAAGCACATTGGCGTCATATTCATTTAAAGTTAAGGCTATTAGCGAAGATGCGAATTACAAAAATTCAGAATTTTCAAATGTGTTAGAATTTGATTCTTTGAAACTATCCACTCCCTCAATATCCAGCGTTAATATTGACAATGACACAAATACCGTGAAAGTAAATCTTGGCTATCCTATCTACCAACAGGAATATATAGAAAATATTATATTTTTTATAAATGACAATCAAAGATGTACTATAAAAGCGTCAGAACTATCGCAAGAAAATTCATTCACTTATTTTTATCAACTACCAGGAGAACTTTTTTCTGCAGGTGAAAATAAACTTAGTTTGATGTATCGCAATACTTCAGAATATATTTTGGACTCAGAAATCTCTCAAACTGTTACAATATTAAAAAACCATCCCCACGAAAATGTTCGCGTGGAGGATGGATTAATAAAATATGGGGATGATTTTATTTATACTGATCCTAATGGTTTCCCAGATGAATACGACTATATGTTATCTACTCAACCATTTTACGTAATAAATTACGAAGGCAATAATCTACGCTCAGACGCAGTAGTCGTCTATGTTGATAAAGTTAGAGCTCCAAAAATAAGTTCCTGCACGGTATCTTATGAAGAGAATATGCAAGAAATAACAATAAACCTACAGTGTTATGATGAGAACTTCAACGGGGACAAATCTCTTGTCGGATATTTCTTTGATGTTTTGGAAGTTTTAACATTTGATGAGAATGGAGACCTTTTAAACAGCCACATTTTTAATGTAAGTTGCAATGATGAAGAAACTTTAAATCTGTCTTTACCATATAATGAATGGACATACAATAAAATTAGCGTAATTGCAAAGAAGGATGGATGTTTAGATTCTAAAACTGTTACTTATTTATTTAACTCTTAATATGGTATTTCCAGCATATCCAACCAAAAAGAACACAATGCTGCAAATATAAAATCGAAATATGAGATGCAAATCATACTTTTTTGCACCTCTTAACAAGGAGGTTATTTATGCCAAGTTTTCAAAAAAATTATTATTGTAAAAATTGTAAATCAAATGTTGTTGTTGACGAAAATGGAAAATGCAAGAAATGCGGTTCTACCCGGTTAAATGTATCACAAAGTGTTAGATTTAGATATATTACAAAAGAAGGCAAGGAAGTTCAAAAAAGATTAGGCGGTTTTTCAACAAAGAAAGAGGCTAATGATGCATATATTAAATTTATGTCTGAAGCGAAAATCTATTCAAAGCTTGAGAAAGATGCCAGAGATTTAACATTTTTAGAACTTTATGAAGAATACAAATCATTTGTTCAAAGTCGAATAAAGAAAAGCTCATATCAAACTTTTACACAAAGAGCTGAAAAATATGTGCTAAATTATTTCAATAAACAAAAAGTAGTTGATATAACCCCAAAAATGATTTTAAATTGGCAAAATACAATAGAAAACTTTTCATATAGTTACAAAAGTCATATTAGGACAATTCTTGGGAATGTCCTAAAATATGCAGATAAATATTACGAAATTCCAAATCAAATGTCACGAGTTGATAATTTTAAAAATCTAACCCCAAAACAAGAGATGCAAATTTGGACTCCACAACAATTTGAATCGGTAATGGATCATGTAAAAAATTTTGAATATAAAGTTTTTTTCTCTGCTCTATTCTACACTGGAGCAAGACGTGGCGAGTTTATGGCTACAAGCTGGGATGATTGGGATTTGGATAAAAACATATTAATCATAAATAAAACTGCCACAAAAAAATTAAAGGATATAAATACTGGGTTGACACAACAAAAACCTCTTCATCTACTCGAAAAATCAAAATCCCGTCAAATCTTGCTACGCTTATAGCCGACTTAAAAAAATCTAAAAAATCTCTGGGCAGATCTACGTTTGGAGGAGATGAACCATTACCTAAACAAGCATCATGAGACAATTGAATAGGGCAGCAAATGAAGCAAATGTGCCAATCATCCGTGTCCATGACTTGAGACATAGTCATGTGAGCTTTTTAATCAGTCAAGGAGTTTCAATTGTTGCAATTGCAAAAAGATTAGGACATAGCAATATAGAACAAACATACCTATGCCCACATGATGCCAAATGAGGAAGACAACTTAATAGAAATCCTTGAAAAACAAGCCATCTTTTAATATAAAATGTTCCTAAAATGTTCCTGAAAAATAAAAAATACCATATATTGTGCAGACAAATTTTTTATAAACACAATATATGGTATGTTTTTAATTTGGAGCGGACGACGGGAATCGAACCCGTCTCTCAGGCTTGGGAAGCCCGCATACTACCGATGTACTACGCCCGCACAAAAGAATTGCAAAAATTGTTGTGATTTTCCAATTCTTTTTCAATTTAAATTTACAAACTTTTGCGAAAAATAAATTAATTTTATTTTAAATTTTCAACGATTTTAATTCGTTTACGCTTTCTTAAAATTCTCCTATTCTTGAATGTTTGGTGGTGTGATGATTGGTCCAAGAATGGTGTTCATGGTGAGATTTGTGATCATGTTGGAAATGTAGGAAATCAAAATTCTGACCGGCTGGCTTGCGCGAATGTATTCCTTAGGGTCAGCAAGTTTTCCAAATTCAATTCCATCCACAGGGATGTCGATGCTCATTGAAACAGAAAGTTTCATGATGTTTGCAGGGCTGACCTCAAGTCTTCTTTCCATTGTCACACGAACAACATCCTCTGCAATTTTCTTGACATCAATTGTGTCCTCAGGTTTGATGTTGATCATTGTGCTGGCGTTTGGAAGTTGCAATTTTTCAAAAACAATCTTCTCAAGCATCGGTTTCACAAGATGTGGTTTGATGATGTTTTCGCTCATATTTTTCTCCTCTTAAAATCATAATTCAACGAAAAGCCAAAAACCGACTTTTCACATTGTTTTAATATTCTATCACATAAAACAGGAAAAAACAAACAATTTGTTTACTTTTTTTACGCAGATTGCACTTTTCGGCAAAATCTTTGCATTCAAGTTTAAAAACTTTTTTCACTCTTAGACAATTTGAAATCAAAATCTTAAAAACGATGATGATTTTGCCACCTACTCCACACAGCACATTTCTCTTGACAAATGAGGAATTGTTGATTTAAAATTTAAACAAAATCAACAAAACCAAAAGAGAAGAACATGAAAACAAATTGTCAAATTTGTCCGCGTGGATGTCTTGTGGACAGAGAAAAAAGTGTTGGTTTTTGCAATGAAAAATCAACAATTCGAATTGCAAAAGTGATTGAACATTTCATGTGGGAAGAGCCTTGCCTTGCAGACAAACGCGGAACTCTTGCCATCTTCTTTTCTGGTTGCAATTTGCGTTGTGACTATTGTCAAAACTTTGAAATTTCACGCGGTGGCGTTGGCAAAACTTATTCCATTGATGAATTTTGCAAGTTGATTGAAGAAAAGCAAGACTCTCACTCATCAATCGACCTCATCACCCCAACCCACTTTTCTGATGCGCTTATTGAAGTGTTCAAAAAAATTGACAAAAAAGTGCCGGTGATTTGGAACACAAACAGTTATGAAACAGCGGAGAACATCGAAAAAGTCAGCTCGTTTGTGGATGTATTTTTGGCAGACTTCAAATATGCAGATGACGCACTTGGAAAAAAGTTTTCAAAATGTCTTGACTATTCCTCCGTTGCAACAAACACAATTTCCAAAATGTGCCAACTTAAGCCTGACATCTTTCAAGAAAATCAAATTACGCAAGGCGTCATAATCAGACATCTTGTTTTGCCAGGCCATGTCAAAAACACAATCAAAGTTTTAGACATCATCAAACAGCATTTCCCAAACCGAATGGTCAGCCTTATGAGCCAATTCACTCCGAACGGAAAAAGTGAGCTCAACCAAAAACTCAAGCCAATTGAATATAAACTTGCACTTGAGCACATGCAAAATCTTGACTTAGAAAATGGCTATGTTCAAGATTTTGACTCTGCAACAGAAACTTATGTGCCTGATTTTCTTTCATAAATCAGCAATTCTGCGCCTAAACTTTCACCTTTTGAAGATTTTGTCCCATTAAAAAAACAAATTTAATTTAAAAATTGTCAATTTTATTTGACATATTTTTCCTAAAAATTTACAATTTTAATATATAAGGTTCAAGCAACAGACAAAAAAAATAACCTCAGTGCAAAGGTTGGAAAGTTCAATTAAAACAAAAAATTCACCCCCCCCGTGCTGTGTTTCCACAAGAAATTGCCTTTCCGGCTTGGTTGAGTTGTAAACAGCATACACTATAAAAATCAAAAAAGTCAATGTTTTATTGTAAATGTTTTTATAAAAGGAGAAAATTATGGAACAAACAAAAGCATCAAAAAGATATCTTTTCATGGGCATTCTTTTTGGAATTTTGGCAATTTTCTTTGCTTTGATGTATTATTTCAATGTCATTCAAACCCTCGATCTCTTGCTTTCAGTTGTCTATGTGATGTATTTCGCAGGTCTTGCATTGGTGTATAATGGCGCCTATTGCAAAACTCATCAATATAAAGTTGGCTTCACGCTCAGCCTCATTGCAGGAATTATGCTGATTGTTGCTTCTGTGGTTCTGCTGATTTATGGGCTTTCCACAGGTCAAATAAGTTTAATTAACATTTAAAATTGGAGAAGAAAAGATGTGAAAGCATCTTTTTCTATTGTCAAAATTCTCGCAATCAAGCAAAAAATCTGAATAACTCCTCTTATGTCGCATACGCTTAAAATCTACCAAAAATTAATTGAATGTGAATCATCCAATAGTTTTAAATTAATAAAAAGGTCTTGAACAATCATTTAAAAAAATAGTGGTAAAATTGTTGCCACTATTTTTTTCTTTACTCAAAATTTTGAAACCTTTGTCCGTTTCATTAGTTTAGTTTCTTGATTTCATCCAAAAGTGCTTCAAGTCTTGAATTGATTTCTTGAATCCTGCTGTCTGGCTCGTTGTTTGCAATCACTTGTTGAGCCTCACTTTGCAACTGGTCAATTTCCTTAATCAACTGGTCTCTTCTTGACTTTTTGTCGTCATTTGGCATTGAGTTAAGTTCGTTCATTGCCGACTGCAAATCTTGATTCAAGTTGGAACGAAGTTGATTCATCTTCTCTTCTTCTTCCGAAAGTTTTTTGTTGATTTCTGCAATGTTGTCATTCTTTCTTGGACGACCTCTTCCACGCTTTGGTTGTTCTTGCGCTGATTTAGTGGTGTCTTCCTTTATGATTTTGCGAGGTCTGCCCGCTTTCTTTTTTGGCGCTGTGGAAGTGCTTTGTTTTGTTGTGGCAGGCTTTGTTTTTGAAGCGCTTGCAGTTTCCGTTTTTCTTGGACGACCAACCTTATTCTTTGCGGGTTGTTCGGCAACTGTTTCTGTTTTCTTAGGTCTGCCTCTGCCACGTTTTGCTGTTGTTGGAGCTGTTTCTGTCACAACCTTTCTTGGTCTTCCCGCTTTTTTCTTTGGAGTGCTTGGTTGTGTGTTTGCCTCAATTTTATTTGTTGTTTCATTTCCTTCCATAGCCTGATTCTGTTGTTTTTGACTCTCAATTCCCCAATCTGCAAATGGGTCGCCAAAATCGTCAGCAGGTTTTTCAGCCCCTGTTTGCGATGAGTCTTGTTTCTTTTCAACACTCTCTGTCTGTTGCAAATCCTCTGTTTTCACATCAACAACCTTTCCCATTTCATTGGAAGCGTCATCTTGTTTAATCATGTCTGCCTCTTCGGCATGCTGATCTTCATCTTTGACAGTTCTGTCTTTCAACGGGTCATTCTTGTCGGCGCTGTTGTTGATTTCAATTGAACCGTCTTTGTCAACATCTTTCACAATGTTTTCTGCAACATTATACACATCGCCCTTTTGTGTGACATCTGTCATGAAATCAAAAGCGTCAAAGGAATCAAAATCGACAACTTGCTTTTCATCTTTTTTCTCTTCCACTTTTTCTGGAGCTTTGGAAATCAATTTGCCATCCTGAGAATAAATGTTTCCCTCTTGGTCGTGGAAGTTTCCGTCTTTATCATAGAATGTTCCGTTTGGATAGACAAAGTTGCCCTCGGCATCATATCTTCCTTCTTCGTTTTGTCCATCTTGTTCTTCTTCAGTGTGAGGAATGTTTTTGAGTTTGATTTCAAGTTCGGAAATTTTTTCCTTGCATTGCTCGTTCTCATCTTTGAGTGCCTTGATTTTGTCATCAAAAACTTTGCCAACAACTTTCTCTGTGCTCTTGCAGAACTTGTCAAAGAAAGTTTGATATTCGCTCATCATTGCGTTTTCAACATCAGTCTTATATGCGTCAAGTTCGGCATTAAGTTTGTTTATCTCTTCTTCGCCCTCGTTCTTTTCAAGCATATATCTTGCGCGTTGTTGCTCGAACTCTTGCTCAAATTGCTCTTGTTTTGCAATTTCTTGCGTCTGTTGTTTACGATAATAGTTGCTTTCAATTCTGTTTGTGGTTTCCTCTTGCATTTGACGAAGTCTGTCCACATTTTCTTTGGAAGCCTGAATTTTTGTTTGATAGTCTTTCTGAACATTGTCGAAGTTCTTTCTGCGAGATTCAAGTTCGGATTCAAGTTGAGAGATTCTCAAAAGCACTTTCTCTTTTTTCTTCAAAAAGAGTTCACTTTCCTTCATTGCTCTGTCAAGCACCATGGAGCCGTCCACGCCTGTTGAAGAAAAGTCATAGGTTTCATAGTTGACATCTTCTTCCTTTGCTTTGTTGAACTCTTCCTTTTCTTTGCGGGCTTTATAGTCCAAAAATTCACGCAAAACAGGCTGTCCATTTTCAATTTCTTGTGGTGTGAAGAGAATTTGATAGTCAATATATGATGGCAAATCAACGCACGCATTATCCATAAATCTGCCAAAAAGAGAGGTGTTTTGATAGAGCGAATTTAAGATGGAATTTTTCCTTGCACGAAGATAGACCACAAAAATCACTCCAATCAAATAAACAAACAAAGGCACCAAAACGGACATCGCCAATGTTTGACCAGAAAGATAGGAACTTGTTGAAACCAAAATAAACAATCCACTTATAAGCGCCCACAAAACTGTGAAGAGAGTCAAATTTTTGATGTTGGAATTGTATGAACTTGTTTTGAGAGGTTTTTCAATCAAGTTTTCTGTTGAAAGATAGGAAGAAGGCGTCCCCTCTCTGAACAATATGTATTGTTGCCAATAATAGCACAAACGCTTTGGCGCTTTCATTTTAAACAACATGTTCAACTCTTTTATGTTTTCTTCCGAAACGATCTTTTTCTCAAAAAGCCAATAGTTGATTTTTTCAAGCGCACGGTTCAGACGTGCCTCATAGGAATACAGTGATTTAACCAAAAAGAAAATCACAATCAATGCTTCAACTGCAAGGGCGATGAAAAACAAAACGTCTGTCCCAATGGTGTTTGAAACATTCAACAAAAATCTCACAATATTGTCAATTATGTTCATATTGCCTCCTCAAATCCCTCTGGATATGATTTTACAAATGTAGTATAACACAATCAAAAAAATTTTTACTAACATTTTTAAATAATTTTTTATATTTTTTCAATATTTTTTATTTATTATTTTTTCTGAAGATTTTTTTGCACGACATTTAAAGGCGTTTTTAAATTAATAAAATCCAAAAATTTTTATTAAAATCGCATTTTGTTGCATAAAATTTTTAAAAATTTGAATATTTTTTTAATTTTTTTGATTTTATCGTAAATTTTAAATAATAAAGAACAAAACAAAAAAATGCCTGACAAATGTCAGACATCCATTTTGATTAAATTTGCGTTTTTAAGAGAAAGCAAGAAAACATTTTCAACTTCAAGATTGTAGGCGTTTTGCAGAGCAATTTTATATAACTTTAATTGTTCACGATATTTCTCAACCAAATATTTCTCATTTGTGGAGTTTGAAAATTTATAGTCCACCAAAACAACTTTTTCGTTTTTGATTGCAAAAAGGTCAACAACACCCTGCACCAAAATTTCATCATCCTCATTGCTTTCCAAAAGATTGCAAATTTTGTCTTTCAAAACAAACTCTTTTTCTTTGAAAATTTGCGCCCCCTCTGTCAATGACTTTAAAATCATAATGTTTTGAAGCAATATGTTTTTGTCAATTAGGCTTTCATCAAAAAAAACAACAAATTTATCCATTTCCTCTTCCAATGTTTGAAGATTTGAAACCTTTTGAAAGTCAATGCATTTAAGTGCAGAGTGATAGGCATTTCCAATTTCAACTGAGACGCTTGAAAAAGTTATGCTTTCCGTGTTGAATTTTTCAAGTGGTTCTTCTTGGTTTTTCTGATTCAAACTTGTCACACTTTCTTTGAGACGAAAATTGTGCTTTTCATCAAATTTATATTTAAAATTGAGATATTTTTCAATTTTTTCAGCAATTTCACCATCTTTTTGCAAAATTTCCAAATTTTGCTTTTCTCCAAATTTTTCTTCTTCAACCGATTCGATGAAATTTATGCTCAAGTTTTCATCTTCAAATTTTCCGTCCTTCTGCAAACTTTTTGCCTCATTTTTTAAAGCATAGAAAATGAAATCGAAATATGAGTCGCAAGAGTCCAGCGACATGGCATCAAAAATCTTTCCATCATTTTTCCCAAAAAGATACAGCCGATTTTTTGCACGCGTGAGTGCAACATAAAAAATCATCAATTCTTCTGCAAAGTTTTTCCCTTTCTCTTGAAGTTGTATTGCCCTCATTCTTGCGCTTGTCAATTCGCTGTTGTTTTCTCTGTCATAGATTTTCAGCGCCAGCCCAAACCACTCGTTGATTTCAACCGCAACCTTTGGTCGAGATTTTGACAAGCTTTGTTCGCACCCAATCAGAAAGACAATTGGATATTCCAGCCCCTTGCTGTTGTGAATTGTTGTCAAAAGGACAGCATCTTCCACTTCGCTGACATCTGGCGAAACAACAATCTCAACTGTTTCAAGATAGTTAACAAGTGCCGGCAAGTCATAATCAAATTTTTCCACTTCATTCAAAAATGCATCCACAAAGTTGTTCAAATTTTTGTGATTTAAATTGAGATAGGCACGATAGTTTGTTTTTGAAAAAAGTTCCAAAAGTTCGTGTTTTAAGCCAAAAATTGCGTATTTTTCTTTAAAATTATTGAAAATTTCATTAAATTTTGCAAATTTTCCATTTTTATCTTCCTTGACGACCTCGCACAATGTCAAAATTGAATCGCTTTTTTCTTCAAAAATTTCTTCTGCACTCAAACCAAACATTCCAGACATCAAAACACTTACACATGCAACATCGTCATCAAAAGTCATCACAAGTTTCAAAAAGGACAAAAGCATTTGCATTTCCGGCTGTTTCATGAGAATGCTTCTTGAATTTGAAACAACAGGAATGCCACTCTCTTGCAAAAACTTCTCAAGTTCGACATAAAGCCCATTGCGGTTTCTCGACAAAATTGCAATGTCTGAAAATTTCGCTTTTCGCAATTTGCCATTTTCAGAAATTTGAGATGACATCACCTGCATAATGCGCCACTTGATGTCATTTAAAATCGTCAAGTTTTCATTGTTTTTGGAAACTTTTGCATTTTTTACGCTGTAAATTTTTGGAATTTCGTCTTCTTCCTCTTCCGGCAAACTGACAATGTCAATGTTGACAGCCTTTGCATCTTCTTCTGCAAAATCTCCCATGCCTTTCAGCATTGAAGTTTTTTCATAGTCAATTCCTGTTTCTTCTTCCCTCATGCACACTTTGAAAATGCTGTTGACAAAATCAAGCACTTTTTGACTGCTTCGGAAGTTTGATTGCAAAAAGTTGACGGCACTGTTTTCATCTTCCTGAAAATCTTTCAAATCTTTCAAGAATATTTCCGAACTTGCAAGACGAAAGCCATAAATTCCTTGTTTCACATCTCCAACTGCAACAAAATTGCTGTTTTTTGCAATGTTTTTGATGATTTTTTCTTGAATTTTGTTGGTGTCTTGATACTCATCAACAAAAACATATTCAATCCCAGAAAACAAATTTTCTTTTTCAGAAAGAATTTTCATCAATTTTTCAAGGTCATAAAAATCTAAGCAATTTTGCAATTTTTTGATTTGATTTTCTTCCTCTTCATATGTGCGGAAAAATTCTATGACAATTTTTTCCAGAATTCCATTTTTTTGCAATTCAACATTTTGCTTATCGTCAAAATTGAGTTCTTTAACCATTTTGATTTGAGACATTGTTTTAGTTTTGATTTCTTGCAATTTTGCAACAACCTCTTCTCCAACAGATTTTTTGTTTGGCAATCTTGGAAAAGCATAAATAGTGGTGGCGCAACTCATTTCAAAAATGTCTTTGCTTTCAAGAAAATCTCTCAAAGAAGTTTCAAGGGTTGTTTGAAATTCGTTCAAGTGCAATTTTTCAACATCTTGCAAACACTGTTTGATAACATTTTTCACATTCTCAAAAAGAAAATCGGTTGCCTTTTGAAAATAATCTTCTGCGTGTTCCAAGTTCGATTTCAAAAATTCTTCTTTGTTTGCCACAGAATTCGCAAGTTTTTCAATTTCGAAAACAATTCCACTCACTTGTTTTTTGTCATTTTTGAAAGATAAGGCAAGTTCTTGAAATTCTTGAGGGTGCTCTTTTTCAAACCTTTTATAAGCGTTCTCAAAAGCGTCATCTCGAATTTTTTGAGACATATTTTCGTCAACAATTTTAAAACTTTCACTTAAATTCAACAAATTTGCATATTTTTTCAGATATTTTTCACAAAAAGAATGAATTGTGGAGATGTTTGCTGTGGAAAGCAAGTCCAATTGTTCAATCACAAAAGGGTCATCTCCCATTTCTTTCAACCTCTTTTCGAGCCTGTCTTTCATCTGCGATGCTGCGGCCTTTGTGAATGTCAGCACCAAAAATTTTGAGACAGGCACTTTGTGCTTGCAAATCAAAGTGTTGATGTATTTAATCATGATATATGTCTTGCCACTGCCCGCTGAAGCACTGACCAACATGTTTTTTTTGTCATTATCAAGCACTCTGTTTTGTTCTTCAAGTTCCATCAATCTTCCCTCTTTTGCGACTTTTGTTTCAAAATTTTTCGGCATCCGTCCTCTTCCAAATGACGACAAACAGAAATGTATGGACAAGACGCACAAACATCTTTGAATGGTTTGGAAGCAATGTAACCTTCTTTCATTTCCGCAATTGCTTGCTTTGAAATCTCCAAGGCATATTCAAACTGCGGAGTCAAACTTTCTTCCAAGCATCCATTTTTATATGCAAACTCTCCGTCTTTGACATTTTTTCTTGCAGAAATTCCCAAAATGTCGCTTTTTTCTTCGCTCAGAAGCCTCTTGTCAGAATGTTCCACAACGCCATTGTCTTTAAGCGTGATGCCACTCAGCAAATTGGTTGTTTTTTTGCCTTTGGCATATCTTGTTTGACAATCAAAATAATAAACCCCCGCGCAATCTAAGTCCGTTTTCCTCTTGATTGCATCGGCATATAAGAAAAGTTGCAACTTTTTTCCATAAAACAATTCCGTTTTGATGGTGTCAGTCTTCCCGGTTTTATAGTCAATCACGCGGAAAAATTTGTCACACGCATCCACTCTGTCAACAAAACCAACCAAATTGACATCTTGCGCAAAAGGCTCAAAAATTTTTTCTTCAAGCATAATTGGACGGAAATCGCTGGTTTTTTGCTCTTTTACAACATTTTTGAGGATGATTTTGCTTTCATTTTTTAAATATCTCAAAAATTGTTTATCTTTCAATGTCTTGGCATCATAGACTTCCTCTGCCAACAAAAGCAGGTTTTGTTTCAAAAAGTTGTCCAACTGACTTTCCGTCACAACCCCAACTTCGTTTTTGTTTTCTTCCACAAACTTCTTCAAAAGCGAGTGTTCAAAAACTCCAAAAAGCCTCCTGTTTGGACGGATGTCCTCTTTTGGCTTGACTTTAAGCCCAAACTGCATGAAATGTTTGAAGGGACACGAAAAGAAACTTTCAAGTTCGGAAGCCGAAACACATTTCTTTGGAAAAAACTTTTCTCCAATTTTTGCACTTTCCTCAATTTTCTCTTCCACAGGAATGTAAGTTTTCAGACACGAATGAAGCGAACTTATAAACTCTCGTGGCAACTTTTGTTTGGTTTGCAAATTGGTGTATGCAAAAGGCAAATTGGCGGACGAGCCGACATAAAACAAAAGCCTCTCCAAATTTTCTTCTTTTGAAAACAACCCTAAATCAAACTCTTCAAGTGCTGAAACTCGCATCACATTGTCTCCAAAAAGTTTTTGCAAATCTTCCACAAAGGACGCTTTTTGTGCCTGCTTGCCCTCCAAAGACATTGGCACGCTGACAATCAGTTTCTCTTTTGCATGTTGCAAAAGTTCAAAAAGTTTAAGTCTGTTTCTGCGGTTGAGCACCTTGATTTCTGGCTCAAGAGCAAAATTGAGTCTCAGTTTTTTGATGTCGTCATCGTCAATCAACCCCACATCTTTCTGTGTGCGAGGCAGTGCATCAGATGTCGCCCCTAAGACAAAAAGAGTCTTGACATCTTCAAAATAACTGTCCGTGACATCTCCCACATAAACGGCATCAACATAGGACGGAATGGTTTCCACTTTCACGCTTTTCAAAGCAAGCAAGACAATATCTTCAAAATTGACAAGCGAAAACCCATCTTCTTCGACCAAAGAAGCAAGTTTTTCAAGAGTTTTCAAAATCAGTTCTTTTGACTGCAAATTTATGCTTTGTTCTTTGAAAAATCTTTCATCATCCAAATATGCAAGCACATTTTCAAACCCTTCTTGCACAAGGTTGACAAGGTTTTCAAGAGCGGAAACAAACTCTTTCATCTTTCTACAAGTTGTCAAACCCTTGATTGCATTGACAATTTGAGAATATTTTGGAAACCTTTGCAAAAACTCTTCTTCATCCTCAACATCGAAATATGCTATGCTTGAAAGCACATCCTCGTCCGGCAAAACCAGAGGCGAAGAGGCTATGTATTCAAGATTTTGTCTTCCAAAACCAAGTTTGGCAATTTCCAAACACTTCAGCAAAAATCTTCCCAAAATTGTCTCGGAAAGGTCGGAAGCGTCATCACAATTCACAACAATTTGGAAGTTTTTAAAAGTGTCCTTGATGATTTGAAAATATTTTTCATCCGGCACAGCAACCGCAAAATCTTTAAATCTTGCACCTTTTGTGACGGCGTTTTTGATGTATTTTGCAACATATTCCACTTCTTCGCGATTGTTTTTTGTCAGCACATTCAAGAAAAAGTTGTTTCTTTTTTGCGTTTTTTCCACATTCAGCGCAAAAAGATTTTTCACCATTTCGGCTTGTTCTGCTTCAAGCGATGTTGGAAAAGTCTCCACTTCCACATTCACAGAAAACTGCTTTGCAAGAGTTGTGGTTTTTGTGAAAATGTCGTTTTCATATATGTAGGCATTGCTTGGCGAAAGAGGTTTTGCCATTCCAATGCACACACTTTTGACATATTTTGCCAAACTGCAAATGAAGTTGTTGATTTCAAGTGTGAAACTGTCAAAATTGACAAAAAACAATCTGACATTTGAAAGGTCAAGTTTTGTTTCTGCATTCTTGACAAAAAATTCCAAAAGCCCGGACAAATCCAACTTATCGCCCAAAAGGGTTTCATATCTTTCATAAATAAGCCTGAGGTCGTGCATCTTTTTGTCCAAAATTTCATCACCAACTGACAAAATTTGTTCCGGTTTGATTTTGCAAGCCTTGAATTGCTTTATGATTTGCAGAACTTTTGTGCAAATCTCCACCTTGCATGAGGTGAAAAATTGAAGTTCTGGCAAAAGCGATGAAAGTGCTTTATAGACATTGAAAACCTCTTCCAAAGCACTGATTCTTCCATATGCAATGTTGTTGTTTCGCAAAATCTTGCCCGCAAGTCTTGAAATGCCAACCACCTCAATGTTGAAAGTGGACTTGATGCCTAGGCAATCAAAAATCAAACTCTCTGCCTGCATGGAAAAGGCATCCGGAACAACCACAAGGTTTTCCGTTTGCAAATCTGAAACATCAATTTGTTTTATGGTGTTTTTTCCTGCCTCAAATGCAGTTGCACCGATGATGAGTTTGATTTCCATGTGAATATGATATCACATTTTGCCTCACAAATCAAACTCTTTTTGATTCTTCCTTTTTTCCGCTTTCACTTATGGCACGACTGTGGCTCAGATGTCTTTCAAGCGCTGAAGTCTTGTCGCCCTCAAGTTCTCGGCGAAGCATTTTGTTTTCAATTTTAAGGCGTTGCAAGTTGGCTTTAAGTTCGTCAATTTGCATATCTTTCTTGCTTAAATCTGCAAAGGCTTTTTTGAGAAGTTCGTTTGACGGCATGAAATTTTGTTTTGCCTCCTCAAGTGCAGTTTTTTTAATCAATTTCACAAGCCCAAGAAACAGGCTGTTGATGTCGTTTTCCGTCAGCACCTTTTGTTTGTTTTGAAATGGAATTATGTTGTCTTTTTTGACAACCTTTCGTTTCATGTTTTGAAATTTGTTTTGAATGCGCGTCATAAGCGAAAGGTCTCCTCCGCTGATTTCTCTGCATGCCGAACGCACCGAATGTCCTTTTTTGACCAAATTTTCAATCTTTTCAAACAATTCTTCTTCCTGAATTTTGTCGAAATTCTCAAAGTGGCTCTTTTCATGATTTTTCAAGTCAATTTCAAGGCGTCTACACCTTTCTTTGTCTTGCAAAAGGTTGTCCACCTCGTGATAGTAATAATTTCTCACACTGTTGGGCTTTCTGTGAAACTTGCCAGCATGTGAAACAAACGCCTGTTTGAGTGATTTCTTTTCTTTCTTGCATTTCTCAACTTCACCAAAAAGGGACTTAACCTCCTCATCTTTCCAAATTTTCATAACAACCTCCAAAGTGATGTTTGCCATTGTTTTGGAATTTTACACAAAATTTTTGTCATTTTTATTGTCATTTTTTGGTGAGATTTTTGCGAATTTTAATTCGACTTTGGAAAACGATTTCATTTTGATTAATTTAATGTAGACTTTTGAAACAAATTTATTTTTCAGCCAACTGTCAAAAAAGAAAAATCAAATTTTTTGCAAAGAGGTGCCTGTCTGCTGTTATATTTTTCAGATGTTTTGGCATACATTGTTTTATGAAATTTTTTCTGAAAACTGAATATCCATGTCTTGTGAAAACCGAAACCGACCAATGCGAACTTGACGAAAACGATGTTTTGGAAATTGTGGATGAAAATTTTTTGTTTGTATATCCTGAAAACAGCAGACAAATTCCTTTTTTGATTAATTTAAATTTTTTGCAAGAAAACGACTTTTTCTCGGTCATTCGCCGAGATGAAAACACCATCATTCTGCTTGAAAAGTTTCAAACCTTTCGCGTGACGCACAAAGAAATGCTGAATTTTGGCGGAAAACGATGTGAAGTTTCTGTTTCAAACAAAACCATTTCGTTTGAAAACGACAATAAAAAAATTGAGTGTCTTTGCCCTAAGCACGATGATGATTTCAAAATTTTCAAAATTAAAGATTTCGCCTGTGTGCAGTTTGAGGAAGATTTGTTTGCCTACTCCATGAAAAACGATCAACTGTCGCACTTCTGTGGAGATTTGGAGATTGACGGCGATGTGGTTTTCCTCAAAAAACAATTCCATGACAGCCTAAACCGCGAAAGAGAAGCGAAATATGATTTTGGAGATGTCATCAAAATGGAAAGTGAAGATTTTAAAAGAAAAAGCACAAGTGTGCGCCATGCTGATCTTGCACCATATCAACTTTTGGAAAGTGTCAAAGCCAAAGATTTTGATTTTGCATCGTCCTTTTTGTCTGACAAACTGAAAAGCCAAATTGACAGCAACCAAATTCATGAGTTTTTTGGCAATTTTTCTTCTTTTTTGCCACTTTCGCCGACTGAATTCATCACAATCTCGCAAAATGGGAAGAATTTTGTTTCTTTCAATATGAGAGGAGACAAAATTGACGACATCTCTGTTGACAACTTATAAAAAAAGTTTTTTATGACAAAATGCCCATAAGTTTCAATTTTGTGTCGAAGCGCACTTCAAAATTTTTCACAAGCACTTTGAGAAGAGAAATTTCACTTCCGTTTGCAAGTTTGATTGTGGAAAGACGGTCAAAATCAGTTCCGTCCAAAATTTTGAGTGCCAAATAGGTTGTTTTTGGCAGTTCCTCGCTTGTCAAACTTTTGCAACTTGCGCAGACAAGTTCGCCAACCGCATAGTTGACAAAAAGGCGATCAAATGTTTTTGTGCCACAACAAGTGCATTTTTCGCTGAACAAGCCAAACCCGCAAATTTTGAAAAGTTCGACGAAAAATTTGCAAAGAGAATAGGTTTGTTTCACTTTTCCAAAACAAATGCTTTTAAGCGCCCTGAGCGTCAAGACAAAAACTTTTGCCTGCTCTTGCTCTGACGAAAACCTTATCTTTTCAACTGCTTCCAAAACAGCAGAAGCCTCAAAATATTTGTCAACATCCTGTGCAATTTCTTGGAAACTTTCAATAAGTTCAAACTGTGTGACAATTTGTGAAGCCTTGCCATTTTCAATCACAAACTCGCCAAAAGAAAATTGGTTTTGTGCAAGTTTCATTTTGGCATTTGGATTTTTCACACCCCTAAGCGTCACCCAAATCAAACCTTTTTCAAGAGAAAAAAGAAGAACGCTGACATCCTTCTCTTTCCTGTCATTTGATTTTATGACAATTCCTTTAATTTTTTCAGACATAGGTTTCCTTCTCTTGCACAATCGGCATGTTTGTCAAGCCATAAATTTGTTTTAAAATTTTCAGTTTGTTCTGTCCCGATTTTCTTCAAGTTCAATTTCCCGCATTGCCTGTCTGACATTCATAAGTCTTCTTGCAGGCTCAATTTTGCCCATGTTTTCACCACTGCGGAAATCATGCCACGCCTCTTCTTCCAAAAGATTGTCAAATTTCTCACCATATCGTTTCATGTCAACCCCTCCTTTTGAAAAAATAGTTTGCGCATGTTTTTTGATGTTATTCTTGAATTTTCTCGTTTTTTCGCCGTTTTTTCGCTGTTTTTCAACTTTTTCGGTCTTGCGCTTGAAGCTTGCTTTGAGCCTTGCTTTGCACCATCTTCAATTCTATTTTATCACACCGCAAAAAAAAGTCAAACGTTTTCACCAAAATTGACAAATATGTATGTGCCAAAATTTTTGGCACAATTTTTAAATTCTTCTGATGGACAAACTTGCATATGCAAATGCGGTGTTGTCGGCAGAGTTGTTGACAAGTTCCAAAGTGCTTGGGCTTGTGATGGAAATGATCATGGATTGCGTCAAATTGACAACATTTCCTGCAGTTTGCGTTGCTGTCAAGACAGAACCTGGCACTTGAAGTCCATTCAATTCCAACTTTATGCTCATCGTTCCACTCGCTGGCACTGTTCCATTTGCAAGATAGCTGACTTGATATGAACCCGGAACAAGTGTGGCAGCACCCGCACCATTTGAAGCAATGGATGTTCCTTCAGATGAAACCAACAAAACAGGAATGATTGCTTGAGGAGCAACCGTCCCAATTGCACTGTTGTTGAAGAAGCCAAAGTCGTTTGCAAAAGACGGATTGACAACTTCGTTTGTGCAAGTCAAATTGACAAATGGACAGCAGATTGGAACAGGATGATTGAAAATGCAACAATTAAATCTTCTTGGCATACCTTTCCTCCTATGTCTGAAATTGGTGGAAAAGTTCCACCCATAATCATTTTATTTCAAAACACTAAACTTTGTTAAGAGCATCCATGATGCATTTCTTTGTGTCCATTTAAAATTTGTGTTTTAAAACACCAAAAAGACATTTTTGACAGGAAACAACTTATTTATTTAACAACTTATTCAACAATGGAAAACAAATTTGTCCATAAAATTTCAAAAAATAATAACTGATTGAAAGTTCAAAAAAATCATAAATAATAAATAAAAAAATATTAATTTAAAAAGTAAACCTTTCAAAAACATAAAAATTGATACATCAAAAACAAAGAAAGAAAGCAAAAAAAACAAAAAAGAAAAAAACGCATAAATTTTGCGTTTTATAGTTTAAAATTATCCGACAATTTCTTCATAGGTGAAGCCTTGGTCGCATTGATAGGTGTTCATTCCAAGTTTTTTTGCTGGCAAAATGTCGCTCTTCTTTGAATTTCCAACAACAAGCACTTCATCCGGCTTAAGTCCATTTTCTTGCATGATTTGACGATAGTATCTCTCTTTGCTTTCATCGTTTGGCAAAAACTCGTTGCTGACAACATCTTCAAAAATGGAGAGGTCAATTTTATAGGACTTACACATGTTTTCAATGAAATGTCTATCCGAATTGGAAACAATGTAGAGTTTGCCTTGTTTTGCGCACTTTTTGAGTTCTTTCATTGGCACTTTTTTGCCATTATACGCTTCTGGCGCAACTATCCCTGCCGTATAGTCCAGCCACGGCTGGCATGTGCCCTCGATGTCGTTTGAAATGCGCTCAATGTATTCCAGCACCCCTTCAGCATCCTTCCCGCATTTATATTTCTTCAAATATTTCTTCCTTTGTTTTGGTGTAAGATAGGAAAAATGTTCGTTGAAAAAGTTGGTGGCAAATTTGTCCCAAACTGTCCAATTGACGCCATAATACAGCGTGTCGTCGAAGTCAAAAACGAAGCACTTGACTTTGTTTTTTAAAAGATTTGGGTCGTCATTTATGTTTGCCATCCACTTTTTGCGTTTATAGACAACAAGGCAATAAATCAAAGCAAAAGTTTCTGGAATTGCAACAAGTACATATGCCAAAAAGATGTTGTGCGGAATGAATTCCGCAACAAAACAAAGAACAACATACATCAATGCATAAATCACTTCCATGATGACAATTGGTCTGTTTTTCCCGCCAAGTCTGAGCATATAAGACGCAAGATTCCAACGCAAAAACCTGACTAAATGCAAAAGCACATAGAACGGAATGACAATGAACATAATGTCAAAATATGCATCGTTTGCACCAAGAGAGATTGGATAGATGAAAATCATGCTGACAATGGCATAGAAAGCCCAAATCAAAATTGAGCCAGAGATGGAATTTTTTGCATGCCATTCCGCCTTTTCAAAATTGTCTCTCCCCAAGCTCCGCGTGATTTTGATGCATGTCAGATTTATGTAAGTGAACAGAAATCCGTTAAAAATGTCCAAAACCGTTTCAACATAGGAGTATGTGTTCAATAGGTCATCCCCTAAGCGCAATAGGAAAGAACTTGTGGCAAGATAGCCAACTTCCCAAACAACTTCTGCCGAGATGTTTGCAATGATGATTTTCCACTGCTTAGCCGTCAGTTGAACAGGTTGCTTTCGGAACAAATTGACTCCAATTGTTTTGTTGTATCTGATGAAATAGAAACAAAGCACAACGCCAATCAAATTGCTGACAAGATAGGCAATGGCGATGTAGTTGAGATAGTAAACTCCTGCAAAATAGAGCACCAAAAAGCCGACAATTGTCAAAACGATTGTCAAACATTCGCAGAAAAACTGCGCCTTGAAAATTTCAAGCCCTTTCAGAAGATTGATTAAATAGTCTTTCACTCCACACACAAAAGCATAGCCACACATGATGTAATAGAATGTATAGTCCTGCGGAATGAAACTTGTGAGTGTGTTCATGAAAAATTGCGGAAATGTCACAAAAATCAAAACCACAACCAAAATTGTGACAACCGCAATTTTGAAGCCAATTCGTGCATACTTTCGGACACGATATTTGGAAGATATGTTCTGATTTGTAAGCACATTGATTCCACTGAAGATGCTTGATCCGAAAACGGTGGTGATGTAGTCAACGGCAAGCACCGCGTTGAGATATGTAAGCTCCCTCACTTGCAAAAGGTTGGACAAAACGGCAATCACAGTCATAAGAAGCGCAGAAACAATATATTTCAGAAGAAGATATTTCCCCTCCTTGAATGTGGTTATGAAATATTTAAAAAATTTTTTTGTTTTTGTCATTCCTGCTCTCTTTTGGTTTCTTTTGGTTGATTTGTTTTGCTTTTTCTTTTTTAATTTTCCCAATCAATTGCTTTGACAATTTTAAAGTGGACGAATTTCAACTCTCAAGTTTATTTATTCCAATTCCAATCCAAAATTTCTGGCATATCAATGCCAAATTCTCGAATGTATTTCTCGTGCTCGGCAAGTTTTTGTTCCATAAGTTTTTGAAGTTTGTCTTTCTGAGTTTTTGAAATGTTGACATGCTTCAACACTTTCATAAACAAATGGAAACGGTCAATGTGGTTTTTCACGCGCATGTCAAATGGCGTGGTGATTGTGCCCTCTTCGCGATATCCCGACACATGCAAATCTTGATTGTGGCGTTTGTAGGTCAGCATGTGGATGAGTTGTGGATAGCCATGGAAGTTGAAGATGATTGGTTTGTCTTTTGTGAAAATTTTGTCATATTCCGCATCCGTAAGCCCATGTGGATGTGCGGTGGAAGAAACAAGTTTCATAAGGTCAACCACATTCACAAAGCGCACATTAAGTTTTGGCAAAAACTCTTTGATAAGGCTGACAGTGGCAAGTGCCTCAAGAGTTGGTGTGTCACCGCAAGAGGCAATCACAACATCTGGATTTTTTGTGTCGCCAAGCCCTGCCCATTTCCATTGGCTGACACCTTTTGCGCAATGTTCTTTTGCTTCTTCCATGGAAAGCCATTGGAAAGACGGATGTTTTGATGCCACAATCACATTGACATAGTTTTTGCTTTTTGCGCAGTGGTCATAGCACGAAAGCAGGCAGTTGGCGTCTGGTGGAAGATAAATCCTCACCACATCCGCTTTTTTGTTGACAATGTGGTCAAGAAAGCCTGGGTCTTGATGTGTGAACCCATTATGGTCCTGTTGCCAAACATTGCTTGTCAAGATGAGGTTGAGCGATGAGATTGGTTTTCGCCAAGGAATTTCGTTGCAAACCTTAAGCCATTTTGCGTGCTGAGCCACCATGCTGTCCACCACACGAATGAACGCTTCATAACTGTCAAACATTCCATGTCTGCCTGTGAGGAGATATCCCTCAAGCCACCCCTCGCACATGTGTTCGGAAAGGAACGAATCCATAATGCGCCCATCCTTTGCAAGTTTTTCGTCGGTTGGCAAAATTTCAGAGTTGAAGTCTCTGTTTTCGGCATCGAAAGCGCGATATAGCCTGTTGCTCATGGCTTCATCTGGGCTGTAAATGCGATAGTTTTTGGTCTCTTTGTTGAGGTTGAAAACTTCGCGAATATATCCGCCAAGTTCCAGCATATCCTGCGTTCTGACAGTTCCGTGCCCTTTGAATTTCACTGCAAAATCGTCGATGTTTGGTGTTTTGAGTTCTTTGAGAAGAAGTCCACCATTTGCGTGCGGATTGGCAGAAATGCGCCTGTCACCCTTTGGCAAAATGTCGAAAATTTCTTGTTTGAGGCGATAGTTCTCGTCAAACAATTCATCGGGATGATAACTTTCCAGCCAATTTTTCAAAATTTCAAGATGTTCGGGCTGTTCCATGGAAACCGGAATTTGATGCGCCCTGAAACTGCCCTCAATTTGTTTTCCATCCACCTGTTCGGGACCCGTCCATCCTTTTGGTGTGCGCAAAACAATCATTGGCCAAACTGTGTTTGCTTTCGCACCAATTTTTCGGGCTTCGGCTTGAATTTTTTTGATTTTTTCAATGCACTCATCCATGGCCTTTGCCATAAGTTTGTGCATTTTCATTGGCTCATCACCCTCCACAAAATGTGGCTCATATCCATAGCCCGCAAGAAGAGACGAGAGTGCCGATTTTGACATTCTTGAAAGCACTGTCGGGTTGCTGATTTTATATCCATTCAAATGCAAAATTGGAAGCACTGCACCGTCCGACTGCGCATTCAAAAATTTGTTGCTGTGCCAAGAGGTTGCAAGAGGTCCCGTCTCTGCCTCGCCGTCTCCCACAATGACTGTGGCAATGAGGTTCGGGTTGTCAAAAACCGCGCCAACGCCGTGCGCAAGAGAATAGCCAAGTTCTCCACCCTCGTTGATTGAGCCTGGCGTTTCTGGCACTGCATGAGAGCCAATTCCGCCCGGAAAAGAAAATTGCTTGCAAAGGCGCGCCATACCTTTTTTGTCACGCGAGATGTTTGGATAAAATTCGGAATATGTGCCCTCCAAATAACTGTTGGCAACAAAAAAGTTTCCGCCATGTCCCGGGCCTGAAATCAAAATCATGTCCAAATCATATTTGTTGATGACGCGATTGCAGTGTGCATAGACAAAATTTTGCCCTGGCACAGTTCCCCAATGCCCAACAAGTTTTTTCTTGATGTCCGCCATGCAAAGTTCGTGGTCACGCATAAGTGGATTGTCCAACAAATATAATTGCGCCACCGATAGATAGTTCGCCGCCCGAAAATATGCATCCAATTTTTTGAAATATTCCAAACTTGAAAATTTGTCTTTCACTTTTAATCTCCTTCAAAACAAAAACGCATTTTACTTAAAAACTTGCGAAAATTCTCACAATAATTAAGATTTGTGTTTTATATGTTAATTATTATAAACAGATTTTCAAACTTTTCAAAACATATCAATTCACATTTTCCAAATTTTGCACCAATTTTGCGCCAACTTAATGGTATTTTTTGCACAAATCATATGAAAATTTTAAACAACAAGACAAAATTAAATGTTTTTCCTTTTGAATCAAACCGCCTGCAAGAGAATGTTTGTTTTCTTAGTTAAAAAATATATTATGTTTGACATCAAGTTTGAAATGGTGATATCATATATTTATAAAATAAATATTGGAGTTGTTATGGCAAACACAAATGTTGAAAAGAAACCAAATCTCGCACTTGCAATTTTGGCTGCAATCTGCATGGGCCTTGTTGGTTGCGTGCTTTAGGGCGTTCTCTATTATGTTGGCTACATCGCATGGCTTGCCGCCTATATCCTTGTGTTTGCAGCCGCTTGGGGATACAAAAAATTCAATTTAAAATTGGACAAAAAGGGTTATGCCATAATCTCAGTTATTGCTGTTGTGGAAGTCATTTTGACAATGCTCGTCACCCTCAACATTGCATGCATGGTTGAAATTGGAAATCAAGGCGGAAGCGTTTCGTTTTTCGAATGCTTTGGACTTATGTTTCAAGTGATTGGTGACACGGCAGAGTTGAGAAATGCTGTAATCGTGGATGGTGTTTTGAGCCTCATTTTCATCAGCATAGGAATTTTGTCTTTCCATTTCATTGAAAAGAAGAAACGAAATCAAATGGCTGACATTGGCGAAAAGATTGTTGTTGAATATGAAAAGACTGAATCCCCAAACCAAAGTGTTGAAGAAAAACTTATCATCGAAAAACAAGATGAAAAAGCTGAAGAAAAGCCAAATGAGACAACAACTCAAACCAAACAAACTTCTGTAAAAATAAAAGAAAAACAATCTTCTTCCAAAACAGAAAACTCAGAAAAGAAACAAAATGAGGACAAAAAATAAGAAAATTTTTTAAATAACTTTGCTTAAATGCTTGACATTACAGAAAAATATAGTTATAATAAATCCGCATTCAAAATTAAAACAAAAGTTTTGTTGCGGTTTTATTTGACAACATAAAAACACATGATGGCTTGTAGCTCAGTCGGTTAGAGCACCACCCTGATAAGGTGAATTTGACCACTTTGAGCAAGCCAACGAGAGTTGCTAAACTCGTTAAAACAAACCATATAGAGATGTAGCTCAGCCGGTTAG
>CALWJY010000002.1 GCA_944381135.1 uncultured Clostridia bacterium | reverse complement strand
AACGAGGCGACAATTTGTGATTTTTGTCAGAAACGTGGAAGAAATTTTAAGCGGGCATTTTGTCCATTCCTTTATGAAGGAAAGGTGAAGAATGCAATTTTGGGATATAAAGAAAGCAATCAAAGATTCAAATCAAAAGCATTTGCAAAGTTGATTGTGGAATATATACAAAAATTTAATGTCAAATTGGACATTGTCACTTACATCCCTATGACAGAGAAAAAACAAAAACAGAGAACATTTAACCAATCACAACTTTTGGCAGAGCAGATTGGAAAGTTGCTCAATTTGCCAGTGTTGAGTTTTTTCAGTAAAGTGCGAGATGGTGAAGAACAAAAGAACCTGACTTACAAAGAGAGGCGAGAGTCGGTTGTTGGAAAATATACACTCAAAAAAGTGAGGCTTAAGCGCACGCAAAACATTTTGATTGTGGATGATGTCATGACAACGGGTGCAACACTTGGATATTGTGCTGGGCTTGTCTATCCAAAAGTGAATGAAGTCTATGTTTGCGCACTTGCAAGAGAATATGTTCGACCAAAAGCGCAGGTGGTGAACTCTTGCAAAAAATTGAAGAATACAAAAAAATCCACTTAAAATTGAAAAAAGTGGATTTTTTATTAAAATTTGTTTTTTATTCGCTTTTTCTTGTTTTTATTTGTTTTTTTTGTTTGCTTGAATTGTGCCTATTTTTTCAAAATTTGATATTCATCTTTGCTGTCTTTGATTTCATAGCCCAAATCTGAAATCTCTTTTCGAAGAGCGTCTGCCGTGGCAAAATCACGATTTTTCTTTGCTTGCCAGCGCTTTTCGGCTTTTTCTTTGATGTTGTCTGGAATGTCATCCTCTTCTTCAAAGTTAAGTCCAAGCACTTGGTTGAACTTCATAAGTGAGGCGTAAACATCTTGACTTCTTTCCTCTTTCAACATTTTAAGCACACACGCAATGGCTTTTGGCATGTTGAGGTCGTCATTGATTGCGTCCAAAAATTCTTCCTCATAGGCACTTGTGTCCACCTTTGCAGTGCCGTTTTTATGTTCTTTTGCAAGATTTTTTATGCTTTTAAGCGTATTTTTTGCGCTTTCAAGGGCTTCAAAAGTGAAATTTTGCTGTTTGGAATAGTGTGCCATAAAATAGAAATATCTGAAATCTTCGGCAGAATATCCTCTTTCTGCAAGGTCGGAGAGGCGATATATGTTGTTCAGGCTCTTGCTCATTTTCCCGCCGTCAACTTGCAAAAATTCCACATGCATCCACATTTTCACAACTTGGTGTCCATAATGGCAGTTGCTTTGTGCAATTTCATTTTCGTGGTGCACAGGCTTGTGGTCAACTCCGCCGGTGTGGATGTCGATGTGCTCGCCAAGAAACTTGTCACCAATCACAGAACATTCAATGTGCCAGCCTGGATATCCCATTCCCCAAGGGCTTTCCCACTGCATGATGTGTTCCTTTGGCGCTTTGACCCAAAGCACGAAATCATATGGGCTGTGTTTTTCTTCATCCACATCAATGCGAGCACCAGCAAGTTTTTCCTTTATGTCCATGCCAGAAAGTGCACCATATTCTGGGAATTTTTCGATGTCAAAATAGATGCCTTTGCTGGTTTCATAGGCAAACCCTTTTTTGAGCAAAACTTTCACAAATTCAATCATCTCTTGAATGACGCTTGTGGCAGGGACGATGTGTTCTGGCAAATCTATGTTAAGTTTTTTTGCATCCTCCATAAAAACGCCCGTATAGAACTTTGCAATTTCCCAAGGCGACTTATGTTCGCGCTTGCTTGCAACAAGCATTTTGTCTTCGCCCTCATCGGCATCGGATGTCAAGTGTCCAACATCGGTGATGTTCATGACGCCGTCGAGGCTGTAGCCATTATATTTCAAAACTCTTCGGATGTTGTCCATGAAAAGATAGGCGCGGAAATTGCCGATGTGAGGATAATAATAGACAGTCGGTCCGCAGGAATACATCTTGACAGTTTTATTTTCGTGGCAAGGCACTTCTTCTTTGCGTCTTGTCAAAGAATTATAGAATTTGACCATTTTTCCTCCAAAAATTTAAGAAAAACTGCATTAAAAATGCGTTTTTGTTGTTTTTTATTGATTTTTTTAAATTTTTAACCTTTTTTATTTACATTAGTTATGTTAAATGTTGTTTTATTTATAGTTTATATTTTATAAATTTATTATTCGTAAACGCTTTTTATTGTGAAATTTTTAGTTTTTAACAATTGTTTAAACTTTTCACAGGAGCATTAAATTTTCTTATTTAAATATGCCGAAAGGGTGAGAAGTGCATTTTCAACTTCGCTTGGACACTCACCGAAGAAGTCTTCAATGGAAGAGAGGTATGCCTCAAGTTCTGCCTTGCCCTTTTCAGTCAAGTGCATGAGGCGACATCGTTTGTCAATTTCGCCTTGTTTGGAGGTGACAAGCCCTTCCTGCTCCAATTCTTTTGTCATGAGGGCGAAGTTGGATTTTTTGAGTCCCAGTTTTTCAATAATCATGCTGACAGACAGGTTTTCATATTGTGAGATAAAGTAGAGAACCTTGATTTTCAGCAAATTGTTTTTTGCATAGTGCTTTGTCAAGTTCTCGGTTAGTGCCTCGATTTCAATTATCTTGTCAACATTTTTCATACAAACTTATTATATAAAAATGAAATGATTTTTGCAACTGTTTTGCATAATTTCAAACAAAAAGTTATTAAATTATTTTTTGCAACAGTGTTGCTTTTTAGTTTTTTTGTGAAAAGATTTGTTAAATTGGATTTTGAATGAATCTCTTTGCGTGTTTTTCGCGTCATGCGTTGTGCAGGGCTCTTTATTTTTTGATTGTTCGATTTTGCTTGCTTTTGTTTGCGAAAAAATTTAAAATATATCTATGGCACTTACAGGAACAATTGAAGACATTGTCTATCGCAACGATGAAAATGGCTACACCGTGGCGCGTCTTGAAAATGATGACAGCATGGTGACGGTGGTTGGCAAATTTATTGATGTGCAAGTTGGCGCAGTTGTCACGCTTGAAGGGAAGTTTGAAAAGACAAAATATGGCGTGCAGTATGCGTTCACGTCCTATGAAATGTCCGCTCCAAAAACTTTGGCTGGAATTGAGAAATATTTGGGAAGTGGGCTCATTCGTGGAGTGGGACCAATCACTGCCAAGAAAATTGTCGAGCATTTTGGGAAAGAAACTTTGGATGTTTTGGAATATACCCCGCAAAAACTTGCGCAAATTCCGGGTATAAGCGAGAAAAAAGCAGTGGAAATTGGTTTTTCTTTCAAAGAACACCGCGATGTGCAAAACACAATCATCTATCTTCAAAATTTCAACATTACCACAAACATGGCGCTGAAGATTTATAAGATATACAGCGACAAAACCTCTGAAATTGTCAAAAACAATCCCTACAAACTTGTTGAGGATGTGGACGGAATTGGCTTTTTGACCGCCGACCGCATTGCGCAAAATGTTGGCATTCCAAAAGACTCGGTGTTTCGTGTGAGGGCAGGGCTGATTTATGTGCTTAAAACCTCGTGCGAAAAGAATGGAAACACCTATCTTCCAAAGAAAATGCTTTTTGATGAGGCATCGAAAGCATTGGAACTTCCACTTGAAGAAAATGAAAGCAAATTTTCTGAGGCGTTTGACACGCTTTGCATGGACCGCACTGCCATCACAACATGGGTGGACGGCATGGAAATTGTCATGCTGTCGCGGTTCTATTATTATGAAAACTCTATTGCGCAAAAATTGGTGTGGTTGAAATACAGCAAGAAGGACGAGGTTTTTGATGTTTCAGAGGACATCCAAAATTTCGAACAGCGAAACCACATCACTTTTCATGACGAGCAGAAAAAAGCAATTATTGGTGCAATCAACAATGGGGTGTATGTCATCACGGGTGGTCCCGGAACAGGAAAAACAACCATCATCAAGTGCATTTTGGAAATTTTGAAAGCTCAAAAGAAAGAGGTTTGTCTTGCCGCGCCGACAGGGCGTGCTGCCAAAAGAATGAGTGACAGCACGGGTTGTGAGGCGAAGACCATTCACAGACTTTTGGAAGTCAATGTCATTCAAAGTGACCAAAGTTTTTTTGTGCATGACGAATCAAATCCGCTCAAAACGGATGTGGTGATTGTGGACGAGGTTTCCATGGTGGACGCATCGCTTATGTGTGCGCTTCTCAAAGCCATGCCACGCGACTGCAAACTGATTTTGGTGGGCGACAAAGACCAATTGCCAAGCGTTGGCGCGGGGAATGTGCTTGCTGACATTTTGGGAAGCGGAATCATTGATTTTTGCATGCTGTCAAAAATTTTCAGGCAGGACGAAAAGAGTTTAATCATCACAAATGCTCACCTCATCAATGAAGGCAAAATGCCATTGATTGACAACACAAGCATGGACTTTTTCTTTGAAAGCAAGAATGACCCAGAACTCATCAAAAACACCATTTTGGAACTTGTCACACGCAGACTTCCAAACTATCTCAAAATGGATGCGAAACAAATTCAAGTGCTTGCACCACTCAAGGCAGGCGTGTGTGGAATTGAAAATTTGAACAAAGTGCTTCAGGAAAGCATAAATCCGCCAGCACCAAACAAGCGTCAACTTGAATTTTCGCGAACAATTTTCCGTGAGGGCGACAAAGTTATGCAGATGAGCAACAACTATGACCTCGAGTGGCGAAAACATGGGCGCTTTGCGGACGAAATTGGCAAAGGTGTTTTCAATGGCGACATTGGAATGATTGAAACAATTGATTCTCAAACAGGAGAGGTGATTGTCGAGTTTGAAGATGGCAGAATTTGCAAATATACGCGTCTTGACCTTTCAGACCTTTCGCTTTCATATGCCATAACCATCCACAAAAGTCAGGGGTCGGAATTTGATGTTGTCATCATTCCAGCAATCGCGGGCCCAAGTATAATTTTGACGCGAAATTTGATTTACACCGCCGTCACGCGTGCAAAAAAGATGGTGGTGATTGTGGGTGAAAAACAATATTTAAGACGCATGGTTTCAAACAAATATACCGCCACTCGTTTCACAAACCTCAAGCGTTTGCTTGTTGTGGCGGACGAAAAAGTGAAACATATGTTTGACGGCGCATGAAGATTTGAAAATGAAAACGATTATTAATCAACAAAGAAAGAGAAAAAATTTAAGAAAAATAATAAAAAACATAAAAAATCTGAAAATTTAGATAAATTTTATGTGTAAAAAATAAACGAAATCAAAATCTTATAAAATCACAGTTGGTTTTCTTGTCCATATAATTGTCTATATAAAAATTATGTGGCAAGATTCGAGACCTTTGAAATTGTCAGAATAATAAAAAGGATAGTGACAAATGATTCTGCACCATCCTTTTTTATAAAACCTGTGATAATTTGAAATTTGGTTTTTTGATTTGAAGTTTTTAAAGAATTTTTATTGTCTCGTCATTGAAATTTCTGAGCAATTCCGTTTTGCTGGCATAGTCGAATGCGTCTTCTTGAGATTATGGAGAAAGCGATTTCAAAACACGTTGTTTGTCCTCGGGACTTTTTGCAGATTCCAAAACCCCGTATATGCTTTTCCCTCTGGCAAGACGCATTGCTTGAAGAGTGTTGCCATAGATGAGGTTGCGTTTTTGACCTGTTGTTTTTTTGGGTGTTGACAGCAAGTTTGTCGGCTTCAATTGCTTTGTCAAGTCCAACCTTTCTTATGAACATTCCCTCCAATGTCTCTCTGTCTTGTTTTTCAACTTCATACGAAGAAAATCCAAAGGCGACCAAGCATTTTTGAAGTCTTGATGTGTCAGAGCACAAAATTTCGACAATTGCGGTGTCATCAAGAGGAATTTTTTCAAAGATTTTTTGTCTGATTTGGTTGTTGCTGAGTGTTTCTGTTGATTTTTGAGGAATCCCTGCCAAAACTGCTTGCACTCTGAGGGTTGAAGGCTCCTCAGAGTTGAGCAGAACATCAACATCATGGATGGAAAGTGTTTTTCTTTTTGTTTGGTTGTGGACAGGTTTGTTTTCAGTTTTTGCTGTTGTGACAGGTTTGGTTGGAAGTGTTTTGTCAATTTCAACTTCAAAAGATTCGATAAAAATTTTTGGGAAACAAACAGGAAAATCTGTGTGTTCAAAGTCTCCAAATTCTGCAAAAGATGAACATCTTTTCAAAGTTTCTCTGAATTTTTCGACAATTTCGCTTTTATTTTCGGCAAGCAATTCCAAAACAAAAGGTTTATATTCTTTCAAAAATTTTGTGAGATTTTTCTTTGATTCAGTGAGGACGTGGAGACCTTCACACTGCGTCAGATTTGTTTTATGGAATGCTTGTTTTGAATAGTTTTTTTGCAAGTCTTCAATTTGCTCACTTGTCAGTTTGCTTTTTTGTTTTTCAAGAATTAATTTTGAGAAGGTTATATAAAACGATTCAAAAGAAAGAGTATCAAAAAACAAATTATATGTCAAAGAATAGTTTTTGCAAACGGTGAAATAGTCTTCAACATGACCTGTTGCAAGCGGAGTGCCAAATGCTTCAACAAGGTCTGGGCGTTCTCTTTTGATATCATGCAGAATGTCAATATGTTCATTCAAGACCTCGTTTGAAATGTAAAGCACTGTCTTGTCGGTGCGTGTTCTTAAGGATGTGAGAAGAAATTTCATGTTGTATGCAAGATTTCTTTCCAAACACTTGCTGACATAGAGGCTGATGAATTCATACGCTTTTCGTCCATTTGAGGTGTTGATGTAGATTCTTGAATCCATTTTTGGGTTGATTGGTCTGAGAATCTTCATTGGAAAGTCAATTTTTGAACCCACATGGTCTTCATTTAATTGAATCATCGTTGAATAGATGTATTGTCCAAGAGTGGTTTTCAGTGCTTTGTCAACTTTTCCTTTTTTGACCATTTCAATCAAAGAATCAAAAGTGGATTTGTCGCAATTGTCAAATTTCTTTGGTTTGCTTGTGAAAAAATCAAGAAATTCTGGATTTTCAGCAATTTCTTCTTCAATTTTTTAAACAAGTTTTTTGAAAAGTGATTTTTCAAGTTTCAATTTTTTCGTGTCACTGAAAACTTTTTCGTCTTGAGCAGGACGCGAAATCATAATGTGTCTGGACGGACCAGAATCGCTGTTACTCCAATTTCCGTTTTCAAAAAAATAATTAATTAAGGTCCAAATCCCATCATCACTCATCACAGGGATGTTTGGGTGATTGACCATCTTTTTAATGTAGTTTTTCATTTTTCTCCTTTCCTTTAAAAAATGTTTTTGTCTTTATTTTGTTTGTAATTTTGTCTTTTATTTTGTTTTTGTTTAATTTTTGTTTGTTATATTTTATTGTTTGTCACTTTTTTAATGAAAGGTAAAAACTACATTTAAGACAACTCCTTTTATTTTCGTGAGACCATTATATCACAGTTTTTTTCATATTTCAAGGGGGTTTGTTAAAAAAGTCAACATTTTTATTAAAAAGTTTATGCTATGTTTTATATGACATCATTTCCATTGTTGAAACAAAAAATCTATGGAGTTTTCCATAGATTTCCAATCACTTTATCAAAGTTTTTTCAAGAGATGTCCCTTTGTTTAAAGGTTTTAAACATGGTTGATTTTTTGTTGCTGGAATCAAACTTTTGAAAAGTCCTTTGCTTATGGATTCTTTTTCAATAAGCCTTGCCTCAACTTCGGAAAAATCTGACTCTTCAAACCTTGCTTTAAGGGTGCGGTTGATTTCTGGGAAGAAAAGTGTCCAGCCTTTTTCATCTTTCACTCGCACCTTGCCTTTTATGACAAATGGTGCAATGTCTTGAAATGTGCCTGCAGATTTGTTGGCACTTGGTTTGAAAGTTGTGAAAACATCGGGAGATTTTTCTGCGCATGCCCAGCCGTCGTTCACATCTCCAAAGCCAAGGAAGCCGGTTTCAGTCAATTCTTCTTCATTTGGATTGAAAAGTTCTTCTCCTTTCCAAAAAGTGATGACGGACCAACCACAATGAACATCTCGGGCTTGTGGAAAGCGAATGTCAAGAAGTTTGTGTTGATTTTCGCAATAAAATGTTGTTCCGTCCCTCATTTCCACAACTCGCCAGCCTTCACTTTCAGGACGGATGTAGATGACATCCGGATGATTTTTAAGCTCTTCAAGTGTCATAAATCCTTTCCTCTCTTATTCTCATTTTATCAGAAAATTAAGAAGTTGTCAATAATATTTGCCAAAGTGTTTTTTGTCGAAAGGTTTAAACAGAAATTTTTTTGTCAAATTTGGTTGAAACGGGTCCAAATTTTGAAAAAGAAATGGTTTGAAAGCAATTTTAAGTGAAATATGCAAGTGAAAAAGTGATTTTTTGTTTTTTGAGATTGAAAAATTGCACAGAAATTAAAATAAAAAATCTGAAAGACATTAAGTTTTCAGATTCTTATTTTTTTGTCTTTGATTGACTTGTTTTTGATTTTTTTGCATTTGTTGTCGAGCTTGTTTTTCTTGTTGCAGAACTTGTTTTGACTGCGATTGAGCCCGTTTTGCTTTTGGTTGAATTTGTTTTCTCGGTTGTTTTTGCAGGCGTCTTTGCAGTTTTTGTTGCTTTTGTGGCCGATTTTATGGTTGATTTCACACTTGATTTTGCAGGTGTTTTTGATGATTTTGTGGACACCTTTGAGGAAGTTTTCTTTGCTGGTGTTGAATTTGTTTTTTCAGATTCTGGAATAGCATTATCTTGAATTTGGTTTGAGACCATTTCTGAATTGTTCTGAACTGCAACTTCATTTTGAACTGCAACTTCGTTTTGTTCTTCGGCAGTTTGGTTGTCGTGTTTTTTCTGTTTTCTTTTCTTTTTGCCTTTTTCTTCTTGGCTGTCAGAAGTGGTTGCAACAACAGTCACTTCATCTGTTGAAACATTCTCGTCAGTTCCACTTTCCTCAAGAGCGCTTTCTTCGGCATCCTTTTCATCTTTGCGTTTAAATTTTGAAACAATTGTTTGCCAAATGCTTGGAACAGGAATTTTGGCATCGGCTGAGCCGGCGGTTTTAAGTCTATATCGGGCTTCATACCATTGTTTGAAATAGAACACTGCCACAAGGACAAGAATGGAGCACAAAAGCATTGTGATGAGCACAACCATGACAGGAAACGAGTAGGTTGTGACTGAGAAAAATCTTCCAAGTCCGCAAAGAGCAGAGATAATCAAAATTGCAGAGACTGAAACGCATATTGTGCGAAGCCAATTGAGTGGATAGCACACCCAAACCAAGTTGATGTAGCCAACAAAGGTCAAAAGGAGAGTGCAAAGAGATGTGAACTCTTCTGATGTGAGAACTGTTGTGTTGTCATTTAAAATCAAGACAATCAGCACATTTATGAAAAGCAACAGCGCACTTGGAATTGATTTTTTCAAGACCTGCGGGATGAAGTTTCCTCGAATCAAATCGTTGTTTGGCTGGAATGTCAAGATGAAAGACGGAAGACCAATCACAAACATTTCCAAAAGAAGAAGTTGTTTTGGTGTGAATGGATAGGAAATTTTCAGCACCAAGGTTGTCACGCAAAGCATGATTGTGAAAAGCGTCTTCATGAGGTAGAGAACCGACGAGTGTTGAACATTGTTGACAATTTGTCTGCCTTCCTTGACGATTGCAGGAAGCGCGGAAAAGTTGCTTTCCAAAAGCACAAGATGAGAGATGTTTCTTGCAACTTCGCTTCCGTCAGCCATGGCAATGGAGCAGTTTGCTTCTTTCAAAGCCAATGTGTCGTTGACGCCATCACCTGTCATGGCAACAACATTTCCTTGTGTTTTGAGTGTTTTGATGATTGTGTGTTTTTGTTCTGGTGTCACGCGTCCGAAAACGGTGAACTTGCTGGCAATTTGTGCCACTTCTTGCAGACTCATGTTTTCAAGAGAGATGAATTTGTCATAATTTTCCACACCAACTCGTTTGGCAATTTTTGAAACGGTGAGGGCGTCATCTCCGGAAATTATTTTGATTTGAACATCGTTCTTTTTAAACCAATCAATTGTTTCAATAGCGTCTTTGCGGATATGGTCTTCAAGTGCAAAAAATGCAATAAGTTTTCCGCGTTTTCCTGCCATTTTTTCGGAATATGGGTTGGAATCTTCCACCAAACCAATCACACGCAAGCCTTTTTCCATGTATGAGTTCATTTCATTTCTTTGTGCTGATGTCAAACTGCATTTGATGAAACTCACAGCGCCGATATAGTAGGTTTTTCCATTTTTGAGGGTGGTGACTGAAAATTTTCTTGAGGATGAAAACTCCACAACCTCTTTAACTTTGTCAGAAACCTCTTTTCCAAAATGTTCGACAAGAGCAACAGTGGTGGCATTCATGGTTTTTTGTTCTGAAAGCACAGTTTTCATGATGCTTTCAATTTTTTCGCGCGAAGTGCCATTTTGCGGGCAAACATCCACAACATTCATTGTTCCGTCTGTGATTGTGCCGGTTTTGTCAAGACACAACACGTTGGCACGGGCAAGCATTTCGATGGAATATATGTTTTTCACCAATGTTTTTTTGCGGGCAAGTTTCAAAACGCCAACTGTCAGACCGACAGTGATGAGCAAATACATCCCCGCAGGAATCATGCCTGTCAGCGCGCCACTTGTGCTTGTGATTGCCTCCGTCACATTTGAACCTGTGAGGTAGATTTCTTTGAAAACGGTCAAAACGCCAACAGGAACCAAAATCAAAATAATGATTTTAATCAAACTGTTGAGGTCTTTGAAAAGGTTGGAACTTTGTGGCTTGAAATCTTTTGTGCGCTCTGCAACTGTTTGGATGTAGTTGCTTTTGCCAACCTTATCAATTCTTGCATAGCATTGTCCTGAAACCAAAAAACTTCCAGCCAAAAGCGTGTCACCAACTTGTTTTTTGATGGAATTACTTTCGCCGGTCAGCAAACTTTCATTTGCCTCAACCGTACCTTCAATGATGACGCAGTCGGCAGGAATTTGATTTCCGTTTTCCAAAATGACAACATCATCAAGAAGCAAATCTTCACCTTTCACTTCCACTTCAAAGCCCATACGCACAGCCTTAATTTTTGGCACTGTCACCATGGAAAGTTTTTCGACGGCATTTTTTGCTTTGATTTCTTGGAAAATTGAAATTGCAGTGTTTGCCACGACAACCAAAAGAAACAGCAAATCTCCCCAAGCATTGACGCACATAAGAGCAATGGCAATGAACATCCAAATAAAGTTGAAAATTGTGAAAGTGTTTTTGCAGATTATGGACAAATAGGAATTTGAGGTTTTGATTTTTGTGTCGTTGACAAGTTTATGTTCAAGCCTTTCGCTGACTTGTTCCTCAGAAAGACCATGCTCCTTATCTGTTTGATAACGAACAATTGGAATGTCTTGCAAGACTTGTTGATTTTTCTTTTTTCTGCTTTTCAGTTTTTTCATTTTCCTGTTTGTCACTCAACTTTAGTTTATGTTTCAAGATTATGCTTTAAGTATAATAATTTTTTTGTTCGGTGTCAAATATAATTGACTTTTTTAATGAAATATATTATTTTAATTTTAATAAAAGTGCCAGAAAATGTCGGTCGGAAAAAAATGAAGGAGTCCTACAGATGTTCATTCCTGTTTCAGAAAGTTTGAAAAAGTTGTCAAAATTTTTCCCAGAAAATTTGTATGTTGTGGGTGGATATGTCAGAAATAAAATTTTGGGGCTTGAAGGCGGGGATGTTGACCTTTGCAGTTCGGTGGACATTGAAGAAGTGGCAAAAAGATTGAAAGACTCGGACTTTTCTGTCAAAGTGAAAAATTTGAAACTTGGCTCAATTTTGATTTCTTGCAAAGATGAAAGTTTTGAATACACCGCATTCAGAAAAGAGGTGTATGGCGATGATGGCAAACATTCTCCAATCAAAGTTGAAAGGACGGACAAGATTGAAGAAGATGTTGTGAGACGAGATTTCACCATCAACGCAATTTATTACAACATCAACAAAGACGAGTGCGTGGATTTGTGCCATGGTGTTGTGGACCTTTCGGACAAAATCATTCGCACATCACAAAACCCAGACGAAGTTTTCAAAAATGATGGCGAAAGAATTTTGAGAATGGTCAGAATTGCAGGAGAACTCAACTTCAAAATCAGCAAAGAAACCTTGCAGTCAGCCAAAAAATTTGCTTCCAATTTGAAAGACATCCAAGGAAGCAGAAAGTTGCATGAAATTGAAAGAATTTTATATTGTGACAAAAGATATAATCTCAACAAAGGAAGTCTCAAGTGGGCGCTGAGGCTCTTGAATGTGCTTGGAGTTTGGCAGTTTTTTGGACTTGATGCAAAACTTGTGAAATATAAAATGACATTCAAAGTTGAAGACAGATTTTTGGGACTTTTGATTGACATTGTTGACAGCGTGAAGCCAGAGTGCTTGGAAACCTTTTTGGAAGGATTTTTGAAAGAACAATTTGGACTGAATGGCACAACAATAAGAAAAATTTTTGTCTATCTTGCGGGATATTACAACGCACTTGTTGGGATGAGCAATAAGGAATATTTTTTCAAATATTTCGAGCATTGGTCAGGAATTTATCCGCTTTTGGCATGCAAGTCCAAGCGCATTTTAAACAGATATTCATTTTTCTATAAATACATCATCGAGCATGGGCTTGTTGTCACGCTGTCGGGGTTAGATTTGGACGAAAGCCAAATCAAGAAAAATTTTCCAGAAATTGACAAACGAAGTTATGGAAGAATTTTAAATAATCTTCTCAGCAAGGTTTTTGATGGTAAAGTGAGAAATGAAAAAGAGGCACTTTTGAAAGAAATTGAGAAAAACCTTAAACATTTTTGATTTTTCTGTTTTAACTTAAAATTTTTGGTGGACGTGCACACAATTAAATCTCACAATCTTTCAATTAAGTGAAAAAAAGTTTTTTATTGCGAAAAAATTTAAACGAAAAACTGAAGAAAAAAATTAATTTTGAAAATGTTTTATGAAAGGACTGAAAAATTTTCGGTCTTTTATTGTTTGATTTTGGAATGAAAAAGTGAATAATATTTTTTTTCATATTTGACATAATAGGAATATGAAAAAAGAACAAGACAAAAAAATTGCAAAAATGCAGAAAAATGGAAAAACAGAAAAATCTGCAAAAAAACACGAAAAAATCAAAAAAAATGAAGAAAAAACTGCAAAAAATGTGAAAAAAGAGGATAAAATCAGCAAAAACAAAAATGCAGAAAACAAAAAACCTCAAAAAAAATCGCAAGGAATTTTTTGGTTTTTGGGTGTGTCTGCAATGAGTGTGACACTTTTGCTTGTGTGTCAATTTTTCTTTGAAACAACACTCACAGGAAAGGAAACTTTCTATGATAACACACGCATAAATGGAATTGATGTTGGTGGAATGTCAGTTGCGGAAGCGGAAAATGTTGTGCTGACAGACATGCTTGAAAACAAAAAAGACATTGAGATTGAACTGACAAGTCAGGGCAAAAGTTGGAAACTTTTGGGCAACGATTTTGAAGTTGCAAACAAAATTCAGCCAATCATCAAAGAACTTTCAAAATATGGCAAAACAGGAAACTTTTTTCAAAATTTGCAGAAGAAAAATCAAATTGGCGCAAACGGGCAAGATTTCATTGTTTCCTACACAAATGTGCTTGCAAACATGAACGAGAAGATTGATGAAATCATTGATGAAGTGGAGCACGAAAGCAAAGAGGCAAGTTTGATTTTTCAACCAAACGAAGAAGAAGTTTTCAAGGTGGACGAGGGGCAATCGGCAGTGATTGTCAACCGAGATGCTCTTTTTCAAGAAATTGACAACGCGCTTAAAACCTCAAAGAAAGTGACGATTGAAATTCCAATCATTGAAATTGAAAACCAAATTGATGTTGAGGCGCTTAAAGACAGCGTGGTGAAAAGAAGCGAGTTTTCCACAAGTTATGCCACAAGTTCAAGCGCAAGAAAAAACAATGTCAAAAAGGCCCTTGAAGCGTTCAATGGCATGATTGTCGAACCGGGTCAGACAGTGTCTTTCAATGAAACCACAGGACCTCGAACGGAGAGCGCGGGCTATCAAAACGCACACATCATTGTTGAAGGAGTTTATGTTGATGGCGTGGGCGGAGGTGTTTGCCAAGCATCCACCACGCTTTACAACGCTTTGCTTTTGGCGGATGTGGAAGTTTTGAGTGCAAATCATCATTCACTTCCAGCGTCATATGTTCCACTTTCGTTTGATGCCATGGTTTCGGGAAGTTACTCCGACCTTGTTTTCAAAAACACACTTGAAAGCCCAATCTACATCAAAACCAGTGCTGACGAAAACAATGTGACCGTGCAGATTTACGGGCAAAAATTTGATGACGGCGTCACAATCAAAAGGCGCGCCGAACTTGTGAAAGTGCTTGGGCATAATGGTGACAAAATTGTTCCGGACACAAAAGGAGAATATGCCAACAGAATTTTGTATAAAGGGGAATATTATCGTGTCAAATATCCGCGTGAGGGCTATGAAAGCAAGGGCTATTTGCAATATTATAAGGATGGCGAACTAGTGGAAGAAAAGGAAATCAGGCACGATTTCTATCAGCCTCAGGATGGCATTGTGATGGAAGGCGTTGAAGACCCAGCCGATGGCATGACCATTCCGGCAAGCGATGTGACAATCATAAAACCGCAAAAAGTGACAAAAGGAAGCGAAGAAAGTGTCAGAAACAAACTTCAAAAAACAAATCCAACCGAATTTAACCCATAAAAAAGTGAAATGTTGAAACAAAGTTTCGAAATGTTTTGAAAACGCTTTAAAATTTTGTTTAATTTGAATATAATATATATTATGAAAGAGAAAAAGCGGGCTTCAGAAAATCTGAAAGAAAACCCGAAAGAAATTAAGACTCTTGAAAAAGAAGAAAAAACTTCAGAGAAGAAAGAAACCTCTGAAGGAATTTCTTTAAGCGAGGAAAAATCTGCTGAAACATCATCCAAACAACAGAATTTTAAAACAGAAAAGCAAACGACAGAAGAACAAACAAAAGAAGAACTGTCACAAAATACAAAAGAAAAACAACCTCTCAGCAAAAAGAAAAAAATCATCAGAACAATTTTGGTGTGCGTGGCGATTGCACTGATTGTTCTTTTGGTTTATGGCATTTTGGTCTGGACAGGGGCTTGGGAATACATCAATTCGGTTGACAAAATCAGACAGCTGATTCTTTCCATGGGCTTTTGGGGCAGATTCACCTTTGTTTTGCTTCAATTTTTGCAAGTGACGCTTCTTCCAATTCCTTCAACAATTTCCACACTTGCAGGTGTGTTGATTTATGGACCTTTGCAAACCGCACTTTTAAGCCTTGCAGGCGTTGTGCTTGGAAGCGTTTTTGCATTTTGGCTTGGGCGTGTTTTTGGCAGGAAAGTTGTTGTGTTTATGGTTGGGCAAGAAACCTGCGACAAATGGACAAAATTTTTGACAGGCGCAAAATATTCGTTTTTCATCATGATGTTGCTTCCAATGTTTCCGGATGATGTTTTGTGTCTTGTTGCGGGCTTGACAAACATGTCTTGGACATTCTTTGTTGTCACCAATTTGATTGCTCGCCCGATTGGAATTTTTATGACGTGCTATCTTGGCAGTGGAAGCATAATTCCATATCACGGCTGGGGTCTTGTGGCATGGGCTTTCATCATTATTCTTGTGATTGTGCTGATTTATTTGTCATATCGCTATCGCACCCAAATTGAAAATTTTATGATGAAACATTTTCATTCAAATGGCGAAAAAACTGAGAAAAAGTCCAAAAAGAGAAAGACGAATGCAACGAAACAGAATGAAAATGTGAACGAAGTTTCAGAGGCTGAAAAGAAAACAACGCTTTCGGATGAGAATTTAAGCAATAAGAAAGGCAGACAAGCAGAAGTTGAGGTTTTAAAGTCTGACAAAAGTGGGAAATCAAATTTAAAGGAGAACACTCAATCAACTGCACAAAAAGTTGAAGAAAAGAAAGTTGCTGAGACAAAATCTAAGGACACAAAAAATCTTAAGCCCGCAAAAAACAGCCTCAAAAAAGAAACAAAAGAATGAATGCACCATTTTCAAAAACTTATCAGTCAATTCTTACAGTTTTAACATCAAAACAATTAAAGATGATGTTTTTCGCAATTTTTTTTGTCTCGTCAAGTTTTATTAAAAATAAGAAAAATGGCATGAAAATTCATGTCATTTTTTTATGATTATGAACATTCCTTCTTGAATTTGTTTTGGTGAGATGGAATTGTCCAGCAAGATTTTTGTGCTGTCAACACCATATTTTTTTGAAAGTGTGCGCAGGTTTTCGCCTTTCTTCACTTGATGATATGGAAAAGTTGTTTTGATGATCATATTGTTCCCTCTTTTTTGCCTTTTTTGTGTTTTTTTTGTTTTGTTGACTATGTTTATGTTTAAAAAAGAGAAATTATGATGTTTAAAATCTGAAAGGGCTATTCGAATTCAAGTTGGTTGTCTGGAAATGTTTTGACGAAAATCTCCAGAACTTGAAATATGAGAGAATATTGATGGTCTTCATAGTTTTTCTGTTTTAAAATTTCTTCTTTGTCGAAGTTTCTAAAAACAATTCTGATTGGAATGTTTCTATATGCAAATTCACATGTGATATATTCCAACAAAATGTTTGGATTGAAATCAAAAGTTTGGCGGTCATAATAATCTTCCAATCCAACATTTTCCATTTGGATTGACATATCTTTATATAAATCTTGATGTGATGAATAATTTTTTCTGTCAAAAACAAACTCTTTCATTTTTTCTCCTTGACTTGATTTTTCTGAAAATTTATGTGTTTTTTTCAAGTTTTCGGCAAAAATTCGGCGAAACAAAAAAGTTTAACAAATCTATTATATCACTTATTTTCTTTAATCCAATTCGTTTAAAGACATATGTGAGAATGTGTATTTAAAAAACATGTCAAAAAGTTATATAAAAAATTCTGTTTTAATAAAATGTTTTATATGAAAAGATGATTTCAAAATGGTTCAAAGTGCGCGAAAAGTTTTGAAATGGTTTTGCTTTATCATATTTTAAAGTCACAAAAAGGAAAAGAATATGAAATCAATTTTTAAAAATGTTGTCATCATTTCCGCTTTCACACTGCTGACGCGTATGCTTGGCTTCTTTTTCCGCATCTTTCTTTCGCGCACAATTGGTGCGGAGGCGCTTGGAATGTATCAAGTGGCGCTTTCAGTCTTTATGGTGCTTCTCACCATTGTTTCAAGTGGCTTCACACTCATAATTTCGCGCATGACGGCGGGATATCGTGTGATGTCGGACAAAAAAGCCATGGGGAGTCTTGTTTCCTCCAGCATGATTGTTGGGCTTGTTGTCAGTGTGTTTTTGTGCCTTGTTATCTTTCTTTTCCGAAATTTATTTTCCAATCTGTTCACTGACGCCAACTGCATGAACATTCTCATAATTTTGCTTCCATCATTGATTTTCTCGTCCATATACAGCGTTTTTCGCGGGGCAATGTGGGGGAATGACAACTATTTTGGACTGTGCGTTTCCGAACTTTTGGAACAGGTGGTCAAAATTGTCATCTGTGTGTTGATTTTGGCTTCGGGCATGAGTGCACTTGAAAATGCCATGTCGGTGGCTTGGTCTTTCACGCTTTCTTGTTTTGTTTCGGCATTTTTTGTTATGCTTCTCTATTTTTATTATGGCGGAAAGATGGACAAGCCGTCAAAGATATATCGCAAAGTCATCAAACAATCTGCACCAATCACGGGTGTGCGGGTGGCTGGCAGTTTTGTGCAACCACTGATTGCCCTCATTTTGCCGGCGCAGTTGATTTCGGTGGGCTACACAAGTGCGCAGGCAATGAGCCTCTATGGAATTGCAATTGGCATGACTTTGCCATTTCTCTACCTTCCGTCAGCGCTGATTGGTTCGCTTTCCACTGCACTTGTGCCAGACATTTCCATGGCGGTTGTCCAAAACGATAGCGAGCACATTCAAAAGCGTGTTTCTTCGTCCATGATTTTCACACTTTTTGTGTCGTTTCTGATTGTGCCGTGTTTCATTGCGGTGGGTGACAAACTTGGAATTTTCCTCTATGACGAAGTGCTCAGCGGAACGCTTTTGCAATATTCTGCTTGGATTATGATTCCAATGGGTCTCACAAACATCACTTCGGCAATTTTAAACTCGGTGGGGCTTGAGGTGCGCTCATTTGTCAACTATCTTTTTGGCGAGATTTTTCTGTTTCTTTCGGTGCTGATTTTGCCAAGATTTATTGGAATTAATGCACTCATCATTGGAATGGGCGTCTCCTCATGCGTGACTGCCATTCTCAACATTTGGATGTTGAAAAGAAAACTGAAAATCAAACTTGACATTGGCAAAAACTTTTTGCTTATGACACTCTTCACAATTCCAACGGTGGCAACAACATCTTTTGTCAGTTCGCTTCTGTCTTATGTTTTTCCATTGTTTTTCAATTTGGTGATTTCGTGTTTTGTCAGTGTTTTGATTTTCACTCTGCTTTGCGTGATGTTTAATGTTGTCAATTTTTCGGGATACATCGTTCAATTTAAGGAAAAACTTTCTGCAAAAAAGGCAAGGGTCAACAAAGCATCAAAAAGCGGAAAGTGAAATACGAAAAATTCAAAAGTGTGCATAGGGCTAACTGTGGATTGATGGCATGATTTCGCACTACAGCAACATACTCAAACCATCAAAAATCAATTAAAAATTGTTGTGAAAATGTGGATTATTGTGACCAATTGCTTGAAAAAAGTCTTTTTTGTGTATTTTTTGAAATTTTACTTATATTATATGTATGTTGACGATTGTTTTCAGAGCAGTGATAATTTATGCGGTGGTGCTGTGTTTATATCGGCTTATGGGCAAAAGACAGTTGGGCGAAATGCAACCTTTCGAACTTGTGTTGACACTCATCATTGCCGACCTTGCCACAATTCCAATGGCGGAAGTTTCTGTGCCGGTGCTTCACGGAATTGTTCCGCTTTTGACGCTTGTTGTGATGCACTATTTCTTGACAATTTTCAGCAAACTTTCAAGCAAATTTTCCTCTTTCTTAAGCGGGAAACCTGTGATTGTCATCAATCCAGAGGGGATTGACTATAAGGCGCTTAAAAACCTTGACATCTCTGTTGATGATGTCTTTGAAGCAATCAGAGGGTGTGGATATTTCAAAATTGAGCAAATTCAATATGCCATCATGGAAACTAATGGCAAAATGAGTGTGCTTCCAAAAAGTTCGTTTGCACCTGTGACTGTGCAAGATTTAAATTTGCAAGCAGAGAAAAGCACCATTCCAATCACAATCATAAGCGAAGGAAAAATCAACAAAGACAACCTCAAAAACGCCAAGATTGACGAAATGAAAGTGCAAGAAATTTTGAAAAAAGCGGGTGTCAAAAAGGTGAAAGATGTCCTTTTGATGACAATTGACAAAGCGGGAACAATCTATTTGCAAAAATTTCATGAAAAATATCAAACGCTTCAAATCAAACCACTTGGGCAGGTGCAGGAATGACAAAGTATGGTTGGATTAAACTTTTCAGCATTTTTGTTTTGATTGGAATTTTGGTGGCGGTTTGCGTGGTGGAAGACAGACTTGTCATCACTTCTTTGGACAGGGTGAACAGGTTTTGTTATGAAATTGAATCTGCCGTGGAAAAAAATGGCGGAATTGTGAACGGTGAAGTGGCAAGTTTGGTTGACAATTTGGAATATCAATGGGAAAAAGATGAAAGCAGTTTGTGCTTTATGGTCAACCACAAATCAATCGAGCAACTTGCAGTGGAAATTGTCAGACTTAAAACCTACATAGATGAGGAAGAGCCAATTGAGTTTTATGTCTCACTTGACATCATCAAAAACTATGTTGAAACTTTCCAACACTTCATGGGCGCAAGTTTTCACAACATATTATAGATTTAATAAAAAAGCGTCTTTTGCTGACGCTTAAATTTTTTATTTTCACCAAACTTTTTCGCGCTTTTTGCGCACAATCATGATGATTATGATTGTCAAGAACACAACAAAAAGCACAATTAAAATAATCAACAAAATCAGCCATAAATATGATTGTCTTTCGGTTCTGTAGGTGGAAAGGTCTGTGACTTGAAAGGTGGCTTTTTCTGTTCCATCAGGGTTTTTGATTGAAAGCACCACTGTCCAATTGCCTTCAACATCGTTGCTGTCAAAAACAAACGATGTGCCAACAGGGGTCTCATAGGAATCGTAAAGGACTTCATATGAGGAATATGATGGATTTTCTTCTTTCATTTGTTGATTTAAAACATAATTCATGTTTCCCACACCAGTGCCAAATGCAGACCATTGGAGATAGTCCGGATTGACATAGTCGAACACGTCTGTTGAAACGGAAAGTTGATATATGTTCATAAGTGCATTTGAACTTGAAACTGTGTAGAGAATGGAAACACCTGCAGGGATTTCAATTTGTGTGATGTCATCTGGAATGACTGCAACATTGATGCTTCCAATTGAAACATCCACGGTTTCGCCATTTTCTGAATGGGTGTAGATTAAGTCAAATTTATAGAGCCCAAAATCATGCCCGCTTGAAGAGTTTGAACTGCTTGCTCCGCTGTCGCTGTCAACATAATAATAAAATTCAGAAGTTGGGAAGTTGTTTCCGACAATCTCGGCTTCATAGAGGGTCTCGGTTGTGCCTGTGCCAATTGCTTGGTTAAGGTTTTCTGCTCTGACATGAGTGACATCAAACCTGTATGATGTGAATTGGCTTGAAGATGAAATTGTGCCAGAAAAACGGAAATTCAAACTTTCCAAATCTCTCCAATTGAAACAGAGATAGGTTGTTTCTTGTCCAACGGTGTCAACAACAATTTCTTCCACGCGGTCAAGAGTGACATTTCTTCTGTTTGAAACAGTCATTTGCATGGTTATGCCGTCATTTGTGACAACCTCATTGACAAATGCTGCTGCGTGCGCAATGTTGGTTGGGACAAAAAGAGAGAATCCTGCCAAAAAAAAGAGAAGCAGAACAAATGCAAGACATATAAAATTTTTGAATTTTATTGTTTTTGTCTTCATTATGATTTTATTTTATCATATAAATAAGATTTTTAAAAATGAATTTTGAACAATTTTTTGAAAATTGCCAACAAATATGTTTTTTGTTTTGAAAATCTTTGAAAATGCATTATAATATTTTCATGGAAACAGAAATTGAAGAAATTGGAATTATGGTGGAGAAAAACCAAATCAGTTTTGATTTTTTAAGTGACATGCCACCAAAAACGCTTATGCAAGAAGAAAATCACAAATGGGTTGCAGAAGAAACCTTGGTGATTTTGGTTAAAGCAAAAGGAGAGATTTCTCCAAATTTTGACATTTGCGGAAAGAAAATGATTGATTGGGTGGCTTTGGCAACTTCGGGGTGCAAACAGAAAGTCATTGAAGAGCCAAACGAAGAGAATTTTCTTGAAACAATCAAAAATTTGGCGGAAGATTTTCAGTTTGTGGCTGTTTTATTTTCGGACACACCACTTTTGAAAAAGTCCACATTTTTGGACATTATGGACTTCTTTTCAAAGCGTCGTATGAATGTTTTGCGCCTTGCAAGAGGGTTTGTCTTCAGAGGGGAGTATCTCAAAAATGCGCGCATGCTTCTTTCCAGCAATGTGGAAGAATTTGACAAAGAGGACTTCACTTTGATTGACAACTCGCAAAAAGTTTCTTTTGCTTTCAAGGTTTTGAATGGGCGAATTTTGGAATATCACAAAGCGCGTGGCGTGATTTTCTTTGGTGAAGAGACAATTTTTGTGGATGCCGATGTTGAAATTGAAAGCGGTGCGGTGATTTATCCAAACAACATCATCAAAGGCGAAAGTTATGTTGGAAAAAATGCCATTTTGGAAAGTGGAAACTATTTGCTTGACACCATTGTCTGTGACGGCGCTTTTGTGGTGCAAAGTTATTTGGAAAAAAGCAAAGTTTCAGAGGGAAAAGTGGTTGGACCGTTTGCGCGCCTCATCAATGAAGAAATTTAATTTTTGCTAAAGCAATTCAAATTTTTTGCGATTTTTATCGATTTTTTATTGATTTTTATGCTATTTTTGTTAATTTTTTCTAATTTTTTGTTTTTTGCTGAAATTTTGAGTTGAATTTTCTGATGAGAAATGAAATTGATTTTGCATGAAGAGAGGTTTTTATGAACATCATTGTGGGCTTGGGAAATCCTGACCAAAAATATCAACACACCTATCACAACATTGGCTTTGATGTTGTGGATTTTTTGGCAGAGAAAATGGGCATAAAAATTTCAAAAAGCAAATTTAAGGCGCTTGTGGGCGAGGGGAATTTTGCGGGCGAAAAGATTTTGCTTGTCAAACCGCAAACCTACATGAACAACAGTGGCGAATGTGTGGTTATGCTGAAACAAAAATTTAAGGATGCAAGGCTGATTGTTATCGTGGATGACATTGATTTGCCACGCGGAAATGTGAGATATCGCGAACATGGTTCCGCCGGCACACACAATGGGCTGAGGAGCATTGTTTCCTACATCGGAGAAGATTTTGAGCGCTTCAAGGTTGGCATTGGACGAGACATCTCCATGGGGCTTGCAGATTTTGTGCTTTCAAAATATGACCAAGAAGTTTTCAAACCAATCATAGAAAAAACAGCAAACGGGGTTATGGCGAAGATATCATGAAAAATTTTGTCGAAGCACTGAAAAAAATGGTGGTGCCGAGTGCAAAGTCACTTGGCGGTTTTTTCATTGGCGAAAAGACGCTCTTTTGCGCCATGCAAGAGCGCTTTGTCTATGTTTGCGGAGATTTTGTGACTGCCAGCAAACTCAAAACCGGACTTGCAGACTGTGGAAAGAAAGTGGAAATTGTCTCTTGTGGACGCGAAAATGCGGACGAGCGAGATGTCAATCTTTTGCCTTATGCAAAGGCAGTTTCATCATTTTTGCAAGGTGAAATTGACGGGCTTGTGTTTTTGCCGTCCTCGCTGACCACAAAGTTTGACTTGAAATTTTTGGAAAAATCGCTCAACCTTTCTGTTGGGCAAGAAATTCCAATCGAAAAACTTGCAGAAAGTTTGGTGAAATTTGGTTTTGAAAAGGTGGATTATGTCTCCTCAATCGGTCAGTTTGCATTGCGCGGTGATGTGGTGGACATCTTTTTTGGCGAACTTCCAACACGTGTGGAATTTTTTGATGAAGAAATTGAAAGAATTTTAAATTTTGATTTCTCGACAATGCAAACAACACAAACACTTGAAAAAATTGAAATTTTTCCACTTTTTTTGAAGATTGGCAAAAATTCTGTATTTGATTTGTGCAAATCCATGACCATTGTGGATGAGCCTGTGAAGATTGAAAACGAATGTAAACTTTTGGAGGACTCTCGCGAAGAACTTTCATGGAACAACGAAAAATTGTTCTTGGACTTTCAAGAAATCAATCTTGAAAACTGCACCATTTTTTCCAACACGACAAGTGACGAATTTGAAAACAAGACGATTGGGCAGAAAAGTTATGTGACAGATTTTATGTCACTTAAAGCCGACCTTGCAATGTATGTGAGAAGTGGGCTTAATGTCTTTCTTTTTGCGGGTGAATTTTTTGACATATTGGAAGAATTTTTGGTGACAAACAACATCTCTCACACCATTTTCGATGGAAAAATAGAGCAAAATGCAAATGTGTATGTGTGCCGAGAGCATTTTTCATATTCTTTCAGTTTTCTTGAATTTGATGTTGTCGGCATTGGAACGGACGACCTATACAAAAGTCACCGCGTGAACTTTGGCAGAGGGAAACAAAATTTTTCTTATCTTCCAAAGGTTGGCGACTTTGTTGTGCATTCTTTCTATGGCGTTGGGCGTTGCAAAGACATTGTCCGAATGAAACTTTCTCACTTTGAGAAAGACTATTTTGTTTTGGAATATAAAAACGGCGCACTTCTCTATCTTCCGTCCGAGCAAGCCAATTTGGTGACGGCATACATTGGTGGTGACGCGCCAAAACTGAACACATTGGGTTCAAGCGAATGGACAAGGCTGAAGCAAAAGGTTAAGGCAGACCTCAAAGAAGTTGCCATTGAACTTGCAAAAATATATAAAGAGCGCGAAAGCAAAAAGGGCTTCAGATATGTGCGCGATGACGAACTTGAGAAGAATTTTGGTGACGCTTTCGAGTTTGTTTTGACTCCAGACCAAGCGCAAGCCATTGCAGACATCGACAAAGACATGGAAAGTGACAAAATTATGGACAGGCTGATTTGTGGCGATGTGGGCTTTGGCAAAACCGAGGTGGCGTTCAGGGCAATGTTCAAGGCAGTGTATAACAGCAAACAAGTGGCATTTCTTTGCCCGACCACAATTCTTTCAGAGCAACATTTTCGTTCTGCCAAACAGCGTATGGCAAACTTTGGCATTCGAATTGAGGTTTTAAACCGCTTCAAATCTGAAAAAGAGACAAAAGAGATTTATCAAAAGGTTGAAGAGGGCAAAGTTGACATTTTGATTGGAACTCACAAACTCTTGAATGAAAAACTCAAGTTCAAAGACTTGGGGCTTCTTGTTTTGGATGAAGAACAGCGTTTTGGTGTGAAAGATAAGGAAAAAATCAAAAAGATGAAGACGGATGTGGATGTGTTGACACTTTCTGCAACACCAATTCCGCGCACGCTTCACATGTCCATGTCGGGCATCCGCGATATCAGCGTGATTGCCACGCCACCGCGTGACAGGCTTCCAATTCAAACCTATGTTTCTTCTTACAGCGACCAACTTTTGCAAGATGTTGTTTCAAGAGAACTTTCGCGAAACGGCAAAGCACTTGTGCTGTTCAATCGAGTGACGGACATATATTCTTTCCGCGCACATGTGGCAGACCTTCTTCCACAGGCGTCCATTGGCGTCATGCATGGTCAAATGGAAGAAAAGGAACTTCTTCGCGTCATCAACGACCTCTATGACAACAAATTCAATTTGCTGATTTCCACCACACTGATTGAAAATGGAATTGACCTTCCAACGCTCAACACACTTTTTGTGGTGGATTGCGACATGCTGGGCTTAAGCCAACTCTATCAAATTCGCGGAAGAATTGGGCGTTCGGACAAACTTGCATATGCCTATTTGACTTATGACGGCGGAAAAATTTTGACTGAAGAGGCGTATAAACGTCTTGAAGCAATCAGAGAGTTTCGTGAACTTGGAAGTGGTTTCAAAATTGCAATTCGAGACCTTGAAATTCGAGGAGCAGGCAACATTTTGGGGAAAGAACAGCATGGACATATGCAAAAAGTTGGATATGACATGTATGTCAAACTTTTGGACGAAGTGACAAAAGAGGTTGCGGGGCAAAAATCGGCGGACGAGAAAGAAATCAAAATGGAACTGACACTGGATGCCTATTTAAGCGAAGACTACATCACTTCTCAAGACGAGCGCATCATTTTCTATGACAAAATTGCCAAAATCTCCAATGAGGATGAACTTAAAACTGTGCTTAAGGAATTGGAAGTATTCGGAGGTGTTGTGCCGGAGGAGGCAAAAAATCTTTGCAAAATTGCCTATCTCAAAAACATGGCAAGCGCGTTTAATGTCAAGAGAATCAAAATCAACGAAAGAGATTGTCAAGTGGACTTCTATAAAAGCAAAGAAATCATTGATAAAAGATTGTCGAAAACAATCGGATTTTATGATGCTTGTTTAAAATTTGAAGATGTTGCCATTCTAAAAGTGAACGCGAAAGGCAAAGTGATTGACAAATTGAACCTTTTGATTGAGATTTTTTCAAAGGCGCTTCAAGAAAATTTGTGAATTTTATGCCGAAACGCTTGTTTTACATGAAAAATTATGTTAAAATGATTGAGTTAAATTGGGAGAAACTCGTGAAAAAGAATTTTATGGCTCTACTTATGGTTTTGATTATGTGCATGTCTGTTTTTACAGGCTGTTCTTTGGTTGGGGTCAACGATGAAAGATATTATGAAGCAGTTGTTGCCACAATCACCTATGCAGACGGCGAAAAAGAAAATGTCACAAAACGCGATTTGATTATGGGATACAACAGTTATGGTTATAATTATGTTGAAAACTATGGCTATACAGCTCAGGAAGCAGTGGAACTTACACTTGACATCATCATCGACCAGCGTCTGACAATCAAAGAGGTTGAGGACTATTATGCGGCAAACAACCTTGAACTTTTAAACGACCGCGAAACCACATATCTTTGGGACCAACTTTATGATTCCATCTACAGCAACTTGAAACAATATTTCAATCAGGTGACAGGTAATTCTTCTTCAAGTTCGGAAAGTGACAGCAGTTCAAGTTCAAGCAGCAACAGTTCAATCTACACACCATATGTCAAAAATGCAAAACTCGAAGAAGTCAAACAGGCAGACGGAAGCACAAAACTTGTCATCGTCAAAACTCAAACTCCAGACACAATTCGTGAAACCTATGTGGCAAGATATCAAGACGGACAACCATATAATTTTGAAGAGCAAGCTTTTGCAGAAGCGCTCTATAACAAAATTATGGCTTTGACAGATGTTGGAAGTTGGAAAAGTGCACTTGGGGACTATCTTGCAGATGTTCGAAGCAACTATACTTATATGGATTTTGAAAGCGATAAAGAATGCTTGATGTTTGAACTTGAAAGAGTTTATGAAATTTTGAAAGATAACTATCTTGTTGAAAAATATGAAATCATCTACAACCGCGAGGCTCAACAAGACTCCAACTATTCCAATGTGACTGTTGACGATGTTTTGAAATATTATTCCGCAAGAGTCAGAACGGACTATGTCAACTACACTGCAAACCCAGACACATTCCAAACTGACATTTTGAGCGATGTTGGAAATGTGGACTATATTTTGGAAGAAAACAATGCAACAAACTATTTTTATGTTGGTTATGTCAAAATGGCATTCACTGAAGAGCAAACTGCAAAATATGAAGAATTGCAAGATTTGACCTACACCACACCAGGTCAACAAGAAAAAGAACTTCAAGCACTCTATGACAGTGTGAAAGCCACTGTGCGTGACGCAGAAACAGGCGAGGCAACAGGGGAAACAGTTTCAGCAAAAACGCTTTTGGAAGAAATTCAGGGCAAGGTTGACGACATTCAATATGTCGAAGGTGAAGAAGACGACATTGAAACTGCAAGACAAAAAGCTGAAGCATTCAGAAAATATATGTATCTCTACAACGATGACGACACACTTAAAAATGCGGACTATAACACAGTTTTTGGCGTGACAGTTGATGGTGAAGTTTTGGCAAACGACACTTTCTCTTCAAATGAAGATGCGCTTGAAGCAATCAAACAACTTTACAATGAAGGCAACGCCAAAATTGGAGACATGACAGGACTTGTGAAAGCAGAAGATGGCTATTATATCTTCTTCTATGCTGGAGGCATTGAAAACCTTTTCTATGTTGACGAAAATTTTGATGTGTCAAGGAATCGAGATGCCATTCGCGTGCTTGCTTCAACCTACATCAACATCTTCTCAGACAAAACCGTTTTTGATGTGATTTATGACGAACTGACAACAGACAACTATTCAGCATTTGAAAACATGAACATTGACTATTTGCGCTCACAAACACAATCAATTGAAGCATACACAAACAACTTTAAAGATTTATTTTAATTGAAACAAAGACTTTTATTTTCAAAAAATATTGTTTTGATTAGATTTAAATTAAATGATAAAATTTTCGATTTTATCCATAATAATTAAAAATATTTAACTCTTGTTTGACAAGAGTTATTTATTTTTGATAAAATCAATATGATGAAAAAAGAGAAGGAAGAGGAAATTCAAGATGTTGAAATTTCAGACAAAAATTTGACTGAACATGACAATGAAAGTTTGAATGTGCAACTTGAAAAAAACTCAAATCAAAACAGTGTCGAACTTGACGATGTTGACATGTCTGGCAACTCTTTTTTTTCACGCATAAAAACAAAATATCGTGCTCGGAAAGCAAAAAAACTTGCTAAAATTCAAAACGAAACCCTTTCTGCAGAAGAAACCAAAAAAGTTAAGGAAAAAATCGAGGAAGCCAACAAAGAAGTTTCTGAGTCTGGCAAACACAAAAAGCTTAAAAACATCATTTTCTTTGTTTTCAACATTGTGCTTGTTGCAGGCATTTTGATTTGGAACATCATGTCAAGTGACGATTTCACTCCACTGAGAGAGCAAGATTTGAATGGCACATACATTGCAATTGTCTTGTTTTTGCTTGTTGGCTTGATTTCCATGGATGTGATTGCTGTCCACAGAATGATTTATCGCAAAACATTGCGTTCTCGTTGGGCGCTTGCATATAAGGCAACAGGGCTTTTGAGATATTATGATGACATCACGCCTTTTGCCGCCGGCGGTCAGGCATTTATGGCAACCTATCTGATTGGCCGTGATGTGCCGGCATCCACCGCGCTTTCAATTCCAATCGCGAAACTTTTGTTTCAACAATTTTCGTGGCTCATCGTCACTTTTGTTTGTTTGATTGTTTCATTTGTCAGAGGAATGACAACTCTTGTTTCGGCTGCCAGCATCATTGGTTTCATTCTTGCTGCCGGAGTGGTGGCAATCATTCTCTTTATGTCCTATTCAAAAGTTTGGGGAAAGAAAGTTATTGCTTGGATTTTGAAACTCTTGGTGAAAATCAAAATCATCAAAAACTATGACAAGCACTATGCCAAAGTGATGAACCTTGTTGAAGACTATCAAAGAATTATGAGAGAATATAAAAAAGCAAAACTTGAAGTTGTGTTTCAAGTGCTCATTCATGGCGCAAGAATTGTGCTTTTATATTCCATCCCATATTTCATCTATCTCATCTTTCCATATCAAGGTGGAGAAACTGGAACTTATGCAGATTTCTTTGTTTACACCGCTTTGATTGATTTGGCTTCAAGTTTCTTCCCAATGCCTGCGGGAACAGGTATGAACGAAATCACCTTCACCGCATTGTTCAATCAATATTTGCGTGGTTCGACATTTTGGGCGTTGTTGCTTTGGCGTTTCTGTTCATACTATGTCAATTTGCTTCAAGGCTTGGTTTTGATTTCATATGACACAGTGTATGGCAACAGAAAATATCGCTGGCTTCAGACAAAATATGCTTTGCAGGCCGAAAGTAAAGAATTCAGGCGTATGCAAATTGAAAATTTCAGGCAAGAGAGAGATAAACGCCGAAGAAAGCAAAAAAAATCTTCAAATAAAGAATAATATTTGGCTTCAAAACGAAAACTAATTGCATGAGCAGAAGAGATGTTGCTTGGCTTTTTGTTTGCATAATTTTGGGTGGTCTTTTGATTGTTTCCATCATTCTTGGGGTGACCGGATTTTTTTCTTCGGTTTCATATCTTAAGTCTGACACAGATTTGACAGTTGGAGACAATGTCTTGATTAATGTTTTGCCAAATCAGGCAAGTGTTGCATCATTCACTTTTGACGGCTCATATATGCCAAATGAAAACATCCCTCTTGTCATCCAAATCAATGCTCAAGATTTGGAAAGCGAAGTGAATGTCAGAGTTAAAGCAAAAGTTTTTGGAAATGACAACGAACAAGAGTTTGATTTCATCACCACCGAGCACTTTGAAAAAGCGGAGGATGGATATTATTATTTCGATGGTGTTTTGCGAGGTGGAAATAAAATCACTTTCAGCACCTATGTGACAACGCCGTCTGAAGGAGATTTTATAAGCAATGAAAAATATGTTTTAACCGTGATTGTTGAAACAATTGAGGCGGAATTTAAGGAAAATATTTGGGGAACAATCGTGAATTTGGCATAAAACGTTGGACTTTTGTGGGTGATTTGTTATATCATGTTTATATACATTTGTGATGGCAAAGTCTATAAATGTTTATGGGAGAAATCTTATGGAAGACAAAAAAATGTTTATGCCACCTCCACCAAAAGCGTTGAAAAGAAGTCCAAAAGTTGAGCAGTTGGAAAGTTTGGATGATGATTTTTTTACTGAAGATGCTGGACAAGAAGAAGTTGTGATGACTCAAAAAGAAAAAATCAACACTGAAAAGAGAGTTAAAGAAAAAACTTTCGACATTGATGTTGAAAACGAAGTTCAAACTCAAGCTGGCATTAAAGATTCAAAAAAGGACGAAAAAAGCACTGTCGTGTCAAAAAAAAGTGTGGTCAAAGAGAAAAGAAAATCAAATGTCAATTGGAATGTAATTTTCAATTGGGCTGGGCTTGTTGTTTCAGTGGGTGCGATTGCAGTCTTTCTGTTTTTGTTGATGAGATGAAAATTTGCGGTTGCGTTTAAAGCCCTTTTTTATGAAAATGAGATTAAAGCGTATAGAAAGATTTTCACCATAAATTTAATATTTTTGTTTTAAAAACACATATTTTTATGTGTTTTTTTATTTATTTTGATTGAAAAAACAAAATTTGACAATATTTAAAACATGAAGAAACTTATTGTTTTTGTGTTTTTGCTTTGTTGTCTTTCGGGCACTGCTTTTTTTAAAGTGGGTGCAAATCCACTTTTTAAGTTGAAAAATGTTGAAGAAGTCTGTTTTGTCAGTGAAAGTGAATTTGTTTATGCAGATGTGGAATCTGTGGCATGCGGAGACAAGTTTTTCAACTTTTGCTCAATTCAGACGGCAAAAGAGAATTTGGAAAAATTTGAGAAAAATTCTGACGCGGTTCAGTTCTATTTTTCAGAAATCACAGTTGAGGAGATTTTGCAAAAATTGAAAGCAGACACTGTTGAAAGTTATTCTTCAAATGGAATTGAAATAACGCTTGGATATACGCCATATGTTCAAGATTGTGTTTTGGTGGATGGAAAGAAAGTCAACGTTCAGATTGCGTCCACTGAAAATGGAGTGATTGCTGGTTTCCCAATGATTCTGACAGGATTTTAAAAAACTTATTGTTCGATAAACAAATCAATTTTGAAATTAAATTTACGAATTAAATTAATGTATTGAAACGAAAAATATCAAAAAATTCAATAAAAAATTGCTTAAAAACTGCGAAAAAATTGAATTTTATTAAAAAAGTTGAGATTTTATGTTTAAAGTATGAATTTCTGGCAATCATTTAGGCGTGGAGGTGTTATGGAAATCAAAAAAGAGAAAAAGGGGAAAAACTTGTTTAAAAAGGTTGGGGCGCTTTCGCTTGCTTGTGTGTTTGCTGTTGGTGTTGCATTGACAATTGCTTTCAGCATTCCAAGAGGAGAGGAGGTTTCAACAGAAAATGTCATCACATTTGGCTTGCCAATGAACAATGCTGTTGTTGTGAAAGACTATGCTGACGACAAACTTCAATTCAATGAAAGTCTCAACAGATGGGAAATTCATTTGTCGGTTGATTTGACTTCTGAAGACAACTTGGTGCTTGCGGCTTGCGATGGTGTTGTGACTTCTGTGGACGAAAATTCATTGGAAGGATATGTTGTTGAAATTGAGCATGCTGATGGCTTTGTGAGTGTTTATTCTTCGCTTTCTGAGAATGTTAAAGTTGCCGAAGGTGATGTGGTGTCAAAAGGACAACAAATCGGCGAGGCTTCAGACAGTGCAGCAAATGAGTCTGCAACAGGAGGACACTTGCACTTCACATTGTTCAAAGACGGACTTGAAGTTGACCCAAACCTCTATCTCGACCTGCAAAACAAGTGATTTAAAAATTGGAAACAAGGATGTGACACATGGTTGCATCCTTTTTTGTTTTATTTTTGATTTATTTGTAAAATTGTTTTGAAAAAATGCTGAAATGTGTTATCATACACACATGGAGGTTTGACATGGTTTTTGAAAAAGTTAAAGAATTGGTTGCTGAACAACTTGGAATCTCTCCAGACGAAATCAAAAAAGAATCCAACATCGTTGAAGATTTGGGTGCTGATTCTTTGGATGTGATTGAAATGTTGATGACCTTGGAAGAGGAATATGGCATAACAATTCCTGATGATAAAATCAATCAGGTGAAAACAATTGGTGAAATTGTTGAACTTATTGAAAGTTTGAAAGGTTGATTTAAATCAAACAAAAGAGATTTTAAAGCGATTGCGTTTTTGCAGTCGTTTTTATTTTTATTGTTTTTCGTTAAAATTAACAAATTTTTTTGTAAAATCAATATAAAATTTTATATATTTTTATTTTTTAGAAACAATATTTGTTTCAAATGTTTTGATTTTTGCTGTTAATGTTTGGAAACAAAAATTTTTGTTGGTTGGCTCTTCGACAAATTTATGCATATTGTGACAAAATCTCACATAAATTTGAAGTATCTTAAATTTTTGTGGGAGGGGTGAATGAAACCTTACATCAAAGAGCGAACACTTCAAGTGGCGCAATACATTTCAAACACACATCAAACAATCAGACAAACCGCCAAAGTTTTCAATTTGAGCAAAAGCACTGTGCACAATGACCTTTCAAAAAGACTTCAAAAAGTTGACTCCAAAATGTATGATGAAGTCAAGAAGGTTTTGGATGAAAATTTTTCAGAAAAACACATCAGAGGAGGGCAATCCACCAAAGCCAAATTTGCACATGAAAGAAGTCTTTAGGTTGTCTTGAACAAAATTGAATTGCGATAAATGATGATGAAGCAAAAAATTTACAAAAAATAAAAGAAAAAATTTAGAAAAGTAAATCAAAAAATTCAGAAATTAAAAATAAATAAATTATAAAAATTAAATGAAAAATTCACAAAAAAGTCAAAAAAATGCCCAAAAAATTGTTTTTTTTACAATTTTTTATATTTTTGTTTAATTTTTTCTCAATTTGTTTTTGTTTCAAATTTTAACGAATGTTAAAAATTTTAAAAAAAATTAAAATAATTTTTTTGAAATTTTTTAGTCAAATTAAAAATTGTTGAAATAATTTGCATCAAATTTCGTTAAAAATATTTTTTCTGAATTTTTTGATTTTTTTTGTCATAATTTGACTTGCGCGCGTGAGAAGTATTATAATATTTATAACTTAGTGTTAAATCATTTTGCGCGTGATTATTTTAATCATTTTGCAAATATTATTTTTGGAGGTCACATGAAAAGTTATGCAAAAAGTCTTTCGGTTGCAATCTTAAGTGTCTTTCTGATTTTTGGAGGTATGTTGTTGTCAGCTTGTGGAAAACAGGTTTCTCTTTCTGTGTCCACAAATGAAGTTACAATTTCCACAAACAATCCGAATGCGGAAAACTATGGGCAAGCAGAAATTGGTGTGACCTTGACAGATTCTTCAGAAGGTGTCAGAGTGGAAGTGATTGATGGGCAAGACAGCATTCATGTCAGTTCGGTCACTCACAGAACCGGTGATGAATATTATTTCACAATTTATGGCGACAGCAGTGGCGAGGCAAGGGTGAGAGTTTCATCAATTGAAGATTTCAGTGCAAGTCAAGAAGTCGCGGTTTCTGTTGACACATATTTGGAGGAGATTGTTGTTTCTTCTGATGACACTGTGGACAATCGTTCCAATTTGTTTGCCGTTAAGGGCGACACAAACGGAACAAAACTTGACGCAGAAACTTATTTTGATTTCAGACCTGTGACAGCAAACATTCGTGATGTTGATTGGAATTTTGATGAAACAGGCACAAAGGAATTGACGGTTGATGACTTGACAATTGCATACATAGAAAACAACATTTTGTTTGTAAGTGAAAATTGTGACCTTTCTCAAGTTGTTTTGAGAGCAACTTTTGTTTACGACACAAGTGTTTCAAATGTGATAACTTTTGAAGTGCTTGAAAATGCTGCCGTTTCTGATTTGTCAATTTCAACCAACTTGAATGGCGAGATTGTCTTGATTGAAGGTGGAGTTGTCAATGAAGATGTTTTGACAAATGGTGCAAGTTTTGAAGTTAAGCGAAATGATGCCTCAAGGTCTAATGCTGACGGAACACTTGTTGTCAATTCAGATTATGATGTCAATTTATCTTTGGTGGTTTTGCAACAAAACTCCAACAATGTTTGGGCTGAAATGGCAGAGGCTGATTGGTCTCAATTTTTCCAATTCAACATCACACAAAAAATTGTTGATGATGTTGCGGGGACAGTTTCATACAACTTTTCAATTGACGCGCAAGATCAAAATGGTGTCAGAAGAGGTGGAGATTTCAAATTTTTCTTGAGAATTGGATATGTTGATTTCAACTATGACATTTCAACGCAAAATTTGAACACCACAATCAGTTCTTCCTATGCAGTCGAGAGGGTGGAACTTTCCAATGTTAGTGGAAACAATCTCAACAACAACACAATTGATGTCTTTTCTGACTATACATCTGGGTTTGGTTACACCATTCGCACATTGCTGACGCCAACAGATGTGACTGTTGACAACAATCTTTTCTACATTTCCGTTGACATAAATCAATCTGCACTTGCTGGAAGAGTTGTGGGCGGAGTTTCTTCTTTTGTGAGATTTTTCTATCGTGGCACAGAATTGCAATTTGAGCAATCGGAAATTGGAAGCACAATCTATGTTTCGACCACACGTCTTCAAAGTGGCTCTGAGGTTCAGGTTCGAGCAAGTGAAAACATCAGCGGTGTGATGGAAGGCGTGGAATTTGAATTTGTGCCGGTAAGTGACCCATCAAAAAGCACCAGCATATATATGAACTTACTGAGGAATTCAACAGGTGAAAATTTGATTGTGACAGACGCAGAAGATGGTGAAATTTTGACACAATACATCTCTTCAAGTCAAACAGCAGTTGCACGCTCTTTGAACTATCGCGTGAAAGTGAGAGGAATTTCGTCTTTGTCTGGACTTGAACTTCAAAATGATGGGAATCAAAGATTCATCTTCTCAAATTTGACACTTGTGGACTCATACACTGCTTTGACAGGCGCGGAAGACTCTTATGTCATTTTTGATTTCACAGTTTCTCTTGTCGGCTATAATTTTGAAGCTGTCAGCAACTTCTGGTTTGAACATGTCACGGGTTCAGTTTCACAGACTTTCCAAATTTATGCCTTTGTGCCTTTGACATCTGCTTCCATAACAAACGGAAGTTTGCAGTCAACGAATGTGTTTGAAAGCGAAAATTCTGTTCAAGGATATGTCTATGAAGCGGGAGAAATTGTTGAGGATACCAACCTTTCAAACGAAAGTTTGTCAAAATTGACTGTCGAAGCGGGCGCAACAATTTCTTTGAACATGACCTATCAATCTCTTTCTGAAGAGGGAGTGACATTCAGATATCTTTCATTTGACAATTTTGTCACACAAATTCGAGGGTTGGAAGGTTTGAGTTTGGAAGAAGCGACAACTTTGGCAAATCAACTTTTCAGAAGTGGCGATGGCGCAGATTATGCCGTTTTGAACTTCTTTAACAACTTCACGGATGTGGATGTTTCCATGTTTAACATCTATGAAAACCGATTGATTGTTTCAAACAATGATTTTCGTGGATTTGTGGTGGCTGTCTTCAGTGGATTTGACATGAATCATGAAAGTGTTGTCCTTTTGAGAGCATTTGCTTTGGAAAGTTTGCATTCAGTGACCAATTTCACTTCTACAGTTGGAGAAACATTGCTTTATACTGTGGAAACTTTAAGTCAAAGTGACATCGCACGCTCATATGTTGATGTGAGCATTTCATTCAGAAACGACGACATCATTCCAACCTACACAGGAGACCTTTCATATCTCACATTCACTTCAGAACAGGGATATGCACTTTCTTTGGATGAAACCGGACTGAGATTGAGCAATGGTTACTATTCCATCAGCAACATGCAATTTATGAATCAAGGCAGAATGTTCACATTCAGAATCACTGCTGATTCAACAAGATTGGCAACTGTCATTGAAGACACTTTGCGTGTGACATATCAAGACCCAAATGGCTTTTCAAGAAGTTTGGAAATTGGAATCACAATCAGAAATGTCAACCGTGTGGAAAATGTCACATGGGTGAATGAAACATATGACGGAGAAATCTATCTCAATTTGACTTCACAATCTCAATCGGAAAGACGAGCAACAATTTCGACTTCAATTTCACCAGCAAATGCAAATGACCGCAGTTTGACATGGGTTTACACCGGTGCAAGCACAAACCTCAACATAAGCACAAATGAGACAGCGCAGACTTTCAACCTCAGCATAAACACTGAAGTTGGCGGTGTGGGATATCTCTATCTTTTGCCAAGTGACATGGTGAAAAATGTGGACGGAATCAATCAAGTTTTGCTTTATTCCTATTCCACAGATGTGGACGGAGACATTGTTGAAGAGGTGAAATATGTTCCTCTTGACCAATTGGAAGAAAACTATCAAGACATTGTTGGCGAGGGTGAGTTGAATGACGATGATGGTGAATTTTCCAATTATTTCCTCAACAATGACGGCGAAAAAGTTTATAATGCAAACATCATCTTGAGAATTAAAGTGACGATTGCGGATGGACTGACAGAAGAGACGGCAATCAGAATTTATAACGAAAGCGAACTTAGAAGAATTGACACAGCAAGATATTACACAATCATGAACAACATCACATTGAACAGTTGGCAATCTTTTGAAACTTTCAGCGGAATGTTGTTTGGAAATGATGACAACATCACACTCACAATGGCTGGAGAAAGCCAAGTGTTTGTTGACCAAAACAGCGGAACAATTCGTGATTTGACTTTTGCTGGCAATGTTTCGGATGTTGCGGGAAACACAAGTTCTGGTTTCTTGGCGCGCGTCAACAATGGAACAATTCAAAATGTTGTTGTGGATGTTTATTATGCAACAAATGAAAGATATTCAAGCAGCACGCTTTCCACAAACGCAACCACATATATTGGTGGAATTGCGGGCGAAAACTATGGAAACATCATCAATTCTTTCACATATGGAATGACAATCAATTCAAGCAGTTCTTTGAGTGGCACAGAGCAATATGTTGGCGGAATTGCAGGATTCAACAGCGGAAGTATTCAAGGTTCGGGCGTGGAATTTTATAATTTTGTCACGGGGACAGGCTCTGACGGAGAAGACATTGTTTCTCCAAACACAGTCACAACTTCAAATTCTGGCATTTTTGGCGGAATTGTGGGCTATGCATCTGAAAGCAGTCAGATTTCATCGTCATATGCCTATGCATATCCAATGGAAGATGTTGCAGACGCAGGCTTTTCAACAGTCATTCGAAACACAAGTGTTGTTGGGGCGTTCATGGGAGTTTATGAAATTGGTGCAAGCGTGAACCAAAGTTTTGCTTTCATGGGCAACTTGCAGAATGCTTCATCAACAATTGGAAACAACTCCATAAACAGCCAAGGAGATGTCACGGTTGTTGATTCCTATGTTTCATATTATTATAATGGACAAATCAATTCATATATTTGGTTCACAACTTCAACCGGCAGTGTAAACTCTGCAACTTTCAATGTGAGCAGTGCTTTTGATGCTTTGTTGCCTTCAATTTGGGTGACAGAAAACATTGATGCAGATGTCAACTTTGGACTTCCATATCTTCAAAGCATAACACAAAATGTTGCAGTGGATGTTTCAACTCTTTCAATTTCTCGAGTTGAAGACTCTGTGCTTAAGGCTTTGGATGTTTCTTCAGAAAAGGGAGAGCAGAAAGGAATTTTGTTCTTATATGCAGTTTCTTCAGAGACGGCAAATGGACTAAATTCGGCAGAACAATCTGACCTTCAAAGATTCAACACAATTTCACTTTCTCAACTTTTTGGACTTGAAACTGAAAGACAGGCAAACACACTTCTTTTGACAACTCCATCTTCAAGTGTCTTGTTGGAGTCTGGTTCAATCAGGACTTTAAGCACAAATTTAAGTGAATTTGAGGTGACAGTTCATTCAAGAATGGATTTCACACAAAGTCGAACTTTTGAATTTGTTGTTTTAAACAACATTCCAACTCTTGTCACAACTGTGGATGGACAAACGCTTTCAGACGGGCAGACGGTTATGGTGCAAAAAGACAGCACTGTTTCTGTGTCACTCTCAATGGACAACACCATTTATCTTAATTCCAATCCATATCAAAGCGTGCGAGGGGCTTACTCATATGATTTTGCCTTGGGTGAGAATGTTGCAAATGGCTCAATTTCGCTTAGTGACGCAAACATCAGAGCAACTTTAAATGGAAACACACTTTCTTTGACAGGAATTTCAAGTCATTCAAACGATTCTGAAACAAGCGTTCAGGCAAGCATTGTCACATCCAATTTGGATGAAGTATTTTCAGATGCCATTAAGGCCGAGCAAAACCGAGACTTTGTTGCTGTGGTTTTTGATGGTGCAACAGCACTTGAGGTTTCTGGTGGAAACAACCTCTCTTTCAAAACTTCTGAATATGCAGAGTTTGATGTCACATTGATTTCAGACAATGCTCAAGACAATCTTGTGTTTGGTTTGATTTATGATGGCACAACTTTGCAAGGAGTTGCAGACAGCAGTGCAACTTCCACATCGTTTGAGGTGGATGACAAATTGCAACTTGATGTGACATGGGGTCTTGTTTCACAAAATGGGCGAGAATATAGATTTCATGTGGTTGCAAGAGTCAATTCTGCACATCGTCATCTTGTTGACAAAAAATATGACATTCAACTGACTGTGAATGCACTCAGTCAAAGAAACAACACAAATCTTTTGAAAACTGTGGACTTGACTGTCAACACGCAGAATGTTGAAAGCATTTTCATTCAAACCTATTCAATTTCCGGCCGTTCAGTGAATGGTTCAACCACATACTATCGTCCTTCAAGCACAACACTGAACACTCTTTCACCTGCATCGGATGCCATTGTGACTGTCAGTATCAACCCAGCATATGCACTTATGACACATTTCACTTTGACATATCAAAATTCTGGAAGTGGGTCGGGAGTCATTTCAATTTCCAAACTTGAAAGAAGTGCAAACTATGGCTTCTATGCAAGTTCAAGTTCAACTTCTTCTGTCATAAATGGACTTCAAGTTGATTTGACAGACGAAGACAAAACAGGAGACGGAGTTTTCTATTTCCGAGTTTATGTTTACAGTTCTTTCACGGCAAACAGCCAAGTGACATTGACCGCAAACTTCTATAATGGAGACGAACTTTTAGATTGGGGGTCAATCGACCTAAATGTTGACTACCTTTCCGCTGCAACTGTCCGCGTGAATGGGCAATCAACCTATCTTCTTGCCAAGGGTGAAAGCGCAACTGTGACTGTGACCACTGAACTTGACCAGAACCTTGACAGTTTGACACTTCAAAACACAAGTGCGGGCTATGGCGTCAGCCTTACCGCTTATACATATGAAGATGTTGGAAATCAAAGAATTTACACGGCATATGTGACCGCAGATGTTGATGCAAGGCTTGCAAATGGGGCGTCAAATGGAATTTTCCAAATTAATGCAACCGTTTCAAGAACATTAAGTGGATATGTTGACCCTGAAATTAAGGTCAGCACAGCAACAATCTATCTTGTTGATTTCACTTTGGATGCTGACAACATTTCTTTGAACAGCTCTGGTTCAACCTCCACATATAATGGCAGAACATATGATGTGTTCTATTCCTATATTGGTGCAACAGATCCACTTTCGTTCACATATCCTCTTATGCCTGAAACATACAACTATGACCCAAGTGACCCGTCTCAAGTGAGCGCTGTTGAGACTTTGTTGAGTGAAAGAGAAGAATTTTTGACAGACTTTAACTATGCAAATGAAACCGTTGGATATTACATCAATTATGGTCTTAATGAAACAACGGGAAGATACAGTGTTCCTTTGACGCTTAAGCAACAACTTTCTTACGCAACTGCAGAGGGTGATGGCAGTTCGTCACCAATCTACAATGAAAACTATGACCACATCAATCAAAACGATTTGTTCAGAATTGAAGAAGACGAAAATCGAAATGTCTTGGAAATCACCGGAACAAGAACAGGTCGTCAACTAATGAAACTTACAACCACGGTCATATATCAAAACACAGTGTTTACATATGATTATTATTTCCTTATTGTTGTGGACATTTGGTCGGATGAAGAAACACCAACACAAATCACAACAGCCGAAGAGTTTGTCGATTATGCCACAAATTCAGAACAGCCAGATGACTACATCTTGATGAATGACATTACGCTTTCTGACTATACGCCACTTGACACAGACTTGATTTCAAGTTTGGACGGAAATGGTTACACCATTCACATAAACAGTTTTGCAATGCCAACCGGAAACACTTTGAATTTGGCTTTGTTCAACAATGTTGTTGAGGGCACAACTCTTAAAAATGTGCGTGTAAACATCTATGCAGGTGGGCAAATTGACATCAACATTGCACAATATAGTGACATCAACATTGCAGGTTTCGCAATCAGAAATGATGGGACAATCTACAATTGTGAAGTGGTGTCTTATCGAAGCGAAGCGCAAACAACAAACTTCTCCACCAACGGAATTGTGGTGAACTACACCATTGGAGAAAACACAACCCCTGTCAACTTGACAGACAGATTGATTTCATATTATGGTCTTTCAAGCAATATTGCAGGTTTTGTCATCACAAACACCTCTTCCATTGTCAACAGCCGTGTGGGTGGCTCAAGTTTCAGACATGTAATTTTGGTTGGTGAAGACCCATATCTCCAAACAGAAACACTTGGCACTTTCACAATTCAAGGGCAAGATAATGTTGCAGGGTTTGCAATTTCAAACTCTGGAAACATAAGTTCAAGTTTTGCAAAGAGTTTGCAAATCAACAACAACACCGAATCGACACTTTCCACAACAGCAGGTTTTGTCATCACAAACACCGACAGCATTCAAGCAAGTTATGTTGAAGGCGTGCAGACAAGTGCTTCAGATGCAACTGAAGCAGAAATTCAATTCACTGCTTCAAACATCACAACAATGGGTGTTGTTGGAGGCTTTGTTTATGAAAACATTGGTGAAATCAAGAATGCATATTCAAACATTGCCATTGAAAACGAAACTTCAAGACCTTCTTATGCTGCTGGATTTGTTTACATAAATTCTGGCAACATCAGTCTTTGTTTCTCGGCAAGTCAAGTTTTGTCAACTGACAGCAACCAAAAACCATTCTCTGGTGTTGATTCGTCATTGACATCTTTAAACACGGGTTCAATCACAAATTCATACTATTATAATGGCGGAACAGATGTTTCCAACCAAACAGCACTGACGCCGGGCGTGATTGAACTTAGCGCAACATTTGTAAATTCTCCTGCAGACAGTTTGTATGGTTTCAGTTTCACTTCAGGAGAGACTTCAACTGACGGAATTTGGACAACCACAGGCAGAGGAATCACTCTTGTCAGTGCAAATCAGATTGCAATTTCAAACAGATATGCCGTGACAAACAATTCTTTGACCAGCATATTCTATCGCACGTCCCTTCCAGATGTCAGCACATTACAATATGTCAACATCACATATGGCGGCGAAAATAACCCAATCATCATCAGAGATGCCTATGATTTTGTTATGGCAACAGGTGACGCGTTGGGAGATGGCGGAATTTCATACTATCGTCAACACTACACCGACACAGAAATTTCGGGACACTATCGTCTTGTCAATGATGTTGACATGTCTGAAATTGACCAAAACAACGAAGAAGAAGGTTCGGCAAACCTTACAACTTTCAACAAGACATTCTCTGGAGTTTTGGACGGAAATGGCTTCACAATTTCAAACATAAATTTGGGTGCGAGAGACACTGTTGACAGTTATGGGCTTTTCAAAAAACTTGACGGGGCAATTGTCATGAATTTGAATCTTATTGTTGATTCAATTCACAACGCGCAAGCAAGCGTTGTTGGAACTCTTGCTGGAGTTGCAAACGACAGTGTGATTGTGGCAATTTCCATCACTCCATCAAGCACAAATGATGAGGGCACTTCAATTCTTGGAAACAACATTGTTGGTGGTGTTGTGGGAATGCTTTTTGGACAAAGCAAAATGTATGATGTGACAGCAACCAACATTGTGGTTTATTCATCTTCATACAGCGGTTCGAAAATTGTTGGTGCAAATGATGCAGCAATAAGCAGGCTCAGAAATCTTGTTGACACAGAAAGCGATTTGAGAGACACTGTAAGCACGCTTTCATATGCGGGCGCAATTGTTGGCTTTGTGGATGTTTACAGCAGTCAAGCTGGTTCCGACTTTGTTGAATATTCTAACACTTTTGAAATCAGCGATTATGACATTGTGAAAATTCATGTCACTGACGCGGTTGACATCTATGGCGAAGTTGCTGGTGGGCTTTTTGGATATGTTGGAAACTCGACATATGTTTATGACGCAAATTTGGAATTGGACGCTTCTGATTCTGGAGATAACCCTTCATACATAATTGCCAAAAACTTGTATGCGGGTGGTCTTGTTGGAGAGAACTACGGCGGTTTGTTTGCTGTGTATGCAAGTTATTCTGATGAAATTCAAGAGTTGATTGAAGAGAATGAAAATGCATATTATAACGGCAACGCTGATGTTGAAAAAGGACAACAGGACATCTTCTCGCATAAAGTTAATGACACGGATGCTCCACTTTATGTTGGTGGACTTGTTGGATATATGGGCGGAGGATTCATCAGCACTGGATACAGCAAGTTGAATGTAATTGTTGACACTCAAGAGACCAAAGCAATTGGTGGAATTGTTGGAATGGTTGGAGTTTCAAGTGTTTCATATGACCTTACTCTTGCATACGGACAGCCGGAAATCAACATACTGTTGAATGAAGTTTATGCTTCGGGAGATTTGCATTCAACTGCGGTTGAAGATGGTGCTCCTGTTGTTGTGAGTGGTGGACTTATTGGTGCAATTGGTCGAATTGGTGGAGTTTCTCCTGTTATTGCACTGAAAAATGCCCTTGCAATGAATTATTATTCATTCAGCGGTGCAAGTCTTCTTGGAGATGAGACAACTCGAGATGCAACAAGCACATCAAGTCATCACTATGCATTGGTGGGTTCAATTTTTAATGAAACCGGTGTTTCGGTGAGTTCAAACCTAAACTCTGGGCTTTATCTCATTGCTTCAAGTAATGAATATTTTGATGTTGCAACAAACAACCTTTTAAGCGCTAGTGGATTCATCGTTGGTACAAACACAGTGGGTGGATATTCTTCAATTGTTTTTGGACAGAACATGGTCAATCTTAACTTATTTGGCTTTGACTCTCAAGGCGGATCTAATGCAAACCAATACGTTTTGAATGCAACCTCAATTGGAAGTAGTGCACTTGCAAGCATGTCGGCTGCATATAACCAATTTAATAGTTATTTTATTGAGAATGGTTGGTCGGATGAATTTTGGACACATTCTCAAGATGATCTCTTCCCACACATTCAATTGGTTCCACAAAACAACATTTGGTTCTGGGATGTGTATAACACACCACAAACAATTCAAAAAATGAGAGAAAATCCAAACTTAACTGTCATTGTTAGAGGGAAAGTGGAAGATTCAGAATATAATAATGAATATACTGACATTAATTTGACTGATTTCAGTGTTGTCAGTGAAACATTCGCGGGGATTTCAAATTTCAGTGGAACATTGATCTCCTATTCAAGCTATATGAATGACCGCTCAGAAGGTGTGGTTAATGTGAGAGACAATGTTGGTGAAGGAGGAGAACTGGGCGAAGATGTTGGTCTTATTGTCAACAGAAGTTTGTTCAACAGTCTTGCGGATGGAGCGGTTGTTGAGGGATTGAGCATCTATATGTCTGGAAAAACATCTTCAGATGGGACAACAAATCCCGTGAACTATTCCTTAGTTGCGGGCGATGTTTCCAGAGCAACATTCACAAACTTGAATTTGGTTTACAACAACAACATTAGTCTTACAGCAGGTACAGTTACAATTCAAGGAAGCGATGAACGAATTTTGTCAACAGGTTTGATTGCAAGTGTGGCATATTCAACAACAATTGTTGGCACAATAATTACATTAAGAGAAAGCAGTTTCACTTTCACATTTGGATTGGATGATTCTTCTTCATATAATGCATATTTAGGTGTTCTGGCTGGATATATTGAACAAAACAATGATTTCAATTCTGTTTCAATTCAAGGTTTGCAATTTGAATTTATGAATCTGGATGAAGAAGAACAACCAGTTGTCATAGATTTTAATGTTTCACACATTGGTGGAGACTCGTCACTTTATGCAGGACTGTATGCTGGAGCAATAGTAAGATCTAACAGAGGAAGACTGAATGTTGGAATCACTGACACAACAGATGTCATTCTCAACATCGTGGAAAGTGACACTGATAAGACAATTTTAAATGCTTACATTGGTGGTTTTGTTGGTGAACTGAATGGCGTAACTGAAGTGACTGTCATCTCTCAAGGAGGAGACATTGACTATGAGACAGGAATCACAATTCATCAAAATGTTTCAGTTGGAACGTTGTATGCCGGCTTAGGTTTTGGACAAGTTGTCCTTGGTGGAGGACTGAGTGTCAATCCTTCTGATATGTCACAAATCATCGGTGCAATCTATCAAGGAGCCGACGCAACAATATCAAATGCAAATGTTGGTGGTTTGATTGGTCATGCGGAAACTGCTGTCACAATCACAGGACTCAGCGTCAATTTGACTGTAGCAAAATTGGATGATGACAGTGCAATTGAAAATTATGATGAAATTTTTGCTCAAAATGCTTATGATTACAACCTTTCACCATTCACTGTTTCCGGGTGCAGCGGAGAAGATTCTTTTGGTGGCTTGATTGGAAACGCAACAGATTCTACAATCGACATTAGAGGAACAATTGAAATTTCAGGGGCAATTGATGTTGCCACAAACACCCCTGAAGATTTCACAACTCCGGGTCAAACTTTCATTGTTTCAGTTGGTGGAGCCATTGGAAGAGCATTTGGATGCATCAAAACAAACATGTCCGGAGAAATTGCAATTAACATTGCTGTGCAAGATGTTTCATCTGCGTCCGGAACAAGTGCATTTTCTTCTTATGCATATGTGGGAGGTTTTTTGGGATTCCTTGCAGGAGTTCGATCTTCTACAGACGAACCAGTTGCATATCCTGTCAACATTCAAGAAAGTTCCTATGTTTCTTACACTGGAACTGTGCTTGCGGATGTGAACAATCTTAAATTTGGTGGCACTATTGGCTATGTTGGACGCTCAGATTATGAAGACTCAGATCAATATGTTCACATCTCAAACTACATTTTTGGTGGAGCAGTCAAGATTTTCGGAAGCAAGTTTGATGGCGGGACTGCAAGTGTTGGCGGAATTGTTGGTGAATTCAATTCCGAGGGACTCTCAGATGGAAGTTTCGACCCACAAAACAGCCAGTTCCAAATTTATAATTCTTCTTCCTATGGAGATGTGTTTGTCAACTATCTTCCACAGACAACAAACGTCACAACAACATATCATAATTATGAACTTCAAGATTATAACTTTGGTGGAATTGTCGGAAAGGCAACGTACATGACAATCCAAAATTGCAATTCCATCATGACATCTTTCAACAACAGAGTGAACGCAGGTGACAGCGGAAGCACACATTCTGCGTTGGAATATAACGTCAACGCAATTGTTGGAGAAAGTGCAGATGCGGTGAACTTTGTTGACAACAAATATAGTTCTGTTGTCTGCATGGCATATCAAGAGCAAAGTGGAAACACTGATTTGGCTTATGGAACAACATTGCCATATCAAGGATACACCAACTTGACTTCTTTGGAATCAATTGGAAGTGAAGACGAAATTGCTTCTTTCGAAGACATCCTTGATGTTTTGGAAAGCAGCGGTGTGACCATTTCATCTGATTTCACTGAAGGACACAAACTTAATCCTTACATTTGGGAAAATTATGACGATGAAAGATTTATTGAATATCATCCTGCAACTTCAACAAATGTCGATGATTATAATGTGATTAAGTCATCGTCGTTAACCAGAACACTTGATGAAACGCACAACATCTCTTGGGTTGCATTCTCGCAAGATGCTGATGGGGGTGTTGCATTTGATTTAAGTCAGACAATTTCAACTCAACTTGTCAATGTCGCTTTGATTGGAAATGGACAGACGCTTAATCTTTCTGACTCAAGAGAAGTGAAAGGTGGCACTTCTGATTCTTATATTGGTGGACTTGTTGATGAAATGGGTGTGGAATATGGCACTTCAATAAATCAAACAACAAGACCAAACTTCAATGTCATTTCAGGTTTCTTGATTGACGCAAACATTCTGGTGGACATTGACATCGAAAAAGCAACATATTCATATGGGGCTGTGACTGGCTTGATGACTGGAAATTCGTTCATCTATGGCGTTGGGGTTAAGGGTGAAGTTTCTGTTGGAAGTTCAAATTCTTCAAGCACTTCTGGAACATATTTGGAATTGGCAGGAATTGCTGGTTCAATGCAAGGCGGATTTATCAACCAGTCATATGTGGATGCAGACATTGTTTATCGTGGAAATTCAAGTGGACATGTTGCCGGAGTTGCAAATGTAAACACTCGTTCAACCATCATGGCAACCTATTCTTCTGGAAAAATCTTGTCATACACAAATGTTGAAATCTTCACATTTGCAAGTTTTGTCGGGAGTAGCACTTTTTCAAGCAATGTATATTCATATTTGATTGATGACTTCTCAATAGCACAATTTGAAAGAACAAACATTATTTCAGAAAGTATCACAGAACCGGACAAAGCAACATATTTCATCGGTGTGCCAAATGCTGATGGAACAATGAGCATGCCAAACTATTTTGTCGGCAAAAATATTATGAATGGCACTGCTGGAGCAGAAGGTGTAGGGGGAAATTATGCAACAACTGATGCTGATTCCATTTCTTTGCCTTACAGCAGTGACGAAAGTTTCAGTGTGAAGAGTTTAGATCCAAATGCGGAAGTGGATACTTATGACACGGAATGGTTTTTCTCGCCATTCATCAACTATGGCTATGCGTCTCACGGATTTGGATATTTGAAAAATGTCACAACCTATACGAGAGATGTGGTTTTAGATGGGACTTCAGATGATGACCCTGTGCCTAATTACGAATATACTCCTATCACATATTGGGACATTCTTTCATCAGGTGGAAGTAAATCACTTTATACAGGTGCAAGCAATGAAGAAACAGGTGTTGATGTCAGTGGTGTTGCAGACAATCTTAAGTGGTTTTATGGTGTTCCAAATGAAGGCAAATTCATTCAAATGCTTGAAACAATTTCGGTTGTCGAAGAGACTTCAGACACTTCAGGGTCGGCTTATACAAAAGCATATCGTTTCTTGCTTCGCTATGACATTGATATGGAAAATGTCATTGTGATGATGGATGAAAACATTGAAAATGTTGGGAAAGATGGATATGATTTCATCCTTGATGGAAATGGCAGAACTTTGGATTTCGCATTCACTGAAAATTCATATGTTTTAGGGACAGGTAGGTCTTATGAAACTCAGATTGGCACTCCTCTTGAAAAAAGTTTGTTTAATGAGGTGATTGGAAGCATTGAAAACTTGAGACTTTCCGACATTAATGTTAAAGGTGCAAGGGCAACTTTTGCAAATAATGTTGTTGGGAATTTGTCAAACATCACAGTGATTGGAAATTTGTCAACTTCAGAATCAGAAATTGTTGGAGGTGTTGTGGCGGAATTTCAAGGAACGGCAACTGCAATTCAAGCAAATGTGAATGTTGACTCCACATTGACAGAAAATCTGATTGTTGGAGGTGTGTTTGGGAAAATTTCGCCGGTTGTTAAAATTGAAGATGACGGAACAGAGACGGTTGTAAGCAGAACTTCAGTTTCATATTCTTCTAATAGTGGAAATTTGATTGCCCCTAATGTCTATACGGGAGATGTGAGCAATTTGATTTCATTCTTTGCAATTAAAGTGAATAGCCCTGATACAAAAGAGAGAAAATTTGACAGCATTGTTGGAGGTGTTGTTGGATATTCTGACGACTCATCAATTGACAATTCCTACAATGCTGGTGCCGTGCTTTCAGGATATACAATAAACAAATCAGGAAACTTCCTTGCTGGAGGAATTGTGGGCTATGCAGTGTCCACGGACATTTCTTCAAGTTTCAACACAGGACTTGTTGGCGCTGGGAGTTATGTCAACGCTGATTTCAGCTATGCAGGTGGAATTTTTGGGTATGCGGTGGCAGGCGAAAAAGATGTGAATGTCACAGGGTGCATCAATGACGGACAGGTGGAAGCGCTCAACCGACTTACAAAAGAAGACAACTATGAGATTGAGATCTTCGACACGCCGATGTTCGAGGGAGGAGATGAAAGCAGTTATTCAGAAAACACCGACTTCACCAAAAACCCTTCAACACTGTATTATTATGTGACAATCACATACAACCCTGGTGAATTAAGACATGTCTATGCATATGGAATTGGAACTGTAGGCACAGAAGTTGAGGCGGGCTCTGCGAGTTTGAAGCCAAATTTAGCTCCATCAAATCGAATTTTTGTTGAAGATTGCTCGTCTTCAGATGACAATATAATCAATGATGGAAATGTTGGTGAAGTGTCAGACACAAAGTTGATGAAATTTGACAGAAAAACAATGTTGAACAATGGAGATTTCAATGGCAATGGTTCAGAAGACTATGAAGCAAAATTTTCAATTGAAAAGAATGATGATGGTTCAGTAAAATATACAGTCAATGGTTATGATTCCTATGGCATCCCTGCAAGAATTTATGTCAATGACACCATGACAAGAAAATTGGCTGAAGACTGGCTGAAAACATGGGCAGAAGAAGTTGGTTGGGATGATACTTTTGTGAGGGATGCAGAAAAGGGTACTTTTGATAACTTTGTTTCTTGGTTCCGTAGATATGTTGATTATGACTATCATTATTATTCCATGATTAAAAATTTGGAAGATGGAACAATTGATGAAAGTGCAGTTTTTGATGATGAAAACGGAACCACAGGTGTTCAAAAGACGGAAAATGGAGAAGGAAACTTTATTACACAAATAAACGAAAGTGATGAGGAGTATGTTTATTATCTCCAATCTGACACAACCTATTATTCTTCAGTTTCATTTGTGGAATATGACCAAGTTTTGAAAGGTGTTGACACTGGTGATGAACGAGATTTAATGACCTTAATAGATGGCTTTGGACTTCTTGCGTTTGATTGCAATATTGAGGATACTTTTCTTCGTGGGAATTTGCAAAAGCAAGAGGGCTCCTCTATTTCTGTTTATTCTGGTTTTGGATCCACAACAATTGAGTCTGAAATTGAGGACATTGACAACGCAATTTTTGACGATTCAAGCGAGATCGAAAGATTTTATGTGGATGGAGATTATGTCGCTGTTGCAAGAAACAGAAACAACATTTTAAGTGTGGTTTCTCCTTACATAGCTCACTTTAAAGCAGATATTGAGGTTTCAAGCATTGATGCCGATTCATTAAGCAAAGACAATGTGACAATTGAAGTGGATGGAGACAACAAACCTCAATTTAAAGTGATTGACACATTTTACATTGAAGACAACATAGTTCACATTGAAGGAGATCTCTATTTTGTTGAGCCTTACATCGATGGAAAAATTACTGTTGGTTTGGCCTACCAATCAGAAGTTGGAACGTTCACTTTAAGGAAAGAGAATGTTGATGAATTTGCAGGTTATTATTACATCTATCTTGACCTTTTGGGCGTTGATGAAACATTTTTCACTGGAGTTTCAAATGACTATCGAGATGAAACGGTTTTAGACATCCAATTTCAACTGGATGGTATCCCAGTTGAACTTGGGGACTATGACATTATTGATGATGAACTTTATAACACAAAAGGAAGAATGTATCTTAAATTGCCAGTGACTGTTTTCTCGTCAGAAATTTCTGAGGGAAACATATTGACAATTATAAGAAAGGTGGATACAAAATTAAATACATCAATTGATCTTGAAATCACAACCGAATCATCAGAATATAATTTCACAATTAATAGTGAAGAAGAATATAATCAACAGGACATTTCCTTTGTTGGATTTGATGAGGGTGTAATTGGTGAGTTTGGCGTGTTTGAAGATGACACTTTGACAGACATCATTGAAGGTGGAGAAAATGTTGGAGTTGAAATTCCACTTTCTGTAATAATAGAAAAACTTGAAAATTCAAATAAATTTGCTTTTGGAGATATGGATGGATTTTATGCCATCAACTATTCCTCTCAAAGAACAGAACCATGGAGTGTGACTGACAACTCACCTGACGATGGAGTGTTGGTTTCAATTTCTGGAGATGCATTAAGATTGGAAGGTGATTCGACATTAGTTAATGAATTTGTAGAAGAGATGTCAAGTTGGACGGTATATTACAATACAACACCTTGGCGAATGTCCGATTTAAGTAGTGACATGCTTGAAAATGAGCAAGAAATTAAAGAAGACGTTTTTCTCGTTCTCACAGCCAGAAGTATGAACGAACAATTCAGTGTTATTGAGGAAGGTGGGATTCCAGTATATATTGGCTCACCGGAAAATTTTGATAGTCTTTCTGGAGAAGGAATTGTCAACGAGTCGGTTACATATTTTGGAATGGATTTCCACGCTGTCACTGTCACATACATTTGTGATCAAATTAGAAATTTAGTCATAGAACTGCCAGAAGAAGATGTTGGTTATGACATCAGAGTCTATGAGGGTGATAAGGAAAGTGGAACCATCAAAAATTTAACTCAAGGCGTTTCTAACGAAACAAAACAAGTTTCAATAAGTGGAAACATTGCTTTTGACGATAGTGTTTATGTTTCTTATGTTCAGAACACACAACTTTCTTTCACATATGGTGGTGAAAATTATATCTATGGCGACAACTATAATGGAAAATTAAACATTTATACAACCAGCAACAGTTTGTCAATTTCAAACTCATCTGACTTAACAACAGAAGGGAGTATTTCTTATTCTGTTGAAAAAGGAAATGACGAGGATAATGGAAGTTACATTTCGACATCAAGAGAAGTCTATACAAATGATTATGATGTGGAATCTTATGAATATAGAATATATGACAATGGAATGATTGAAATTTCATATTTATATTCGCGTCTAGTTGATGGAGGAGGTTTTATTGATTTTGATTTATATGAATTCCAAATTGACGCAGAGGGAAATGTGACATCTTCTTCTCATTCATTCATAGACGGGCTTTCGATTGCAGTTTCAGAATTACCAGAACCGGATGTGGATGAAAGTTTTTCATGCACAGATTTGACAGAGTTTATTGATGGTTACATAATAATTGATGAACATCATGATGAACATCATCCAATTGACATCGATTTAATTGTTGGTGATTTTGATGAAAATGGAATTCAATTCATCAAAAACGAAACAAGCGGTCTGACATTTGGTGCAGAGGCACAGTTGTCAGGAGAAGATGGTGAAAGTGATGATATCCGAGATTTGACTTTGTATGTAAACACTAAGGACGAATCAGAATCTTGGATTTTCAGGGGTGCTGACAATTATGTTGAAGATTCTTTGGAAATCAGAAACGCGACACGAAATGGCGAATGGCAAACATTCTCCAAAGGTGTTTCTTTGAATGCAAACTCATACACTGCAATAGATTATGAATATCGCTATAAATTGTCAATCTCAACAGGGACAACAGTTTCAACAGAAACAGAAGTAACTCATGATGATGAAGTTTCAGCAATTGTTTTGAATTCTGACATTTCTCTTGGAGAAATCTCTGGATTTGACTTAAATGAAATGATTTTCAATGGCAATGGATTTATGCTTAAATACATTTCAAAGGTGACAAGCGACGGAGGTTCTCTTTTTGAAGAAAACTCTGGTGACATAAGAAATTTGAATTTTGTTGCGCAAACAACCTACTCAAAAAGTTCTTTTGGCGCATATAATTCAGGCAGTTCAATCTTGTTTGGCACAAATTCGGCAAGTTTGCTTAATGTCAAAACATTTGGAAATTTCAGAAACATTTCCGCTCAACCTGATGAATATAGTTCAGTTTTAGGAAAAATAAATGACGGCGATGTTGTCATTGATGTTGACAGCAGTGTGACTATGGATGGAGCAGATGCTTCAAGTGGGCAAGATGTAAACATAACTTTGGCACAATATGAAATCGATGCAGTCACAGTAGAAAACATCAATTATGTCAGTCACGAAGTGTTTGTTGCTGGAAATGCAGTCAAAGGCGACAACGGTGAAGATGGCACAAGTAGTGAAATTTCAAGTGCCTCAGATTTCAATGGTGGTCATGGTGACGATGGTGGTCATGGCGGACAACTTGATGGAACAGTGGTGTATTATTCACGATCAGGACTTGACAGCATTGGTGGTTATGGCGGGAATGGTGCACATGGAACAATGAGCGAAAACAAAGCAATTGCCTATGGTGGTGGCGGTGGCGGACAAGCTGGTGAAAACGGAGCATATGATTTGCACTATGCTGGCAACCGTGTTTACACAGAGTCACATGCCGGCAGAGACTATTACATTCAATATGGTGGCAATGGTGGTGTTGGATGTCTTGGATATGTGACAATGGATGAATATCTTCTTGCTGGTGCACCAGGTGGTTCTGGAAATGCTGATCGTCCAGGTTCAAGAGGAAGCATGGGGCGAAAAGAATTAAACATTGATAGTGCTGGAACATTATTAATGCTTGCCAATAATGCAGAAAGTTTGAAAACTGCTGCTCATTTATTTGATTGTCATGAAAAAGGAAGCATTCTTGGAATTGGAACCGGACATGGTGGAGTTTGGTCCGACCTTATTACAAATAATGAAACTTGGGGAACGTGGAAAGATTCTTGGAAAGTTTTGGTTGAGGATGTTACTGACGAGCAAATAAATGATGAAACCCGCTCTGCGGGAGATGGGGCTGATTGGGGCAAACTTTCAACTGTAAAAGAATTATATGTGAGATTGGGAATAGAATGGAGATTTGATGGCATATATAAATTTGTTGTCCAAGAAGGACGCTGGGATGTCCGAGATTTTGAAAAATATGTTTGGACAAGTGGTGAGGCTGTGAACTCTGGCGGAATTTATGGTGTTGCTTGCCAGGGTTCCACAACCATATTCAGAGATTAAACCATAAGGAATTTTTAAATATAAAAAACATTTGTGCAAAAAATGTCTCTAAATTTAAGACTTAAAATTCAAAGGAGAAAAAATGAAAACAGAGGAAAAGAAGAAAGAAAAGTGCATACACTCGGGGCACAGAAAAAGGCTTGTGGATTTGGCAATCAATGCCGGGGTGGACAACTTAAGCGATTTTCAAGTTTTGGAGTTGTTTTTGACCTACATTTTTCCTCGTGGTGATGTCAATCCACTTGCTCACAGGCTTCTGACCGAATTTGACACTTTTGCAAAAGTTGTCGATTCCAGCGTTGAAGATTTGATGAGAGTTGATGGCATCAATGAACGCTCGGCAAAAATGATTAATCTTTTTGGTGGTTTGTTTTTCCAATATACCATTGGAAAGATGGGCAAACGATTGAAAATTTCCAATAGAGCCGATTTGGTCGACACTGTTGAAGCCCATCTTCGTTTTCGAACCTCTGAAAATTTGTTTTTGTTTGCATTGAGTTCGGCAAACATAATCACTCACAAGCGCCGATTTTCTTCTTCAAGTTTGGTTGAGGTTGGAGTTCCGACAATGGAACTTGCAAATTTCCTTGCCTCTTCCAAACCCTCTGCAATGGTGATTGCCCATTGTCATCCCTTTGGAAAAGCAACTCCGTCTGAAGCAGACAAGGACGCTTACAAAATTGTTAAAGAATTTTGTGAAACTTGTGGCGTAAATTTGATTGATTCTTTGATTGTTGGCGATGACGGTGTTTTCAGTCAATATGAAAACCGCATGTGTAGAACATATTGCGACATTGATGAACTGAAAGAAACCATTTCAAGTTTTGCAAAATAGATTTTCCAATTTGCAAAAAAATTCCAATTTCAAAATGATTTTAAAAAACTCAACAAAATTGTTGAGTTTTTTGTTTTATTTGATGATTTTTGTTTTTCTTTAATTTTTTGTGTTTTGAGTTTTTGGTTTTAAGTCGAAGCATGTGATTGTTGCTTTTTATTTGATTTAAATTTCTTATTTCTATAAAAACTTGAAAAACAAAAAACAGACAATTGCACCAACCACTGCACCAAAGAATGCCGAAGAAAACAAGATGAAAAAATTTTTCCAATTGATTGTGTTTTCTTTCGTTTTTGGTCGGCGAGGTTTTTCAGTCTCCAGAACTTCAAATCCATATGGAAGCACGGCGAGGCAATAGACGTCATCATCGTCATATTTGATTGAAATCATATCCTGACGCTCCAAATGCGTTAAAATGTGTTTCACTGCCTCGCTGTCCATGCGAAAATGTTTTGGAAGTGCCATGATTATGTCGGAAACTTCAACAATTTTATAACTTCCGTCATCACTTTCTTTGGCAAGAATGGACAACACAAGTTTTGATTTTATGTCAATCATGAAGATATTTTTGCAAAAATTGCAAAATATTATTCAAAAATCAACGAAAAAGTGCGCTTTTATTGCTGTTTTCTGAATGTTTTTTCACAAAACTTCAAGTGCACATATGCGCGATTTGCCAAAAGAATATTTTGTCTTGCATTTGGGGAAATTAAGAAAAAAGGGTGCGGAGGAATTTCATGACAAAAAAGGAGCGAATGGTGATGTCATATCTTTGCAACAAGTGTCAGCAAAAGCGGACATATCTCATTTCTCCGCAAGAAATCACTCAGGCACTTTCAAAGAAATTTGTGCTTTCTGTGGAAGAGATTGATGAAATTATGGTGACGCTCTCAAACGAGAACTATATTGACTTTGTGGTTTCCGACAGCAAAAAGGGATATTATTATTGTGTCAACCTTAAGAAAAGTGGGCAGTCCTACAACGCCGACACACGAAAAAATCGGCGAACTTTTGGACTTTTGGTGCTTCGAAGCATGTTTCTTGCCACTGTCAGCTTTGTTTTTGGCATAATTTTGAAGGCAATTTTTAAAAGTTAACTCAAAAAAAATATTAAAAATTGTGTGACAATTGTGAAAAAAAATTAAAACGCTTGACTCCCCCCCCCAGCCATATTATAATGAATTTGAGAGCATATTTGAAGGAGGTTTATATGCAAATTTCAAAATCTAAAAAAATTGGGTTTGTGCTTGCTGTTGCAGTTATGCTTGTTTCTTTCATATTTATAGCAACTGCTTGTGGAGGCTCAAAAACAGAAAGTGTTTCAACATATGAAGAACTTGTTGAAGCACTTGCGGGCGAAAGCGAAATTGTTAGACTTGAGGACGATGTTGTTGTTGATGAGGCGTTGATTATTTCAAGAGAAGTTGTGCTTGATTTGAACGGAAAGACTCTCAGCAATGAGACGGATCTTTGGGATGAAACCGAAGGAGTTTGGTCCATCATTTCCGTTCGTGACGGAGGAGATTTGACTGTTAGAGGAAATGGAAGCATCATTGCAAAAGAAAACGATTGCTACACATTTGATGTTATAGAAGGCGGACATCTCATCATTGAAGATGGAACATATGTAAGCAACATAAGTGCGGTGTATGTGACTGAAGGATCTGCTGAAATCAAGGGTGGAAGATTTTCCATTCAACAACTTGCTACTGCAAAAGACTATCAGTTTACACTCAATTTGTTAGATTCTGCTCGAGAAGAAGGAATTGCAAGCATTGTTGTTTCAGGCGGAATCTTCGAGAATTTTGATCCAGCCGCTAATGCAGCTGAAAGTTCAGATATGTCCACAAATTTTGTTGCAGAGGGATATGTTTCCACTTTAGTTGAGGAAGATGACGTTTCAACATATGTTGTGACAAAAGCTTAAGCGAATTCAGCATATTTAAATGTTAAAAAAAATCTTGCGTGAGTTGCTCTCCTTATGCAAGATTTTTTATTGTCAGATGAAGACTTCGTGTTTTTGTTTTGTTGTTTAGCGTTTAAGTGATATTAAAGATTTTTGTGAATTCGTATAGACTTTTGCACTTTTTGTGGTAAAATAGAGAATATGGAAGAGAAGTTTAAGTTAGTTTCAAAATATAAGCCGGCTGGCGATCAACCACAAGCCATCGAAAAATTGGTGGAGGGCATTGAGGATGGTTTGAAAGACCAAGTTTTGCTTGGGGTGACAGGTTCTGGAAAGACCTACACCATGGCAAACATCATTGAAAAGGTGCAGAAGCCAACCCTTGTGATTGCGCACAACAAGACCTTGGCGGCACAACTTTGCAACGAATTTCGCGAGTTTTTTCCAAACAATCGTGTGGAATATTTTGTTTCTTATTATGACTACTATCAGCCAGAGGCATACATTGTTTCCACGGACACCTACATTGAAAAAGATATGAGTGTGAATGAGGACATTGACAAACTGCGTTCCTCTGCCACATCTTCTCTTTTGGAGCGCCGAGACACAATTGTTGTGGCATCTGTCTCGTGCATATATGGTTTGGGAAGCCCGGAGGAATATCACAACTTGCACATTGCCTTGCGTGAGGGCGAGGAATGCGACCGTGACGAACTTATCAACCATCTCATTGCCATTCAATACACGCGCAACGACATAGATTTCAAGCGCACAACTTTCAGAGTGAAAGGGGATGTTGTGGACATTTTTCCTGCCAACATGAGTGATGTGGCAATTCGCGTGCGTTTTTTCGGCGACGAAATTGAAAAAATATTCGAGTTTGACCCCGTCAGCGGAAATATGCTTAATGAAGTCAGTTTTGTAGCAATCTATCCTGCCACGCACTATGCGGTTGGAAGCAACACCTTGCAAAACGCCATTGCTCAGATTGAAATTGACCGTCAAAAAGCGATTGCCAAGTTTGAAGCAGAAAAGAAACCACTTGAGGCAGAAAGAATTGGACAGCGTGTTGCCTATGACCTTGAGATGATGAAAGAAGTGGGGTATTGCAGTGGAATTGAAAACTATTCGCGCTATTTTGACGGACGAAAGCCGGGAGAAGCGCCATATACGCTGATTGATTATTTTCCAAACGACTTTTTGACAATCATTGACGAAAGCCACATGACAATTCCTCAAATTCGTGCGATGTATAATGGTGACAGGGCGCGCAAAAATTCGCTTGTGGAATATGGTTTTCGTCTTGAAGCGGCGCGTGACAATCGTCCGCTTAAGTTTGAAGAGTTTGAAAAGAAACTTCGTCAAACAATTTATGTTTCTGCAACGCCGGGTCCATATGAAATGGAAAATGCAGGGCAAGTGGTGGAACAAGTCATCCGCCCGACAGGACTTTTGGACCCTAAGATTGAAATCAAACCAATCAAAAATCAAGTGGAAGTGTTGATGGAAGAGTGCCGAAAGACGATTGAAAGAGGTGCACGTGTGCTGGTGACAACATTGACAAAGAAGATGGCAGAAAGTTTGACAACCTATCTTGCCGACCACAAATTCAAAGTGAAATATCTTCACAGTGAAATTGACACCATGGAGCGTGTGGAAATCATCAATGGTCTTCGCGAGGGAGATTTTGATGTCCTTGTGGGCATCAACCTTTTGAGAGAGGGGCTTGACATGCCAGAAGTGGAACTTGTCTGCATTTTGGACGCGGATAAGGAAGGCTTTTTGAGAAGCGAAGGTGCGCTTATTCAAACAATTGGAAGGGCGGCGAGAAATGCAAATGGGCATGTCATCATGTTTGCAGACACCATAACAAAGTCTATGCAAAATGCGATTGACGAGACGGAACGACGCAGGGCAATTCAAGAAAAATTCAACAAAGAGCATGGCATTGTGCCAAAAACAATCATAAAAGAAATCAAAAACACCTTGGATATTTCCAAGAAAGTTTCCGAAGACTCAGTTGCCAAGAAAGATATTCCAAAAGAAATTGACCGCTTGACTTCAATGATGAAAATTGCCTCCTCTCAACTTGATTTCGAGCGTGCGATTGAACTTAGAAATAAAATCAACAATTTGAAGAAGCGTTTAAATAGAAAAGATAAGATTGAATGATTTGGCTGTCTTAAAAAATGTTAATAAACAAAACATTGAAAAATATATAAACCTCATATTAAATCTCAAAATGTAAAATCGACATATTGACAAAAAAGGCAAAATGGTGATATAATGTTTTTGTTTTAAGAGGAAAATATGACAAAAGGGAAACTTAAAGCTGTTGTGATGGTCTGAGAATGATGTGGATGATTTGAAAACCTGAAAAGTTTGGACAATTCAGATGATTTGTAAATGTGAGCATATGTTGAAATGGTCACTTAAATGGAGGATGATATGATTAAAAACACAACAAAGAAAAGAGTTGCTGCATTTGTGAGTGGTTTGGTGGCTTTGTGTGCCTTTGGTTCCATGGTTTTCTTTCTGGTCAACGACGATAACGCCGAGTTGATTGAAAACAAAAACAATCTCGTTGAGCGAAGTGGTTTTTATGAGGCAAATGAGGAGTTTAAACTTCAACAAATTGAGGAATTTAAACTTCAACTTAATGCAAATCAAATCACGCCTGAAGAATTTGCTGAAAAGGTTGGCAATCTGCAAGAGTTGGATGTGGAAGAATATATGACAAGTGAAAATGTCTCTCCAGAAATTTCGGCAGAATATGTTTCGGTTCAAGAGCAAATGGATGATGTTTCTTTGAGAAAAATTTTTGGCATGCTTGGTTCTTCAGTGGTGGTAGGGACTTCACTTGGTGTTGTTGGAATGTTGACGCAAGAAAATGGGAAAAAGAAAGAGCTGCCCGAAGATGATGACCGCTATACAGGAATTGATTTATGCTGAATTAAATTAAAATTGCCACAAAATGTGGCTTTTTTGTTGAAATTTTTTGCACAAAGTGTGATATAATTTTCAGTGAAAACAATCAATTGTTTTTGCGTGTCTTAAACGAAGAAAGAAAATTGCAGTTTTCAGGACTTTGGTTCAAAATTATTTGTTTTGATAAATTAAAAACTTTATAAAAATGGGTGAAAAGAAATGAAAAATTCAATTAAAATTGTTGGCGCAAAAGAAAACAACCTTAAAAATGTCAGTTTGGAAATTCCGCGTGACAAATTTGTGGTCTTCACCGGAGTGAGTGGTTCGGGCAAAAGTTCGCTTGCTTTTGGCACAATTTTTGCAGAGGGGCAGAGAAGATATATTGAAAGTTTGTCGTCATATGCGCGTCAATTTTTGGGTTCAACTCAAAAGCCAGATGTGGAAGTGATTGAAGGACTTTCGCCAGCCATTTCAATTGACCAAAAAACAACCAACCGCAATCCGCGTTCGACTGTTGGGACTGTGACGGAGATTTATGACTATCTTCGTCTGCTTTTTGCGCGTGTTGGGACGCCTTACTGTCCGCATTGTCATCGCGAGGTCAAGCAGCAAACCATCGACCAAATTGTTGATGCAATCAAAGAATATGGCGAGGGTGCAAAAATCACCATTCTTGCGCCTGTTGTTCGTGGGCAAAAGGGGCGCCACGAAAAACTTTTGGACAGTTTGAAGCGAAGTGGATATGTCCGTGTGGAAGTTGATGGCTCAATTTTCACTTTGGATGAAACGATTGTTCTTGACAAAAACATTAAACACAACATCAGTGTTGTTGTTGACCGCATAACTTTGAAAGATGGCAAAGACACTCGTCTTTCCGGGAGTTTGGAAACCGCTCTCAAACTTGCCGATGGGCTTGTGATTGTCTCAAATGGAGAGAAAAACGAACTTTTCTCCACCAACTATGCCTGCCCTGAGTGCGGTTGGACACTGGAGGAAATCAGTCCAAGACTTTTCTCTTTCAACGCTCCATATGGCGCTTGTCCAAATTGCACAGGCTTGGGGTTCACGTTGGACATTGACGAGGGTCTCGTTTTGAAAAATGGCAACCTTTCCATCAATGAGGGGGCGTTCAACATCACAGGTTGGAGAATGGAAGAGGGGTCGCTTGCAAAAAGTTATCTCACAGCGGTTGCAAAGCAGTATGAAATTGACATGAACACACCTGTCAAAAAGTTGCCAAAAGACAAACTCAACATTCTTCTTTATGGCACGGGAACGGATAGGATTGATGTTGAAGTGGACAACGAGCGCGGAAAACATATGATTTCCGTCAATTTTGAGGGAATTGTCAACAACTTGAGGCGTAGATATCGCGAAACCACAAGTGAATGGGCAAAGTTTGAAATTGGCAGATTTATGCGAGAGCAAACTTGTCATGTGTGCCACGGCAAACGCTTGAATGAGAGTGCGCTTTCGGTGAAAATCAACCATAAGGACATTGATGACTATTGCTCCTACAGCATCAAAACTCTCATTCCAACTTTTCAGAACTTGCAACTAAGCAAAGCAAAAAGTCAGATTGCAGAGCCAATTTTGAAAGAAATTTTGGCGAGGTTGAACTTTTTGAATGATGTTGGACTTTCATATCTCACCTTAAACCGTTCGGCTGAAAGTTTGTCTGGTGGTGAGGCACAGAGAATCAGGCTTGCAACACAAATTGGAAGCGGGCTTGTGGGAGTGCTTTACATTTTAGACGAGCCATCCATTGGGCTTCATCAAAGAGACAATGAAAAATTGCTTGCTTCGCTCAAAAATTTGAAAGATTTGGGCAACACTTTGATTGTTGTCGAGCACGACGAGGACACAATCAGAGCAGCGGACTTCCTTGTGGATGTTGGGCCATATGCTGGTGTGCATGGCGGCGAAATTGTGGCAAGCGGAACTGTTGAGCAAGTGATGAAAAGCAAGAAATCCATCACAGCACGCTTTCTTCGTGGAGATGAAAAAATTGAAATTCCGAAAGAGCGAAGAAAGCCAAAAGATTTCATAAAGATTGTTGGTGCAAAACAAAACAACCTCAAAAACATTGATGTTGACATTCCAACAGGAATTTTGACTCTTGTGACGGGTGTTTCGGGAGGAGGAAAGTCAAGTTTGATTAATGGAATTTTGTTTCCATATCTTTCCAATCTTCTCAACAACAGCAAATTGGAACTTGGAAATTTCAAGGAAATCAAAAACGCCGAAGCTTTGGACAAAGTTATCAGCATAGACCAAGCGCCAATTGGAAGAACTCCACGAAGCAATCCAGCCACCTACACAGGTGTTTTCACACAAATCCGAGAACTTTTTGCTGCAACGCCTGACGCCAAGGCGCGTGGTTTTGGAACAGGACGCTTTTCGTTTAACATCAAGGGCGGAAGATGTGAGGCGTGCGAGGGTGCTGGCGTGAAAGAAATTGAGATGTATTTCTTGCCGGACATCACAGTTCCTTGTGAAGTTTGCCATGGGAAGAGATATAACCGCGAGACTTTGGAAGTGAAATATAAAGGCAAAACCATCAGTGATGTTTTGGACATGACAGTGGAAGAGGCTTTGAAATTTTTTGAAAACATCCCTTCCATCAAAAACAAAATTCAAACGCTCTATGATGTTGGGCTTTCATACATCAAACTTGGTCAACCAGCAACCACACTTTCTGGCGGAGAGGCTCAGCGCGTGAAGTTGGCAACTGAACTTGCAAGAAAAGACACCGGAAAGACGATGTATATTTTGGATGAGCCAACCACCGGACTTCATGTGTTTGATGTCAAGAAACTCATTGCAATTTTGCAACGCTTGATTGGAAACGGAAATTCGGTTGTTGTGATTGAACACAATTTGGATGTCATCAAGTGTGCAGATTACATCATCGACCTTGGTCCAGAGGGTGGTGATGAGGGCGGAACAATTGTTGCCACAGGCACGCCGGAGGAAGTTGCCGAAAACAAAAACAGTTACACAGGTCAGTTCTTAAAGAAAATTCTTGAAAAAGACAAAGAAGACAGACGCTGAAAGTTGTGGAAGAAAATCAAGGCAATTTTTAAAAAAGATTAAATGAGCATATGTTCAAATGAAAAAACACCTTCAAAAGAAGGTGTTTTATGTTTTATTTATTTTTACAAATCCTGTATTATTACAATTTGTGAATTTGTTGAAAAATTATTCTTGAGTCTGTTCGTTTTCTTCTGAAGATGAATTTGTTTGATTTTCAACTTTTGCAGGTTCATTAAATTTAGTTGCCACAAAGAACAACAAAGTCACGACAATGCCTTGAAGATATGACAAGAATGAATACCACAAAGCGCCTGAAGTTGCAATTGCCACAATTGAAATGATAAACAAAATTGCCACAGAAATCAATCTGATTCCAACCAAGATGTCTGTTATTTTTTCGTTTTTAATGATTCCTGAAATTGTCAGCATGTAAACAATTCCAATTGCAACAACCAAAAGTGAGTCAATCAAACCGAAAATTCCAAAACAAACATTGATTCCGTCGCTTGAAGAAAAGTTGTAAAGGTAGGTGTAAAAACCGAACATATTTGTGAAAAATATATATGCAAAATAGGTTATAAACAGTGTTTTGGTCCAAAATTTGCTTTCTTTGACGACTGCAAGAATTGCCAAAGCAAACACCACAATGCCAACAATCATGTCAAGAATTGAGATGAATTGGCTGAGTGGGCTGTAAAAATTGTTGGTGGCAAGTGCGCCGATGGAATAGATTAAAATTAAGCAAATTTGAGCAATACACAGGCCAATAATCCAATTTTTCTTATCTTTAAACAAATTTTCCAAATTCACAATTGTTCTCCTTGTTTTCGCAAATTTTTGTTGTTTTTTACTTTTGATTTTGTTTTTCTTGCTTTTTTTACTATAAAAATATTATATCATATTCTCATGGCAAAATAAAGGGATTTCGCAAAATTTCATGGTTTTGTTTCGATTTCAAACAATATATTTTTATGAGAAGAGAATTAAATTTGTTAAAACTTTTTGAATGTTCTGTGTGGGGTTTTCAGTTGACAAAATGCGTGCACATATGATAAAATGTTCACGCAATGAGAGTTATCAATCTTTCTTCCGGAAGTGACGGAAATTTGACATATGTTGAGACAGAAAACGCCCGAATTCTTGTGGACGATGGTCTTTCATGCAAAGAAACGGACAGGAGACTTTCTCTTCTTGGAATAAGTGGAAACCAAATTGACGGTATTGTTTTGACGCACGAACATGTTGACCACATCAAAGGAGTGGATGTGTTCAGCCGAAAATACGACATTCCGGTTTATGCACATGATGAGGTTTGGAGAACGCTCTATGAAAAACTTGACAAATTGCCTGATAAGAACAAAAAAATCTTCACGGAAACATTCGCAATCAAAGATTTGGCGATTGACCCTGTTGAAGTTCCGCATGATGTCAAATGTTTTGGGTTTTCGCTTACTGAAAAAGACAAAAAAATCAGTATTTTGACAGATTTGGGACATACTGATGAACGAATTTTCAAAAGCGTGCAAAAAAGTCAACTTGTCTATTTGGAGGCAAATCATGATTTAAGCATGCTGAGAAACAATCAGAGATATCCTCTTGCAACCAAAATGAGAATTGCAGGAAAAAACGGACATCTTTCAAATGACGCTTCTGCAGAGTTTATTGAAAAACTTGTGAAAACCGGCACGAAACAAATTGTCCTTTCACATTTAAGCACAGAAAACAACACTCCAGAACTTGCATTCAACTACATATCTTCATTTTTGGCTGACCATGATTTGATTGAAGGAGAATCGTTTAAAATTGATGTTGCGTTGACAAAGCCAACAACTCTTTTCAGACTAAAATGAAAATCATTTTAAAAATGACAAATTTAAATGACAAATTTAAATGTTATTTTAGATTTAAAATTAAAATAAAAATAAAAATTTAAACTAAAAAATAAAATTATAAAAATTAAAACAATAAAAACAACAAAAGAATAAAAAATTGTTTTTTAAATGATTGAACAAACAAAAAACAGGGAAATTTAAATACTTCTCTGTTTTATTTTAAATTTGATGATAAAATTGCAAAAAAACAATTTTTTTTATATTTTTATTGATTTTTTATTAAATTTTTAATATTTTTAATCAAATTTTTGGAATTTTTAATTAATTTTATCATTTTTACTTTTTTTAATTTTAATTTTTTATTTGTTTTATTAATCTAAACATGAGAAATTTGATTAAATCAAAATTTGTGCATATGTGCAAATGGTTAATTCGTGTTGGGCATTATAAGTGAAAGTCAACCACATTGTCATAGTTTCTGAGGAAACCATCGTTTTTCACACTATAGATTCCGTCTGTTCCAACAATCAAACTGTCAAGGAATTGGCACTCCAAGTTTTTTATGATTTCAATGATGTATTTGCTTGCGTTTTGGTCGTTTCCTGTTGCCATGGCACTTCCGCCCGGATGGTTGTGGGCGCAAGCGAGATATGCTGGGTGAGTTGAAATGATGAATTTATAGATTTCAATTGGTTCAAGTCCAACATTTCGCACTTTGTCCAAATCATATTTTCTCATTCCAATCAATTTAAACCCGTGGTCGATTGCAAGCAAATATAAGTTTTCTGTGGGCTTGTTTTGCATCAAACTTTCCAAAAAGTCCAAAAACTCATTTTTGTTTTGCAGACTGATTCGTTTCATTGATTTTGAAATGATGTAGTGCTCCATCAGCGACTTAAACAATTTGATTTTCATGGCACTTTGATTGCTGATTCCTTCAACATTCTTAAGGTCGTTTACGTCCGCATCAATGATGTTTCCAAAATTTCCATATCTGTCCAACAGCCTGTGAGCAAGAGGGTTGACATCACATCTTGGAATGATGTATGTCAGAAAAAATTCGACAGCTTGAATGTCTGTCACATTTTCAATTCCAGCGTCTGACACAAGTTTTGTCAGTCTCACGCGGTGTCCGCCATGGTCAACTTTTGAACCGCTCTTTTTCTTGTCTGATGAAGAATTGCGTGATGATGAATTTTTTTCCATTTTTTATCCTTTTTATATTAAATTTATCAATTTTTGCTTTTTTTGAGTTTATTTTGCATTTTTTGTGTTCGTTTTTCGATTTTTAAGTTTTTTTGTTTTTACTGTTTTTGTGTTTTGACTTTCGTTTTGTCATTACACTTTTAAATTTTGTTTTCAGAGCCAAAAAGTCTGTTTTTGTCAGCAACAAATTTTGAGATTTCTTCAATTGCCTCAGCGCCCGGTTTGCGTAAGTCAATTCCGTTTGGATTTTGTGTGAGATGTTTTCGAAAGGTTGCGCTTATGCAAAGTCGGATGTCTGTGTCGGTGTTGATTTTTGCAATGTGGTGTTTGGTTGCAACTTCTCGCAAAATTTGTTCAGGTATGCCGATTGCTCCATCAATTTTGCCTCCATTTTCGTTTATGATTTTCACATATTCCTCTGGAACGCTTGAAGCACCATGTAAAACAAGGGGAGTTTTTGGAATCATATTTTCAATTTCTTCAAGAATATCAAACCGAATTTCTTGCTTTTCATGAAATTTGTAGGCTCCATGACTTGTGCCAATTGCAACTGCCAAAGAGTCGCATTTTGTTTTCTTGATAAATTCTTGAGCTTGTTTTGGTTTTGTGTATGAAGTCAAGTTTGAATTTGTTGAATCTTCAACATTTGACAACACTCCAAGTTCTGCTTCAACCAAAACAACTTTTTTGTGGGCATAGTCAACCACTTTTTGTGTCAAGCGGACATTGTCTTCAAATGGCAACGCGCTTCCATCAATCATGACACTGTCGAAACCAAGGTCCACTGCAAGTTTGCAAATTTCAAAACTGTGTCCGTGGTCAAGATGTAAGAAAAGCGGAAGGTTGAACTTCTTTTTCATGGCGTCAACAGCGGGGCGGGCAAGTTTTGGTGAAAAATACTTCAATCCACTTTCGGACAAAGCTAAAATTGCTGGTGAGTTTGATTTTTTGCATCCTTCACAAATTCCAAACAGTGTTTCCAAGTTAAAAAAGTTGTAGGCACCAAGCGCAAAACCATCTTTTGCACCAGATTGAAGATATGTTTTAAGTGTCATCGTCAAAATTCCTTTTGTTTCGTAACATTTTAACACATTTTTATAAATTGTCCAACATATATTTGAAATGTGTAAAAATTTGTTTGTGAGGTGAAAAAATGAAGAAGAAAATTTGTTTGGGACTTATGCTTGCATGTCTTTCAATTGGGCTTTTTGGTTGTGGAAAAACCACAGCCGATTATGTCGAGGACAACATGTCAGAGTGGACAAGTGTGTTCTATTATGGCGAAGCGGAAAATTTCTATGCTTCCATTTCCTCGGGTGTGAGGGAAGAGCCATATTTGATGAATGGAAGCAGTGAGAACAAAGTGGATTTTGCGCTTTTGAGTGTTTGTTTCAATGAGGGTTTGGGGCAAGATTTGATTAAGGCAACTTTGACAATTGATGGGACACAAAGTGAGGTTGAACTTGAAATAAACGGCTTGAACAATTGTTTTATGGTTGACCTTGAAAGGCGATTGACCGGGGATGAAGTTGTTACACTAAGTTATGAAGGGCAGGAAATTTCGCTTGAAAATCTTTCCAATAACTTTGTTGTAAACGACCAACAAGCCATCGAAATTGCAAGCGCCGAACTTGAAGAAGAAATCACAAAACTTAAGTCGGGCAGTCATCTTAATGCAGAGTGCTATTTGCGAGTTTTAGACAAACAGGCAAACAATTTTGATGGAACTTTTTGGTGCTTCACTGTCATCAATGTTGAAAACGAGACCTATTCAATCATTATTTCAACTGCTGACGGCTCCATTTTGGCAAAGACATGAAATTGGTTGATGCGATTGAAACAATTAATGTGATTGATGTGAGAGTTTTTGCAATAACTTGCGTAAAAATGAAAACATTTTGAGAAAATGAATTGCATTAAATGTAGTTCATTTTTTTGTTCTTATTCATGAAACCGAATTTGTTAGCATGACAGGAAATTATTAAAATTTTGAAAAAATATGCATTTGGGTTGTTTTTTATCAATTTTTTAGTGATTTTTGCAGTTTTTGTTAAATTGGTTTGAATTTTCAAGATTTTTATGTTATGATTATGATGTGAAAAAAGTGGAACAAACACAAGAGGAAATTCAAGAAAGGGCAATTGTTTTTTGTCCGATTGACAAAGATGAGGACAAAGATTTTCAGTTTGCTGAAATCAGCAGGCTGTGTTTTTCTGCGGGGCTTGAGGTTTGTAAAATTTTCAGCCAAAGTCTTGACGCTTTCAACAGAAGGACAATCATGGGAAAAGGCAAGTTGGAAGAAGTTAAGGCTTTTTTGGCAGAAAATCCTTGTGATTGTTTGGTTGTTGATTTTCAACTGACAGGCTCTCAACTGAGAAACATCTCTGAAGAACTTGGCATCAAGGTTTTGGACAGAATTTTGCTTATCATCGACATCTTTGCGCTGAATGCGAAATCGGGCGAAGGCAAAATTGAGGTCAAACTTGCACAAAACAGATATCTCCTCACAAGACTTTCTTCATTGCAAGGAAGTTTTGGAAGATTTGGTGGCAAGGGTGCCGGAATGCGTGGGCCGGGTGAGACAAAACTTGAACTTGACAGGCGTAAACTTGAAAAAGAAATTTTTACACTTGAAAACGAGATTGAAAAAATTAAAAACACGCGCAGACAAAACAGAATTTTGCGAGAGAAAAATGGTGTCAAAAGTGTGGTGCTTGGCGGATATACAAATGCTGGGAAAAGTTCGATTTTCAATTTACTTACGAAAGAAAACATCTATGCAGATGACAAACTTTTTGCAACGCTTGACACCACAAGCAGAAGGATGTTTTTGGGTGATGGAAAATTCTGTTTGTTGACGGACACGGTGGGTTTCATCAGCAAACTTCCACATGAACTTGTTGAAAGTTTTTCGGCAACTTTGGAAGAGGTCAAAAATGCTGATTTGGTTTTGCATGTTGTGGATGTGTCGGACAAATTTTATAAGAAAAACATTGAAATCACAAATAAAATTTTGGATGACCTTGGCGCAACAGAAAATAGGCTTGTGATTTTGAACAAATGTGACCTTTTGAAAAGCGTTGTTGAAATTGAAAGAAATCAAGTTTTGTTTTCCGCAAAGAAAAAGACAAATTTGGAAAAATTGAAAGAAATCATCAAAAATGCTCTTGAAAATTAAAAAAACTGCAAATTTTTGCAGTTTTTTTTGCTTTTTGCATTAATTTTTTATGCAAGTGAATTTGTAAATAAATTGAGAGGCAAAACTTATTTTTTGCCCTTTTTAGATTTTTGTTCGTTCAGTTTTTTGATGAGAAAATCGACATCAACGCCATGCACAAGTCCGGCTTCTTCAATGGTTTCCATTTGGCTGACAGGGCAGGAGACACAATGCATTCCAAAACCAAGGAAAACTTCTTCAAGATTTGGGTCTTGTTGCAATGTTTCGCCAATTGTCATTTCTTTTGTGATTTCTGCAGATTTTTTGCTTTTCATAAAATTTCTCCTTTTGTTTACTGAGCTTGATTATGCAATATTTTAGCACTATCAAAACCATTTGTCAAAACATTAAATGCAAAAATAATGTCATTTTTTGTCAAAAATCATGTCAGAAATTGGCGCTTTGCGTCTATTTTGGCACTTTTCAAATATTTGAAAACTTTGCAACATAAACAAGAATAGGCAGGTGGAAATGGAAAATATTTCAAAAATTGTGGTTGCGCGCACAAGTGGCAAAAAAATTGGCTATGTGATTGATGTGGCAGTTGATTTGAAATCGCTTTCAAAAATTGGATATTATATTGTTGATGAAGAAAGCGAAAGTGAATTTCTGTTGAAAGGGGATGACATTTTGTCAATCTCTCAAGACTTTGTCCTTATTGATGACGTTTCCAAACTTGAATTTGTTTCAAGCAGAACTCTTTTGATTGGAAAAGAAGTTTTGGATGAAAATGGGTTGAGTTTGGGCGTTTTGAAGAAAATTTGTTTTAAGGGCAATCGGTGTGAAAAATTGGTGACCGACAAATGCGAAATTTTATATAAAAATTTTAAAGAAGTTGGAGATGATGTGATTTTTGTTGGCTTCAAAAAGAGAACTTCAAAACGAAAGTTCCCTTCTTGGCTTCAGAGTGATGAAAGGCTTGTGCAAATTCAGTCTCTTCAGCAACAGAATTTGATGCCAGAAAAGATTGTGCTTTCCAGCAGTTTTTATGTCGGCAAAATTTCATCGGAAGACATCACGGGTTATAACAACGAAAAAATCATAAGCAAAGGTGAAGTGATTTCAAGGTTGACAGTCGAAAAGGCAAAAAGGCACAACAAACTTAATCAACTTTTCTTTGCAATCAAACGCTGACTGCTTTGTTTTGAAAATTGTTTTGTGGTTAAATTTTTCGGCAAAAACAAACTTTCTTTCAGAATTGAAAACATGGAAAAAGAATTTTCCTAAAAAATAAAAAATAAGTCAAAATTTTCAAAAATTGCGAAAAAATTAAATAATTTTTTGATTTTTTTAATAATTTTTTGCATTTTTTAATTATTTTATTGAATTTTGCAATATTTTTTCTTTTTATGTTGAATTTAAAATTTTGATTTTTTGACAATTTGTGACAAAATTTTCATTTGCTTTTTGTGCATTTTAATCGTGCATTCATTGATTTGTTTTTGGCAAGTTTCTATAAAGTGAGTCAATTGGTTTAATCTCAAAAAAGATTTATGAATTTTTAAATAAAATTTTTGACAAATGTTCTAAATTGGAATTTATTTTTGAAATATTCGACTAATTTTTCCCTTTTTATTTAAAAAATAAAATGTTATTTTTTTCGTCATTTCATTTGTATTTTTACCCTTTTTGTAGTATCATATAAACAAGAGTTTCAAACAAAAAGGGGAGCTTATGGTCAGGGTTATTCCAAGAAAAACTAAAGTTAAATCAGAGTTTGTTCGTGGCGTCACTGGGCTTGATGTCGTTTTGGGAATCATTTTCGTTGCAATTGCAATTGTGCTTTTCTTATCCAATTTTGAACTTCACGTTTGGATTGGCATTGCTTGGTGCATCATTGCAGTTTCAATGTTCTTCAAATTTACGGATGACACAAGGTTCTACAACACATTGGTTTTCTTGCTGAGATATTCTGCCCAGAAGAAAAAGTTTTCCAAGGGTGACGGTGAGAAGAAGAAATCTGACATCAACGAAATGATTGCCTATGAGGGCATCTATCAAGACCGTTTCATAAACTTTGGACTCTACTATGCGCAAGTGATTGAAGTTCAACCAATGTTTTTCACTCTTCTTACGGAATATTATCAAGACAATGTCATTGAAAGTTTTGCAAATGCGCTCCGAAGACTTAATTCTGACCAATCTTGCTCAATTGTCAAAATTTCAAAACCAATGATTTTGGACAGATACATACACAATGAAAATGCGAAATATGAAGTGCTTTATGACATGCAGTATGACGGGCAAATCACACAGGCAGAAATTGACGCTCGTGCACCAATTTTTGAAGAGCGCGTTTCGTTTTATGAATTCATGAACCGTCAATCTAAGGTTTTCAAGGATCATTTCTATCTTGTGGTTTACGGTAAGGATATGGAACTTCTTGAAAACACCACTTCCGGAATGATTTCTGCCATGGCGTCTTCGCTTAACCCAATCACTGCAAATCTTGTTCAAGGCACAGACCTTTTGGTGTTTATGAAGGCAAATCTTGGAAAAGACTTTGATGAAAGAGATTTGGAAATTACACCAATTTCGGAATATATGAATTGGGCGACACCAAACAAAATTCGTTTCAACATTGCAAGATATTTCGTTGATGACAACTGCTATCGTTGTTTCAACTTGATTGACTATCCTTTGCAAGTTGGGAACGCGTGGGGCGCACAATTCTTCCTTTTGGACAGAACAAGAACTGTCATGAAATTCAGCCCAATTCCAAAAGTTGAGTCAGAGCGTCAGATTGATAAGGCAATCATGGAAATGGAGACAAAACTCTATCGTGCTGGAAGAAGTTCTGCTCAAATCGAACTTCAAACGCACGTTGAGACTTTGCGCAGTTTGCTTCAAAGTTTGAAAAACAACAACCAACAACTCTACAATGTCAACACCTACATTGTCGCAGAGGACGTTGCGAAGAAAGAAGTCCGCGCAATGCTTAAACAGCAAGGTTTTAAATATTCCGAACTTTTCTCAAGACAAATTGACGGTTTCATTTCTTCCAGCCTTTCAAAGCGTGATGTTGTGAAAGGAAATCTGCGAGGCATTCCAACCAGCACACTTGCGGCAACTTTCCCATTCATTTCCAATTCGCTTCAAGACTCAAACGGAATTTATGTTGGCGACAATGAATATCCTGTGTTTGTCGATTTCTTTAAGCGTGACCGCGAGAGAGTCAATTCAAACATGATGGTCATTGGGAAGTCTGGTTCTGGGAAGAGTTATGCCACAAAGACACTTTTGACAAACTTTGCGGCAGACAACTGCAAGATTTTCATTCTTGACCCAGAAAATGAATATAGCGACCTTACGGCAAACCTTGGCGGAAAGTTTATTGATGTTGGCTCTTCCATGCACGGAATCATCAATCCTTTCCATGTGATTTCTTCTTTGGAGGCATCCGAAGATGACGAGGAAGAGGAGGAAGAAGAGTTTGACAGTTTTGGCAGACCTGTTGAGAAGAAAAAAGAGGAGTCAAAGAAAGTTGACGACTCTTTTCCACAGCACTTGCAGTTCTTGGAGCAATTCTTCAGAGTTATTTTGGAAGGAATTAATGCCGACGCATTTGAGGTTTTAAACTCGCTTGTCATTGATATGTATAAAGAATTTAAAATTGACTATCGCACAAACCTTTCAAAACTGAAACCAGAGGACTATCCTACTTTTGACGCGCTTTATGATTTGATTTTGAGAAGAATTAAGACAGCAAAAGACGAATTCACTTTGAGAAACTTGATGACTGTTGAAACTTACATCAAAAAGTTTGCCACAGGCGGACGAAACAGTGCCCTTTGGAATGGTCCAACATCCATTGAAACAAACGAAAATTTTGTTACATTCAACTTTCAATCTTTGGTTGCTGGAAACAACTCTCAAATCACAAACGCACAAATGCTTTTGGTTTTTAGATATTTGAACAACGAAATCATCAACAACAAAGATTTCAACAAGAAATATCGCAAAAACAGAAAAATTATTGTTGCCGTGGATGAGGCGCACATCTTCATCAATCCAAAATATCCAATCGCTTTGGACTTCATGGCGCAAATGGCAAAGCGTATTCGTAAATATGGCGGAATGCAAATCATCATCACGCAGAACATCTCCGACTTTGTGGGAACTGATGAAATCAAAAGACAGTCAACGGCCGTCATCAATGCGTGTCAATATTCTCTCATCTTCTCGTTGGCGCCAAGTGACATCAACGACCTTGTTCAACTTTATGAAAAGTCGGGCGGAATCAATGAGGAAGAACAAAACTCAATTGTCACTGCGGGTGTTGGACAGGCTTTCCTCATTACAGGCGCAACTTCAAGAACAACTGTTCAAGTGACAGCGCAAGACTATGTGAAGCAATTGTTTGGAGGCTGATTTATTTAAAGACAAAATTTTCAAAAGTTTGATTATGAAAATAAATTCCATTACATATTTTCTTCTTTTGGAAAATGAAACCGAATTTAAGGTTTTGAAAATTTTAGAATTTTGAAACAAATTCGAGACGATGCAAACACCAAAGGGTGTTGAAAATGAGAATTGACTTAAAACATTGTTTAACCGACATGATTTGAAATGAATTTTGGCTTGACTGAAAGTTTATATAAATAAGAAAAAGGAACATGGAAAAAACTTATGACAAGAGTGATGAAAAAAATCTTAATAAGTGTTTTTGGCGCAATCGGATTTTTGTTTGCGGGTTTCTTTATTGCTGGGTGCGGAGTGGACTATTCTCAAATTCGACTTGTTGCAGACCAAAGTGTTGTCAATCTTGAAGTTGGAGAAAGCGTGAATGTTGTTTTCACTTTTGAAAACTATCAAAGTGGTTTCAGCAACAGAGTTCAAGCAAATTCCAATGTGAACGGACAAAACTCGATTTTTTCCGTTTCAGACCCGGTTTATTTGAATGACAGTTCTTTTCGCGTGACAATCACCGCAACTGCTGGTGGAGAGGGACAATTGATTATGAGGTCACTTGAAGCAGATAAGCAATGTGTTGTGGATGTTTCAGTCAGTCAGTTTTCTTCTTCAATCAATTTTAATGGAGACCTGTTGTATCTTTCTGACGACACTGACTTTGTGCCAAGTGCAGACATGTTGACATTTGATGCCAACACAACAGAAAAAGGTGTTTCTTTCTTCTATTTGCAACCGGGAGATGAAATCAATTTCACAACTTTCAGATTGGAAAACTTTGACCAGGAAAACATGACAGCGACATTCAGTGACGGAACGGAAACGCTTACAAGAAATTTGACATTGTTTGACAGCGCAAGTCTTCAACCAATTGAAACAGAAGACGGACAAGAAAAAGGAATTGTTTTCTCTTATAATGGCGAAGCACAAACAACAACTTCAATGGTCAACCAATTTGAAATTTTGGCAATTTATGAGGGGGCAATGACCAGCAACGCGGGTCAAAATTTGATTTATGATGTTGGTGTCGTCAATGTTTTGCCTTCTCTCAATGTGCAAGTGTCTGGAGGATATCTTTTGCCAGACAATTCGATTGAATTTTCTGAAGAGTCTTTGGAGAACATCATCATTGTTCCAAACAACACAAACATGACACAATATCTCATCAAAATTGAGATGATTGACGCAATTGACCTTTCAAACATTGTCATGAACGTCAGTCAAAACAATGAAAATGTGGTTATTGATTTCTATGACGCAACATCAAATGTCAATTTGGAAACCGCACCAAACATTCAATATCTCATTGTGTCTCAAAATTCAATTGTGCAATCTGAGACGGAACTTTATTTAAACATTTTTTATGACATTGCTCAAGGTGTTGACGATGACAGCGTGAATGTGGATAGGACTTATGAAATTGAAACGCAAATTGCACCAAGCATGATTACAGTCAATGACCTGTCAACGCCTGAAACGCTTCACCTCTACACACACTACACTTCACCATCTTATGGTTGGAACGAACTTTTCATCAATGTGCTTTCTGGCTTTGCAACTTCACCAAATTTTGAAGGAATTTATTTCACATTCAATTCAGACCAAATTGACATGTCACACAACGGAACCCCTGTCACAAGTGGGCGTTCAAGGCTCTACACCGACCTTGAAAATTCTTTCTTGGTGCGTGGAAAGGGGACAGATTTGACTGCGGGTGAAATTCAAATTCATCTTCAAAGCAACATTTTGGAACATTCCGATTCTGACACGGCAAGCGAACTTATCTTGTCCATTCCATATGTCATGACGGAAGGGGCAAGCAAACTTTTTATTGAAGATGGATATGACGCAAGCAACCTCTATCTTGACATGACAGGCGGGGTGCAAAGTTTTTCGCACCACATCTATGCAAACAGCGAGTTTCAAAATTTCACTTTCCAATTGATGGGCGGGGAAGATTGTGTTGATTTTTTGGTTGGTGACGAACCATATATATATGAAAATGGCAATTATTATCTCAATTTCTCCGTTGTGCCAATGTTTGCAAGTGAGACCGGCGGGAGATATCACATAATTCTTGACAACGGAACTTATTTTGAAGTTATCTTCAAATGTATCAACACTTTGAAAGGAGATTCGACTTCCATTCAACTTTCATCAAGTGGAAATGACAATGTGACAGCCTCTTCTTTTGAAAGAACGGGTAATGCAGATTTTGACAATGTGTTGAATATTGAAATTCAAAACGCGTCTTCAAATGGTGAAATCACTTTTGGGCGTGTTGCCAATTTTGAGATTTTGGCAAATGTGGCATCTGAGGACATTCGATTTAGTTATGCAAGTGCAAACATTTCTGTTCTAAAAACCAACAATGCTTTCACAGTGACAACTCGTGGCAACGGCGAGGCAACAATCAACATCACACTTATGGGTCAAGTGGTGGAAAACTTTGCTCCAATTGCGCGAAACTATGAAGTTGTGGTGAATGTCAGCTCCTATTCTCTTGTGGATGAATTTAGCCTCATGAATGGCGGAAGTTATGCGCTGAACAATGTCATATATTGTGGAACAAATGTGACGGAAGAAAATTCAACAATCACATTCAATACGCGCGTGAGAAGTGAACAATCACGAAACTTCTATCAATATCACTTCAATCCTGCAAGCATCATGGACTTTTTTGAAAACTCTCGAGAAGGACAAACATATCCTTCTTTCAGTATCACAAGCGCAAACTTTGAAAACTACATCTCTGAAACTTTGATGTATGAAACTTATGACGATAAATTTGTCTATTTCTATCCGCTTGACAATTCTGGCAACTTGTTTGACCAAGTTTCTACAACAATGACAATCAGAAAAACCTACACCAATGAAGAGGGCATTTTGACAGTTGAACCAAAAACGGTGCAAGTGTTTATCTATAATGGTTTGATGTTTTTTGCAGAAGATTTCACATATGAACAGTTGGATGACAATCAACAGGTTGTGGCAACATATAGTGTGTCATTTTCAAATGTCTTCCGCATTGGTGCTTATGGTGATTTCGATTTGAACAGTTTTTCATATCAACACGACCTTCCTCAAGAAGATTCTTTTGTGCTTTCGGCATATTTGAGACAAAGAAATTCCACAAAAAGATATGATGCGCACATTGAAATCAGACAATATTATTCTGTTGAAAGCATAACGCTGCTTTCAAACCTTTCTCAAATCAATTTCACAAATCAAAATTTGACCGCTGTTGTTGGTGTGGCACTCTATCCTACATATTCCACAAACAGTGATGTCAATCCAAGAGTGGAATTTGTGACAACAAATGGAAATCCATTCACCAACATGTTGACATGGTCTGTGCAATCAAACGGAAATGGAGTGTTTGTCATCACTTTGTCTTGTGAAAGATTTTTTGAAGAGCATCAAGACGAAATTGTCACTTTTGAAGACATATCTCTGACCGGACGGGTTTACATCTATCCTCCAGAATGGGGCACTTCTGTTTCGGCAATCAATCCAAGCCTGCAACCACTTGAAATTGATGTGCACTATCGCAATGGTTCTCGAACAAACCCATATTTGATTGAAAATGCTGAAGATGTTTTGGAAATCAACACCAATCAAACAACTCTTCAAAGCCACTATGAAATCAGCACAATTGTTGACATGAGTTCTGTGAGAAGTGGTGCGCTTCCAATTGGTGTCCTTGAAAATTCTGATGGCACATTGAACTTGTATGGTTTCAGAGGCTCAATCACAGCCACAACTTCCCAAGCAGGAATTGTGAATTTGGCAATTAAGCATTCCAGCACCGAATCGAACTTTGCAGTTGAAATTGATGGCGTTCTATATGCAGGGCTTTTTGCACAAATTGACGAAGACATGTCATTTGAAAACTTCTCTGTGGCAGGAAGTGTGAACGTTTCATATTCCGGCACTGCATATGTGGGCATTCTTTCTTCTGTCAACTATGGCAGGGTTGAAAATGTTGAGGCTTCATTGGACGGAGAAAGTTTGGTTTCAATTTCAAATGGAACGCTTTATTTTGGAGCAATCACGGCGGTGAACCTTGGCGAGATTGTGCAAGATTTCACAAAATATGAGGGCACGGGCTATACATATAAGAGATATGTTGCAAGCACAACCGGACTGAATGTTGCCAACTTTGCTGACGAAAATGCCGAAGAGTTGTTGTTTATTGTTGATGAAAATGGCGACAAAGAAATTGTTGACGGCATTGGCTTTGTGATTGTTGAAGTTGCAGAAATTCAAACAGATGGCGAAATTCAATATGTTCAAGACGGTGAGGAAAGATTTCGTGTTGACGCTCGCGGTTTTGTGATTGATGATGACGGAAATTTGATTAAGTTTGATGAAACGGGTGCGGAACTTTCATATCTGCATGACTACACCGGTCAAACATCCAAAAATTTGACATTTTTTGAAAATGTGCTCAACATCAATGTTGCAAATGCGACAGTCTATGCGGGTGGTGTTGCTGGTGTGACAGCAAATCAAATCAGCCGAATTTCACCATATTCAAATGACTATAAATTGTATGGATATACGGGTTATACAGCATACACACTCTTCAACATTTCTGGCTCAAATGCTGAAAACAATGAAGTTTATGTTGGCGGAATTGTTGGTGTTGCTTCAAACTTTGCAAACACTTCTTCCATAATTCCAGATTTGGGAGTTTCAGCAACAGGTGAGGGATATGCGCTTGAAAACCTCCTTGTTGGTGGCGAAATCAACACTTTTGGCATGACAGGTGTTGACAATGTTGGCGGAATTTTGGGGGCTGTGGACACTGTTATGGCTGGTCCAATCAACATTTATGAAAACACATCGCGCGTTTATTTGCGTGGAAATCAAAATGTTGGTGGAATTGTTGGAAGTGAGATTTATCATGGAAACGCGGCAGAAATCATTGTCAACTATGGTAATGCAAACCGCGTGGAAGCGGTGGACGATGCAAGAGGAGAATTTTATGCTTCCAATCTCATCAGAACCACTGCTCCAAATTGGACAAGTCAAGTTTCTGGAAATGTTCTTTCTGGACTTGCTGGGGATGACCTTTTTGAAATTGTTTCAATTGGAAATGTTGGAAGTGAGACAAACAATAGAATTTATGCGGACGGGACATTCAGTGCAGTGTCATATTCTGTCAGAAACGTTTTGGACATTCCAGAAGAAGCAATTGCATCAAACTCTGCTTCGACAACAACATACTATGGCGATTTTATGGTTGTTGTGAGTGCTGGAAATGAAGAATATTCCATTTTGGGTGCAGTTGGCTATCCTCGCCAAAGTGTCACTTTGGACCTTTCGGATGAAAACGGCTTTGCATTGACACCTGTTGAAGACAATGTTGACATCAATGTTTTCCTTGCATTCTATTTCCATGTTTCAAGTGATTTGACAGGAAATCTGGGTGCGTCCGCACAAGAACAAATTGAAGATTTGAACTTTATAACTCCAAATTCAAACATATATCCATTTGTGCTTGACAGTCAAGATGTTGGAATTTCCTCAACCTCGTCAAACAATTTGCTTGTGGACAACAACGGGAACATCACAATCAGAGGCACAGGGCTTGCGGAAATCACACTTTCCAGCATTTTGAACACCAATGTTTCTCAAGTGATTTATCTTTACATCGTAAATTTCTTTGACAGCAATGTTTCGTCCTCAATTTTCTATACTGACGCAAATTTGAATTCTGGCAATTTGCAAAATGGTTCGGAGTTGACAATCTATGGAAATGCCTACACAACAATTTATGCATTGCCAACCTACGATTTAAGTGGTGAGACGGCAAATGGTGAAGAGTTCTATATTTCACGCAACGGAATTTTGACATATCAAAATGTTGGATATTTGCTTACTCCAAACACAGAATTTTCTGTCGATGTTGTTGCAGGTGAAGGTAACACCGTTTCAACTGCAGACGGAAGCAAACAATCAGTCATTTTCCATAGGGTGAATGGCGCAGAACCAAATGATGTTGCGGACACCTACACGCTTACACCAATTTTGAGAGTGGAAGTTGGTGGACATACATTCTTTTACACTCTTGACGGCGCTGAGATTGACCTTGAGGTTTTCTATGAAAATTCTGCAACAAGAATTGAAGTTGCGCGCAGTTATGAGTCTATGGAATCAAACGGCAGTTTTGAAAACACGGTTTCCATCACTTCAACAAACAGATCAGAACTTTTGTTCTATGAAATCACAGGACCAAATGGAATTGTTGTGCAAAGCAGAGTTCCTGAGAGGGTTGGAGACTATGTGCTTGATGGAGTTGCATCAGACCTTTCGTATGATGAATATTTGAACACATGTACAAGTGACGATTTGTTTAACGTTCAATTCACGCGCAGAACAGGCACAAACATTTTTGATTTGGTTTGCAAAATCAATCCAAATTCAGAGGCTTATCAAAACCGATATGCAGACGGGGCAAACATTTTTGGCGAATATGTGGTTGTGTTCTATTCCAGCGAACTTCGCCCAACCTATCAAAACCCATCTGCAGTTTCGTGCACAATGCGTTTCAGACTTGATGAGGCAACACTCAACTACATCAACATCAACAACTATTCCAACATAAATGATGTTTCTTCAACAGATGCATATGTTGTTCCGTCTCAAAGAGGGATTTTGGAAATTTCGCTTGATCCATATGATGCAGTGTTCAACACGTTCACCATTTCAAATGACGAAATCAACACAACTTCGGGTGCAACAAATGCGAGCTTCACATTTGCTTATGAAAAAAGAACTCAAACGGGCGTCACATATCAGCAAGCACCAAACTTTGGTGTTTACGAAAACAATTCCTTGTCTTTCACATATCAAGAATTGACAGACTTTTATACACAACTTGCAGACGAAGGGATAACCTACACAGGACGAATTTTCATTTCATATTATATGCCTTCAAGTGGTGTTGTGGATAATGCACCTGTGGCATTTAATGTTGAAGTTTCATATGTTGGCGATGCTGTTGACCCAATGACAACAACAATTGAACTTCAAACCAAACTTGGAAGTTATGCAAGGCTTGTCTTTGATGATAAGGAGGCAATTGGTGACCATTATTATCTTGCCAAAGGGCTTGCATATGATTTGACGCTGGAACTTTTTGGATATTCTGAAGACCAAGTTGAAATCACACTTTCAAACAATGACTATGCTTCAATTTCTGGCTCAAATGGAAGATATGTTTTGCAAATCAACAATGGAAACATAAACTACAGCAGTTCTGCACCGGGCTTTGCTGTCACAATCACTGTCAGTGCAGAAAAGATTGTGGATGGTGTGCTTGTGCCTTATGAAAGCGAAATTGATTTCTACATCATGGAATTTGTTTTGAACTATTCTTATGACGAAGGCGTCAATGAAGACATTGTTGAAGGAATGGAAAACGGCGTCATAAGCACTGCAGTTGGGAATCCGTATGAACTTGAAATTGCAATTCGTGATTTCTTGGAATATGATTCCACAAATGCAAGTGTGAATGCTCAGGTTGAAACATTTATTGAAAATATGAGAAACAATCTTCAATGGAATGTCTATGAAGGTGATTGGACTCAAACTTTGGCTTTGGGACAGACTTTTGAATCTCCGGCAGGATATTATCGCATTTCGTCATTCACTTTCACACCTCAAAGAATCTATGATCACGAAAGAGACTTATATTATTTCTCGGTTGATGGACATTACACCATGCAGAATGGAACATACACCTACAGTCCTGTGGCTTTGAATTCCAACAGATTTTACACGGAATTTACTTTTGATGTGCATGATCAAAGCACTCAGGACAGTCCAATTCCGGTTTATGACTATGAAGATTTCATTGGAATGGAAGAAGGACAGTGGTATATCCTCATGAATGACATCTCCCTTCCAAGTTCTGAAGATGCGTCAATGAGTGGTGAAGAGCAATTCGCTCCAATCACAACTCAAATTGCAGGGCTTGATGGCAACAACAAAACAATCAGTTTCGCAGACACCTATGTGTTTGACGGCTTGACAAATGTCGGTTTATTTGCAGAGGTTGCCTCTGGCACAATCTTGCAAAACATCTATGTGCAAATTACAGCAGATGTCAACTTCAGAATGAATGTGCAAACTTTTAATGTGGGGTTGTTGGCTGGCACAAACAACGGAATCATCACCAACTGTGAAGTGGAATCTGTGAATGGCTCTGCGCTTTCGGTTGTCAGCACAGTGACGACATCTTCTTCTTATGTTGCGGGACTTGTTGCAAGAAACAGTGGCTACATCACCAATTCACGCTCAAGACTGAATGTCTATTCAAATGTCAACCTTTCAGGCTTTGTTGGTGTCAACACGGGACATATTGCAAGTTCTTACTTCCGTGGTGCAAGTCTTCGAAACAACACTAACACAGCAACTGAATATACTGCTGGGTTTGTTGTCAACAACACGGGCGAAATTTACACTTCCTATGTCAGTGGAGAAAGAGTTGGCGACCAAAATGAGATGTATTATGTTCTCCCAGATAATCAAGCACAAGAAAACACAATTATGGCAAACGGAAACATTTCGGGCTTTGTATATTCCAACGGGGGCACGGTTGCAGACAGTTATTCCAACATCCATTTGGAATACAGCGGATTCTTCGCGTCAGGATTTGTCTATGATAACACAGGTTTGGTTGAAAGGTGTTTTTCAACCAGCACGTTAGAAAGTGGACAGACAAGAAACTATGGCTTTGCAAGGAGCAACAATGTTCAGCAAACTGATGATGCAGTGGGAATTTATGATTGCTTCTATCTCAGTGATGACACAGATGAGGTCATCAACATGAATTTGGGAAGAATTCCAATAAATGACTATACCGAAATTGACACATTGACAAAAGCAGAGTTTTCTGACATGGACAACTTTGATGATTGGGTGGTTGCAGAAGGGAGAGACACAAATTCGGTTTGGTTCTTGAACACCAACAGTTTGGACAGCCAAAACTTTGGAGGAACACTCTTTAATGTTGGCAGACCGGAACTTGTTGCGCCAAACATTGAGGCAGAGTCTGAAAGAAGACTTTTGAGGACTGAAGATGTTTATGACGCGGAAACCGGCGCATCCTATGTGAGATATGTCTATGAATATACGGGATATAGTTTGGGCTCGGAGTATAACCCAATTCTCATCAGTGATGCTGAAGAAATGGAAAACTATATCACTCAAGAAAATTCTTCAACATCAATCAACACAAGATATTATCGTCTTATTGCTGATGTTGACTATTCATCAATCCTCTACAACAGTTCGCTTTACAAAACAAGATTTATGGGCTATTTTGAAGGAAACTTCATGGATGTTGACAACATCTCTTTGATTGGAAGTTCTCCTGCCACTTATGCTGGTCTTTTTGCAGAAATTGGAAGTTCAACATTTTCAGGTGCGATTGGAACAGTTATGAACTTTAATCTCAATCCAACGAATGTGGACTTCGCCAACACTCAAGTTGTGGGTGCAATAACCGGAAGAGTGGATGGTGGAACTGTTTTGAATGTTTCACTTCTTAACGGACAAGGCATTACGATTGTTGGAAACAACATTGTTGGTGGTGCAATTGGAATTGCTGTTGGAGATTATAAACTCCAAAATGTTTATTCCACCTACAGCGCAAAGGCAAGACAGCAAGTTGCAGACAATGTGTTTGACCAAAACGCAACATCTTTCAGCACAAATTCATATGCTGGGTCGGTTGTCGGAGTTTTAAGTGGCACAGGTTTGATCCTCAATTGTGTGACAGATGAAGTGGTTTCGGCAATTGCTGATGAAGCAGGGTTGTTGTTTGGGCTTATTGACAGTGGCGCAACTGTTGATAATGTCGATGTTGCTATGGATGCGGAAATGTCAGTGAATGGATATTCATATGCAGGCTTGGTTGCGGGTGAAAGCAAAGGAACACTGACTGATGTGACAATTCTTGGCACAGGAAGCGTCTTTACAAACTTTGTGAGGACTCCAGAAGTGCCAATTGCAGTTGGTGGTGTTGTTGGTTTGGCAAGTGGCGGAACAATCAGTGACATCACAATGGAACAGGACATTTCAATAAGCACCATTTCAACAGATGGAAGCATCTCTGCACTTGGAGGAATTGCGGGACAAATTTCGGAAGCAACAACCATGGATGTCATCACAATTAATGCTGATTTGACAGGATACTCACTTGTTGGAGGAATTGTGGGCTTGATTGAAACAACGGGAAGAACAACTTTCAATCACATTTCTTTCACGGGGGAATTGAACGCAATTGGAATTAGGCAAGAAATGGCTGCCATTGGGGGACTTGCAGGAAGCAGTGGACAAGACACAATTATTGCGCTTGGTGTGGAAAATGAGGTTGAAAGTGGAGAATATACAAACAACTTCAACATCACTTCTTCAAGTGTGCAAGTCAATTTGTATGCCACAACTGCCGAATATGCAGTTGGAACAATTGTTGGATTGAACAGAAGTTCAACTTCACATATGATTTACAACACATATTCAAATTTGGCAAATTGTTCGGTTTCGGTTATAAATTTGTCTTTGCAAAACGAATCGGAGCTCACAGGGACGGCAATTTTGGACACATCGGACGGAATTATTGATTATTCATCTTCTGACAGTTCAATTGAAGGAAGCAGAATTTTCAACACAATCACCATGCCAGGAACAAACTGTGTTTATGAGTTGGCAATTTCTTACACAACGCTTAGAAACAATGGTTCGTTCACAAGTTTGCAAATCAATTTGTGGGGCAATGGAAACATTGTTGTCTGAAAAAATATTTAGAAATCACAATTTGAATTCGACATAAATTTTTATGTAATTTCAATTCAAAGTTTGACAATTTTCATGGAGATTTGGCATAATTTTTCACATATTTTGGGAAGAAAGAGAATAAAAAAATAATTATTGGCAAAAATTTTTCGAAAAAGTATTGACATTTAAAAAATAAAGTGTTAAAATGAATTGGTTAATTAGCCCATGTTGAAAAATTTTTGTGCCATTTTAACTTAAAATAAGGGAATTGTGGGGATTTTCTGTCCTCATGCTTCCCTTTTTATAATTTTTGTGAGGAGAGGTTTTTATATGTCTGAAATTATGAAAAAACAAAAATTCGGAAAAACAGAAAGATACACTTTTGCGCAACTTAAAGACTACATCGACATTCCACCTTTGCTTGAAATTCAAAGAACGTCATATCAAGATTTCATCCAAAACGGCATCAAAGAGGTTTTGAATGAGTTTTCTCCTGTTGTTGACTATTCCGGCAAGGCGAAACTCTATTTTCTTGACGTGCTTTTGGACAAAGAACCAAAATATTCCAAAAAAGAGTGCAAAAGACGCAGTGCGACATATTCCATCCCACTCAATGTCAAAACTCGTTTTGTTGTTGAAGAAACAGGACAGGCAGTTGAAGATGTTGTCTTTTTGGGCGACATTCCATATATGACTGACGATTGTTCATTCATTTTCAATGGCGTTGAAAGAGTTGTTGTCAACCAAATCATCAAATCTCCAAATTTCTATCTTTTGAGAGATAAGGCAAGAGACAACTCCACACTTCGCGGACAAATCATTCCAAAGCGCGGAATGTATATTGAATTTGAACAGGGCGCAAACGAAGTCTTGAAAGTTGTGCTTGACCGCAGACACAAAGTGACACTTGGGCTTTTCCTTAAGTGCTTTGGATACACCGCAGACGAAATTTCCAAACTTTTTGGTGACCACAGACTTGTCAAGAATGTGCTTGAAAAAGAAACTGTCAACACTCAAGAAGAGGCACTTTTGGAATTTGCAAGAAAAACTCGTCCTGCAGATGTTCCATCCGCCGAAACCACAAGAAGTTATCTCAACCTTTGGTTCTTCTCAGAACAGTGGTATAACCTTTCCCGCGTTGGAAGATATAACCTCAACAAAAAATTCTCCATTGCAAAGAGAATGGAAGGGCATATTTTGGCTGAGGATGTCATTTCTCCAGATGGCGAACTTATTGCCCAAAAAGGACAAGTGGCAGACAGAGAACTTGCACAAAAAATTAAAGCAAGCGGTGTGAACGAAGTTTGGCTTCAACTTGCTGACCATAAATATTTGATGCGTGGCAACAACAGAGTGAAACTTTCTGACATCTTCCCTTGCGACGAAAAGAGTTTGGGAATTGAAGAGGAAGTTTACTATCCTGTTCTTGCTCAAATCTTGAAAGACAACAAAACAAAAGAAAAGAGAATGCAAGCCATCAAAGAACATGCAAAAGACTTGATGATCACCACTCTCACAATGGACGACATCTTGGCTGGAATCAGCATGTATTTGGATGTGCTTGAGGACATTCATGGTGTGGACAAGATTGAACACCTTTCAAACAAGCGTGTTGCAACTGTTGGCGAATTGTTCTATGACCATTTCCGTTCTGGTGTCAACAAACTTGTTTCAAACATCAGAGAAACACTTCAAGGAAAAGAACTTTCTGAGGTGACTCCAAGACAAATTGTCAACCCTAAAGCAATCAACAGGGCACTTCGTGATTTTGTGGCATCATCACAACTTTCACAACTTATGGACCAAGTCAACCCACTTTCTGGAATCACACAAAAACGTCGTGTTTCTGCCGTTGGTCCTGGAGGAATCAGAAAGGAAAGAGCAGAAGCAGATGTGCGCGACATTCACTATACAAACTATGGCAGAATTTGTCCTATTGAAACCCCAGAAGGTCAAGCAATTGGTTTGGTGAACACACTGACAAGTTATGCCCGCGTGAATGAATATGGCTTCCTTGAAACACCATATCGCAGAGTGGACAAAGAGACAGGAAAGGTTTCTGACAAGTGCGAATATTTCATGGCAGACATTGAAGACGAGGCATATATCGCTCAGGCAACAGAGCCTTTGGATGAAGAAGGAAGATTCATCAACAAGAGAATTGTTTGTCGTCACAAAGACTATGCCATTGAAGTTCCTGCAAGACAAGTTGATTTTGTGGACGCTTCTCCAAGACAATTCATTTCTGTGGCAACAAGTTTGATTCCTTTTGTCAACTCCAACGAAGCAAATCGTGCGTTGATGGGTGCAAACATGCAACGTCAAGCAGTGCCACTTCTTCGTCCTGAAGCACCAATTGTTGCAACAGGCATGGAAGCAAAAGTTGCACATGACTGTGGATATACACAACTTGCAAGAGAAGATGGCGAAGTTGTTTATGTCAGCGCTGACGAAGTGCGCGTGAAAAACACTAAAGGCGATGTTGACATCTATAACCTCATTAAATTTGACAAAACAAACGATGAAACCTGCTTTAACCAAAAACCTTGCGTTGTGAAAGGTGAAAAGGTGAAGAAAGGCGATGTCATCGTTGACGGATATTCCACAGATAATGGCGAACTTGCACTTGGGAAGAATGTGCTTGTTGGCTATATGAATTGGGAAGGATACAACTATGAAGACGCGATTTTGATTAATGAAAGACTTGTCAAAGAAGATGTCTTCACTTCAATTTGCTTGAAAGTGGAAGAACTTAAGTGCAGAACAACCAAACTTGGTGACGAACAAATCACAAGAGACATTCCAAACCTTGGCGATGAGGCGCTTAAGAATTTGGACGAAAACGGAATCATCAGAATTGGTGCGGAAGTGCGTCCGGGCGACATCCTTGTTGGAAAGGTGACACCAAAGGGTGAGACAGAACTTTCTCCTGAAGAGAGACTTCTGCGTGCAATTTTTGGTGAGAAAGCAAGAGAAGTGCGCGACACATCACTGCGTGTTCAACATGGCAAAGGCGGTGTTGTTGTGGATGTTCAAGTGTTCAGCCGTGAAAATAAGGATGAGCTTGAACCGGGCGTAAATCAACTTGTCAAAGTGTTCATTGCTCAGAAGCGTAAACTTTCTGTTGGCGACAAAATGAGTGGTCGATATGGAAACAAAGGATGTATCTCCATTGTTTTGCCAGAAGCAGACATGCCATTCATGGCAAACGGAAGAGCGCTTGACATTGTGCTCAACCCTCTTGGCGTTCCTTCTCGTATGAACTTGGGACAGGTTTTGGAAGTTCATTTGGGACTTGTGGCTGGTTCACTTGGCTGGAAAGTTGCAACTCCAGCATTTGACGGCGCTGATGCAGAGAAAATTCAACAACTCCTCAAAGAAAACAACTTCCCAGAGGACGGCAAAGTTCAACTTTATGACGGAAGAACGGGCGAACCATTTGAAAACAAAACCACAATTGGAATGAAATATATGTTGAAACTCAACCACATGGTTGACAGCAAAATTCATGCTCGTTCAATTGGACCATACTCACTCATCACACAACAACCTCTTGGAGGGAAAGCATTGTTTGGTGGACAGAGATTTGGTGAAATGGAAGTATGGGCGCTTGAAGCATACGGTGCAAGCCATGTTCTTCAAGAAATGTTGACGGTTAAGTCCGATGACGTTGTGGGCAGAGTTAAGACATTTGAATCCATTGTCAAAGGTCTTCCAATTGCAGAGCCAGGCATTCCAGAATCATTCAAAGTTTTGGTTAAGGAATTGCAGGCACTTGCACTTGATGTCAAGATTTTGACGGAAAATGATGAAGAAATTGACTTGCCAGAACTTTCACAAGACGAACAAGACAAGATTGGACTTGACAGCGATGTTGAAAAAGACTTGAACAAAGTGACTCTTGACATTGACGACATGATTTCAAGCGATGTTTCAAATGACGAGGAAGAGAAGACAGAAATTCAGAAAGAAATTGAAGAAGAAACTTCCATGCCGGCCGGAATTGAAGACTTGAACTTGTTTGACGATTTTGGAGATTTTGACGAGTGACAAAAACTGTGCTGAAACTCGGCTTGCTGTTCGCAAGCGCTCGGCGGACGCTGGTTTTTGTCACTCCGCCGCCAAACGAAACTCTCAATTCTTTCGAGTTTGCGGCGACTCCCTTGCGAAGCGGGAGCTTACGAAGAAAAGTGGTTTTAGAATAGGAGGATGAAAGATGAATACAGACGAAAACAATGCAAACTTGCAAGATTTTAAACTTGAAGAAAGAAAACCGCTTTCAACAATTAACACAATGCAACTTTCACAGGATTTTAAGTCAAAAGAGCGAAGTTTAGATATTGGGAAAAAGGTATCAGAGAATTGAATGCCAGAATTAAAGAAGATGTATCTAAAAATGAAACAGAAAGGCAAAGAGGTTTAGTTAGTCTTGAAAATTTATATGTGAAATAAAAACTTAATGCCGAATAATTTAAATCAAAATGAATTTTAAATTGCTTAGATTATATACAAAAATTTATTTTAGGGGAAAATGTGTATGTTTGAACTTAACAACTTTGAAAAAATTAAAATTGGAATTGCTTCACCTGAGAAAATCAGAGAATGGTCTCATGGTGAGGTGACAAAGCCAGAAACAATCAACTATCGCACTCAGAAGCCTGAAAAAGATGGTCTTTTCTGCGAAAAGATTTTTGGACCTAAAAAAGACTGGGAATGCCACTGTGGAAAATATAAACGCATCCGTTATCGTGGTGTTGTCTGCGACAAGTGCGGGGTTGAGGTGACAAGGTCTAAAGTGCGCCGTGAAAGAATGGGGCACATCGAACTTGCCGCTCCTGTCACACACCTTTGGTATTTCCGTTCTGTTCCATCTCGCATAGGAACACTTCTTGATTTGACTCCAAAAACCTTGGAGCAGGTTGTTTATTACATCAACTACATCGTCACAGACCCTAAAAACACCGACCTTGAATATAAGCAAATCTTGAATGATAAGGAATATCGTGAGGCACTTGAAAAATATGGTCGCGGAAGTTTTGACGCTGGCATGGGCGCAGAGGCAATCAAAGTGCTTCTTTCTCATGTTGACCTCGACAAAGAAAGTGCTGCGCTTAAAGAAGAAATCAAGACTTCAAAAGGTCAGAGAAAAATTAAGGCTGCAAAAAAATTGGATGTTGTGGAATCTTTCAGAAAGAGTGGAAACAACCCAACTTGGATGGTTTTGGACGTCATCCCTGTGCTTCCACCAGACCTTCGTCCTATGGTTCCATTGGATGGCGGACGCTATGCCACAAGCGATTTGAACGACCTCTATCGTCGTGTCATCAACAGAAACAATCGCTTGAAGAAACTTATGGAACTTGGGGCTCCTGATGTGATTGTCAGAAACGAAAAGAGAATGCTTCAAGAGGCTGTTGACAACCTCATCGACAATGGTAAGCGTGGAAAACCTGTTCAAGGTTCAAAACAGAGAGATTTGAAATCACTCACCGCTATGCTTGGCGGAAAACAAGGTCGTTTCAGACAAAACCTTCTTGGAAAGCGTGTGGACTATTCCGGCCGTTCAGTTATTGTTGTTGGACCAGAACTTAAGATGTATCAATGCGGACTTCCAAAAGAAATGGCTCTTGAACTTTTCAAGCCATTCATCATCAACCGCTTGATTGACATGAACCAATCAAACAACATCAAGAGTGCAAAACGCATGATTGAAAGAGAAAAACCAATTGTTTGGGATGTGCTTGCTGATGTCATCAAAGACCATCCTGTGCTTTTGAACCGTGCGCCAACACTTCACAGACTTTCTGTTCAGGCTTTCGAACCTGTGCTTGTTGAAGGAAAAGCAATCAAACTGCATCCATCAGTGTGCGCTGCGTTCAACGCCGACTTCGACGGCGACCAAATGCCTGTTCACATTCCTCTTTCAATAGACGCAAGAGCAGAAGCAAGAACTCTTATGCTTGCTTCAAACAACATCTTGAAATTGTCAGATGGTGAACCAATTGTCACACCAGCACAGGACGTTGTGCTTGGATGCTATTATTTGACACTTCTCAAACCAGGTGCAAAAGGCGAGGGCTCAATTTTTGCTTCCAAAAATGAAGTCATCTATGCATACCAAACAAAGAATTTGGATTTGCAAGCAGAAATCACTGTTCGTCTTTCCAAAGAAGTTGACGGAAAAGCCTACACAAAGCGAGTGCAAACATCTGTTGGAAGAATTTTGTTCAACAACATCATTCCACAAAATTTGGGATATGTTGACAGAAGCAACCCAGAAAACATTTGTGACCTTGAAATCAACAAGCCTGTCATGAAGAAAGAATTGAAGAAAATTGTGGCAGATTGCTATGACAAATTTGGCACAACAGAATGCTCTAAACTTGTTGACAGATTGAAAGACATTGGATATAAATATTCCACTCTTGCTTCCATTTCTGTAAACATCTATGACATTCAAGAGCCAGAAGAAAAGAAACAAATTTTGAAAGACGCTGAAGCAAAAGTTTTGGAAAACGAAAAAATGCTTCAACGCGGACTTATCACTTTTGATGAAAAAATAAACGAAAACGTTGCAATTTGGAACGAGGCAGTCAACGAAGTTCAAAATGCGGTTGTCAAACACCTTGACACATTCAACCCATTCAGTCTTATGGTGCTTTCGGGCGCGCGTGGAAACAACACACAGCTCAACCAAGACTGCGGTATGATTGGAATTAAGGCGACAGCTTCCGGTGTCAAGAACGACACACCAATCAAATCTTCGTTCAAAACCGGACTTTCTCCAATTGAATATTTCATCAACTCCCGTGGTTCGCGTAAAGGTTTGTCCGACACTGCGCTTAAAACTGCAGACTCTGGATATTTGACCAGAAGACTTGTGGACATTGCGCAAGATGTTGTTGTGACGACTGAAGACTGCTTTGCTGACGCAGGCGAGAAAGTTAAGGGTGTTGTGGTTTCTGACCTTGTTTCAGACGGGTTCGTCATTGAAAGTTTGGAAGAAAGAATCTATGGCAGAGTTGCTGTTGATGACATTGTTGACCCTAAAACAAAAGAAGTCATTGTTCCTGCAAACACAATGATTTCAAAAGAGCAGGCTGCTGCAGTTGTCAAAGCAGGAATCAAAGAAGTTCAAATCCGTTCGCTCATCACATGCCGTTGCAAGCATGGCGTTTGTGCAAAATGCTATGGAAGAAACTTGGCTGGAAAAGATATGGTCACACTTGGCGAGGCTGTGGGCATTATTGCCGCTCAGTCAATTGGTGAACCGGGAACTCAGCTTACGATGAGAACTTTCCACACCGGTGGTGCTGCGGTTGCTGCCGACATCACTCAAGGTTTGCCAAGAGTCGAGGAAATTTTTGAAGCAAGAAGACCTAAGGGCGAATGCTTGCTTTGCGAAGTTTCTGGAAAGGTTAAAATCAAAGAGGACGCCAAGAACTATTACATCACAATTGTGACAGGTGAAGGCGACATCGACTATGAAGCTCGCAAACCAGCCGTTTTGAAAGTGAAGAATGGTGACACTGTTGAGCCAGGAACTCAACTTACTGCTGGTGCAATCAACCCATCCGATTTGCTTGTGACAAAGGGGCTTAAAGGGCTTCAACAATATTTGCTTTCTGAAGTCATTTCTGTTTATCGTGGACAAGATGTTAAGGTTAATGACAAACACATTGAAATCATCATCAGACAAATGCTTAAGAAAGTCAAGATTGAAGACTCTGGAGACACCGAACTTTTGACAGGAGACATTGTTGACATCTCTCGTTGTGAAGAAGAAAACGAAAGAGTTTTGCGTGCAGGTGGGAAGCCAGCAATTGCAAGAAGAATTCTTTTGGGAATCACAAAAGCTTCTCTTTCGACAGAATCTTTCCTTTCCGCTTCATCTTTCCAAGAGACATCTCGTGTGCTTACAGATGCTGCTCTTAAGGGCAAGGTGGACAACCTTGTGGGAATCAAGGAAAATGTCATCATTGGAAAACTTATTCCTGCAGGAACCGGCTTGAAGAAATATCGCACTGTTGTTCCTGTCAAAGTTGACAAAGAGGAAGAAACTGACAATTCAACACTTGTTGGATAAGTTTAAAAAAATTGATGAAAATGTTAATTTTTGCAAAAACCAAGTTCAATTTGAATTTGGTTTTTTGTTTTATGTAAACTTTTTACAATTTTTATAATGAATTATAAGAAAAATTTGTCAAAAATGCGAATTTAAAAGATTTTGTGTGTCAATTGTTTTTTGAATGTGGCAAAAATGTGGTAAAATATGGTTGTTAGTGTTTTAGGATTTAATTGAATTTCTAAAAATTAAAACCTTGCATTTAAGACGATTTAAGGAGAAAATATGGACACGATTGAACACTTGGAATTTTTAAGCAAACTGAAGTTTTCAGACGAGGAAAGAAAAAAGTTTGAAAAAGAGTTTGGAGACATCGTCTCTTTCGTCAATGAAATCACCGAACTTGATTTGTCTGACGATTTGGACAAAGACCAACCAATTGGGCTGGATGAACTGCGTGCAGACGAACCGTCACCAAGCATGCCTCGTGAGCAGGTTTTGCAAAATGCACCAAAACAAAAGGACGGATGTTATGTGACTCCGCTGGTGGTTGAATGATGGATTTTTCAAAGTTGACAGTGATTGAAATTCGTGACGGAATTAAAAATGGCAAGTTTTCAAGTGAGGAAGTTGTCAAATTTTTCATTGACAAATGTGAAGAGAAAAAAGACCTCAATGCTGTGATTGAGGTTTTTGGTGACGCGCTTGACAGAGCAAAGAAGATTGACAAGAAAATTGCAAGTGGACAGAAAGTTGGGGTGCTTGCGGGCGTGCCAATTGCCATCAAGGACAACATCATGTTTGAGGGCAAGAAAATGGGTTGTGCAAGTAAATTTTTGCAAAATTTTGTTTCGCCATACACCTCAACAGTTGTCAAGAAATTGCTTGCAGAAGATGCAGTCATTTTAGGACGCACAAACATGGACGAATTTGCCATGGGAAGCAGTTGCGAAAACACTTGCTATGGTGTTTGCCACAACGCGATTGACTCAGAGTTTGTTGCAGGCGGAAGCAGTGGTGGAAGTGCGGCGGCGGTTGCAGGCGGACTTGTTCCTTGTGCGCTTGGCACAGACACGGGCGGTTCAATCAGACAGCCAGCGTCTTTGAATGGCGTTGTTGGTGTGAAACCAACATATGGCACTGTTTCGCGTTTTGGAATTGTGGCATTTGCAAGTTCGCTTGATCAATGCTCGCCAATTGCAAAGACGGTTGAAGATTGTGAACTTGTGCTTAAAGTGATTGCAGGCAAAGACGAACACGACCTCACAACAATTTCCAACGACCTTTCATGTGTGCAGAAAAGCAAATATAGGCTTGGTGTTTGCAGGCAAGTTATGGAACTTCTTGGGAGGAGCGCAAGCAAAGACAAGTTCTATGCGCTTCTTGAAAGATTGAGCGAAACTTTCGACATTGTTCAAGTGGATGTTCCGCACATCAAAAACTCACTTGCGTGCTATTACATCATAGCACCAGCGGAGGCAACCTCCAATTTGGCGCGTTTTGATGGCGTGAAATACACCGTTCGCAGTCAGGATGCCAAAGATTTGGAAAGTGTCTATGTTCAAAGTCGAAGCGAAGGCTTTGGAAGAGAGGTTAAGCGCAGAATTATGCTTGGAAACTATGTGCTTTCAAGCGGATATTTTGACGCCTATTATAACAAAGCAAAACGCGTTCAGAGGTTGATTAAGAAAGAATTTAAGTCCGCATTTGAGCATTGCGATTGCATAATCACGCCAACAACTGCGGGAACAGCATTCAAAATTGGCGAAAAATTGAGCGACCCTGTTGGAATGTATTTGGAAGACGTCTTCACCGTGCCTGCAAACATTGCTGGCGTGCCTGCCATCAGTGTGCCATATGATGAAATGAATGGTCTTCCTCTTGGCGTGCAGTTTATTGCGGATGAGAAAAACGATGCGCTTATGTTTGAAGTGGCAAAATTGTTTGAGAAAGTGGGAGGCGCAAAATGAGTGTTTTAGATGATTTTGATGTTGTGATTGGCTTGGAAATTCATGCCGAACTTAAAACCAGAACCAAAGTTTTTTGCAGTTGCAAAAACGAATTTGGAGATGAACCAAACACCAACACTTGCCCTGTCTGCACAGGTATGCCGGGCGCACTTCCTGTTTTGAACAAGCACGCGGTGGAACTTGCCATCAAGGCTGGGCTTTCTTTTGGGTGTGCGATTTCGCCATATTCTGTTTTTGAAAGAAAAAACTATTTCTATCCTGACCTTGCAAAAGCATATCAAATCAGTCAGTTGGTGTATCCTTTGAATGTGGGTGGGCAGATTGTGCTTGACAGCGGGAAAGTTGTGCGTCTCAACCGCATTCACTTGGAAGAGGATGCTGGAAAATTGACGCATATTGGCAGAGGTGTCGGAACGCTTGTGGACTATAACCGTGGAGGAACTCCACTGATTGAAATGGTGACAGAGCCAGACATTTCGTCCGCAGATGAGGCGGTGGAATTTTTGAAAAAAGTGCGTGAAACTCTTGTGTTTGAAGACATTGCAAATTGCAAGATGGAAGAAGGCGGAATGCGTTGTGATGTCAACTTGTCGCTTAAAAGAAAAGGCTCAAACGAGTTTGGCACACGAACTGAAATGAAAAATCTCAACTCTTTCAAAAGTGTTCAACGCGCCATTCAGTTTGAGGCAGAGCGTCAAGCGGAAGTGCTTTCTGCTGGCGGTGCTGTTGTGCAAGAAACACGCAAGTGGGATGACGACCGCGGAGAAAGTTTCTCAATGAGAAGCAAAGAGCAGGCGCAGGACTATCGCTATTTTCCAGACCCAGACCTTTTGCCAATCAAAATCACACCGCAAGATGTCGAGCGTATTCGTGGCACAATGGTTATGGTTCCAAGTGAGAGAAGAAAACGCTATGTTGAAGAGTTTGGCTTGCCAGAATATGACGCACAAATTTTGACATCTTCAAAATATATTTCCGACTACTTCGAAAATTGCGTCAAAAATTTCAATTCGCCAAAGAAAATCAGCAATTGGATTATGGTTGACCTTATGAAACTTGTCAAAGGGCAGGAAGAATTTGTCTTTCCAATTGACGAAAAAAGTCTTGCAAGCATAATCAAAATGGTGGAAGAAAAGGTTATCAACAAGACTGTGGGCTTGCAACTTTTGGATAAGTGCATTGAAACGGGCAAAGACCCGCAAGTTTTGGCAAAAGAGATGAACCTGCTTGTCACAATTTCTGACGAACAAATTTTGGAACTTTTGAGAAAGTTGAAAATCGAAAATGCCAAAGTTGCACAAGACTATTCCAATTCACCTGAAAAGGTTGTTGGCTTCATTGTAGGCTATGTGATGAAAAACACAGGAGGCAAAGCAAACTCAACCCGCGTGCGAGAACTGATTTCACAGGTGTTTTAAAATAATTATTAATTATAACTATTGTATAAATTAATTAATATTTAAGCTTACACAAAATTTATATTTCAAAATTTTACAATATTTTATCTAAAATAAAAACTCGGGAAAATATAATCCGAGTTTTTTTGTTTTTTAATTTTTATGTTTTTTAATTATTTTATATGATTTTTATTTTTAGTTTCAAAGTTGTTTATCATTTTCGATTTTTGACAGGCTTTCAATTTTACTTATTTTTATCGTCAAATGTTTTTATTAAAGTTTGATATTTTGCACTCGATTTTGGGAAACTTGCGGCATATTTGTGTCCGCCACCACCAAATTCCTCGGCAATTTTTGACAGGTCAACATCTTGAATGTGTCTCAGTGACACGCTTTCACGATTTTTGATTGGCATCATGACATAGGAGATGCCCAAAGGATTGTTTAGGCTTCGCAAAACTTCCGGAATGTCATTTTTAAACAAATCCTCAACTTCAACAAAACCAAATTTTAAGCCGTTGTGTTCTGCAATTTTCATTTGCTTTATGTATGAATTGACTTTTGCATTGAAAGATTGAATGAAATTGTCAATGATTTGATTTTCCTCTTCATTAAATTCAAATTTATCTGAATTTCTTTGAAGTGTTTTTAAAACCATTCCAATAAATTTTTCTCTGCCAACTGCTTGAAAGAAGGTGTTGAGTCTGTATGCGTTTTTGCCATCTTTCTCATCTTCTTTCCAAAGCCAATTGTCATAAAGCGTTGTCAGTTTGGCAAATTCTTTCAATGCTTTGGTTGGGCGCAGAAGTCCACTTCTCGTTAAGTAGTCATAAAACAAAGAGGTTCCGCTTTGTTTTCCTTGTGCATTTTCCACAACCAAATTGACAAAGTCGAATTGGTCTTCCTTTCCCTGTCGAGATTTGTGGTGGTCAAAGACCATGATTTTTGAGGTAATTTCAGGGGTTTCTTGAATTTTTTTGCACAAATCAAAACTTGGACAGTGGTCCACAATATAAATTTTTTCAAATTGTGGGTTTGTTTGAAGAGTTTTGACAAACTTTTCATCCAAATCAAAATTGTCGGCAAACACAATTGTTGGGTTTTCGAATGCAAGTTTTCCTAAAATTGCACCACCAAACCCATCAATGTCAATCCCATGAGTAAAAATCACAATTTGACTGTTGGCTTTGTTTGTATTTTCCATTTTTATATCTCCTTGTTTTGTGTTTTTTAGAAGAGTTTTCCCTTTCCAAGTGCCTTTCCTGCAACAAAAATTGTTTTGACAAGTTTTTAAATTGAAGCGCTTTGGACTTATTTTGCCTTTGATGAAATCATTATAGCATAAAATTTCAAAAAAACAGAAAAGGATTTAGGAATTAAATTTACTTATGCTAGTAAAAAAGAAGATGTATACATTTAGAAATTAAGGAATGCCAATAACCAGTTATAAAACAACAGAGGAATGACATAAGATAAATATGTGAAAAATATATTTTGTCGGTGCAACTTTATTTGTGCTATTTAGCCTTGAGTTATTATGAAAACATAACTTTTGTTTTTTGTTGTTTTTGAAAACATTCTTTATTAAAAAATGAAAGATAATAATGTAATAAAAAATCCTCGCTTAATGGTTGAGGATTATTTTTTTTGTTTGGTGCGACAAGAGATAAAGTATCCGAACCAACTACAAGTCCAAGTTGGTGTTGGTTATATCAAACTAAGAGTAAAGATAAATTAACTTGTCTTATAAAATTATTATATCATAAATTATTTATATTTCAAAACAAAAAGAGAGAAGCTTGGATTAGACTTCTCTCTTCATTGTCCTAACTGTTGGATTTGAATGTGTCCGAAAGGAGTGAGTAAACACTTTTTGCGGACAGGTTTATCAAATCTC
>CALWJY010000001.1 GCA_944381135.1 uncultured Clostridia bacterium | reverse complement strand
GTAAAACAGTGAAACAAAAATATTTAATTATGGGTGAACTCTATGACCCTATCCTTTTTGGCGATGAAGATGAGGATTGGATTGGTGATGATGAAAATCCAACTTGTGGAGATTGTGGTTGCAAAGTCGGTGAGCAACACCTTGATAATTGTGATATAGAGAGATGCCCAAGATGTGGACTGCAATTCATTAGTTGTGATTGTGGTGTTAAATATGTTGTAGATGAAAAAGATATGGCCTTTCTTCCTATGTTAATTGAAGAACAGAAAAAGGAGAATATTAAGGAACAAGAAAGGTATAACAAATTACTGGAAGAACTTAAAGAAAGAGAGAAAAAGTCGAAAAATAAAAAGTTTGATAGTGAGATGTAAAAATGGAAGATATTGCAATTGACGAATTAAAATCTCATTTACAAGATTACCTTGAAAAAAATGGCATAAGAACAGATAGATTTTTTAGGTGCATAAATCCAGAACATATTGATAGAAATCCGTCAATGAAATATTTTGATGACAACAAGGTCCACTGTTTTGGTTGTAATGCAACATATGATTTAATTGGTGCTATTTCTGCCATAGAAAATTTAAGTAGAAAAGAAGCTTTTAAGCGAGCAATTGATTATTATGGCACAAACAAGACAGAAATTAAACCAAAATACAATAAAAAAGAAAACTCTACAACAGAAACAAAAGACTATTCAAAGGCATTTTACATTTGGCATAAAAATTTTAAATCAAATGACAATGCAAAACAATATCTTAATTCGCGTGGAATAAGTGATTTTATCACTGAAAAATATAATTTAGGCTATAACGAATTTAACTTTGGAGAAACAACATTTAAAGGGATTATTATTCCTATAAATGAGCATTGCTTTTCTGCACGTAATATTGACAAAACAAGCGATTTTAGATATTACAAACCGAAAAATGTTCACACGGAAATATTTAATTTAGAAGCACTTACAAACTCTAATCCTTTTTGTGTGATAACCGAAGGTGAATTTGATTGTCTAAGCTTTGAAGAAATTGGAATAAACGCCATTTCACTTGGAAGCGTTTCAAATGTAAATAAGTTTATAAGTGCAAATAAAACTCCAAAAACCTATGTTTTAGCACTTGATAGCGATGAAGCAGGACAAACAGCAACAAATGAGCTTATTGACTTTTTTAAGACTAATAAAATGCCTTACATTATGTTTGATAATTGTGGATTTAAAGACGCAAATGAAGCACTTGTAAATGATAGAATAACCTTTAAAAAAGGAATAGAAAGAGTTATAGAAAGAGAGATTAGAAAGAGATTAAAGAAAAACGAAGAAATGTGTTAAGGAATGAATTATGCAACAATCAATTTTTGATTTGTTGGGTGATGAATTTGATTATTTAAAAACAAAAGAAAGTAATGATTGGTATTGGCATTTTAGCGATTATCCAAATTGTAACGGACTAAAAGTTTTCTCGTGTTTTGCTTGTGGTGGAGGCTCAACTATGGGTTATAAACTTGCAGGATATGATGTCGTTGGTTGTTTAGAAATTGATAAACGAATGAATGATGTCTATCTTGCAAACCACAAGCCAAAATTTAATTTTTTAATGGATATAAGGGATTTTAACAAACTGCCAAACAATCAAATACCAAATGAACTCTTTGATTTAGATATATTGGACGGAAGTCCGCCTTGCACAACTTTTTCTATGGCTGGACTGCGTGAAAAAACTTGGGGTAAGAAAAAGAAATTTCGTGAAGGACAAAAAGAACAAACGCTTGATGATTTGTCTTTTATCTTCATTGAAACTGTAAATAAATTGAAACCTAAATTTGTCGTTATGGAAAATGTGGAAGGACTAACAAAAGGCAATGCTTGGAGATATGTTCAGCAAATATATAAGCACTTTCACAATATTGGATATAGTGTTAAGCATTGGCTTTTAAAAGGCGAACAAATGGGTGTTCCCCAGAAAAGACACAGAGTATTTTTTATTGCAACGAGATTGAATGTTGATTTAAGTAAATTAGATATGTCATTTTTGTATAAACCCATTTTATTTAGCCAAATAAAGAGCGTTGGAGACACAAAACCAATAGTAAGTGATAATCTTCAAGGACTTATCAAATTTGCCAAATATGGCGATAGAAATTTAGAACCTGCTTGCCTAAGAACTCGTGGAAAGAGCTCTTTTTTTAATTATTGTTTTGTTTACGATAATCAAGTAGCACCCACAATTACTGCCCACTGCAATAATATACGGTGGGACACAAAATCATATTTAACAAAAAAAGATATAATTTCAATTTCTACCTTTCCACAAGATTTTAACTTTCTAACGGACAATGTAGATAACATTGCCTATATTTGTGGAATGAGCGTGCCACCAGTGATGATAAAACGAGTGGCAGAAAGGCTTATACCTTTACTTAAAGGAGAACAATAATGAATGAAATATATGCAAGAAAAAAGCTTATAAATCAATTAAATCAAGAAATTGAAGATATGGAATTTAAAAGCGACACTTACAAGAAAATTAAAACACTCGTTGAAGATTTTGATGCCGACCATAACACCTTTTATTACGATAGTTTACAAGAGTTGTCGGACATACTTGATGACGATGGATTGGACTATTGGCTTGAAGCAGCCGCAAAAGACGGTGTTGATAGGGTTCGTTGCTTTATAGCAGACACTTATAGCGATGACATCTACAAATTAGACGGATATAACAATCTTGCGAATGTTGAAGAAAGTGATATAGAAAATCTGGTATATGACCTAACAAAACAAATAAAAAGCGATATAGAAGAATTAAAGCAAAGTGAAATGTGAGGTAACAAATGAATTTAGATAACATTATATCAGCAGAGATAAGACGAATAACTGAAAAATATAACAAAGAATATCTTGATTGTTCGGACATTATGAAAATTACTGGACTTGGCAGAGATAATGTTAGAGCAATGATGACAAAGATAGATTTTCCAAAAATTAGAATTGGAAAGCGAAGAATTGTTAGTGTTGCGGCTTTTGTAACTTGGCAACTAACAAATGAATTGAGAGGTGGAAATGGGAAGAAAGAAAATTAAAGTTATAGAAAAAACAAGGCGTAGCAATGGCTCAGGCTCAATTTATCAACAAAAGAATGGGCTTTGGACCGGTAAAATCTGGCTAACAAATCCAGAGACTGGTGAGAAAGTTAGAAAGACAGTTTATGGTCATAGCGAAGCCGAAATTTCGGACAAACTTGTTAAACTTTCTGGCTCAATGACACCTTTAAATGGAATATTTGCACATAAAACCTTTGGAGATATGTTTGAAGAGTGGCTACTTGTTTTTAAAAAGAACCAAGTAACGCCACGAACATTTGAAAGCAATATGCGATGTTATAACTTGCACATAAAACCTTATGTCGCAAATATGGATATAAGCGAAGTTACAACCCCAGTTATTCAACAAGTGATAAATGAAGTTTTTGTTAAAGGTCGAGGAACAAATACTGCAAGAAAAACAAAATTCCTTTTCAATCAGTTTTTTGAATATGCAATAGATTGTGGCTTGGTTGAAAATAATCCTACAATTAGAATTAAAATAAAAACAAGAGATACCCACAATTTCGATATGGAAAATGCTTATAAAGCAATTCCAGAAGATGTAAGGATGAAATTTGTTACTGCACTAAATCAACACGAATTTTTAAAGCCATTTTGTATGACAATGATGTTTGCAGGCCTTAGAACGGGTGAAGCTCTTGCTTTGCGATGGGAAAACATAGACTTTGAGAACAAAACTATAACAATTAAAAATAGCATTACGCAAGTGCCTACATTTGATAAGAAAGGCAAAGTCATAAGTCGAAAAACCGTTATTGGGCAAACAAAGACTAATTGTTCTGTTCGTGAGGTCCCTATTCCCGATATTTTAGTTGAAGTATTAAAAGATTGGCGTAAATGCCAGTGGGTGCGAAAAGAACTCACAGGAATTGATTTACTCGCTCCAAATGCAGTTGTCTTTGCAAATAGTGATGGTAGTGTAAGGACTTATTCTGGAACAAGACGAATATTTGATAGATTTGCAAAGAAAAATGGATTTTTGGGGAAAATACATTTTCATACGCTAAGACACACTTATTCAACAATGTTATTTGAAGCAAATGAAAATCCAAAAGTTATTCAAGCACTGCTTGGGCACAAATCGGTTAAAACCACTTTAACAGTCTATAATAGTGTTGATAAGAGTTATTATAAACAAGCGACAGATAAACTTAATGATTTGTTTAATAGCGACAAAATGAAAGAATATCAAGAACTGCAAAACAAGAAGGATATTCCCGCACTAAAAAGAGAGATTGAAGAACAAGACGAAGATGAAGATGACCCAGAGATTGAACTTTTGGAAAGATTACTTGCAGAAAAGAAAGCAAGAAAGAAAAATAAAGATTTTGAGATGTAAAGAAAAATAGTCAGCAAATTTTGGCTGACTATTTTTTTAAAAATCTTAGTAGGACCATTTGACCCCATTTACCTAGAAATAGGCAGAAAAATATAGAAAATTTTAGGCTTTTCAAATTTTATGGTTAAAAACAAAATTATCAAGCAAATTTCAACTTTTTACAATAAAAAATTGTCCTAAATGGTCCTACTAAAACAGGGAAGTGCCCTGCCATTTTTGAAAATTTTAACAAAAATAAAAAATCGCTAAATCCCTTTATTTATAAGGGTTTTAGCGACTTTTTGAAGTCTGGAGCTGATGACGGGACTCGAACCCGTGGTCTCCACCTTACCAAGGTGGTGCTTTACCGGCTAAGCCACATCAGCATAAGCCCAAAATGGGCAAATTTTATTAAATTTTTTAGTCTTTTTTAGGCGCTAAAATTTCCTTACCAAGGTGGTGCTCTACCGCTGAGCCACACCAGCATAGTGCTAAATATTGAGTTGTTTTTGCTAATTTTTTGGTTAGTTTTCGAGTGCCAACCAAGTCTTACCAAGGCGGTGCGCTACCTGCTGCGCCACATAAGCAAATTAGAATTTGAGAGTGTTTTTTTTTGTTTTTTTAAGTGCTAAAAAGTGCCAATTTTTATTTTACCAAGGCTGTGCGCTTCCGACTGTGCCACATCAGCATATTGAAATTTAGTGTGTTTTTGTTGTTTTTAAGAGCTAAAAAATTCAAAAGATGTTTTATGAATTGAGATTTTGGGAGTGATATGGCAGATTGTTTGTGTTTCATTTATTAAACCTTTGCTTCTGTGAGTGAGGAGGTATTTTTACTTTAATATCTTTATGGATGCGGAGCAAAAGTTTGGTTGGGTTTGCTGGCGCAAAGTGAAACATCTTGAATATTTGATTAGAATTTCACCATATTGCACATGTGGAATGATATCACATTTTTATATGAATGTCAACTTTATTTTGTGTTTTTAATTTGTTTTTTGAAACATTTGACAAATTTTTGTTGGTATGGTTTAATTATCATATAAGTGAGGTTGTGATGGATGTGATGTTTTGGATTTGGATTGGGGTGTTTATTGTGATGGCAATTATTGAATTTGTCACGCTTCAGGCTTTTGCGATTTGGTTTTCAATTGGTGCAATCATCCCTTTCATTCTTACAGCGACGAATGCTGTGGGGTGGGGTGTGCAACTTGCCGTGTTTTTTCTGGTTTCACTTATTTTGCTGTTTGCTTTACACAAAGTTGTAAAAAAGTGGCTTATGAAAAATTCTGGAGCAAAGCCTCTTGTCAAATCTTTGATTGGTCAAAGACACAGGTTGATTGCAAGAACTGACGCTTCGGTTTTGGGTTGTTTGAAAGTTGACGAAATTGTTTGGAGTGTTGTTGGAGAAAACAGAGAAATAATTGAAAAAGACGAAATTGTGGAGATTTTAAGAGTTGAAAACAACAAACTTATTGTTAAAAAAGTTTCAGAGAACGAACTTGCTGAACAAAAACTTGCTAAAATTGACAACATTGATGAAAGTTTGAAAGAAGCAAGCGACAATTCAAATGACAATGCGAGAAAATGAATAAAAGTTTCTAAAAAAAATAAACTCATCAACAAATTATGATGAGTTTATTTTGATAAAGTGTTGTTTTTATAGAAAAAATGCGAAAATCTTTAGATTTTTTGTGTTTTACAATTTTATTATCATCATGAGGCTGTTTCCGCGTTTGTTGGCTTTAAGTCCACTGACAAGCACAACTTTGTCTCCCTTTTGGACGAGTCCGGTTTCAAGTGCCTTCATGCAAGAACTTGAATTGACTTCATCGATGCTTTTATATTCCTTATCCATGATTGGCACAACGCCATAGAGGAGACTCATTTTGTGGAAAACTTTTTCGTTTGGGGTGCAGGCTATGATTGGAACATCTGGTCTGAACCTTGAAATGTGAAGTGCAGTTGTACCTGATTTTGTGACTGCCAAAATGGCTTCAACGCCTTTTGTTTGTGAAAGGGCATAGGCGGCATAACTGAGGCTTTTGAGTGTGCTGTGTGTTTGAATTGGTGCAGAATTGTTTTTGACATAGTTTTCAGCTTCAAACGCGATTCGTTTCATTGTTTCAACCGTTTTGATTGGATGTTGTCCTGAAGCAGTTTCACCAGAAAGCATGATGGCTGTTGTTCCATCAAAAACGGCATTTGCAACATCAGAAATTTCCGCTCTTGTTGGGCGAGGGTGTTCAATCATGCTTTCAAGCATTTGTGTTGCAGTGATTGAAAGTTTGCCTTCTTCATTGCATCTTCTGATGAACTGCTTTTGCAAGATTGGAATTTTCACGAAATTGACTTCCACGCCCAAATCTCCTCTTGCAACCATAATGCCATCACTGACGCGCAGAATTTCTTCAAAATTTGACACACCTTGTTCGCTTTCAATTTTTGAGATGATTTTGACATCTTGAAAGTCAATTTCTTCAAGATATTTCTTCACATCAAGCACATCTTCGGCGCAATTGACAAAGGAAATGGCAAGATAGTCTGCGCCAACAAATTTGGCAAAAAGCAAGTCACTTTTGTCTTGCTCGCTCATATATGGCATTTCGGTTTTTACGCCCGGGATGTTTATGCTTTTGTTGTTGGAAAGCTCACCACCATTCACAACTTTGCAAAGAATGTCGCGTCCTTTGATGTTTTCAACTTTAAGTTCGATGTTGCCATCATTAAGCAGAATTTTTGTGTCTTTTTTTAATATTTTTGGGAGTTTTGAATAGGTAACGGAAACTTTTTTATCATTTCCAACCACATCTTCTGTCGTCAAAGTGAAGTCGGCGCCATCTTCAAGCATGACAGAACCTATTTCAAATTGTTTCACTCTGATTTCAGGACCTTTTGTGTCAATGAGGATTGCGACAGGCGCGTTCTTGTTTTTGCGTGCAATTTTGACGTTGTCGATCATCTTTTTATGGCTTTCATGAGTGCCGTGACTCATGTTGAAGCGGGCGACATTCATTCCAGCGTCAATCATTTTTTCCAAAGTGACAATGTCGTTGCTTGATGGTCCAATTGAGCATACAATTTTTGTTTTATTCATTTTTAACCTCTTTTTTCTTTAATTTTTGTGTTTTTTAAGTCGTTTTTGTGTTTTTTGTATTTTTTAATTTAATCTTAATCAAATAAAAAACACCAAATTTTCACTCATATAATATAATATCAAATTTTAATTTGAAATCAAATTGAATTAACAATATTACAACAAAATTTTATAATTTTTGAAACTTTTATAAAATAAGAAAATGACATTTAAACTGAATATTGTTTTGTTTTTTGATGTTTTCTTTGAGTTATATAAGTTTATATGGTTTTGATTTTAACCAAATCAAATTATGAAGAAAAGATTTATTATAAGATTATTTTTTTTGTTTTTTTTCAAAAAAAGTGTAATTTAATGAAAAAATTAATGAAAGATTGGATAAAAAACTTGTTTTCTTTTTTTGTTTGTGCTATTATATTGCAATAAGGAGTGTTTATGAGTTCAATGCTTTGCAACATTTGGGATGACTTTTCGAACTGGGTGACTCTTGAATGGTCTCAGCCTGTTTACATTATTGTGGTTTGCATTTTTGCTCTCCTTGGAGTTATGGGTTTGCTTTCATTCTTTAAAGGAAGCATCAACAAAGACAAAAAACCAAAGTGGGGCGTGCTTGTGCTTTCACTTTTGATGTTTGGACTTCTTGCAATTGTTGTTGCTGCAAAATTTGCTTAAAAGGAATTTCCAAAAAAATGGCACAGCAAATGTCAAAGAAAAATTGACAAATTGGTTTGTTGTGATTAAAATATCAAAGATATGAATGCATTTTCATGTCAAAAAACAATTTCTTAATATTCTTAATATAAGTCAAAAAGGAGTTTTTATTATGAACGATAGCGGAACACAACTTGTCGCACCATGGATTTCAAATTCATTTCCAATCATAAGAATTGTGCTTTTCTGTTTGGTGGTGGCTTGTGCAATCATCATAATCATCACAACTTTGCTTCAAAACAATGAAGCAAACAACGCTGATGTCATCACAGGGCAACAGGAGAGTTATTATTCCAAAAACAAGGGCGGGTCGAGAGATGGAAAATTGAAACTCATCACTATCATCTGCTCAATTGTTGCTGTGGTTTGCGTGATTCTTTATTTCGTCAGTCTGTTGATTTATTCTGGAAATTGATGTTTTGATTTCCAATCTTAAATTATGGTGAGAAATTATGATTGCAAAGAAAAAAATTGTTGAACTTCTTGAGAAAAATAGTTTGGTTTTTTCAAATTTGGACAAACTATTTTCTTTTCTGTCCACTTCACTTAATATGGATGAGGATAAAGTGAAGAGAATTTTTTATTCTCTGGTGGACAACGGCGACATCTATGAAATCAGAAAAAACAAATTCATCACCATTCCATCTCATGGATATGTTAAGGGTGAGTTTTTTGGCACAGCAAAGGGTTTTGGGTTTGTTAAATCTGAAAATTTTAAGGAAGATTTGTTTGTTCCTGCAAACAAAACTCGTGGCGCGCTGGATGGTGAAATGGTGATTGTGAAAATCATTTCTCAAAGTGACAACGGCGTGGATGGCGAGGTTGCTTCAATTTATAAAGAACTTGAAAACATTGTTGGAACTGTGACTGTTGTGGGTAACAATTTCTTTCTTGACCCAGACAACAACAAAATTCCATTTGAACTTCCAATCATGAAAACAGGTTTAAAAATTCAAAAGAACATGAAAGTTTTGGCGAAAATCATTCGAACTGATGCCGGAAAAGTTAAGTGCAATGTTGTTGAAATTTTGGGCTTTCAAGATGATGTGAAAGCGCTTGAACTTTCCATCATTCGTGACCATAATTTGTTTGAGACCTTTCCAAGTGCTGTTGTTGAGGCTGAGGCAAAATTGCCAAAATCTGTTTCTGCAGAGCAAAAGAAAGGGCGATTGGACTTGACGGGAGAGACAATTTTCACGATTGACGGTGCGGACGCGAAAGACTTGGATGATGCTGTCAACATCAAAAAGTTTGCCGACCACTTCGAACTTGGCGTGCATATTGCGGATGTTGGAGAATATGTCAAGCAGAACAATGTCTTTGATGAAGAGGCGTTTAAGCGCGGAACGAGTGTATATTTTCCAACTTCGGTGCTTCCAATGTTGCCAAAGGGGTTGTCAAATGGCATTTGCTCTTTGAACGAGGGCGTTGAAAGATTGACGCTTTCATGCATTATGGATGTCGATTTTTCTGGCAAAGTTGTCAAATATAGAATTTGCGAAAGTGTGATTAAGAGCATTGCGCGTTTGACATATGATGAGGTTTATGACGCAATTAAGGGTGTGAAACTTAATGGAAAAACCAAAAAACTTCAAAAAGATTTCCTTTTGATGCGTGAACTTTGCGACATTTTGGAAGAAAACACTCAAAAGCGTGGTGCACTTGACTTGGAAATTCCTGAAGTGCAGTTTGTTTTTGATGAAAATGGCATGGCTGTTGACCTTGAAAGAAGAGAGCGCAACGAGGCGCACAGGCTTATTGAAGATTTCATGGTGCTTGCAAACGAAACGGTGGCGCATCATTTCAACAAACTTGGCATTCCATTTGTCTATCGTGTGCATGAAGCACCAACATCTGAAAAGGTTCAAGGCGTTTGCGACTTTTTGAAAGGAATTGGTGTTTCTTTTCCAAAAATTCCTGAAAAAATTCAACCTTCCTATTTTCAAGACATATTAAATCGTGTGGAAGGCTTGAATTCAAAAGATGTTGTCAACAAAGTTGTTTTGCGCTCTATGCAAAAGGCAAAATATGCAAACAAAAATTTGGGGCACTTCGGGCTTGCGCTGGTGGACTATTGCCACTTCACTTCGCCAATTCGAAGATATCCAGATTTGACAATTCATCGCATCATCAAAGAATGGCTTCACAATGGCGGGAAGTTTTCTTCCGAAAGATTGGACGAACTTGATTCTTTCACATTTGAGGCGTCAGAACAATCTTCCTCTTGCGAGCGAAACGCGGACTATGCCGAGCGTGATGTGGACGACCTTTGGAAAGCATATTTGATGAAAGACAGGGTTGGAGAGGTGTTTGAAGCGTCAATTTCTTCTGTCACAAACTTTGGAATTTTTGTCACACTTGAAAACACAGTTGAGGGGCTTGTGAAGATTGAAGATTTGCCAGAAGATTCCTATCTTTTCCTTGAAAAACAATTGAAACTTAAGGGCGGAAGTCATGTCTATTCTCTTGGAGACCACTTGAAAGTGCAACTCACAAACGTTAATTTGCACACTCGCAACCTTGATTTTAAGATTGCTGAATGATGAAAAAATGGTGAAAAACGCGAAAAATTTGCCAATTTTTGCAAAAAATTCATAAAAAATCACAAATTTTTGCGTTTTTTTTGAAAAAGGGTATTGAATTATTGAAAAAGAAGTGTTATAATAGGAGCAAGAAATGAAGGTTATTTCAAACAATCGAAAGGCATTCTTTGATTACTTCGTTTCAGACTTGGTTGAGGCTGGAATTGTGCTTGAAGGTTGTGAAGTCAAGTCGGTGAGGGCTGGTGGAGTCAGTTTGACAGACAGTTTTGTTGTCATAAAAGACGGTGAAATGTTTTTGAAAAATGCCTACATCAAACCTTACGAAAAGACCTCCTCTTTCAAACCAGACGAAAGAAGAACGCGAAAATTGCTTTTAAACAAAAGCGAAATTCAGAAGTTTGAACGACTGGTTAAGGAAAAAGGTTTCACCATTGTGCCAACAAAGATTTATTTCAACAATCTTGGAAAGGTGAAGGTGGAAATTGGTCTTGCAAAAGGCAAAAAACTTTACGACAAAAGGGCAACCCTTAAGGAAAAAGCAATCAAGCGCGACATTGAAAGGTTTTCATGAGGGGACGATTTTGGTTTCGACGGGAATTGTGTCAAAACAAGCAAAGCATGTGGTGGGGCTTCGACACCTTAAACAGGGGCATGCGAAAATAAACGCAGACAAAGAAGAAAATGTTGTTTCTTACAACGCAATGCCTTGTGCAGCCTAAGTTGTGACAAACGACGACTTGATTGAATTTTTCAATCTGTCCACCTTTGACCTTGCCAATCAGAGAATGGGCATCAGACATGGCAAAAATTTTGCATTGAGTTGTCCTTGCAGGTGCAAAAAATTTTAAGGAATGGTTTTTAAAACTTGTTTATGGGTTAATTAAAAACGAGATTTAAGCATAAACTAAACATGTAGAAAGTTGTTTTGATTGATTTTCGGACGAGGGTTCAATTCCCTCCGTCTCCACCAAAATTAAAGTCTGAAGTGTTTGAAATGATTTCAAATCTCAAAAAAAATGTGAAATTTTGGCAAAATTGCAAGAAATTTCAAATTTTAAGAAAAGGATGGTAAATTGCTATGTTAAGAACTCTTTTAGGTGCAAGCAATGTCAGCATTGATTCACTCATTTTGGACATTCTCATCATTCTTGGCGTTGTTGTTGCTGGAGCGCTGGTTGTTTATTTCTTGTGGGAAGGTGTTTCTGCAATTGTAAACAAAAGCAAGAAAGGTGGTTCGGAAATTAAAGAACCAAATTTTGGGAAGAAAGAAGAGGCTGTTGAAGACTTCAGTCTTGATGCTCAACCTGTGAAAGAAGAACCTGTCAAAGAAGAAGAGGTGGTTGCACAGCCTGTTGTTGCAGAATCTTTGCTTGACGAAAGCAAATTGACGGAAGTTGATGAAGCCAAGGCCGAACAAGAAAAAACTCAAGCTGAAAACGAAATGTCAGAACAGGAACGCTTGAATGCTGAAAGACGCGCATATTTGGAGGCAAGACGTCAAGAACTCATCAGAAGAATGCAAGAAGAGATGAACAATTCTGAAGATGAGGAAGAAGAGGCTGAAGAACAAGAAACTGAGGAAGAGCCTGTTTCCGAACAGCAAGCAGAAGAGGCTTCAGACGAAGTTGAAACTGAAGAAGTCGAAGAAGTTGCAATTCCTGACCCAGAGCCAATTGAAGAAGCTCAAGCCGAAGAAGAGGTTGAAGAAGAGCCTCAAGTTGACGCTTTGGAAGAAGAGAAGAAGGCTTTGATTGAAGAAAGAGAAAAATATGCTGCAATGGTTAAAGAACTTGAGCAAGCAAAACAAGAACTTGCAGAGGCCAAAGCAGAAATCAAAGCAGAACCAGAGGCAGTTCCAGCACCTGTCATCACAAACGGTGTGCTTTCACTTGACGAACTTAAAGAGCGTCTTGCAGATGCTGAAGAGCGCTTGAAAGCAACTGATAAAGAGTTTAAACAATGCAAAAAAGAATATATTCCACTTCGTAAAGTTTGGAACACACATGAGAAAGACGAAAGAAAACTCAGAAGAAAAGAAGCTCTTGTTGCAAAACAAAAAGTCATTCTTTATGGTGTGAACAACTATGCAGACATTGACGAAGAAAAAGCAAAGAAATTGGCTGAAGATCTTGACTTGTTGGATGGACTTAAACTTTCTGTTCAACACTGCGAAGAAGTTATGAAAAAGAATGCAGAAAGATATCCTCTTCTTGAAAAAATGTATAACGTTTTGAAAGAAAGAAATGACGAATTGAAAAACGACATTGCATATTATAAAGAAGAGATTGCAAAACTTGAAAATGCAGACGACACTTCTGAAACAGAAACACAAGAATGAGAAGCAATTTCAAATTGTAAGAAAAATAAAAACCGTCAAATTTGGCGGTTTTTTCTATTGTTTTTTGCGTCTAAATTTCAAATTTTGGTCAAAAATTAACAGTTTTTAAGAAATTTTTGTTTATTAAATTTATAATTCTTTACTTACTTAATTTAAAAATCTTTTACTTATTTAGAGTTTTGTTTTTAATTCTGTTTTTAAATTTGTTTTAATTGTGTTTTGGTTGTGTATTTGGGTTAAATTTGGTTTTAAATGTTTTATGGTTTTGGTTTCAAAATTTTAGATTTCATAATTTTCAGGTTTTATTAAATATAGGAATTTTATGTAAAGGAAAACTCTGTTTTTGGACTCTCAAGCCTTTTTGAAGGTTTGTTTTGACGATTTTGGGAGCGATATTTTGGATTTTTGTTTTGATTTGAATGAACTTGCATAATTTCTTCAATTTTTTCATTTGTTTCAAGTGAAAGAAGAGATTGATTGATTTTTGGTGCGACAAAAGGTGGTTTTCCATTTGTTTTTGGCTTTGAAAGAGATTTAATCATGTTTTTTGGACTTCTTGGAATCAAATTTTCGCGATTGCTGTGCGAGAGAAACATTTGGAAGAAAGCGCGGTTTTCACGATTATGGTCGTTTGAAAGTTGGTTGAAGAAGTGTTCGTTGATTTCCTTGATTTTTGCAATATCGTCAAAATGTTTGTCGGAAGTGATGAGGGTGACATTTAAAAGTGATGACTGTGCCATGATGATGCCATCTGCTGTTGGTTTGCCGTCACTGTCCAAAAACAAACCTGCCTTGTTGTATGATTTTGCAAGCCATTTTGTCAACTGATTGAATTTTGCTTCATATTTTTTGTCAATTTCAACTTGAACAGTATTTTTCAAAATTTCGTCCATAATTTCGTGAGGTCCAAAATATGAGGAAATTTCAACAGAGACTTGAGGCAACACTAACACAACAAATCTTCCATTGCGTCTTGTTTTTCCATCAAGAATTGAGTTGTTGTCTTTGAAAATCATTTTGAGGAAGAAGTTTCGCTCGTCACTTCCCTTTTCTTTCCAACCGCACAAAACTTTTTTATAGTCAATCAGCGTGTTGGAATTGACGCTGACAAAAACCACATCTTTTGTTTGAGGAAGTTTCAAAACTCCGCTGTTTGAGTTGTTGTTGTGACGAGGCGTTTTTGATGATTTTCCTTTTTTGTTTACATTCAAATTTTTTGCCATAACTGTTCAATCCTTTTTCTTTTTTGCATATTTTGATTTTTCTTTTTGTGCAAATTTAATCTTCGGAAAAGACAAGTTCGCTCAGCAATTGTCTTTTGATTTGCATAAGTTTTTCATAGTCTTGAATTTTGATGTCTTTTGATGCCATAAGTTTGTCCAAATCGACAATCGTTTCTTTTGTGAATTTGATTTTTTCATCATTCGACATCTTGGATGCTTCATTGCACATTATTTTGAACTGATTTATCAAATTATCCATTTCATCCTCTTTTTCTTTCAATTTTCTTGATTTTTTCAAACTTATCCTTATTGTAACCCATTTTGCTTCAAAAATCAATAATGAATTTCTAATTTTTCCAATCTTTTTGCGTTTATTTCTTTGTTAAACTTAAGTTTATTTGTTATAATATGTTTATGAATGCTCCATATGCGCAATCGACTGACCAAATTTTGGAAGATGTACAAACTTCAACAAATGGGCTTACACATGCGGAAGCAAAAAAGAGGCTGGATAAAAACGGTAAAAATGTTTTGGCAGAAAAAAAGCAAAAGTCTCAGTTTGTTAAATTTTTGGGTCAGTTTAAAGACATCTTGATTGTTGTTTTAATCATAAGTGCAATTGTCAGTTTGATTATTGGAATTGTCGAAAATTCCGTGGGAGAATATGTTGACGCTGGCATTATTTTTCTTGTTGTCACAATTAATGCTGTGATTGGATATCTGCAAGAAAGAAAATCTGAACAAGCCATGCAAGCACTTAAAAACATGACAAAGCCATATTGCAAGGTTTTGAGAGGAGGACATTCACTTAAAATCAAGACGGAAGAACTTGTTGTTGGTGATGTTGTGATTTTGGAGGCAGGAGACATTGTCCCTGCAGATTTGAGGCTTGTTGAAAGCAATTCTCTGAAAATTGAGGAGAGTGCTTTGACAGGTGAAAGCGTGGCAGTTGAAAAGGATGCCGCCGCTTTGCTTGAAGAAAATTGCGTGCTTGGCGACAGAATCAACATGGCTTTCATGGGAAGCGTTGTTACATATGGCAGAGGCGTTGGTGTTGTTGTTCAGACGGGCATGAACACTGAAATGGGAAAGATTGCCTCGGCGCTTTCGGAAGTGGAACAACCAATCACACCTCTCACAAAAAGGTTGAAATCAACAAGCATAATCATCACTGCGATTGTTGGTGTGGTGTGCTTGGTGGTGTTTATTGTTGGTGTGTGCACGGGACAAAGCGCAATTTCTTCTTTTTCAATGGCAATTGCCATTGCTGTGTGTGCTATTCCGGAGGGTCTGCCTGCTTGCAACACCGTCACACTTTCGATGGGTGTGAAAAGAATGAGCGAGAAAAGAGCAATTGTTAAATCGCTTCCAGCGGTTGAAACACTTGGAAGTACTGAGGTGATTTGCTCTGACAAGACAGGAACTTTGACATTAAACAAAATGACTGTTCAGAAAGTTTTTTTCTTAAGTGAAAATTGTCAAGAAATCAACAAAATCAAGCCTAAGAAAGTTGTTGGTGGAAATGTTGTTGAAAGCGTGATTGCTTTTGACAAAGATGATGTCAACACAAATTTTGCAAATGACAAAACTTTTCAAGAGCTTCTTCATTGCATGCTTTTGTGCAATGATACGAAAGTTAGGCTGGAAAATGACAAGTTGGAGACAATTGGAGACCCAACAGAAATTGCGCTTGTCCATTATGGCTATCTTATGGGTGTCAGCAAAGAGACATTGGAGGGCGCGTGCCCGCGTGTGAATGAAATTCCATTTGACAGCAACCGAAAACTTATGTCCACATTCAATAAGGTTGAAAAGAAGACGGTTGTTTACACAAAGGGCGCCGTTGACAACATACTTTCAATTTGCAACAAGATTTTGGATGGCGGGAATGTCCGTGAAATGACGGAAGAGGACAGAAAACTTGTTTTAGAGAAAAATTCGGAATTTGCCGCTGGCGCGCTTCGAAATTTGGCGTTTGCATGCAGATTGGGTGACAGAATTAAAGATCCAATGCCAGAAAACACAGAAAAAGACTTATGTTTTTTAGGTTTGGTTGGGATGATTGACCCTCCAAGAGAAGAAGTTAAGGACGCCATCAAAACTTGCAAACAGGCAGGAATCACAACCATTATGATTACGGGTGACCACAAGGATACCGCGTTTGCCATTGCAAAAGAACTTGGCATTTGCTCCAACGAAAAGAATGTCATCACAGGCACAGAACTTGACAAAATTTCTGATGAAGAATTTGTCAAATGTGTCGAAAAATTTCAAGTTTATGCGCGTGTCAGCCCAGAACACAAAGTCAAAATTGTCAAGGCGCTTAAAGCAAACAACAAGATTGTTGCCATGACGGGTGACGGAGTGAATGACGCTCCAAGTTTGAAAGCTGCCGACATTGGTGTTGGAATGGGTATAACAGGCACGGATGTGACAAAAGAAGCCGCTGACATGATTTTGACTGACGACAACTTTGCCACAATTGTTGGTGCGGTCAGAGAAGGACGCAGAATTTATGACACAATTTTGAAAATTCTGATTTTCCTTTTGGGGACATCCATTGCGGAACTTATCATTTTGACAGTCACAACACTTGTTTTCAGAGACCAAGAGTTTTTTACGCCAGCACTTATTCTTTGGATAAATTTTGTGTCTGACACTTTTGTTGGGCTTGCACTTGGTTTTGAAAAGGAAGAGAAAAACATTATGAAAAGAAAGCCTGTCAAAAATTCGGGAAATCTTTTTAAAGGTGATGTTGGTGCAAGCATTCTTTGCTCGGCAATCTATGTCACAGTGACAACTTTAATTCTTTACAGTGTGTGCAAATTTGTCTTGAATTTGTCAAGCATGGAAGTGACAACAATTTGCTTTTTGAACATTGTGTTCACTGAACTTTTCCATGCATACAACCTTAAACACAGGACGGCAAGCCTCTTTTCTTCAAACCCTTTTGACAACAAGATTTTAAACATAAGTTTTGTTATTTCGGCACTTTTGACAATTTTCATTATTGTTGTGCCTTTGGGAGTTTTCGACCAAGCTTTAGGGGTGACAGAAATCAATTGGTGGCAATGGCTTTTGTCAATTGGGTCGGCGCTTATGGTTATTCCTTTCTATGAAATTGTTAAATGGATCACGAGGTCAATTCGAAAGAGGAAAAACAAATGAAACCGAAAAATCACAGCAAAATTTTTGATTTGAGTGCAATTTCAATCATCGCTTGTGACTGTTTACAGGCGGTGATATGCATTTTTATTGATTTGTTTTTTGTCTCTCAAATTTTGAAAAATCCAAATGCAAGTCCGTCCGAAAACATAATCAAAATTGGTGTTTTTTACATTATTTTCTATCTTGTTCTTGCAAGTGGTTATTCTGTGACGGGTTACGTGCTTCGAAAAATCAACAAAAGCATTTTTGTGTCGATTGGTGCTGTTTTTCTGACTGTTGTGGTGCTTTTGGTCTATCTCCTTGGCGAAAGTGTGACAAGTTTCACTTTTGTGCCTGTGGTTGCGTTTATCTATGGAATTGGCTTCACATTCTTTTCATCAGGCTTCAACAATTTGACCGCAGAGACAATTTCAAGCAAACACCAAGTGAGATTTTTTGCGGTTAAGAGAATTATGTTTCAGATCACATACATCATTTTTCCTGTTTCTCTTGGGCTTATCATCGACAATGTCAACTTCTCGTTTATGGCACTGATTATGCTTGTGATTTGCGGACTTTTGATTATGTTTTCTTTCTTTATAAAGCCAAAAAAGACCTATGAACTTTCTTTCAATTTGAAAAGTTTTGGCAAATTCATGAAAGAAAACAAAGAGGCAACCAAACCACTTTGGCTTGTCTATGTTTCAAACTTCTTTCGAGGCGCTTCTTATGATTGTTTCACCACTTTAATTACAATTTTGGTGGTCAAAGAATTTTCTTCCAACACATCGCTTGGAACATTCCAGTCAATTTTTACGGCAGTTTCGCTTATCACAATGTTTTTCTATTTGAAATACTATCGCAAAAAGCGGGCGACAAAATTTATTGCGCCAACAATCATTTTGGTTGCCTGCACAATTGTTGGAATTTTGTCCGTGACAAACGAAGTGACAATCATTTTGTTCTATGCAATTTATGCAATTTTGAATGTCATTTTGATGTCAATTTCGGATTCTCGTCGCGCGGGTGTTGTCAGAGTGCTTTCTCTTCATTCTCACATCTTGGAAAGCAATGCGTTTGCGGAATTTTCCCTTGGGGCTGGAAAAGTGATAGGGTCACTTTTTGTGGTTCTTGCTGGTGTTTTTGACAGTTTGATTGGCGCAAACAGCACCATTTTTTTGAAAGTTTCGCTTGGACTTGTTTGCATTATGTATGTGATGTATGGATTAAGTTTGATTTGGCTGGAAAAGGCACTCATCAAACAGGACGAAGAATTCAGAAAAGCACATATTTCTGAGGTGATTGAGAAGACCGAAGAATGAGCAAAGGCTGCGCTTTTGGCTCATTTTGCCACAAGTGGCAAAAGTATCGCTTTGAAGCTTGCCTTTGCTCATTCGTGCCAAACGAAAATCTCGCGATGCTACGATTTTGCGCGACTCTCTTGCGAAGCGGGAGATTCTAAGAGAAGTGGTTTGATTTTTGGAAGCGAAAATAAGGTTTGAGACGCAATAAACGGAAAGGGTTATCAACCCCTCATTTTGCCACAAGTGGCAAAAGTATCGCTTTGACGCTTGCCTTTGCTCATTCGCGCCAAACGAAAATCTCGCGATGCTACGATTTTGCGCGACTCTCTTGTGAAGCGGGAGATTCTAAGAGATTATGATTAAATTATATGATAAAATCCCCTTAAAGAAATAATATAGGGCAATATTCATTGTGAAGATGGATAGGTTAGAGATTAAATAATCTTAAAACAAAAGGTTTAGATGTTGTGCTTGGTAAACTCTTGGGTGATTGCTTTACATTTTGCGGAATTTGTGTTAATATTTATTATTAAAATCAAAATTTAAGGAGAAAATTATGATTATTGATGTTCAAAAAGAAAAACTTGCAAAATTGAAAGAAGATTTTTCTTTCATAAAGGAGTGTCTTTGACCCGGAGGGGCAAGAACAAAAATTGGAAGAACTTAAAAAAGAACAACTCTCGGACGGCTTTTTCTCTGACGCGAAAAGAGTGTCAAAAGTTGGAAGAGAGGTGAAACTTTGTGAACATAAAATTGAAAAAGTCAGACATCTTCAATCGCAAATTGAAAACTGCGAGGCAAGCATCGAACTTTTGGAAGAAATGGACGATGCAAGCATTTTTGACGAATTAAATTCCACTTTGGAAAATTTGGAAAAGGACATCGAAAGTGCACGTCTTGAAACATTGCTTTCTGGGAAATATGACAACTATAATGCCATTATGACGCTCCATGCGGGCGCTGGTGGAACGGAAGCACAAGATTGGACAGATATGCTTTTTCGGATGTATTCCATGTATGCCGAAAAAAATGGTTTCAAAATTAAGGTTTTTGATGTGCTGGATGGTGAAGAAGCAGGAATTAAATCCATTTCTTTTTTGGTGTCGGGTGAATTTGCCTATGGTTATCTGAAAGCAGAAAAGGGTGTGCATAGGCTTGTGAGAATTTCTCCTTTTGACGCAAATGCAAGAAGACACACAAGTTTTGCGAGCGTGGAAGTTATGCCGGAAATTGAAGAAGCGCCAGACATTGTCATCAGGCCGGAAGATTTGAAAATTGACACTTTCAGAAGTTCGGGTGCGGGCGGACAGCATGTCAACAAAACTGAATCTGCAATCAGAATCACTCACATTCCTTCGGGAATTATTGTTGCATGTCAGACAGAGCGCAGTCAGGTGCAAAACCGCGAAACCGCCATGAAAATGCTCTATTCCAAACTTGTTGAAAAGCAAGAATTGGAAGAAATGGAAAAACTTGCCTCAATTCGTGGAGATGTCAAGAAAATTGAATGGGGAAGCCAAATTCGCTCCTATGTTTTCTGTCCATACACATTGGTGAAAGACCACCGCACCAACTTTGAAACAAGTGATGTGCAGGCAGTCATGAACGGCGACATTCAAGATTTCATCAACGAATATCTTAAAAGGACAAGTGTGAAAGCACAATGAATTATGAGGAGATTGCAAGAGAAAAATTTGAGAAACTGAAGACAAAAAAAAGTGTCTTGATTCTTTCTGTGGAATCTTCTTGTGACGAAACTTCAATTGCGCTTGTTGAAAATGGAAGAAATGTGCTTTCAAATGTTGTTTCCTCTCAAATTGAAATTCACAAACTTTTTGGCGGTGTTGTGCCAGAGGTTGCATCACGAAACCACATCAAAAACATTGATGGCGTGCTGAAAGAGGCACTGAAAAATGCCGGGAAAACTTTGAAAGATGTGGATGCGGTGGCTGTCACATATGGTGCTGGGCTTATTGGGGCGTTGCTTGTGGGAGTGAATTTTGCAAAAACTTTGGCATATGCACTGCAAGTGCCACTGATTGCTGTCAGTCATGTGCATGGGCACATCGGCGCAAACTACATTTCACACAAAGACCTTACGCCACCTTTTTTGTGCTTGATGGTCAGCGGAGGGCACACCGCAATTGTGAAAGTGGAGGGCTATTGCAAATTTCAACTTGTTGGCTCAACTGTGGACGATTCGGTTGGCGAATGTTTCGACAAAGTTGCCCGCGTGCTTGGACTTTCATATCCGGGTGGGCCAAACATCGACAAGTTGGCGAAACAAGGCGAAAATGTTGTGAAATTCAACTATAAACCACCACTCAGAGACTCTTACAATTTTTCATTCAGCGGTCTTAAGACTGCAGTTGTCAATTTTGTTCACAACAAAGAGCAGAAAAATGAGGAATTTTCAAAGGCGGATGTGGCTTGCACTTTCCAAGAACTTGTCACAGACGAGCTTGTCGGCAAAACTATGCGGGCTTGCAAAGAACTTGAAGAACACAAACTTGTTGTTGCAGGCGGTGTTGGGGCAAATTCAAGATTGCGTGAAAAACTGCAGGAAAGTTGCAAGCAGGAGGGTGTTGAAGTTTTCATGCCGGACCTTAAATTCTGCACGGACAATGCGGCAATGATTGGCTCGATTGCATATTATTATGTTCTTTCGGGCACTGGGCTTGCGGACCTGACACTTACAGCAAAACCAACGGTTGAAATTTGAGGTGAAATATGCAAGAGGTCAAAAACATTTTAAAACAAATAAAGTGGTGGGAAATTGCATATCTTCTCATTCTTTTTGTTGCGCAAATTGTTCTTGCAGTGATTTTTGACGCAAGTGCTTTTGTTTTCTTCAACTCGTTTTTCTTTATTCTTGCCATCTTCTTCAATGCAAAAGGGATATTCCTTGGAAGTGTTTTTGGAATTGTCAACACTTCGCTCTATCTGACAATGTCATATTTCAATCAATATTATGGCGAGATGATATGTTCAATTGTCATCACTCTTCCAAGTTGGCTGATTTCGCTTTACACATGGTTTAAAAACCGAAACAAAGCAACAAGCATAGTGAAAATCACACCTAAAATCAGTGCAAAAGAATGGATTTTGCTTTTTGTTGTTGCGGGAGTTTTGTCTGTTGGGGTCTATTTCCTTTTGCGGGAATGGAACACGGCAAATCTGGTTGTCTCGACAATTTCAACCGTGATTGGAGGAATGGCGGGATATCTTCAAATCAGACGAAGCGAATATAACTTTTTGTTCTACATTTTGGTTAACATTGTTTGTATTGTTCTTTGGATGAGTGTCGTCATCAAAGGCGACATGTCGCAAATTTTGACAATTTTTGTCTATGTTGTCATCACTTGTCTGAATATTTTTGGGACAATCAATTGGTTTAGACTTAAAAAATTTCAAAACGAGCAAAATTCTGACAGCATGAGTAAAATTATGAAAATAGTGAAAGAAAAATTTTGAAAAATTTAAATTTTGAAAAGTTTAATTTTAAGGAGTTTAAAATTTGATTAATTCAAAATTCGAAAAACTTAAAATTTGATTATTATCTAAAAATTAAAATGAATTTTCTGATGAAAAATTAAAAAGCGGAGGAGACTATGGAACTTTTGGCGCCAGCAGGCAATTTTGAGAAATTTTTGACGGCATTGCATTTCGGGGCAGATGCTGTTTATCTTGCTGGGCAGACGCATGGGCTTCGTGCTTTTGCGGGAAATTTCAGCAACGAGGAAATTGAAAAGGCGGTGGAAATTGCCCACAGTCGCGGAAAGAAAGTCTATGTGACGCTGAACATCATTGCAAAAGACAAAGATTTTGTGGGTTTGAAAGAATATGTCCGTTTTTTGCAGGATGCGAAGGTGGATGCGGTGATTGTTGCCGACATTGGAATGCTTCAATTCATTCGAGTGCATGCGCCAATGCTTGCCGTGCATGTCAGCACACAGGCAAACATCATAAATTCCTATTCTGCCAATCTCATGGTTGAACTTGGTGCAAAAAGGCTTATTCTTGCAAGAGAACTTTCTTTGGAGGAAGTGGCAAAAATTCGAAAAAATGTTCCAAGTAAAGTGGAAATTGAAGTTTTTGTGCATGGTGCCATGTGCATGGCATATTCTGGAAGATGTCTTTTGTCAAACTATTTGACGGGCAGAGATTCCAATCATGGCGAATGTGTGCAGGCTTGCAGATGGAAATATTATGTGCGAGAAGTCAGCCGTGATGACGAAATTGAGGTGCAGGAGGACGAGAGAGGAAGTTACATCTTCAATTCCAAAGACCTGAACATGTTGCCATTTTTGGACAAACTTCAAAAGGCGGGCGTGGACAGCATTAAGATTGAGGGCAGGATGAAATCTTCCTACTATGTTGCAACTGTCGTGAATGCCTATCGTCGCGCACTTGACATGCTTCCAAAAGAGCCAACAAAAGAACTTTGTGACGAACTTATGAAAGCAAGTCACAGAAGATACACCACAGGATTTTATTTTGGAGATGAAGAAAAACAGTTTTTGGAAAGTTCCACACCTGTACAAGAAAGTGAATTTGTGGCACTTGTGACGAAAGATGGTGACGGGCAAAATGTTGAAGTTGAAATGCGCAACAAGTTTTCAGTCGGCGACGAACTTGAGGTGCTCAGTCCAGATGAGGAGAATTTCAACAAGAAAATTGTGATTGAAAAAATCACCAATCCGGAGGGTGAAGAAGTTGACTCTGCAAAGGTGGTTCAAGAGTGTGTGACAATTCCTTGCAAACTGAAACTTAAAGTTGGTGACATTTTGCGAAGATGAGGCCTGCTTGAAAGGTTTGCGAAAATTGTTGACAAAATTGGCTGAATTTGCTATCATAATTATGTGATGATTTGAATAAACAAAAATCATCGAAGCAAACAAAATTAACAAAATCAACAAAAAATCGGGAAAATTTAAAAAACAGCAAAAAAGAACTAAAAATTAATCAAAAATATTGAATTTTTTGTGTTTTTTGAATTTTTAGGTTTCAAAGAGAGGAAAAATTGGCAAAATTCAACATCAACAACATTGAAAATGTGGAAGGGAAATATCACTTGATGTTTTTTGAAGGGAAAAACATCATTGAGTCTGCAAAGAGCGAAATTCGCTATGCGTGTGGCGCACTTCTTTTGTTTGCGCTTGCAGTTTTCCTTTTCATTGTCATTTCTGGTTTCAATCTCTATTATGTTGGTTTTTTGTTTGTCTTTTTGGTGTTTTTCTTGGCAATTTACATCTTTTTGGTTCGTGAGAAGAAAAAAGGTGAAAAACAATGCATTTATGCAGTTCAAAATTCAAAATCGACAGACATTGTCAACAAACAAATTGACAATCGCAAAGCGGGTCGTTTGATTGTGGACTCTATGTCAAGCACAATCGACAAATATGATACTAAAGAAAAATTTCCAACTTTCATACAGAAGTTGAAAAGAAAACGCAAACACAATCAAATTGTGGAAGTCATCAACAAATTTGAAAACGAAAACAAGAAATCTCAGTGAATTGAGATTTTTTCTATTTTATCGTTTATTTTTTCTATTTTTATTCCAATTTTAATTTTATCACTTCAATTTTATTATTTTTAATTCCTTAATTTTGTTTTAATTTTTAATTTTTTGTTTTTATTTTTAATTATTTTTAATTTTAAGATTTTTTGAGCGTTTTTGACTGAAATTTTCTTAATTTTTATTTGTTTTTGATTTCAATTTTAGAATTTGATTTTGATTTATGTTATTTTTATGATTTTTTATGGTTTCACTTGTTTTTTTCGTTGAAATTTGCTATACTTTCTATGTTTAAATCAACAATAAGACATAATCAATTTTGGCACGAAAAATTAGATTTAAAATTTTTGTGTGGAAATCAATCAAAATGCTTGCAGTTTTATTTTATACAATTTAAATTCTTTGTTTGGTTTTAGTTCGTGCAAGTTGATTTTGTGTGATTGAAATGGGAGAATTTTATGAAAACTGACAGACAAATGAAAGAACTTTGGTTTAAATTTTTCAGCGAGCATGGGTTTAAAAGAATTGAAAGTGCTTCAATCATTCCAGAAAATGACCCAACTGTGCTTTTCACAACCGCTGGTATGCATCCACTTGTGCCATATCTTCTTGGTGAAAAGCATCCAGCAGGAAACAAAATTTTTGATGTTCAGCGTTGCATCAGGACAAGCGATATTGACGAAGTTGGTGACGACAGCCATTTGACTTTTTTTGAAATGCTTGGAAATTGGTATTTGGGCAGTTGTCCAAAAGAAGAAATGGTGAAACTTTCCTATGAATTTTTGACAAATAAAGAATATTTGGGCATCCCTGTTGACCGCCTTGCTGTGACTGTTTTTGCAGGAGATGAGGTTGCTCCTCGTGATGATGAAACCGCAAAGGCATGGATTGACTGTGGTGTCAAGAAAGAAAATGTTTTCTTCCTTCACGACAATTGGTGGGCACTTGGTGGAGGTGTTGGCCCGTGTGGTCCAGATTCTGAAATGTTTTTGGACACCGGAAAGCCTAAGTGCAGTGAAAATTGTTCTCCAGCCTGCAATTGCGGGAAATACATTGAAATTTGGAACGATGTCTTTATGCAATATAAAGTTGAAAATGCTGGCGAAAAGGCGCAAAAACTTGCAAGACCGAACATTGACACGGGCATGGGGTTGGAAAGAGCGGTGCTTGTTTTGAACGGAAGTCAAAGTGTTTATGACACCGGTTGCTTGAAGCGTGTGATTGATTTCATTGACAGCAAGGCAAATGTGAAATATTTGGAAGACGAAAAATCAAAACGCGCATATCGAATCATAACTGACCATTTGCGTTCTTCGGCTTTCATTTTGGGAGACTATCGTGGTGTGACACCATCAAACTTGGGGCAGGGTTACATTTTGAGGCGTTTCATTCGTCGAAGTGTGAATTGTGCGCGCAACATTGGGTTTGACACTAAGTTTTTTAAGGACATCATTGACATCCTTGTTGATGAATATCAAGAAGACTATTCCGATTTGAAAGCAAATAGACAAAAAATTAAGGACGAACTTAAAATTGAGGTCGAAAAGTTTTCAAAAGCTTTGGAAGAGGGGCACAAAGAATTTGACAAGGTGATTGCTGGCATTGAAAAGCACAAAGCTTTTGCTGCCAAAAATGGTGAGGTTGTTGAAAACATAATTTCGGGAAAGGCTTGCTTCAGACTTTATGACACATTTGGTTTTCCTTTTGAGTTGACAAAAGAACTTGCTTCTGAGAGAGGCTATGCTGTGGACGAAGAGGGCTTTAAGAAAGCTTTCGAAGAACATCAAGAAAAAAGCAGAACGGCATCTGCGGGCGTGTTTAAAGGTGGACTTGCGGACAATTCTTATGAAAGCGCCAAACTTCACACTGCAACACATTTGATTATGGCTGGGCTTAGGAAGATGTTTGGAAATCAAGTTATGCAAAAGGGTTCAAACATCACGCCAGAGAGGCTTAGAATTGACTTCAATCTTGACCACAAAATGACTCCAGAAGAAATTGCAACTTTGGAAAAATTTGTCAATGACGCAATTGAGCAGGGCATTCCTGTGGTTTGCGAAGAAATGAGTTTGGACGAAGCAAAACACAGCGGAGCGGTTGGTGTTTTTGAGAGCAGATATGGGCAAGTGGTGAAAGTCTATTCCATTGGAGATGTTTCAAAAGAAATTTGTGGAGGCCCACATGCGAAAAACACAAAAGACCTTCATCATTTGAAAATTGTCAAAGAAGAGAGTTCTTCAAGTGGTGTGCGAAGAATTAAGGCGGTTTTAGACTGAGGGCAATTGACACAAATGGGAAAATATGTTATAATATAATTGCAAATTGACTTTTTGACTTGAATTTATGCATTTTAAATTCAAAATTGCAATTTTTAATGGCATTTTTTGATGAAAACTTTGCGATTTTTGAATTGTTTTTGAATTTAATTTAAGGAGGTGTCGATGGGACAAGGACACATAAGAAAAGGGTTTTTCTTCTATTTTGGCTTGTTTGTGCTTCTTCTGATCACAATCTTTTTGATTTGTCTTGTTGTGATGATTTTCAACCCGGGTTCAACTGTGCTTTGGATGCAATATTTTTCTGGAAATGAAACAATTCCAATCACCCACACAACTGACACCACTGAAGCGGAAATTGATTGGAATTCCATCACCGATTTGGAAATCAATTGCACATACGCTGATGTGACTGTTGAGCGCGACAACAACAGAGAATATGACAGAAATGGACTTTATATCTTTAATTATGCAAAGGGTTTCACCGGTGCGGCAAATGCTGTTCAGTTTGATTATGAAGTTTTGTATGACGGAACAATTTTGAGAGTCAACATAACAGAGCCAACAGGATTTTTGTTCTTCTCAAGAGACATTCGCATTGTTTTGCATTCCACAACTTTAAATCAATTTGAAAATTTCATGCAAAACATGAACATCACTGTCAACACAACAAGTGGTGATGTCGATTTGGGCGGAAGTTTCAACACAAATTCAGATTCTCCTCTCACAAGCGTAAGGTCACTTGATATTTCAACAACAAGTGGAGACATTATGGTCAGCAACAACCTTGAAACAACCGCACTTCAAGATCTCAGCCTTGAAACAGGCAGTGGTTCAATTCGAAGTGCATCAACAGTTTCTTATAATGGTGGCACAGGAAGTGGGTTGCAACTCAACTGCAGTCCAACATTCATCGTTGACAGCGGAACTGTGAACATCAACGCTCTTTTGGTGGGCACAAATGATGTTTCCGTCACTTGCAAAGGCGGAAATGTTGTGATGAACTATGTTTCTGCAAATAAAGTCGATTTTGTTGCAAGCGAAGAAGGAAACTATGTGTTTGATGAAGTGTATGCAGATGTTTCATTCGCAAATTCGGAAGATTCCATCATTTCGCCAAATGTCACTGCTGGCACAATTCATGGAAATTTCAGTTTGGCAACGAGAGAGGGACAGAGAAGCAGTCCTGACATCGTGATTGATGAAATTGTTGCAAGTGGCGACAGCGCTGGGGCAATTTATGTGACGGCAACAAGTGGGAGTTTGACAGTTGGAAGTGTTGCTGGGTCGGTTGAGGTGATAAGTTCAAATGCAATGTCGGTTGACATTGAAGTTGCACCAAACAATCAAAATTCAATTTCCATCACAAACAATTCTGGCTCAATTAGACTTGCTTTTGAAGGTGTTGTTTCTGATGATGTGACATTGAGAAACGAAACAGGAAGAACCTCTGTTGACATCACAAACACAGCAGATTTTGTTGCAGATATGTTTGTTTTTGATGCGCAGAACCAAGAAGAAGCGGGAAGAGAAAGACTTTCTGACGAAAACATCACAATCAACATTGGAGATGTTGCACAGGACAGCCAGAAAAATCCATTCCAAATTGGCGATGGTGATGGACAAATCACAATCTTCACAGACAGAACAGTTACGTTTAATTTGGTGGATGCCTCAACATTGGCATAAATCAGTGGCAACTTACTACTTAGGGCAATCTAAAAAAAATGTTTTTGAGGGATTTAATTGCGCAGCAAAAGCATGAAGAACTGAATAAAAATAAAGAAAAGTCGGCAAGATATGCTGACTTTTTTTGCGAAGTATTGGAATTTAAAACATTAAAAATTTGTATAATTTATAAAATGCTTAGTGTTTTAAAATTTTTGTCGAAAATTCCAAGTAAAAGTGAAAAAAAGTTTGTGAAATTATAAGAAAGATGAGAAAACGAAAAGAAACCCAATCTTTTTCATTTACTTTTTGGTGTGGTTTGTGATATGATGTATGTGAAAATTTGATTTGTGATTGGAGGGGAATATGGTTGTTTTATACGTTTTGATTTCAATTTGCATTGTTTTGAGTGTGGTCAGCATTTGGGTTTCGGTTAAGACAAGAAACAAAAGCGAAATCAGTGAGGTTGACAAAGAAGACATCAAGAAGAGTGTTCAGAACAATTCAGACTTTGTCATCAAGACATTGAACGAGACTCAACGGGCAAACAATGAAGCAATTTTGCAGACGGTCAAGGTTTTTCAAGACAATTTGTCTGGAAACAACGAGTCGCTTGAGAAAAGGGTATTGGAGCTTACCAAGCAGTTGGATGACCGTATGCAGAAAATCAGCCAAATGCAAGAAGAAAAGTTGGAAGCGGTGAGGAGAACCACCGAAAACAATTTGAAGGCTTTGCAGGAGGACAACAACAAACATCTTGATAAAATGCGTGAAACTGTGGACGAAAAGTTGTCCAAAACCATCAACGAGCGTTTTCAACAGACTTTTCATGTACTTCAAGACCAACTCGAGAATGTGCATAAATCTTTGGGCGAGATGAAAAACCTTGCGTCAGATGTTGGAAGTTTGCAAAAAATGCTTTCAAATGTCAAGACCACAGGTGTTTTTGGCGAAATTCAGTTGGGTGCAATCTTGGAGCAGATGTTGGCAAAAGAGCAATATGAAACCAACATTGTGACGGGTGAGGGCAATGAACCGGTGGAATATGCCATCAAATTGCCAGGACAAAATGAGGACGAATTTGTCTATTTGCCAATTGACAGCAAATTCCCATACACTGTTTACAGCGATTTGCAAAATGCATATGAAAACAACGAGTTTGACCAAGTGAAAGTTAAGAAAGAACAACTTAAAAACACCATAAGACAGATGGCAAAAGACATCAACACGAAATATATCTGCCCTCCAAAAACTACAAATTTTGCTGTCATGTTTTTGCCAATTGAGGGGCTTTATGCTGAAGTTGCAAAAATGGGTTTGATTGAAGAGTTGCAAGAAAAATTTAACGTCACAATTGCTGGACCAACCACAATGAGTGCACTTCTCAACAGTTTGCAAATGGGCTTTAAGACTTTGGCAATCCAGAAAAAATCGGGCGAGGTTTGGAAGATTTTGGGTGCTGTCCGAACAGAATTTGACAAATTTAACCTTATTGTTGAGAAAATTCGTGGGCAATTTGAAAGGACAAGCAAAGATTTTGACAATCTTGTTGGCACGCGTAGTCGTCAAATTGCAAACAAATTGCGCAATGTTGGCAGGGTGACAAATGAAGAAAGTGTCGAACTTCTTGGACTTGACCAACCATCAGCAGATGACACAACAGAAGATGTGGGATAAACAAAAGTTAGACAAAATGGCAAATTCTTGACTTTGGTTAGGACTTGTTGTTTAAAGATTAAAAGGCTTCAAACATTGAAGTCTTTTATTTTTTGATGAGATATTATTTAAAAGATAATTTGAAATTGCGAAAACTTTTTGGCTGAAAATCATATATATTTCACATGAAGAATGTGCTTTTGATTGACAGTGGCAGTGGTGGAATTAACATTTTGAAAGAATGCGTGAGGGTTGCTCCGCAGTGCAATTTTCTGATGTTTTGTGATGACAAAAATCTTCCATATGGAAACAAAACCAAAGAGCAGTTGCAGGCAATCACTTTGCAAAATTTGAGAGATGTTCGGCGATTTTTTAAGTTTGACATTGTTGTTTTGGCGTGCAACACGCTGACTTGCACTTGCATTGACATTTGTCGGGCAACTTTTCCAGATGTCACATTCATTGGCACTGTGCCTGCGGTTAAGCCAGCACTTGAAAATTTTAGTGCGGACGAAATTTTGGTGCTTGCAACTGAGGCGACACTTAGGCACAACATTTTGATTAACAAAAATCCTAATTTGATTCTCAAAGCAATGCCAAAACTTGCCAGCGAAATTGACGCGCATTTGGACGAATTGGATGTGCTGAAAGACGAACTGTGTGAAGAGTTTAAAGATGTCAAAAACGAGAAATGCTGTGTGTTGGGTTGCACGCACTATCTTGCCGTGAAAGACATTTTGCAAGAAATTTTGGGCGAAAAAGTTGTCTTTTTTGACAGTGCAAATGGGGTGGCAAGAAGACTTAAACATTTTGTCGGAGAAGATGAAAACAAATTTCAAGTGCAATTTCTTGTCACAAATAATCAAGAGATGTTGTCAAAATTTTGGTGGTATTATTCGCAATAATGCGATTTTGTTTTTAAATTATATTTTGATAAAATTAAATTTGTTAGAAGATCAAATTTGTTGATTGTGTGATGTTAGACAAATAAAAAGCGCCTTAAGGTTTTAGAATAAAGACGCTTTGTTTTTATTGTTTATTTGGCTTTTATTTGTGTTAATTCGTGTTGATTTGATTTCAGCCCTCGAAAAGTTTGGTGCTCAGAAAAACAGGTTCGCAAGTGATGTTTATGCCAAGTTTTTTGAGAGTTTGCTCTTCAGCGTTTGGCAAAATGTAGGTGCAGTGCGCGTCACATCCTCTCAGTTTGTCAATTTCTGCCATTGCTTTGCGCGCTTTTTCGTTTTTGCTGGTGCAGATTGAAAGTGCAACCAAAACATCGTCAAGCGTCAAAACGCTGCTGTTTGATTTCAAGATTTTGGTGCGATATTCCACAATTGGAAACAAAATGTCGTCGGTGATGACATCAAAATCGTCTCCAAGTCCGGCAAGAGTGCGCAGAGCATTCAGCACGACGGCAGCACTTGCAGAAACAATTTTCTTGGTTTTCCCTGTGACAATTTTCCCATTTGGAAGTTCAAGTGCCTCGCATGGATATCCGCTTGCCTTTGAGGTGCGTTTTGCCGTGTCAATGACTTTTGCAAGTGCTTTCTTGGCGTCCGCCTCTTCAACAAGATTTTTGTTTCTTTCCAAAGTTTCATAGGTGCACTGACCGCGCTTATAGTCACATTCGGCACGATAGTATCTTCTCAAAATTTCCTTTTTGGCAGACTCTTGGGCAAGTTTGTCGTCAATGATTGCGGATGCAACCATGTTGACACCCATTTCGGTTGGCGATTTATAGACCTCTTTTCCTGTGATTTTCTTCAGGATGTTGGCAAGCACAGGATATGCGGCGATGTCGCGGTTATAGTTGATTGCAAGTTTGCCATAGGCGTTGAAATGATATGGGTCAACTTGGTTGACATCATAAAGGTCTGCCGTGGCAGCTTCATATGCAATGTTGACAGGATGTTTGAGTGGCAAGTTCCAAACAGGGAAAGTTTCAAATTTGGCATAGCCCGCTTTCACTCCGCGGTTATGCTCGTGATAGAGTTGGCACAGGCATGTTGCAAGTTTTCCGCTGGATGGACCAGGTGCGGTGACAACAACAAGTGGGCGAGTGGTTTCGACAAACGGATTTTTGCCATATCCCACTTCCGAAACAATGGTTTCAACATCGTTTGGATAGCCCTTTATGTATTTATGGAAGAAAACACGCTCTCCGCGTTGTTCCAATTTTTTGCCGAACTTTGTGGCACTTGGTTGCCCTTTATATAGTGTGATGACAAAAGCTGAAACATAAAGTCCAAGAGCGCGCATGTTGTCCACAAGGCGCAAAACTTCGTTGTCATATGAAAGTCCAAGGTCGGCACGAATTTTGTTCTTTTCAATGTCGTTGGCGCTTATGCAGAAGATGATTTCGGCTTTATCTTTCATCTTTTGCAAAAGTTTGATTTTGATGTTTGGATCGAAACCAGGAAGAACGCGTGCGGCATGCAAATCGTCAAAAATTTTGCCACCAAACTCTAAATATAGTTTATTGTGAAATTTCTTTATCCTTTTGTTGATGTTTTCACTTTGAAGTTTCAAATAGAGGTTGTTGTCAAAGCAAATTTTTGTTTTGTTTTCGCTTTCAGGTTTGCCATTTTTGCAATTTTTTGCCTTTTTCTCTTCTTTTTCTTTCATTTTTTGCCACCTTTTTGTGATTTATGGATGTTGGTTTGATGGATAAGACTCAATTTTGTCCTTTGTGTCTTGCATATATCCTTGTTGTGAGGAAAATCAACATCATTTTTATTATAGAATATTTCACAAAAAATTCATAACAAAATTGGTTGTTTTCATCTTATTTTTAAAATTTTTCTCTTTTTGTGGTATTTTATGATGTTTTAACATAAATTTGACGATGAAACAAGTTTTGGTTTGTGAGTTTAATTTGTAAGGCGGTTTGATTAAAAAATTTTAACTTTTTTTAAAAATTTTATTTAAAGATTATAAGTTTTTATTTGAATGTGTTATAATTACAATATGAACAATAGAAAAGTCAAAAAGATTTTAATATTAACTGTGACAGCGGGAAATGGTCATAATTCTGCAGCCAATTCTATGAAAAACAAACTTGAAGAGCTTGGCCATGAAGTTAAGGTTGTTGATATAATCAAGGAATTTACATCTAAGTTTAATTCTTGGATTGTTGACAAGGGATATAACATTGCAGTTGGACATTTGCTTCCAATCTACAACATGTTTTTTAGGGCATATATGAAAGCGCCAAACAACAAGGGTGAGGTTTGCGATTCTCAAGCAAGTGTGAAAGCTTTAAACGGCAAACTTCTGAAATTGATCTACGATTTCAAGCCGGATGTCATCTATTCCACCACATATTACGGCGGAATGGCTCTTGCAAATTTGAGAAGGGCGTATAAATTGCCAAGCGTCAATGTTGCGTGTATGCTTGACTATGTTGTGTCGCCATTTTGGGAAGCGTCTGTTGGAGGAGTGGATTTTCTGACAATTTCCAACGAACAATTCAGAAAGCCGATGATGGACAAGGGGTTTTCGGACGAGCAACTTGTTTTGACCGGCATTCCAATCGGTGAAAAGTTTGTCAACGAGATTGACAAGGATGTTGCGCGCGAAAAACTTGGACTAAGAAAAGATTTGTTCACTGTGCTGATTTTTTATGGCGGAGGTCATTGGCATGGAGGCTATCAAGTTTTGCAGGCACTTTTGAAAAGAGTTAAAAGTGAAATTCAAATTGTCATCGTCAATGGACATAACAAGAAAAGTAAAGAAAAAATTGACAAAGAGATGAAAAACTATCCAAAGAATTTTGTTATCAAAAACATTGGATTTTCAAACGAAATGGACTTGATTATGAGTGCTTGCGATGTCATGATTGGAAAAGGCGGTGGGCTTTCCACAACTGAGGCAATCAACAAAGAATTGCCACTGATTGCAACAACAAAACTTCCAATGCAAGAGGTTTACAACATCAAATTTTTGCAAGAAAACGGAATGGGGTTGTCTTTCAAAAACTTTAAACAACTTGTGACAGAACTTGAGTTTCTGAGGTCACATCCAGAGGTTGTGCAGGAGATGAAAACAAAACTTCGGGCAATTAAAACCAATGGAATTGAAGCAATTGCAAAATTGATTGACAGTCAGCCAAATGCGGACTATTTTGGAATTGTCACCACTTTGGACTATGGCAAAGTTAATAAAATTGTCAACAGGCGCAGAAAGAAAGATTATAAGTCAAAAAAGAAAGGAAAAGCAGTTGCAAAAAAAGTTTCAATTTAAAATATCGGATTGGGGATTTGATTATGCTTGTTTGTTAACTTTTTAAGTTTGGAAGAGAGAATCTCTTATTTAAGTAAGTTTAATATGTAAATAAAAATGTGGAAATTTTATTCCGCATTTTTTTTGTTGTTTTGAAACAAAATAAGGTTATGGATTGGAAAATTTCGCTTTTATACATAATTCCTGCGGTGTTTGTTTTGATTCTGGTTTTTCCTATTTTTGTGGAAGTCAGAGTTTCATACAATCCGCTTTACAACAGGGGCGTTTTGGCGCTTTTTGTTTTTAAAATCAAGGTGTTTTATTTTATTGTTTCATTTCATGGGAAGTATATTGAACTTGAAAATGAGAAAGAAACGAAAAGGCAAGAATTGGAATTTTCAAGTCCACAGTTTGCTGTTTTGGAGGAGTTTGGCAGACAAATTAAAGACAAGACAAGGCTTAAACATTTGTTTGTCTATTACAACATTGGAACGGGCGACGCAATGTCGAGCGCAATGTTGTGTGGGCTTATCAATCAGGCACTGACGCAAACATTTTTGTTTTTGAAAAGCAGAAAACCGACTGCTTCATTTTGTGTTTATGACACGGTTTCCTACAACAAAGTGACATGTGAGGTGGCGGGAAGAATGGCAATTTCAATTTCTTTTTTTGATGTTGTATATTCTTTAATTCTTTCGGTTATTCTAACAAAGAGAAAGTCTTGATGTGAGAGATTTTGAAAATTGACACACAAGATGTGGTGTATTACTCAACATAATACACAAAAAGTTGTGGAGTTATGCAACGTAACCTGAGGGAAACTGAAAAACAACTTGACATAAATTTGAAACTTAAAATTTTTTAAGATGTTAAGAGCGAAAAAAGAAAGGAGACGAAAATGAAAATTTACACAAACTCAACTTCAATCAACGACCTCATTCAAAATGCCATGGATAAAATCAAAACGATTGTCGATTCCAGCACAATTGTGGGAGAAAGCATTGAGACGCCAGACGGCTCGACAATCATTCCAATTTCAAAAGTGACAGTTGGTTTTGTTGTGGGTGGCGGAGAATATGCCGACCTCTCTTCGCGCCGAGTTGCAAATCATTTTCCAATGAGTGGTGGTTCAAGCGGTGGAATGAGTGTCAGCCCTGTGGGCTTTTTGATTTTGCAGTCAAATGGTGAGGTTGATTTTGTGAACGTGGAAAACAAATCGCTTTATCAAACCGTTTTGAATATGTTTAATTCTCTTCTTTCGAAAATTGAAAAAGAGCAAAATAAAGGTGGAGAAGATGGTCAAAAAAAGTGAAAATAATTTGGTTGCCAAGCATGAAAGTTCAAAAAGGTTGTGCAACATGTCGGGACAAAAATTGAATATGAAAATTGAAAAGCAAACAGTGTCTGACGGTGCAAAAAGTGCATTCAAACGAATTTCCAATTGCTTCAAATGCTTTTTGATTTTTGCGCTTAGTTTTTCGTTTTTGTTTGTTGGAGTTGCACATATTTGTTTTAATGATGTTGCAAGCGCAAACGCAATCAACTTAAGCACAAGTGCAAAATCGTGTGCTGTGATTGAAACCTCCACCAAAAGAAAATTGTTTGCAGTGAATGAGGATGCTCGTCTTCCAATGGCAAGCACAACAAAAATTATGACAGCAATCACTGCAATTGAAAACTGCAAAGATTTGGATGAAAAATTTGAAATTTCGCCAAAGGCTGTGGGTGTGCCGGGAACTTCGCTCTATCTTCGAAAAGGAGATGTCTATTCCACGCGAGACCTGCTCTATGCGCTTATGCTCATTTCGGGAAACGATGCCTCTGTTGCCATTGCCGAGCATGTGGCGGGTTCGACATCAGAGTTTGTCACCATGATGAATGACACAGCACGAAAGATTGGTGCAACAAATTCTCATTTCGCAAACTCGCACGGACTTGACGCTGACGGACACTATACAACTGCCTATGATTTGGCGTGCATAACTGCCTATGCTCTTGAAAACGACACTTTCAGAGAGATTGTAAGCACAAAAAACATTAAAATCACAAATGGCGAGGACGAAAACAGATTTTTGAAAAACAAAAACAAATTGCTTTCCACTCTTGACGGATGCATTGGTGTCAAGACAGGTTTCACGGATGATGCTGGAAGATGTTTGGTTTCGGCAATTGAAGGAGATGGTTTGCGTCTTGTTTGTGTGGTGCTTAATTGCGGGCCTATGTTTCAAGAAAGTGCAGTTATGTTGCAAGAGTGTGCAAACGCATTTAAACTCTATGACCTCACTGAAATGTATGATTTCAACCACACTGTGAAAGTCGAAAACGGCAGGGTGGAAAGTGCAAAAATTGGCACGCGCGGACATTTCTTCTATCCACTCACTGAAAAAGAAGTTGAAAACCTAAATTTCAAATACACCTATCCTCAAAATCTTGAAGCACCACTTGTAAAAGGGAGCGAGATTGGACAAGTGGAAATATTTTTGAATAATGACTTGCTATTTTCCGAAAAAATTTATACAATAGAAGAAATCAAACCTAAATCAATTATGCAGAGGATGAAAGACTTTTTCGGGAATTGGGCAGTTGAACCATTTTGACAACAAGATGTCAATTTTAAATTAAGCGTTTTTGACCAAAGTTGGCTTTTAAAGATGGTGGCAAATTTTGCGCTTAGTGTTTAAAATGGACGCTTTGTGTTTTGAAAAATTTCCTCTTTGCAGATTGATTTTGCAGAGAGGATTTTTTGTTGGAGGTTGAATTTTCATGATGAGGTTGAACAAGTTTTTAAGTTCGTGCGGGGTGGCGTCAAGGCGTAAGTGCGACGAGTTGATTTCGCAAGGCAGAGTGACTGTCGGCGGAAAAGTGGTGCAAGAACTTGGAGTTTCTGTGAACGAAAAGAAAGATGTGGTTTGCGTGGATGGCGAAAGGGTGATGTTGCCAAACGAACTTGTCTATTTGAAACTTAACAAACCAAAAGGCTATGCTTGCACTGCTAAGGACGAAAAAGGCAGAAAGACCATTTTTGATTTGGTGAAAAGTGATGTCAGACTTTTTAATGTTGGGCGTTTGGATTATGACACAGAGGGGTTGATTTTTTTGACAAACGACGGAAATTTCGCCAATCTCATCACTCATCCGAAATTTCACATTGAAAAAGAATATCAAGTGACAATTGAGGGCGAAATTAAGGAAAGCGAAATTGCAGTTTTGCGTGCTGGTGTTGTGGAAAATGGTGTCAGAATGCCAAAAGCAAAGGTGAAGTTTTTGTCCTATGACGGCAAAAACACCAAACTTTCGGTGGTGATTGACGAGGGGCAAAACAGACAAGTGCGCAGAATGTTTGATTGCATTGGAAAGACAATTGTGCTTTTGAAACGCATCCGAATTGGAAGTGTGAGGCTTGGAGGACTTTCGCGCGGGAAGACAAAGCCTATGACGGCTGAAGAGATTGAAAGTTTTAAGTGATTGACAAAGTTTAATTAAAATAAAGAAAAACAAAAAAATAAAGAGGTGGAAATGCGTCTTTATCACGGAACACAAAACGGAAATTTGACGGAACTTAGAGCAGATTTCAAATCAGGAAGAAAGGACGACCCTGGTGTGATTTTCTTGACAGACAGTTATGCTTGTGCGTTTTTGTATGCGTCAAGTGTTTTGATGTGTTTTGCGGTGAAAAAAGACGGAACTTTGTGTTTTGTGGAAAAAGCACCAAATGCTTTTGAAAAGATGTATAAAGGGCATGGCTGTTTCATATTTTCTGTTGAGGTTGAAAATCCGAAAAAAATTGAGCACATCACAGGACAAGTTTATGTTTGCGAGCACAATATCAAATTGGATAAGAAAAAATGTGAACATATTCCAGATTGTTATGAAAAACTTTTGGAACTTGAAAGAAGCGGGGCAATTTGTTTGCAAAGATGGGAAAACTATACGGACGAACAAAAGGAAAGAGTGAAAGAAAATTTCATCAAAACCATTGCGCCAACCATGAAAGAAAACAAACTTAATTTCCCCGAAACTTATAAAATTTTGGTGGAATTATATCCAGAACTTGAAGTGAAAAATGAAATGTTGGCAGGTGAAAAAACATGAAAATTGCGGTTGTTGGTGCTGGGGCTTCGGGGCTTATGATTTCGGGGTTCTTGCGCGAAAAGGGCTTGGAAGTTGTTGTGTTTGATGGCAACGAAAAAGCGGGGAAAAAGTTGTTCATTTCTGGCAAGGGGCGTTGCAATTTGACCAACCTTTGTGATGTGGATGAATTTTTGAAGAATGTGGTGCGTGGCGAAAAATTTGTGCGTTCTGCAATCTACAACTTCACAAGTGCGGATGCGGTGGAGTTTTTTGAGGGACTTGGGCTTAAAACCAAAGTGGAGCGCGGAAATCGTGTGTTTCCAGCAAGCGACAAATCAAGTGATGTCATCAAAGTTTTGAAAGAAAAACATTGCAAAGGTGTGAAGTTTGAATTTGATTGCAAGGTGAAAAACATCGCAAAAGCGGATGATGGTTTTCTTGTTGAAACAACAAAAGGAAGAGAGCAGTTTGACAGGGTGATTGTTGCAACGGGTGGAAAAAGTTATTCCGCCACAGGCAGTGATGGCGACGGATTTAGGTTTGCCAAAAGTTTTGGACACAACATTGTGCCACTTGTTCCGGCACTTTGTCCAGTCAAATTGAAAGACCGTTTTGTCAAAGATTTACAGGGTGTTTCACTTAAAAATGTTTCGCTTAAACTTATTGCGGACGGCAAAAAACAAACCTATTTTGGCGAGATGATGTTCACAGACTGTGGCATCACGGGACCAATTGTGCTTACGGCTTCAAGCCACATAAACCGCGCTGGCAGTGTGGAACTTTCTTTAGATTTCAAGCCGGCACTTTCTGAAAAACAGTTGGATGACAGGCTTTTACGAGATTTTGCCGAGAACAAAAACAAGGAAGTGAAAACCATTTTTCGTGGGCTTTTGCCAAAAGCAGTGGCGGAAATTTTTGTGCGCGAGATTGGATTTGACGAAAGCAAAAAAGTGAACGGTGTAAGCAAAGAGGAGCGAAATAAAATTGTCCAAAATCTTAAAGACTTCAAACTGACATATGGCGGGCTTTATGATTTGAACGCTGGAATTGTGACAAGCGGAGGGGTGGACTTGAAAGAAATCAATCCCAAAACCTTTGAAAGCAAGTTGACAAGTGGACTCTATTTTCTTGGCGAAGTTTTGGATGTGGATGCGTTCACGGGTGGATTCAATTTGCAAATATGCTGGGCGGAAGCGGTTTCTTGCGCGAAAAATTTTAGAGAATGACATTTTAATTTGACTTTTTTGTTAAAATTGTTAATAATCATATTATATGTTTCTTGAAATTTTATTTTTTTAAGAACTATTTGAAAAAAGAAATCTTAATTTTTGAAATTTCAAAAATAAATGCACTTTGTGCTTTGGGAGATTGTATGTTTTTTTATCGTATCATCAAATTTCTGCTTTGGTTGCCACTGACAATCATGCATCCAACAAAGATTTATGGAAAGAAAAATTTGCCAGACGGAAAGGCAATTCTTTCTTGCAATCATCGTTCCAATTGGGATATTGTGCTCTATCTTCTGCACACCAAGAAAAAAATTAAAATTTTGGCAAAGAAAGAACTTTTCAAAAACAAACTTTTTGGCGCAATTTTGAGGTGGCTTGGTGGAATTGAAATTGACCGCGAGGCAAACGACATCAATGCCATCAAGGCATGCATGAAGTGCTTGAAAGAGGATAAACATCTTTTCATCTTTCCTGAGGGGACAAGGCTTAAGGATGAAAGCATGATTTTGGGAGAAATTAAAAGTGGAATGGCACTTATTGCCATCAAGACAAAAACACCAATTGTGCCAATTTGGATTGAGAAGAAACCACGCCTTTTCAGACGCAGTGTATATCGCGTCGGCAAACCTTTTGAACTTTCAGATTTCTATGGCGTGAAATTGGATGAGGAGACTTTGGAAAAAGCGAACCAAGTTGTTCGCGAAAAAATGCTGGAAAACAGGGAGCAGAAATGAGAATTGGAATTGATGTGGATGACACACTGAACAATGTTCACAAAAGGCTGGCGCGGGCTGCAAACAAATATGCCAAAAGCTTTGGGAAATTTTATTACAACAAAAAGTTTAGAGAGTTCTATTCAGACGGAAGCGATTGGAAAGAGAATTTCAATTTCACATATCCTGAATTGAAATATTTTTTTGGGTGTCATTCAAGAGAACATCATCAGAAAAGCACCAATGCGACGTGGTGCAAGAAAATATGTTCGAAAATTGAAGAAAATGGGGTTTGAGATTTACATAATCACGGGTCGAGATTTTGAATTTCACAAAGACCCATACGGTTTGACAAAAAATTGGTTGGACAAGCACGGGTTTGTTTATGACAAAATCATTGTCAACGCAAGAGACAAGACGCCTGCGTGCGAGGAAGAAAAAATTGATGTCATGATTGATGACAAAATTAAGGTTGCGCGTGAGGTGGCAAGAGTTTCAACCGCCATTTGTTTGACTGACGAAAAACCTTTCTACACCGATGTGCGCTATCTTAAAAATTGGAGAAGAGTCTATAAATTCATTTCAAATATGCAAAATTCTTGATTTTCGCTTTTGAAATTGCACAAATGGGCAGAAGCGGAAACAAGATTGATTGATGCTATTGATGAATGTTAATGAAAAGAAAAATAACAAGAGAATTATTTGTCTCTTGTTATTTCCTTTTTTGTGGGTTCTGTTTGTTTGCCATTTGCGATTTTTGATTCTTTTGGCTGAGGTTTTAGATTATAAAATTTAAATCTCTCTTCAGGCATGAACGCACCCTTCAATTCGTTTGGAATGTTGATTGATGTCACGGTGAGTTCCAATTTTCCATCTGTCCAAGATGCAAAAACCTCGACATATTGATCTGTTTGATTTTTTAAATCTGTCAATTGTGTGAATGATTCCCCACGCAAGTTCCTCCATGCGTGTGTCCATGTTTCGATATTTCAGTGCAAGATAATAGTCCTCCAATGAATATCTCCCGCCACTTTGTGGATATTTGTTTGGTTTGTGATGCTTTTGTTCCATAATTTCTCCTCAAAAATTTTGTTTCTTAATATAATAGCATACCATTTTGGTTTTGTCAATGCTTAGGAAATTTCAAATTTAATAAAAATCACATTAAAATGCTTGAAAAATTTGATTTTTTTGTTTGTTTTTGATATGATAGGTTCAGAAGATTTACGAAAGGTGTAAAAAGTGAGACATTATGAGCGAAAAATTTAACTTGGAAATGATTGACAAAACCTTCACTTCATATCGCAAAGGACAATCTTTTGATGGTGTGGTGGTGATGAGACGCGAAGATGGTTGCATCTTCAACATTGGTGGGAAGAACGACGCATTCATTCCTGCATCAGATTTTGAGGACTATTCCAAAATCAAAATTGGCGACCGCTTTGCTGTGGTCATCACAAAACAGAAAAACGAAGAGGGCATGATTGAGGCATCAAAGAGTTTGGCGGATGCACTTAAAATAGCCAATCAAAACGCGCAGAGTTTGAGGCTTGGAAGCAAGTTCACTTTTGTTGCAACAGGTGTGGGGGATGGACTTCTCTCGAAAATGGGAGACTATGAAATCATCATCCCTTTTGACGAGGTGGCTGAGTGGAAGCCTAAGCATTTTGGTCGGTTTGTTGGCAAGCAAATGGAAGCGGTTGTGACTGAAATTGACAAAGAAAACAAAAGAATTGTTGGAAGTGTCAAACTTTTGCAGGAGCAGACGCGTGTTGCAATTGAGACAAACTTTTGGAACAGCATTTTCATCAACAAAATTGTGACGGGAAAGGTGGAACGCATTGTGCCATATGGTGCGTTTGTCAGTGTGGATGGGTTTGATTGTTTCTTGCACATCTCACAGGTGGCATATGAGCGTCTTGACAGCGTGGAGCAGGTGCTTCATGTTGGAGATGTGAGGAAATTTAAAGTCATCAAAGTGGACAGAGAAAATAAGAAAGTGGAACTTTCTCTTAAAGCCACTTTGGAAGACCCAAAAATCACCAGAGTGAAAGAACTCTCCGTTGGAGAGGTGTATGACGGCGAAGTTGTCAAACTGCTTCAGTTTGGCGCAATTGTGCATGTTGAAAACGGGGCAAGCGGACTTTTGCACATCACAAATGCCACAGATGACCGCACAAAGAAAATTTATGAAATTGCGAAAGTTGGCGACCATGTGAAAGTGGAAGTGATTTCCAAAGATGAAGAACAAGGCAAAGTTTCTTTCAAACTGTCAGATTTGAAAGAGTGAGAGTTTGAAGCGAAATTTGAACTTAAAAATCAATTGTTTTGAAAGTGATTGACAAAATCAAAGGGATTGTCTAAAATCATTTTTGAAATTTTGAGAATAAAAACAAATAAAAATGTGGCATTTGCCACTTCGTGCTACTGTGGCTCAGTCGGTAGAGCAGCTGATTCGTAATCAGCAGGTCGGCGGTTCGAGTCCGCCCAGTAGCTCCAAAAATTATAAAATTTAACAGAAAAAATAATATTTGTTTTCCGAGGAAGAATGTGGTGAGTGAATTGAAAAAGATTGGATTTGGAACTTGGAAAATGGGCGGAGATGTGATTCCTGACCCAAACAATGATGACGCAAGAGATGTTGAAGCGATTAGATATGTGCTTGAAAAAGGTGTGACACACATTGATACTGCTGCGGGATATGCTGGTGGGAAGTGTGAAGAGTTGGTTGGACAGGCAATTAAAGATTTTCCGCGCGAAAATTTGTTTCTTGCAACAAAAGTCAAATCTGAAAATTTGGGCTATGAAAACTTCATACGCTCTTGTGAAACTTCACTGAAAAGATTGGGTGTTGATTGGGTTGATTTGTTGTATGTTCATCATCCAAATCCTGAAATTCCAATCAAGGAAACCGCAAGTGCTTTCAACGAACTTTTAAGGCGTGGGGTGATTAAAAATGTTGGGCTCAGTAATGTTTCGGTTGAGACGATTAAAGAATATGAAAAATTTTTGAACGTGCCTGTGTTTGTTGTTCAAAATCAATACAACTTGGTGGCAAGAGAATCACAAAGAAAAGGCGTTGTTGATTTTTGCAGGAATGAGGGCAAGCATTTCATTGCGTGGCGTCCAATTCGTTTTTCATTTCCGGGTGCAACCGACCCGCACTATCAAACGGGCACTTTTCCAATGTTGGATGAGATTGCAAAAAAATATGGCAAAACAAATGCTCAAATTGCGGTGAAGTGGCTCACTCAGCAAGACGGCGTCAGCATACTTTTTAAAAGCACCAACAAAAAACATATTGATGAGGTGCTTGAAACGGAAAATTTTGAGTTGTCAAAAGAAGATTGGGAAAGACTTGACAAAGATTTTCCAATTCAAAAGGATGAAAGTTTCAATGGCTCTGGATATTTTAGTTTGATTTAGTTTGATTTAGTTCGGTTTGATTTTATTGGTGAAATTGATTGATTTTGGTGATTTATGATGTTTTTTGTTTATTTGAATTGATTTATGCTCAGAATTTGGTATAATTTATTCATGGGAACATTTTTTACAAGTGACACGCATTTTGGCAATGATGGAATCATTGAAAGAGAAAACAGACCTTTCAAGAATTGGAAGCAGTTTGCAAGAAAAACAATAAGGACATGGAACAAACAAGCTGGAAAAGATGATGTCATCTATTTTTTGGGTGATTTTGTTTATTGTTTTCCGGGTGTTGAGACCGATTTTGAGAAAGCATATAAATTGGTGAAGAAGATTCGGGCAAAAGTTGTTTTGATTCTTGGAAACAATGATGAAATGATTATGAAACTCCATTTTGACGACGATTTTGAGAAATTTTGCTCATTTTTGTGCGAATGTGGTTTTTTAGATGTCAAAAGAGAGGAATTTTTGAATGTTGATGGCTTGAAAATTTATCTTAATCACAAACCATCAAATTTTAAAGCAGGATATGTCAATTTGTTTGGACATACTCATCGAACGACAGGGTTGTGGAAGCCTTTTGGGCTTAATGTTGGTTGTGACTTGAACCATTTTAGGCTTTATGATATGGCAGAAATTGAAAGACTTTTGGATTTGAAAACGAAATATTGGGATGACGACAAGGATAATTTGTGTATGGGAGGAAAAAATGATTAAAGATTTGGAATCATACCGGGACATTTTTTTGGCAGAAAACATCATGAATGGAGATTTCATTGGTTTTTACACGCGAGAGTTCTATTGTCTTGATAATTTTTCCGCTTTTAAATTTGAATTTGGGGGCAAAGTTTTTCAGACTGTTGAGCATGCGTATCAATCATATAAATTCATCCACACCGCACCTGAAATTGCAAAACAAATTATTGAGAGCAATTCTCCTCACGATGCAAAAAAGATTGCTGATTTAAACAAGGATAAGGTGGACCCAAATTGGCAAAACATCAACATTGAACTTATGGAAAAACTTTTGCGTGCCAAAATGGAGCAAAACCCGACAGTGAAAGAGAAACTTCTGAAAACAAAGGGGCATCTCATTTGTGAGGACAGTCCAAAAGACTCTTTTTGGGGAATTGGACCAAACAGAGATGGTCGAAACGAATTGGGCAAACTTTGGATGAAATTGCGTGATGAAATCAACAAGAGTTGACAAAACTTGTTGAAATAAAGTTGAATTTGAGTTGAATTTTTGTTCAACAGCAGGTTTGAGTGGTTTAGGGCGGTTTGAGAATTGAGTGCTGAGAAGGATTGATTTTGATGAAAAGTGTGATTTTTGATTTCGACGGAACTTTGACATGCAAAAATTCGAATGTTTGGAAGTCGATTTGGCAAAATTTAGGCTTTGATGTTGGAAAAAACTCACATTATGCCAAGTTGTATGGTGATTTCATATCAGAAAAAATCACACACCAGCAATGGTGTGATTTGACTTGTGAAGCTTTCATAAGCAAGGGCATGAACAAAAGTGTGCTTGATGAGATTGCTGACAAAACCAAACTTATTTCGGGTGCACACGAGGTTTTCGAAACATTGAAAAAAGAGGGATTTTCGTTGCATATTGTCAGCGGAAACATAATAAGCGTCATTGAACGAGTTTTGGGCGAGAATGTTAAGTTTTTTGACAGCATAAATGCAAATGTTTTGCAGTTTGATGAAAGGGGGCGGTTGTTGCATATTCAAGGCACAAACTATGACTTTGCTGGAAAGGCGCGTTTTGTTGAAGAATTTAAAATCAAAACCGGCATTTTGGCAAAAAACATCGTCTTTGTTGGAAATGGCGGAAATGACGAGTGGGCATATTTGTCTGGATGTCGCACATTGTGCATAAATCCGGATGACGCCGAAAAAAGCAATTCAACGAAATGGCACATAGTTTTAAATGATGTTTCAGATTTGAAACAGATTTTGCCAGAAATAAACAATTTGGGTTTAAAAATGTGAAATTTTTAATTAAAATTTGTTTAATTTTATTTCATTTTAAAGAAAAACTGAAAAAAAACAAATTGAAAAAAATCAAAAGAAAACTTACAGAAAAATGCGAAAACGTATGAAAATCAGTTTAAGTTTTCATTAAATGTGTGGTGAAATTTAGAGAGGTCAACGGTCAGGTCTTCGCGAACCGTGACGCCCTCTTCTTCAAGGAGTTGTTTTTGAATGTTGACACCTCCAAAACGAAAAGCGGAGGAGAGGCGACCCTCGCGATTGACAACGCGGTGGCATGGAATGACCTTTGGTTGCGGGTTTGAATGCAATGCCCAACCAACTTGTCTTGACATCCGAGAATTTCCAACCGCTTTTGCAATGTCGCCATAGGTTGCAACTTTGCCTTTCGGAATTTCCTGCACTTTTTTATATACCGCTTCAAAAAAATTCATAAAAATAACCTCATTTTTGATTATTTTAGCATAAAAAACTGAAAAATCAAAGTGTATATGGATGAAATTAAAATCAGTTTTTAAACATCATTGTAAATGAAATTAAAAATCAAATTCTTGCAATTAAATTAAAAACCAAAAATGTTTGTGATTGAGATTGAGAAACAAATCAATTTTGAGAGAACAAATTGACAGGAAACAACATAAAATTTTTGAAAGAATAAATCAAGAATAGAAAGTGTCAATGACACTTAGTGGTGCAAATGCTCATCAAAAAGATTGTCTTGTGTGAAATTGGTGTTTGTCTGTTGAATGGTTTTGCTTTCTGACAGAGTTTCACTTTGGGGACTGGTTGTTTCGCTTTCTGTTGTGTTTTGTTGCATGTTTTCTGTGTTTTGAGGAATGGTGATTTGAATTGCATTTTCGGAAACTTCTTCTTTTTCTATTTTTTTAGATTTTTTGCTTTTTTTGTCGTCTTTTTCCCAAAATTTCCACCATTTTTTCTTCTTTTTTGGTTTTTCTTGAGTTTGCGGAATTGTTTCTTCACTTGCTTCAATGTTGACATATGCTGGCTGATTTTGATTTGTTGAGTTGTTTGTTGTTTCATTTTGAGAGGAGTTTTCCTGCTGTGACAATTGGTTTGTTTGAATGTCGGCTGTCTTTTTCTTGCGTTTTTCATAAATCTTGAATGTGCCTTTGTTGATTATGACGCGGAGAGTGAGATAGACTGCACCAATTCCAAAGAAGATGTAGATTATTCTTGAAAAAATGCTTCCTTGAAAGCCAAAGAGACCGGCAATGAAATCATATTGCAAAACTCCAATCAAAAGCCAATTTATGCAACCGGCAAGTGTCAAAACAAAAGCAATGAATGTCAACATATAAATCCTCCAATTTAAGATGAATTTCAACCGAAAACCATAAAAAATTTAAATTTTCAAAAATCAAACTTATTGTGGTTTTGTCATCTTTTTTCGTGTTTTCACATATTATTATTTGAATAAAAGTTTAAAAAATACAAAACATATGCATTATCTTTTGACGCAATGCTGTGCTTTAAGTTTGTGAGTTTTTGTTTACAAATTTAAAAAGCTGATTTTAATTTGAAAAAATTGTTAATTTAGTTGACTTTTTTTGAAAAATAGAATAAAATATTGGGGTCAAAAGGAAATAAATTGAAAGTTTTGTCAGGTGTTTGGAAGACGATTTGTTGCTTTCAAACCACGTTTCAAAACTTAATGAAAGACCAAATTGGTCGATTTTTTTTGAATGTTTTTTGATTAAAGGAGGCAAAAATTATGGAAAAACATTATCTCACACCAGAAGGGAAAATTCAACTTGAGGAAAAATTAAACCATCTTAAAACCGTGAAAAGACCAGAAGTTGTCAAACGTATTGGAATTGCAAGAGAGTTTGGTGACTTGTCTGAAAATTCTGAATATGATGCTGCAAAGGATGAACAGGCGCAAATTGAAGCGCAAATCAGCGAGATTGAAAACATCCTCTTGAATGCTGAAGTGATTGACAAGAAAAAACTTGATGCTGATGTTGTCAGTGTTGGTTGCAAGGTGAAAATTTATGATGAAGACTTTGATGAAGAAGTGGTTTATCAAATTTCAGGTTCATCCGAAAGCGACCCAAGAAAAGGAATCATAAGCAATGTTTCGCCTGTTGGAAAGGCTTTGCTTGGACATAAAAAAGGTGAAACAATTTCTGTTCAAACTCCGGGCGGAGTTGTATGTTATAAAATTCTTGCCATTGAGATTTAATCATCTCAATGTTTTTTATTTGAAGTTTTCAATTTGACAATCTTTTTTAATTTGACATTTTTTAGTTTGGCGACTTTCTTAATTTGAAAATATTTTTAAATATAATTTTTATAATTTAGTTAAAATTTTTTATAAATTTATTTAAGATTTTATAATCTTAATTTAAACTGAAGAGAAAATTTGACTTTTTGATTACTCAAAAAGATTTTTGTTGTTTTTTGTTTACATTTTCGTCTTTATGTGATATAATAATTTCAGCTTGAAACATGTTGTCAATCTCAAATTCATTCTTTAAAGATGACTGTTGAGATTTGAAAATGATAGATTTGACAGTTTGTCAAAAATTTCAATAATTTTTTGAAACGGGTTTTGTCTTATGTTGTTTTTGTATTCACTCAAACTTTTTGGTTCAAACTGGGTTAAAGCACTCAAATTCTTCCTTTATTATGTTGTGATTTGGGGTGTGTGTCTTGTTTTGTTGCTTCCTGTCATTTTTGAGTTTCAAGATGTGGTCGTTTCAAATTTTCAAAATGCCAATGTTTTGGATGCTTTTGCTGGCGTTTTTAAAGGCTCACTTGGTATGGGAATTTACAACATAATTCACACATCGTTTGCCACTTGTCAGCAGGTTTTTGAGGCAAATGTCGGTTTGATGATTTATGGGCTTATTGTGCTTTTCATCATTCTTCCATTTTTGATTAACATCGGGAAATATGCCTTTTGCGAAATGCTCTATTCCTATATGACAAGCAAAAACAAAGTTGGCTTTTTCAGCGCTTTGGTTAAGGGGCTTAGGAAATCTTTGGGGTTTGCACTTTGCAAAACGCTCTACAACTTGCTGTTCTTTGCTGTGACAATTTCAGCAATCTATGGCGTTGGAACAATTGAAAACACTTTCTTCATCACCTATTTCTTGCCTTTGGTGGAATTTGTGATTTTGGTTGTTTTCTTCACGCTTCATGAATTGACGGTGCTTGGTTGGATGCCGGCGCTTATTGTGTTTGATTGCAATGTGTTTTCAGCGTTCCGCAAGGGATTTAAGGCTGTCAGACGCCATCTTCTTTCCACTTTTGCAACAACGGCGCTCTATTTCTTCCTCTTCTGGCTTTTGATTTTGATTTTTGGTGTTTACACAATGATTGCGCTTGTGCCATTGATGACAATCATGCTTTGCGTTTTCAACATGACAATGTTCTTCTCAAGCCAAGGTATGCGTTTTTATTACAATGATGTCAACATCCTCACTCCAAAAAAATTGGAAGAGGTGGACAACATAAACAAAACGGCATACATTCTTTGATGAAGTTTTGTGTGATTTTGCCAAAGTTTGCGTGCTTTTGCATGGGATTTTGTTTTTGCAAACATTATGTTTTTATTGTTTGCATTTATGCCTTGCTTAAAGTGCGCTTGCAAAAAATCAAAAGAAAAAGATTTTGCAAAAGAAAAATTTTGCTTAATTTGCTTCTATGCAACTTTTGTTGTATTTTTCAGCGGACATATTGCTGAAATTTTGCTGTGAAGATTTAAACTTTTCAAAACTCTCTCATTTTGCCAAGTTGCAGTTGTTCTTTTTTTGATTTATGCGACTTGAAGCAAATTGTTTTGATTTTATGAGTTTGTTTTGAAAAGTTTAAACCAAATGACATGGCAAAAGTGAAGATGAAGTTGTGTGGAATGTGAGAGATGGATTAAACAAGCTTGATGTTTTTTTCTGAAAGATTTTCACGAAAAAGCGAAATTTAAAAGACAGAATTAAAAAGGGAAAAACAAAAAAGCGAAATCAAATTAAATTAAAAACAAAATTAAATAAAAAAATAAAAAATTACATAAAAGGAGAAAAATATGAACAACAAACTTAAAATCACCTTCTTGGGCGGTGTCGGTGAAATTGGAAAAAATATGACCGCTTTTGAATATAACAACGAAATCATTGTGGTTGACGCCGGAATGACTTTTCCGGGAGACGACCTTCCAGGTGTGGATGTTGTCATTCCTGACATCACCTATTTGATTAACAACAAAGACAAGGTTAAAGCCATCCTTCTGACGCATGGTCATGAGGACCACATTGGAGCCCTTCCTTTTGTTTTGGCACAAATTAATGCACCAATCTATGGCTCAAAATTGACGCTTGCGCTTGTTGAAAACAAGATGAAAGAACATCCAAAAGTGAAATATAAAGCAGTTGCAGTGAAACCAAAAAATGTACTTAAGATTGGCGCGTTTTCGGTGGAATTCATCAAGGTTTCGCACTCGATTGCGGGCTCTTTGGCACTTTGCATAAACACACCTGCTGGAAATGTCATCCACACAGGAGACTTTAAGATTGATTTTGAACCAATTGATGGCACAATGACTGACCTCCAGCGCTTTGGCGAACTTGGAAAGAAAGGTGTCAATTTGCTTATGTGTGAAAGCACAAATGTTTGCAGAAAAGGATACTCCATGAGCGAGAAAAATGTTGGACGCGCACTTGATGAAATTTTCAAGGTTCATCCAGACAACAGAATTTTTGTGGCAACTTTTGCGTCAAACATCCACAGACTTCAACAGATTTTAAATTTGGCTGAAAAATATGGGCGTAAGGTGGCATTCACAGGACGAAGCATGATTAACATCGTTGATGTCGGCATGAAAATTGGTGAAATTTCTTTCAATCGTGAAAACATGATTGACATTGACAAAATTGATAAATACGCCGACAAAGAACTTGTGATTGTGACAACAGGAAGTCAGGGAGAACCTCTTTCAGCCCTTTCAAGAATGGCGGCAGGCGAATTTAAGCAAATCAAAATTGGTGCAAATGATTTGATTGTTTTTTCTTCGTCACCAATTCCTGGAAATGAAAAAAGCGTGTATAATGTCATCAACTCTCTTTTCCAAAAAGGTGCTGATGTGATTTATGACGAACTTGCAGAAGTTCATGCTTCAGGGCATGCATGCCAAGAAGAAATCAAAACAATTCACGCTCTCACAAAACCTAAATTCTTCATCCCAATTCACGGAGAATATAGGCACTTGAGAATGCACAAACAACTTGCAATGGCTCTTGGAATGGATGAGCGAAACATCATTTTGCCAACAATAGGAGCGCAAATTGAACTTTCACCAAACAGCATAAAGAAAGTGGGCTTCACAATTGCTGGGCAAAGGTTGATTGACGGCTATGGAATTGGAGACATGGACAGCAATGTTCTTCGAGAAAGAAAACAACTTTCTGAGGACGGAATTTGCGTGGTTGTCATGACAATCAACAATGTTTCGGGTGATGTGGTTGGTGAGCCATTCATCATCACAAGAGGCGTGGTGTATCAAGATGAGGCGGAGGCCTTTGTTCAAGACACAAAAAACATGATTGTTGCGTCTTTGAAAGAACAAGATTTGCGCGGATGCGACCCTGCAATCATCAGAAACACCACAAAGAGAAATGTGTCGAATTTCATCTACAGAAGGACAAAACGCCGTCCAATGATTTTGACAATTGTCCTTTTGGACTGATTGTTTGAAACTGAATTTTTGTTTGATGTTGGATGATAAATTGGATGAAAAAATGATGAAGAAAGAGGTTTTGACAGAAACTGAAAGAAAAATTGTCAAAGAAAATTTTGTAGGTTTTTTGAAAAGAAAATATAATCCAATCATAAGGCCACAAACTGAAGCGCTTTTGCGTGAGATTGTGAGGAAAAACAAGCCTCAGAAAATTCTTGAGATTGGCACATTTTTGGGGTATTCTGCGGCGGTGATGTTGCAAGAAAGCTCAAATGCCACGCTTGTCACTTTGGAAAAAGATGCCGAGAACTGTCAAGACGCCTTCAAAAACCTTTCCAATTTGAACTTTGGCGGGCGTTTTGAAATTGTTTGTTGCGACGCTTGGAATTTTCTGCAATCTTGCAATGAAAAATTTGATTTGATTTTTCTTGATGGTCCAAAAGGACAATACGCGAAATATTTGTCTGAAATTAAGAGAATTTTAAAAACGGGTGGGGTGCTTGTGTGTGACGACATTTTGTTTCATGGATATGTGCAAGCAGATGGAACAGTCAAGCACAAGCATCGCACAATTGTGGAAAACATGCGCGCTTTCATCAAGGAAATTCAGAAAGACACGGACTTTGAGGCAAAGTTTTTCAATTTTGAAGATGGTGTTGCAGTTGTTTATAAGCGTGGATGATTTCGCAAAATTTGCATTATTGGAATGCGATGATGTTGAGTATAAGTGAATTTAATTTGAATTATATCAATTAAACCGAATTTAAATTTTTTTAAATTAAGATGGCTTGTTGAAAAACAAAGTCATCTTTTGTTTTGAAAGTTTTATTTACAACCAATTTTTCGGTTCGTTTTAAGTTGGCATGGCAGAAGTGTTTTTTTGTGCAGAAGGGATGTTTTTATTGCCATGAAGTGAGCAGAAAAATTTTTTGTGCGCATGAAATCTTGTGATTTGTGGCGATTTTTGTTGTATATTTTGTTATAATTTGTTACAATAACACTGATGGATTTTGAAATAAGAATTATTGAATTTTTGCAGGCGGGCAGAAGCGATTTCTTTGATGTCGTTTTTCAAATCATCTCGCAACTTGGCAGTGTTCTGGGCGTGATTGCACTTTGCGCTTTCTTTTTTCTGCGCAGAAGCAACAATTGGTTTTGGTATTTGTTCACATACGGTTTTGTCAATTTGACAGTGCGCATAATCAAAGGCACGGTGCAGAGAATCAGACCTTTCAACGCAACAGACACAATCCTAAACATTGGCGATGCAGTGCAAGATTTCAGTTTTCCAAGTGGACATGCCGCTTGTGCTACGGCAATTGCAATTTTCTTGGCTTTCTATCTTTTCAGTTGTTTCAAAGGCAAATGGGCGCGCGTGGGAATTGTGGTGTCTTGCTCGGTTTATGTTTTGTTGGTGTGCCTATCGAGGATGTATCTCGGCAAGCACTATCTGACAGATGTCATTGCTGGTGTTTTGATTTCGGCGGTGATTTGTGCAATTGGAATTTGGTTTAGAAAGTTTTGTCAAAAGAAAGCAAAAGAATATTTGGCAAGGAGAGAAGCAAATGAAAATTAAAACAGAAATTATGAGCGAGCTTCAAACAAAAAAACTTGCAGAAGCGTTTGCGCTTTTGATGAAAGCCCCAATGATTGTGCTTTTTGAGGGCGATTTGGGCAGTGGAAAAACAACATTCATCAAACATCTTGTCAAGGCGCTTAGGTGTGATGATGTTGTGACAAGCCCAACATTTACGCTTTTGAACACCTATCAAGGAAAATTTCCAATCTATCACTTTGACATGTATCGGCTTTCTTCTGCAGAAGAGGCATTGAATGTTGGTTTTGCTGAATATTTTGACAAAAAGACTTTGGACGGCATTGCATTGGTGGAATGGCCAGAAAATGTGGAAGGTTTGATTAAGAAAGCGGATTTTGTTGTGGAAATCACAAAGCAGGGCGAAAATCACAGAACATTCATCATCAGGGAGGTGAAGTGATGCTTGCAATCAACACTGCTTTTATGACGGCAAATTTGGGGCTGTGCACAAAAGATGGAGTTGTTGTGACGCGTGATGTTGACGCAAACAGCAAACATTCAGAGAATATGCTTAAAACCATTGATGAGATGTGTCAGGAAGCAAAAATTGACATTCTTGATGTGGAAACTGTGGCTGTTGTTGTGGGTCCGGGTTCATTTACGGGGCTGAGAATTGGAACGGCAGTTGCCAAGGCGCTTGGATGCGTGAATGAGATGCTGAAATTTGAGGCTTTGTCATCCTTGGGGCTTATGGCATATATTATTGCCAAACGCAAACTTTGCAAGGGGAAATTTGCCTGTATGATTAATGCTTTGTCAGATTTGTTTTTTGTTGCATATTTTGATGAAAATGGAATATCAATACAAAATGAAGCGCTGATTGAACGGACAGAATTTGAGAAAATTTATGTCCCAAAATTTGCGCTTAAAGGTGATTTGACCGGAGAGGATGTTTTTGAAATTGAAATCACAGCCAAGGACCTTTTGGAGTTTGCAAAAGAGGAAGAAAGGCAGAAAAAGTTTGTGAAAATTGAGGAGATGGTGCCAAAATATTTGCGACTTTCTCAGGCTGAAGATAATTTGAAGAAAAAACAAAAAAAAGATTGAAAATCAGTTGACAATCAAAGCAAATGTATGTAGAATACGAAACATAAAGGAGATTTATATGAGAAAACCTGTCTATATAAGATGTCCAAGATGTGAACTTAATTACATCGAAAAGAAAGACAAACTTTGCAGTGTCTGCAAGGCAGAACTCTCTGCAAAAAAAGATGAATTGATCGGAGATTTGGATTTGGAGTTGTGTCCAATTTGCAAGACGAACTACATTCAGCCAGATGAAATTATGTGTGCAACATGTTTGAAAGAACACCAATCGGATGGAGAAGACATCAACACCGATTGGGAGGAATATCTCAACCGTGACGAAGACGAAGTTGTTTATGACGATGAAGAAACGGGAGACATGGCTTCAGTCACAGACCTTGATGACGAAATTTTGGATGACGATTTGGACACCGGCATTGGCTTTGATGACAGGCTGGACGATGATGGCTCTTTGGACGACCTCGGAGATGACGACCTTGATGAAGAGTTTGATGACGATGAAGATTTTGATTTGGATGATGACGACGAAGACGACCTTGACGATGAAGATGAAGACAGCGCTGATGACGACGATGACGATGATGACGATTTTTAAAATTAAATTTAATTCGAAATTTGATTGATTTTCACTAAAAATAGACAAGTTTAAAATTTAAGCATAAGCACAGGCATTTGTTCTGTGTTTTTTGTTGACAACTTGTTGAAAACGGCACTAAACTTGAAAAATTTTATTAGTTTTTTTTAATCATTTTTTAATTTAAGATGTTCTAAGCATGTCAAAAATCATTTTAAACTTACTTGTCTTATAAGAGGTTATGAAAAAATAGATGTGTGAAAAGAAAAAAATAAAAAAAGATGCATTTTTTTGCATCTTTTTTTATTTAGATTTTGCCTTAAAGATTTTTAAGTTTTAAAGGGAAACTTATTTTTTCTTTTTCTTTGAAGAGATTTCACTTGTCACATCTTCTTCAATCTTGTTGTTTGATTTTTTTGATGTCTTTTTCTCTGAAGAAGTTGTTGTTTCAGTTTTGCCTTCAGATTTTGTTTTGTTTTCTTTGTTCAAAATCTTTGAGGCTTTTGCAAGTTCTTTTTGTTTCATCTCTTCTTGTGCAAAGACTTTTCTTTCAAGAGAAAGCAAATATTCAGGCGTCTTCATGTCGGCAACTTGTTTGTTCAAAGATTCAATTCTTTCAACAATGACAGTGTGTTTTTGGGCATATTGCTTAAACTCTCTGTCGGTTTCTTTGGAAACTTTGCCTTTGTCTTTCTCGCGCAGAGTGATGACTTTCTGTTTATGTTCTTTCTCAAGATTGTTAAGTTCTGCTTGGAATTTGTCAATTGTGCTTTGAATTTCAGCAACTTCCTTGTCTCTTTCTTGTCTTGCTTTAAGTTTGACAGTGTCAACATTCAAACTCTGTTTACGGTCGTAAGTTTCTTTGCGTTTCTTTTCAACTTTCTTTACGTCAATTTTTCTAAGGAAATATCCAACAACTGCAACAATGATTGCAACTCCAAAGATGATTGTTGGAATGTAGAGCCAACTGAAGTTGGTTGAACCCGTGTTTTCATCATCTGTTGTTGTTTCGTCATCTGAACCGGTGTTGTCGTCCTCTGCATCTGTTTGGGAGGCGATTGCAACTCGATCTGAATTGACATCATATCTTCTGCCGCCAACAATTTCTTGTGCTGACGTATAGGCGTTTTCATCCACAGTGTTGAGAGCGATGTCATAAATTGCCATTGAACCAGCTGTTTCATTGGTGTCACAAACAAGAGCGATGTAAAGTTGTCCAGAAACATCTGAGCTTGGATGGAAATAGATTGTATATTCACCATATTCTTCATTGGACTTAAGTTCCGTCACATAATCAAACCCTGTGATTCCAATCGTTACTCCATAGGAATAATCAAAATCTTCATCCAAATTGTTTTCAGCGAAATAGGTCTTAAGTTTGAAAGTGAGAGAATAGTAAGTGTCAGCAGAAAGGTCAAGGTTGAAGTTTGATTGGATTGTGTAGGAACCTGCACCTTGGCTTTGAATGAAGAATACATTTTCGGCTTCATCATCTTCATCTTCTTTTGAAATATAGAAATTGCTGTTTTCATCAAACTTATCACTCTTAACAATTCCTCCTGTGATTCCGCTTGACGAGCCATTTGCAACCGAGCCTGTATAGGCTGGGGTGGAGGTTGTGTCAAGGTCTGATGTGATGTCGTTTGTTGGAATGTTCATATAGAAATCTGACATATCCACAAGATTGATTGTGTCACTGTCAGGAATTGTCACTCCGTCATTAAGTCTGAAATTGTCGAAGTATGCAAAACCTGTGTTTTGAGTGTTTTCATCTCCAAATTCAATGAGAACATAGATTTCGCTTGCGCCAGAGAATGATTGCAAGTAGATTTCATAGGTTTCCCATCCTCTTTTAGTTGAAGATGTTGATGAAATTTGGTCTGATTCGAAAAGTTTGAAGCCTTCACTGCTGAAGATTGAAACTTTGAATTTTGCAGGAGTGGCTGTGTTTGTGTTGAATGTTTTATAGTCAAAACTGAGTTTATATGCTGTGCTTGCCGAAAGGCTTATGTTGCTTGACTGAAGCGTTTGCCAATTTGATGTGATGTTTGCAAGCATCAAAATGTTGTCAGCGTCTGCTACGCCATAACTGTTCATTGGGTTGCCATATGAAGCCCAATAATATGGATTGTTGAGGTCGGCAGTGTCAAGATTTCCTTGATTTTCTTCATATGCGGAAAGATATTCTGCAAATTTGTCTTCTTCAACATTGATGACTCCACCAAACGAGAAGCCGTCTCCGCTTTCAATTGTCCAGCCCTCTGGAGCGAAAGGAGCAGTTGCATCTGCTGAAGAAATTGTCACGCTGTCAAAGTTTCCATTTGTGACTGTTGGTGAGGTTTCAAGCACGCCAAGTTCGTAGGCGTTTGTTGCTGAAGAAAACTCATCTGTTGTTGCTTTTTCAATTGTGATGTCATCAAAAACCACGCATCCTGTGGCACTTTCGCTTGAACTGCCAAGTCCAAGAGAAATGTTGATGGAAGAATCATAGCGGGCGCTTCCTTTCACATAGAACTCAATTGTTGCATAGTCGTTTGTGAAAGAGTTGTCGCCATTTTCTGTGACTGCACTGCTGGCTTGTTCGGCGCTGATTGAATATTGTGTGTCGCTTAGGTTATATTTTGTCAAAACATTGTCATTCTCTTGAACATAGAGGTAAACACTTCCACTTTCAAGGTATGAGATTTTGTATTGTGCCGAGATTTTGTAGATTTCATTTGCTTTGATGTCAATGTCTTCGGATGTCACTTTGACATATTTATTTTCAGCCCAAAGCCCCAAAACATAGCGGTTGTCTTGAATTGAAACAATTTCATCATTTTCAAGCATAACTTTGCATCCAAGGTTGGAGCCAACAAAATCATATCCTGTTGTTGATTTGAAAAATTCTGGAGATGTTGCATCAAAAACGCGAGCGTTGCCTGTGCTGTGTTCATCTTTTGTCCAATTTTCAAGGCTGGAAATTTCATCATTATATATGCCTTTTTCGAAATCAAAATTCATGTCGGCATATTCATTTTCTTTTTCATCTCTCAAGTCCACCAAACTTGTGCAATTTGTGACAACAGTTTCTGTGCGACCGTCGCTTGTTGCATATTCTTGTGTGTAGTTTTTGCCGTAATATTGATTATAATTTTTCCAAAAAGCATTTTCACTGTATTGATAAATCTTGCATTCGTCAAAGAATACAACACCACTCACAGTTGTGTCGGTGGAGCCAAGCCACAAGTCGAGGTTGATTGTTTGGCTTTCATCACCTGTGGCAACGAAGAAATAGAAGGTTACCCATTCTTTTGAAGTTACTTTTGTGTATTGTGCTTCAACAGTGTTTCCGTCTTCATCCACAAGACCTGTCAAATAGATTGAACCATAGGTTGAAGCAGACATTGGGTCATAAATCACTTGGCGAGAATAATATGGTGTGCCAACAGGAACAACATAGTTTCCATTTCCGTTTGCACCATCTGGGTCATATTGAATGTTGCAGGTGTATGCGCGCGCTCCTTCAATGATGTTGACTTTGCCATCTGTCACAACTTCGCCTTCAACATCTTCAAGTGGAACATAGACAGGTGTTTCGCCATTCATGATTCCAACATATTCATCGTCTTCATAGAAAACTTCAACATCTGTTTGCGCGCTGAGGGTGGTGTGCTCTTCACTGAGTGTCTTTTGAAGATAGTAATATTGAGAATGATATGAGAAGCTGATATAGCTGTCTTCTCCAAAGCCAACCAATGTTTCAGAGTTGCTTCCACCATTGAAAGTGTATTTTGTGATGGTTGCAGGTTCGGTTTCAATTTGACCGCTTTGAACATAGGTGTCTGAGGAAGAATAGTTTGAGTCACTCTTGAATGAAACTTGGAAAGAATAGTATGAATTTGCTTCAAGTGTGACATCTCCAGAGCGATATCCTTGTTTTGCAGGAGAATATGATGTGTCACTGCTTGTGCGGGAGTTTATCATCAAAATATGGTTGTCTGAGCCCTTTGCAAGTGGGTTGTTTGAAAGATAATATGTGCCAGACATATAGTTTTGGAATGTTGGCCCAACACTGATGATTCCTGCTGTTGTTTTTCTGTCGTTCACTTGTCCTGTCCAGCCTGTGAGGGAGGTGGAAAGAGTGTAGTTTGAAGAGCTTGAGTTGAAGCTGTTGTTTGAAAGTGAAACTTCACTGACATAGCTTTTGCTGTATTGTGTTCCACTGCTTTCAGCTTTTGCCACTGAGAGATTTGTCAGTGAATAAACCATTCCGCAAGCGGAAAGTGGGAAGATGAGTGCAAACACAAACATCAAGATTTTGTTTTTGATTTTTCTAATTTTTTCCATAATTCACCTTTTGCATTAAAATCTAACTTTCATATTATAGCATGATTTAGATGAAATATCAAATATTTTGTCCAAATAATTTTATTAATTTTATCTAAAATATATATAAATGCTTAATTTATATTTTTCCAATTGAAGAGGAGGGCGGTTTGTGAGGGTTAAGAATGTCGTGAAGCAAGATGGTGCGGTCAAAAAGGAACTTGAAAAAGATGAGGTGAAGAAAGATTTTAAGGAAGAAAAGTTGTCAGCAAAAAGCAAATTCATCTTGTCGCTTTGTGGAGCAATCGTTGGTTTTGTCAATGGCTTCTTTGGTGGAGGGGGAGGAATGGTGTGTGTTCCCTTACTTGAAAGGGTTTTGCATTTGCCAGATAAATATTCTCATGCGACAGCAATCGTGGTTATTCTTCCAATTTCGTTTGTCAGCGCGTGCATATACCTGCTCAGCGGAAATCTGGAAACAATTCCTTTTCTAACCGTGGGCACGGGGGTGCTTATTGGTGGCGTGATTGGATCTTTTTTGCTTAAAATTCTTCCGGCAAAAGTGGTCAGGGTGATTTTTGTTTTTGTTATGCTTGCAGGAGGAATCAGACTGCTGTTTTAGGTGACAGAAGCGTTTTAAAATTGTTTTTGGCGGCATAAATGGTTGGCAAAATGACAAAATAATCACAACAATCCAAATTTTTATCATAAAATTGGATGAAGATTTTTGAGTGTTTGGATGTTTTTGCCAATCAATATAGAAAGTGACGATGTCATGTTGCTCACAAAAGAAGCAAAACTAAAGGAATGGAGATTATGGCTGAAAGTATGCCGTGAGAAAGTTTTTGAAGTACAAAAATTTTGATTGGCATTTTCACCTTGTTAAGCATGGTTATGGACTGCAAAAGTGTGGAAATTCCGCCGAAACTTATCACAAAACTGCAAAGAATCACGGCGAGTTTGATGTTTGAAAGATTTGAAAGGCTGAGGCAACCTTTTGTGATTTCAATCACGCCCTCAAGAAAGTATGCTATGCTGTCGGGCAAGAGGTTTAAAATTGGCGAAAAACACTCGATGACAATGAAAAATATGGTGATTATGCAACCAACTGAAAGTATGGCAAGTGTGGAAGAGGTGACAAGTTCAGATATGTCGATTTTTTGTTTTTCGAAGTTGTTTTGTGGGTTGTTTTGCGTGTCGTTGTGATTGCGCTGTTGTGTGGTTTCAGTGTCGATTTGTGCGTTGTGGTGCTCAGGTTTTGTTGTGTTGTTTGTTGAGGTGTTATGTTTTGAAAAATTTGCGTTGTTTGCGTTGTTTTCTTCGATTTTTTCGATGTTTCTGATGTTCTCGGTGATTTTGGTGTTTTGGACGCTGGTTTTGAATTTCCTTTTGAGTGTTTTATGTTTTATTCCTCCAAAAATTTTCACTTTATCATCTTCAATTTTCAGATTTCTGAAAATTATTCCGTTTAAGATTGCTCCAAGCACGTGGGAGATGAAGAGAATGTAGCCAACTGTTGAATTTTTAAACATTCCAATTCCAACCGCGCCGACAATGAACATGGGGCCGGATGTGGAGCAAAAAGAGGTCATTTTGAAGGATTCTTCTTTTGTGATTTGTCCTTGCATGTAAAGGTCGGCAACCATTTTCGAGCCGACTGGATAGCCCGAAAGAATTGCCATGGTGAAAGCATAGACGGAGATTGGAGAAGTTTTAAAAAGTGCCGAACTGAAAGGCGCAAGCGGACGCGTGAGTTTTTGTATTATGTTGAGGCTGGAAAGCAGTTTGGTGAAAAACATGAAAGGTAGAACGCTTGGAAGCACATTGAAAGCCCATGCAGAAATGCCGTCAAGAGATTGCTTGATGAACTTGTCCGGCTGAGCAATCATGCAGACAAGAAAAAACGCCGCCAAAAGTGTGAGGATGGTTCCAACAAAGTTTTGGTTTTGTGATAGGCCGAATGTGCTTGGTTTTGTTTTTCTTTCTGACTTTTTTTTCAAAAAACCACCCCTTTTTGTTTGACATTCTTAAAATGTTTTCTTAAAATATGTATATTATAAATTTCTCAAATAAAGAATGAAAAAGATGAGGCAAAAAGTATGTTTAAGATTGAAAGTGTGCTTGACGAAGCAAAAAAACGACAAAAAACAATTGTTTTCCCAGAGGTGAGTTTTTCAGACCGCACCTTTGAGGCTGTCAAAATTTTGCAAAAGAAAAAGATTGTCAAGGTGTTGCTTGTGGGTGACGCAAGCGCATTGATTTTGCGAGATAAGGAATTTGAAAAGTTTGACATTGTCAACCCTGTCACTTTTCCAGACAGAGCAAAGTTGGTGAAAACGCTCTATGAGAAACGCAAGGAAAAGGGCATGACAATGGAGCGGGCTGACGAACTTGAAAAAGACCCATATTATTTTGCCACACTTCTTGTTGAATGTGGATATGCGGATGGCATGGTTGCGGGGGCTGAAGCGTCAACAGCCACAACAGTGAGACCAGCACTTCAAATTGTCAAAGCAAAAAACAAAAAAGACCCTGTTTCTTCTTTCTTTTTGGTTTATGGCAAAAACAAATTCCTCAAAGGCAAGGCACTGATTTTGTCTGATTGCGGAGTTTTGGAAAATCCAGATGCGGACACCCTTGCCACAATTGCTTCTCAAAGTGTGAAGAGTGCCAAGATGTTTGGTTTTGTTCCAAAAGTTGCATTTTTGTCATATTCATCAAAAGGCAGTGCAAAGTCGGAATATGTGGACAAAGTGCGCACTGCTTTTGAAAAATTCCAAAAGAAAGAAAAGGATGTTTTGTGTGATGGAGAATTGCAGTTTGATGCAGCCATGGTTCCATCGGTTGCTTCTCACAAAGCGCCAAACAGTCCGCTTAAAGGTGACGCAAATGTGTTGATTTTCCCAGATTTGCAGGCGGGGAACATATGCTATAAAACTTTTCAATACATTGGCGGGTTGAATGCAATTGGTCCAATTTTGCAAGGTTTGAAGAAGCCAATCAATGACCTTTCAAGAGGTTGCAGTGTTAATGATATTGTTGTGGTTTCGGCAATCACAGCGCTTCAATGTGAAGAAAAAGAAAAGACAGAAAAGACGACTGCGAAACAAGAAAAGCAAAATGTGAAACAAGAAGAAAAAGAGAAAAATCCAAAAGAAGAGAAGAAAAACAAGAAAAAAGACAAATGACAACAATCTCAAGATTTTGTGTATTATGCATGCATAACACAACAACATGTGGTGTGGAATGCAAGAAACTATGAGAATTGAGACAAGAAAGAAAACGAACAAAATTAAAGACCAAATTAAAAAAATGCAAACAAATCAAAACAAGAAATAAATAAAAATAAGAATAATCAAGAATGAAAAACAAAAAGAAAGACAACAAACATAAAAGGAGAAATATATATGAAAATTTTGGTTATCAATGCAGGAAGTTCATCACTTAAATATCAACTTTTGGACATGAAAACTGAAAACGTGCTTGCAAAAGGTGTCTGTGACAGAATTGGACTTTCAAAGCCTGACATCACTTATAAGCACAACGGACAGGAGCAGAAATTTCCTGGTGCAAAAAATCATGAAGAAGCAATCAAGAAAGTGCTTGACATTTTGGTGAACAAAGATTATGGCGTCATCAAAAGTTTGGACGAAATTGATGCTGTTGGACACCGCGTTGTGCAAGGTGGCTGGCTTTTCAAAGAAAGTGTGCTTGTGACTGATGAAGTTATGAAAAAACTTCACGAACTTGACGACCTTGCTCCACTTCACAACCCAGCAAATGCAATGGGTGCTGAGGCGTGCAGAAAGGTTATGCCAAATGTGCCTCAAGTTCTGATTTTTGACACGGCTTTCCATTCGACAATGCCACCAAAAGCATATATGTATGCAATTGACTATAAAGACTATGAGAAATATCACATCAGAAAGTATGGCGCTCATGGTTCAAGCCACAGATTCATCACACTTGAAATGGCAAAGATTTTGGGCAAAAAACCAAAAGACCTCAACATCATAGTTTGCCACCTTGGGAATGGTTCAAGTTTGACTGCTGTCAAAGGCGGACAAAGTGTTGACACAACCATGGGATTGACACCGCTTCAAGGGGTGATGATGGGCACACGTTCTGGTGACATTGACCCAACAGTTGTGCAATATTTGTGCAACAAGAAGAAGATGACAGTTGACGAAGTGTTGACATACCTCAACAAGAAGTGCGGACTTTTGGGCGTTTCTGGCGTTTCAAGCGACCAGCGTGAAGTTATTGCAGATGCAAAAGCGGGCAACGAGCGTTGCAAATTGGCTCTCGAAATGCTTGCATATTCCATCAAAAAACATCTTGGAAGTTATTTGGCAGTGCTCAACCGAGTGGATGCAATTGTCTTCACAGGCGGAATTGGCGAAAATGGCGAAGAGACACGCGAGGGTATTTGCAAGGATATGGAAGAACTTGGCATTGTGCTTGACAAGAAGAAAAACAATCACTGCAAGCGTGGTGAAGTTGAATTGATTTCTGCACCAAATTCAAAAATCAAACTTTATGTTGTGCCAACAAATGAAGAGTTGATGATGGCACTTGAGACAAAGAAAATTGTTGAAAGTTTGAAAAGAAAGAAATAATTTTCGGAAAAACTTAAAAAACTTGGCAAAAAAGTCAAATATAAGTTGACAAATGATTTTGTTTGTTGTATAATTATGCTTGATTTTAATCGCAAATTCAAAGAAGAAACTTAAAAGGAGAAACAAAGATGGCAGTTCCAAAGGGGAAAGTTTCAAAACAGAGAAGAAACACAAGAAATTCTGCAAACTTCAAAGCAGAGGCTCCAACACTTGTTGAATGTCCAAAATGCCACGAACTTAAAAAACCTCACACTGTATGCAAAAACTGTGGCACATACAAAAACAAGACTGTTGTTGAAGATAAGAAAAGTGCAAAGAAACAATAAGTTTTGAAATATAAAAAAGAAAAAACTCAGCCGAATTGGTTGAGTTTTTTTTGCGTTATTTATGTCTTTTTGCGTTGACAATACATTTTGTTCGTTTAATATCTTTAAAAAAAGTGGGTATAATTTACCCATTTGGTTAAATCTTAGAACTTCTTTGTTACAATGAGTTTGATTATTCTTAAGCAATTAAGATGATTAAAATAATTTGAGGAGGGGATATGATTAAATATCAAATTGACCTTGTTGACATTATTGAACAGGCATATATCAAAAGAGAAATTCCTTTGAGTGAGTTTAGGAAAGAGGTTCATGATGGTGAAATTATTGATAAATTCACTGCAAGTTTGACAAAAGAGCAGAATGAAGTTTTTCAAAAGATTGATGACATTTTTTCAGTTATGTTAGTTAAACAACAACGAGATTTGATTGTTTTTGTTTAGATTTTATTGGCAGTCTGCATAAATGATGTTTTTGAGATTCTTCGACACAGCCTGACGGCTGGCTCAGAATGACGAGTAAAAACATCTTTTACAAAAAAAGCGTCATGGACGCCTCAGAATGACGGAAAAAACAAAAAATTATGTGTTTCATAAAAAATGATTTTTGATTGAAAATAAGGATATGACTTTTTTGACTTATTTTCTTTGGGTTTTGGCGGGGCTTGTTTCCGGCATTTTTGGTGGGCTGGGCATGGGCGGTGGGACGCTACTCATTCCAATTCTCACCATTTTTCTTGATTTTGACCAAAAGCTGTCGCAAGGAATCAATTTGCTCAGTTTTTTGGTTATGGCAATTTTTTCCATTTATATTCACTATCGCAACGGCTACATTGTCACCAAAAACATTTGGTGGATTATCCTTTTTGGTGTGATTTTTTCCGTTTTGGGTGCAGTGGCAATGTCCTTCTTGCCTTCAAGAATTTTGAAAATCATTTTTGGCGTTTTTCTGTGCGGTTTGGCGGTTGTTGAATTTATTAAATTATTTAAAAAATAATTGCAAAAATTGCTAAAAAGGTGGACAAATTTTGTTTTTTGTGCTATATTTTGTATGAAGCAAGAATTATGCTTTCATACGAGGTGAAAAATGGTTGATAAAAACAAATGTATTGGATGTGGAACTTGTGTTGCAATCTGTCCAGTGGGTGCAATCTCTTTTGACAAAGACGGAAAAGCGCAAATTGACAAGACAAAATGCATTCACTGTGGTGCTTGTCAGGCAAGTTGCCCTGTGAGCGCAATTGATTTAGACAAGGAGGCATAATGGAAAACATTGCATACATCAGTTTGAATGAAAGAAGAGTCAAACTTTTGATTGTTCAAAGTCGAAATGGAAGATATCGCATTTTGGAAGAGGTGGAAAACTATTATGATTTGACAGGTGACATTGTCAAAGATTGTCTTTTCAGCCCAAAATCAAAAAATGACATCTTGAAAATTTTAAACATTTATCGTTTCACAATTGAAACTTTTAAAGCTGAAAAAATGATTGCTGTGGCTTCAAACATCATTGTGAAAGCAAGGAACTATCGCGGATTTTTGGACGAAATCTACACCAACACCGGCATGAATTTCCTTATTTCAAATGATGATGAGGTGGTGAGAAATGTCTATCTTTCTTGCATGTCAAAAATTGATGCGTCAAAAGGATATATTGTTGACATTGATCCATATCATACCTACATTCTGAAGTTCACAAAGCGCAATGTGGTGGAATATAACTCCATTCCTTATGGATACAGCAATCTTTCAGCCATTGACGGCACTTTTGCCGACAAAGTGGCTTTGGTTAAGAAAGATTTGAAGAAGTGTTCTCTTGTCAAAAGTTATGACGGCGATTTTGTGATTGGCTGTGGTGAAAGTTTCATTGACGTTGCAAGAATTGCCAAGAAATTGTTGAAATATCCAATTGATATTGACAACAACTATGACCTTTCTTCTGAAGGTGTTGGAAAGGTTGGCGCTTTTGTCAGTGGCGTGGACGCGCAGAAAGTCAAGAAAATCAAGGGGCTTGGCCCAGAGGGTGCAGAAAGCATCAATGGTGGGCTGGCAATCATCACGGCAATTTATGACATTTTGAAAGTTGAAAGCATTTGTGTTTCTTCTGCCTATGCGCTCGAGGGTGTTGTGCTTTCAAACCTTGTTGGCACGGCAAATGAGAAATATTCCGACATGCTTCAAAACAGTTTGGATGCGCTGTATGAGTTCAAAAAAGAGGGGCTTGCCATCAACAATCAGGTTTACGAAATGGCAATCTTGCTTTTTAAACAGTTGAAAGTTGTGCACAAGTTGCCAAGAGTCTATGCAAAACCTCTCAAAATTGCGGCTTATATGTATGATTGCGGAAAATTTATCAGTTTCAAAGACAATCAAAAACATGCATACTACACAATTTTGAATTCTGCCATTGCGGGCGCTTCTCAAAAAGACATTGTGCTTGCTGCTTTTGCCTGCTCTTGTCAGAATTTGGACAACTTCAATTTGCCAGAAGTGATGAAATATAAAGACATCCTCTCGGATGAAGATGTTGACGCAATCAGAAAAATGGGTGTGCTTGTGAGGTTGGCTGTCAACCTTAACGCGTCAAGAAAGAATGTCATCAACGACATCATTTGCGACATCTTGGGCGACAGCATCATCATGAAAACTGTTGTGAATGCAGACCCATCTTTTGAAATCATCCAAAGCATGAAAGTTTCGGACGACTTTAGAAAGGTGTTTAAGAAAAGTTTGCAAATCATCTGATTGTTTTTGAGTTTTAAGCAAACTTTGTTTTGTTTTAAATTTGAGTTTGCAAAAAATTTCTTAAGGTTGACTCGTTAATGCGATGTGCGGTGCGGTTTGAGTTTTGTGGTTTTAGAGATTTTTTTGAATTGAATTTTAAGATTTTGTGATGAGTTTTAATTTTTCTTCTTTTTGGAAATTAAAGCGAAAACGGACAATTTTTGATTGTCGAATTAAAATTCTTCAAAATTCGCAAAAATTTTTAAACATTCCAAACATTTTCTTGTTTGAAAATTTGGCAATTTTTGGTCAAATTGAGTTATACTTAAATTAAATATTGTTGCGTTTGTCTTGATGTTTTTTCGCTTGCACAAGTTTTGCGTTTTGTGAATTTGAAATTTAACAAAAAGGTTGATATGGAAGAAGAAAAAAGCAAAAACAGCAAAATTATTTGGATTATCCTCTTCACAGTGATTGCAGTGGTGCTGTGTTATTTGTTTGTTGTGCTCTATTTTTTCTATATTTCACCAAACAACATCGCCACAAAATTGGCTTTGTGGCCTTTTTTGTCCGACAACTCCGTGGGAGAGATGTATCTTGATGCCACTGTTGAAATCAACTTTAACACAGTGGATGATTTTGAGGATGTGACCGTCAGCGTTGTTGGCGTGAATGTCAGGTCTGATGGCTGGATTGTTGCACCATACAGCGAACTTAAAGATTGTGCAGACGAACAAGGTTTCACAATCAACACCAATTCTGGAAAGGTTTATCAGGGCGAGATTTTGTTTTCTGATGAAAACTATGACATTGCCATTTTGAAATGTTTGCCAATTGCTGAAGATGAAGAAAAAATCAGTTTGCCATTTGTGAGAATTTCGACCACAAATCTGAGTGGAACCAATGCTGTTTTGGCGGTTTCTTCGCCTATGCAAAGTCAAAATGTTTGGTCGGGGACAATTTCTGCCGACAGCCTTTCTTATGTTTACAGCATTATGGATGTTGACGGCGTGACTGCCATTGATTTTGTTGTTGAAAACTGCTATTGCGTTGAAATTGAAGACTTATCTTTCACGGGCGGGGCGGTTTTTGATAAGTCGGGTCATCTTTTGGGGCTTTCTTACGGCGAGGTTTTGGATGACGGAACATTTGCGGTTGTTCCTGCTGGGGTTGTTGATTTGGTTTTGGATGATGTGATTGATGACTATGAAAACGAGGCAACATACCAAAATTCGCTTGTTGGCAGTTTCAGCGGTGTTGACGGAGTGGAACTTTATTGCCACATGGACATCGTTTCGCAAATGGACACGGGAAACACAAATGCTTTCTATTTTGACGGGGTATGGATTGAATATTCTGATAGTCTCATAAATTTTCGTTCCTACCAAAATTTCGACAGCGGATTTTCGGCAGGATATTTCTTGCTTGAAGATTTTGTTTATGGAGATACAACAATTGCGCAAGGCAATGTGCTGAGCGGTGTCAGCGTCAGACGAGGTGGCAGAACAGTGGCAAGTGCTGTGATTTATTGCAAAACCGATTTGTTTGATGTGCTATATCAAGCCCAAGCGGGCGACATTGTGGTTTTAAGTTTCTGGTCGGCAAGCGTTTTGAGTGACAGCCCTGAAATTCAAACTGTCACATTCGCAGTCTAAGGAGGAAAGCATGAGAAAAATCAAGTATGCAATTGAAATGGGTGGTGGCTACACATGCATATATGTGAAGGGTGAAGGGCTTGCATTGAAAGAACCAACGCTGATTGCTGCCGAACCATCTGAAGACGGATATAAAGTGATTGCCATGGGAAATGACGCCAAGAAATTGGTGGGGAAAACGAAAGATAATGTCGAAATTTTCACTCCTATTGTCAGCGGAGACCATTCTAATTTTGAATATTCTGTTGTGCTTTTGAAACATTTTTTGAGCAAAGTTGGTTTTCGTCCGTATGAAGACAATGCCATTTTCATTGTGCCTTGCGGACTTTCTGCGCATGAAAAAGAAAACATTTTGAATGTTTGTGAAGCGTCAAATTTGGGGAATGTTGTGCTTGTGCCATCCGTGCTTTGTTCTTGCGTGGGTGAGGGGCGAAACATTGACAGTTCGAAAGTCAACATGGTGGTTGACATTGGCGGAACTGCCACTGAAATTGGTGTCATCAATATGTCAAGCATAATTAAAGGTGCAACACTTGGCATTGGCGGAAAAAGAATTGACGCCTCCATTGTCAACTTTTTGGCATACACACAAGGTTTTGTGATTGGGCTTCCAACTGCGGAAGCTTTGAAAAATGAGGTTGGAAGTTTGTATGAAAATGACATGCTTAACATGGAAATCACGGGCGTGGACGCACAGACAAAAACGCCAAAAACGGTGGTTGTGCTTTCAACTGATTTGAGAAAGGCAATTGAGCCATTCTATAGCGAAATTGTGCGTGCAATTGACACAACAATCAACACACTTCCACCTGAAATTGTCACAGACATCATCAACAACAAAATTTTGATTGTGGGCGGAGGTTCAAAAATTCAAGGGCTGGATGATTATCTCAAAAAACATCTTGGCTATCCTGTTGAAATTTCAGAAGATGCCGACAATGTGACAATTCTTGGGGCAGGGAAATTGCTTTCAGACCCTCAACTTTTGGAAAGCATTATTGAAAAATTATAAGGACAAGGACATTGTCCTTTTTTATTTTTTGAAAAATGTTTTGGGTTTTTGTTGTGTTAAATGCAACCTTTGTGCAAATTAATCTTTATCCAAGTTGTGCTTTTATGTGGTTTTAGAATAACATCTAAAATAAGACAGATTTCGCGGGTTTTGGTTGGTTTCTTGCTTTGATTTTGTGTGAGTTTGATTTTATAATGGTCATAGAGGTGTTTTCTATGGCACGAAAAATTGTCATCACAAGTGGAAAGGGTGGTGTTGGAAAAACAACCATTTGCGCAAATTTGGGGGTCTATCTTTCAAGACTTGGTTTTCGCGTGGTTTTGATGGATGTGGACATTGGCCTCAACAATTTGGATGTGATTATGGGGCTGGAGCGACAGGTCATCTTTGATGTGACGGATGTGGTTTCTGGCAAGTGCCGTGTGAGGCAGGCACTGTTGCAAGACCCGAAATATCCATCACTCTATCTTTTGCCGTCATCTCACACTTATTCTTCCAGCAAAATCACGGGTGAGCACATCAAAAACATCATTGACATCATTGACCACTCTTTTGACTACATCTTGATTGATTGTCCGGCAGGTGTTGAGGCGGGGTTTCATAGGGCGGTCTATCCGGCAAATGAGGCGTTGATTGTGGTGACTCCTCATCTTTCTTCCATTCGCGATGCCGATAAGGTGGTTGGTCTTTTGAGCGAATATCAAATTGAAAAGAAAGGTTTGGTCATCAATCGAATGCGCGGAGATTTGCTTCTTTCGGGCGAGATGATGAACATTGAAAGCATTGTCAAAGCGATGGGTGTGCCACTTGTTGGCGTCATTCCTGAAGATGACACGGTTGGAAAGATGTCCTCTGACGGACGAATTATGCTTGATGGAGAAAGTGCAAGAGCCTTCACGTTATTGTCCGAGAACATACATAACGGAAGCAAAAAGATTTATGATTGCACTTACAAATATCGCGGGCTTGTGGGCTATTTGAAACGCAACATCAAAAAGTTGGTTTGATGATTGTTGTGATTCAAGTTTTTGCGTTTGAAATGAATGTTTGCTTTTGTTTGTTTATGACTTGTTGGACGTGATTTTAGACACCATATTTTTGTTGAAAAAGGAGATGACATTGGACAGAATTAACGAACTTTTGATTAAGGATAAATTCACGAACTTAGACCAAGTTGCAGAAATTTTGAAAGAGGAAATCACACCGATTGCAAGAAATTTCTTTTTGCTTTCAGATGATTTGGTGGTGCGCTTCCATAGGAAAGGCGATGGTTTTGTTTTTAATGTAGAAATTCAGGCTTGCCGTGTTAAACCATTTGGAAACAGACTGATTTAATTTTGATTTGTTTTGATTTTTAATTTAAAAATGCAATATTTTTAAATTAAATTATTTAAATTAAAATTTATTTTTTTAATATTTTTTAATTATATTATGTTTTTATTTTTTATTTGAAATAAAAAATAAAACCTTTTTATTTGCGATTTTTCCGAATATAAAAAGGTTTTATTTTTATTAATTATTTTATATTTATAATTTATTTAATTATTTTATTAAAAAATCATTTTTATTTTGTTTTTTTTGTTAAATTAAATAAAATCAATTTTATTTCTTTAATTTAATAAGATGTTTTTCATTTATTATTTTGTATGATGAAAAGATGGTCAATCTTTCGTCAAGATTTCTTTCCACTCTTGCACTGAAAAACGAGGATTGGCTGGGCTTGTGGACATCATACAAAAAATTGGTATGCCACAAATTTCTGACTGTCTTTCTTGGTTTTTGATTAATTTTTTATCTGAATGACATGAAATGTCTTTTTTCAAATTTTTTGTCAAAATGCCAAACGCGGTTTTGCCATTGCACAAAATTTTCCCAACCTTTGTGTGCGGTGGCAGAAGAAAAGAAATGTCAGACGGTGTGTATGTTGATTTTTCAAGTGTGGCATCTGCCGAGCCAGAAAGATTGCTTTCTTCGACAACATCATATAAGGCGATTTTATGTTTTAAGACAAACGATTTTTTTGCTTCAATTTCATCTTCAATTTTTTCGCCATAGACTTCTTCCAACATCTTCCAAAAACGATTTTGTTTGTTGCCATAATAAAACCCATTTTGTCTGCTTTTGACACTTGGAAAACTTCCCAAAATCAAAATTTCGGAGTTTTCGTCAAAAACGGGTGCAAAGCCATGATGTGTGGTTGATTTTTCTTGAGCGCGTGTCATTCTTCGGTTTTCTTGTTTTTTGTTTGAGTTTTCTTTTTTGCTGGACTTTGTGCTTTCTGCTTTGCGGTTGTTTTTGTTGTCGTTCCGTTTTCCTTTTTGGTTGAGGTTTTTGCACTGGCTGTTTTTGTTGTTCTCTTCGCCTTTGACGTTTCGCTTGTTTTTGTTTCGGCTTTTGTTTTGCTTTTTGTTTTGTGGGCTGTGACTTTTGCTGAAAGTTCTTTTCTTTCCTTTTCCATCTCTGCCTCTTTTCTTAGTTCGTCTTGTTTGGCAAGTTCAGGAATTTTTATGTCATCCATTTCATGAAGTTTTTTGAAAAGCAATTTGATGAATTTTTTGCGTCTTAAGCCATAGGCAATTTTGAAAGTGCCTTTGCGTGTGAAAATTGCTGTGGTTTTGCCAGTTTCGACATCAAGTTCGATGTTTGCGCGCTTGGTTTTATATAGGTGCGGATGTGTGAGAAGATTGATTGCGCAGATGTCGTTGTTGGCAATTCGGCGGTCTGGATAGTTTGGTTCCCAATATGTTTGATAGGTCAAATTTAAAAACTTGCCGACATCATTCATGTTTTTGATTTCTTCCACCATTTCTTCTGTGAAATGTCCGCAGTCTCTGCCTATGCTGGATGGCACCATTGTGGTTGGAATTTTGCTGTCAATTGTGTGCTTAAATGCAGGGGCATCTGTCCGAATGTTGAAAGAGTTGTGGTTTGGGTCACTTTTTGTGCCAAATGGAGCGCCACCTTCCATGACAATTTGTTTGACAAGGTCTTTTGCATCAGGGTGTTTGATGAGAAGATTTGCAAAATTTGTGTGAGTGCCGAGAATTATCATGGTGATTTCTTTTGGATTTGCCTTCAAAACTTCATACACTGCGTCGGCTGCATCCACATCAAGAGGTTGGTGAGTGGTTGTTTTTGGTGGAATGTATCCGCCAAGACCTTCTTTTGTGTGCAAAAAAATTGCATCCTCTTTGGAATCTCCGAGACGCTTGCGGTATCCTTTCACAACAGGAATGTCTTTATGAAACAAATCAAGCAAATGACACATGTTGCGCGTGGCATTGTCTATGTTGATGTTCCCATTTGAAATTGTGATGAGTTTTATGTCGAATTGTGGGTCGTGCATGGCATACACAAGTCCTGTGGTGTCGTCAACTCCTGGGTCTGTGTCAATGATAACTTTAAATTTTTTCATAATTTAGATGTCTCCTGATTTGTGATTTTTTTCTTTGACGTAACAATTCATTATACACTTTTCAATTTGAAAATGTAAAGCAAAATTGCATGTTTTTGATTGATTGGCAAAAGTGTGGGCGACGTTTCTTTGAAGTTTGGAGGGGTGCTGAAAGAAAAATTCTGATTTTTTCGAGATTTAATTCTAAAATCTTCCAAAATATTTTGTAAATTGGAACAAATGTGATATTATATTCATATGGAAAATAAAAAGTCTCGGTTTTTAAAAATTTTTACATGCTTTTTGTTTGCTGTGGCTGTGTTTGCCATGTTCTTTTATGTGATTTTTGTTGGAGATGTCACACATAACGCTTTGTCTTTTGCGTGTGTTGCCACATGTTTTGTGCTTTCACTTCTGTTTTTGAAAGTTAAAAACAGCAAAGCACTGATAACTTTTGCACTTGCTGTTAATGTTGTGGCAGACTATTTTTTTGTGCTTATGCCAGAACATGCCACAGTTGCAAATTTGGTGCTTTACATCCTTTGCGGTTTGCAGTTTGTCTATTTTCTCTACACTTTGACATTTTGCAAGGGGATTGGACTTAAAATTTTGAACATTGCTCTACGCGTTGGCTTGTGTCTTATTGCATACTTCTTGGCGGAAAGATATTGGACGCTGACGGTGCCACAAATCATTGAGATGATGTGTTTCATAAACTCCTTTGTCACACTGCTTGCGCTTCTTGTGAACATCAAAAAAGATTGGCTTCTTTTTTTGGGATTTTTGCTTTTCTTTGCAAGTCAGTTTTTTGGAATGCTGACACTTGGCGGATGGGCAGAAATTTTGGGAACTTCCGGAAGATTTTTTGAGTTTATCACAAGTAACGACCTTTCATATTATCTCTACATTCCTGGGCTGTTGCTGATTTCACTTTCGTCAGTTTTGTTTAAGAACGAAAAGAAAGGTTGACGATTTGCGATTTTAGTTTTCGGGTTGCATTTTTAGCATTTAAAAGAAACTGTATTGCAAAGAAACTATATTGAAAAAAAGACCAAATTGCAAGGAAAATTTATGTTGTGATTATGAGAATTTTACAGATTTTTTGATTTTATTCTGTGAATTTATTTGAAATTGAGAGGCAAAATTATGAATTATGATTTTAGAAACATTGAAAAAAAATGGCAAGAAAAATGGGTGAAGGAAAAGAGTTTTCAGGCAATTGACTTTCATCCAACAAAACCAAAATATTATGTTTTGTATGAATTCTACAACATCAGCGGAAATCTTCATATGGGGCATTTGAAAGGCACAATTCCTGCCGACGCTTTGGCAAGATTTAAGCGTTTTCAGGGGTATAACGTGCTTTTCCCAATTGGTGGCGATGCGTTTGGTCTTCCTGCTGAAAATGCGGCAATCAAAAAAGGAATTAATCCGCATGACTTTGTGCGAAATGGCATGAAAACTGTGCTTGACCAATCAAAAATGCTTGGGCTCTCTTTTGACTATGACCGCACAATTTGCACCAGCGACCCGGAATATTACCATTGGACACAGTGGATTTTCTTGCAACTTTTGAAACATGGCAAAGCATACAAGAAAAAAGGTGTTGTCAACTTCTGTCCAAATTGCCAAACGGTGCTTTCAAACGAAGACAGTCAAGGCGGAAAGTGTGATCGTTGTGGCGGAGACGTTGTGCAAAAAGAACGCGAAGTTTGGTTCTTGAAAATGAAGGAATATTCAGAAAAACTGCTTGAAAATGTTGACCGCATTCAAATGGCTGAAAATTTGAAAGAAGCACAGCGAAATTGGATTGGAAAGAGTGAGGGAATGCAAGTTGCATTTGATTTGTTTGACGATAAAGATGAAAAAGTTGGACAAATTGAAATTTTCACCACTTGCATTGAAACAATTTATGGCATCACTTTTGTTGTGCTTGCACCAGAACACGAACTTGTTGACAAATTGAAAGACAAAATCAAAAATTTTGATGAAGTGGAGAAATATCGTCAAAAAACTGCACTTCGAAGTGAGTTTGACCGCATTTCTGATTTGAAAGAAAAGACAGGTTGCAAACTTGAGGGCCTCTATGTTGTCAACCCAGTCAACAATGCAAAAGTGCCTGTTTTCTTGGCAGATTTTGTGCTTGCAAGTTATGGCACTGGTGCAGTTATGGCAGTTCCATCTCACGACCAACGCGACTTCGATTTTGCCAAAGCGTTTGGGATTCCGATGATTCAGGTCATCGACGGAGATTGTTCGACTTGTGCGGTTGAAAAGAAAGAATATCTTGCAAAAAACAGCAAGATGATGAATTCTGCCGAATTTGATGGCATGCCTGTGAGAGAGGCGAAGAAGAAAATTGCAGAAAAAACAATTGCAATGGGCGTTGGAAAAAGACAAATCAACTATAAAATGCAAGATTGGTCTTTCAACCGTCAGAGATATTGGGGAGAACCTTTCCCTGTGATTTTCTGCGACCACTGCGGAACTGTGCCTCTTGACGAGAAAGATTTGCCTTTGATTTTGCCTGAAACGGATGACTATTTGCCAAATGCAAAAGGCGACTCTCCACTTTCAAAAGTGACAGATTGGGTGAACTGCAAGTGTCCAAAGTGCGGAAGACCGGCGCGCCGAGAAACTGACACAATGCCAAATTGGGCAGGGTCGAGTTGGTATTGGTTGAGATATTGCGACCCGCACAATGACAAGGCTCTTGCGGACTTTGAAAAGTTGAAATATTGGGGCAGTGTGGATTGCTATACCGGCGGAACAGAACACATCACGCGCCATGTGCTTTATGCATTTTTCTGGCAAAACTTCCTCTATGAAATTGGGGCAGTGCCAACGCGCGACCCATTCATCAGAAAAATGGGAAGTGGTTTGATTTTAGACGACCAAGGCAAGAAGATGAGCAAAAGTTCGGCAAACGGGGTTTCACCGCTTGAAGTCATTGAAAAATATGGCACAGATGCGGCACGACTTCATGTGCATTTCTTGGGCGGATATGAGGACAACACACCTTGGACATATGACGGCATTTCAGGAATCACAGCATTTTTAGACAAAGTTTGGTCATTGCAAGACATGGTGAAAGGTGACGGGGTTTCCAAAGAACACATCTTCGAACTTAACAGACTCATGAAAAAAGTCACAGAAGATTTGGAAGATTTGAAACTCAACACATGCATTTCGGCTTTCATGATTTTTGTCAAGAAAATTCGAGACGACAAATTCATAACCAAAGAGGAATTGCGTCAATTTTTGATTTTGCTCAACCCTCTTGCTCCACACATCACAAGTGAAATTTTTGAAAGAGTGTTTGGGTCTCAAATTTTGGATGAAACATGGCCAAAATTTGACGAAAAATTCTTGATTGAAGACAGCATAAATCTTCCTGTGCAAGTGAATGGAAAGTTGAAACAGGTGATTTCGGTTGCAAGAGACATCTCTCAAGAAGAACTTTTGAAAATTATTTATGAAAAATATCCTGAAATTTGCTCTGAAGATGATGTCAAAAAAGTCATCCATATTCCAAACAAGATTGTCAACTTGATTGTGGCAAAATGAATTTGATGGTGAATTATCTAAAGTTTAATTTGATTTGTTTAATTAAAAAAAATGAAATTTAAAAAAAATAACCTCTGCTTTGTACGGAGGTTTTTTGTTGTCAAATGGGGTTGATCTAATCGTTTTTTCTTGGAAGAAGTTCTGATTGTTTGGACAAAGAAAGGCTGACAAAAATGAAATGGTTAATTTAGACATTAAACATCAAAAAAGCACACCTATGATTGATGTGCTTTTCTTTGAATGTTTTATTATTTGTCTTCATCTGTGTTGTCGGTGTCTGTTGAATTTTCGTCTTCAACAATTTCAAGAGGCTCTTCCACAGGAGTTGTTTCTTCTGAATCTTCTGAAATTGTTTCTTGTATTGAAGTTTCATCGCTTCCAACAACTTGCTCGGTTGGCTCTTCTTCAGAAATATCTTCAACTTCTTCAAGTTGTGTTTCTTCAGTTGTTTCATCTGTTTCTGAGTTTTGTTCTTCAGCCTCAGTTTCTGTTTCATAATTTCCAACAACTTCTTCTGTTTCGTCATTGCTGTCAACTTCGTCTTGTGGTTCTGCCTCTTCATCGTTTTCAACAATTTCGTTGTTTTCATATGATGTTGTCTCATTTTCTGATGTTTCTTCAGTTTCTGTGTTTTCAACATTCTCTGTTTCAACAAATGTTGATTCTTGCTCTGGTTCTTCGTGTGTGAGCATGAGTGGTGCGATGACTGTTGTGTCTTCCAAAACTTCTTCTTTGTTTTCTGCAGTTTTGTCTTCTTCTTCATTTTCAATGGTTGCTGAAGCAATTGGTTCGTCTACGGTTTTTTCAGCAACTTCTTGTTTTTCTTTTTTCTTCTTGATGATGTAGGCAACAAGTGCAGAAATTGCAAATGCAACAATTGCATAGCCAACAGCACAACCAAACGAAATTCCAAGAGCAACGGCGACATTAAAACCGAGGACATTTAAAAGCAGATATACCCAACACAAAATTGTCAACATTGGGAAGACAAAGACGATGAGAACATTTAGAATTTTGTTGATTTCTTTATGTCTTGCAAAATATATGCAAGAAGCGATTGTGATGATTGTGAAGATGAGTGCCAAGATGAATGCTGCGTATCCTTCAATTGAAAGATTGTTGAAATTAAGGCTCAAAAGCATATTAATACCTCCAAATTTATCTATATTCTATCATGTTTTCTTTTATTTGTCAATACAACTTTTTTAAATTTTTTATTTTTTTGAATCATATTTACATTTTTTTAATCACATTCAGTTAAATTTGGCAATTTTTGGCAAGTTGAGTGGAATTTTATTATTTTTTATAAAATTTTTGATTATCATGCGAAAAAAATTGCAAAAATCTTGTTTTTAATATATACTAATATTGAATTTTAATTATGAAAACAAAAAAAATTATATACATATCCGTTGCAATTTTGGCTTTTGTGGCAGTTGTCGTTGGACTTTGTCTCTTTTTCTTTGCAAGCCGAAGAATTGACACTGCGCCAAACAGTGTTCAAGTGATGAATGTTGATGACGAATTCTTTTTGGTGACAGAATACAGCGGACAATATTCATACAAATTCCGTGTCGAGCAAAATTTGGGTGGTCAATTTGTTTTGATTGACACCATTGAAAGCGAAACAAACATCATCAGCCTCAGCCAGCAAGATTTCGACATTGCTTTGGGTGAGGAATTTCGATTTTCTGCTTGTTTCAGTCAAGAAAATTCGGACGGCGAATTTTCAGAACCTGTTGTTTGGGTTGCATGCACACCTTTGCAAAGTGTGGACACATCCACAATTTCCTATGACAAAGAAACATTCATTCTTTCTTGGGGAGAGGTTGCAAATGCAGATGGATATGACCTTTTGATTGTTGACAACGCAGGCAATTCTGATGTTGCAACATTGGAAACAAATTCTGTTTCACTTGATGAAGTTCCGGTTGGAACCTACACAGTCTTTTTGTTTGCAACTTCAGACAGTCAAGGCTTTTTGACATCCTCTGCAAGTGAAAGAGTTGTGATTGAGGTTGAAAAGCACAATGAAATTGTTTTTGCGTCAGTGGATGAGAATTTGCATGTCACGCTCGCATGCACACAAAGTCCTTTGCAGTTTGAAATTTATGTTGATAACGCTTTAAGAGGTACTTTGCAAGCGGGAGATGGTGAAGAAGTGGATGGCGTTGGCTTTGAATTTGTGCTGACAGACGCGCGAACTCTGCTTTATGGTGTCGATTTTGAAAACTCTGTTGTGGAAATAAGGTCTTGCGCAAATGGATATTTGCTTGAAAGTGAATTTGTGACATTGACACTCTCTTAAGTGATGGCAGTGCCACTTTTTATTTTTAATTTTAATTTTTATTTTTTGTCGTTTTTTTTGTTGATTTTTGATGTTTTTAGAATTTTGGTTTTGATGTTTTTGTGTTGTTAAAAGTGCAGAAAGAGGTTTTGTCTGTGCTTATTTTTTTATTGCAACGAAATGAACAGCGAAACAAACAACGATTTGAGCAACAAGTTTGGGCTTGAGGCATTTTATCAATTTTGGCGCATATGATGTGTTATGAAAACAAAAATTTGGACAATAAATTTCAGGCGTTTTGCCACAAATGCCATCATTGTGATTATGCTTGCCACAATTTCTGTTTTGGCGTTTTATGGGGTGAATTATGTCACTTCGGCAAAAATGTATAACGGGGTGTATTACAGCGGGGATGAAACCTCAAACAAGGTGACGCTTATGATTAATGTTTACTGGGGCACAGAATATTTGGATGATATGCTTCAAATTTTGGAAGATAACGATGTGACCACAACATTTTTTGTGGGAGGAACTTGGGCAGTGCAAGAAAGCAACATGCTTCGAAAGATTTATGAGGCAGGTCACGAAATTGGAAATCATGGATATTATCACAAAGACCAAGGCATAATTTCGGCAGAAAAAAATTATGAAGAAATCCTCAACACTCACAACCTCGTCAAAAGTTTGATTGGTGTTGAAATGGACCTTTTTGCGCCACCAAGTGGCTCATACAGCAAAAAAACTGTTGAAATTGCTTCCGAACTTGGATATAAAACAATCATGTGGACGGATGGGTGTGACACAATTGATTGGAGAGACAAGGACAGCGAAATCATCTATCAGCGCGCAATCAAGAATTGCAAAGGTGGCGATTTTGTCCTTATGCATCCAACTGAAGCGACCAAAAATGCGCTTGACCGCATCATTAAAACCTTAAAAGAGAAAGGTTTTGAACTTTGCACAGTCAGCGAAAATCTTGGAATTTAGTGAAATAAACTCAAAAAAAACACCAATTTTTAAAATTTTAGGATGATGATAATTTTATGCGGTGAAAATTTGTGCCTTAATGTTTATTTTTTAAAGTTATGTTATAAAAAACTTTAAATGTTTGATTTTGGTTGTTCTTGTTTTTTCACCACTTTTATGTCACGACAAAAATAGTTGATTTTTTTCTAAATCTGTTTGGGATTTTGAATTTAAAAGTGATATACTTATTTTTAGAAAAGTGTTTCCAATTTCTATTTTTGGAAAAAATGCATTTTTGGGGGACTTTGAATGGCTGTATATAAACTTAGGTCAAACAAAAAAAATCAGAAAAATCGTGACATTAAGAAAATTGTTGGCTTTTCACTTCTTGCTGCTGCGTCGGTGATTTTTCTGTTTTTGACAGGCATTGTTGCACCAATCCAAACTTTTCTTTTGGGGCTTTTTGGTGTGTTTGGTTTTCCTCTTTGCATTTGCATGTTTGTGGTGGGGCTTGCACTCATCAACAACAGGCGCTATGTCATGTCTGTTAAATACACCATTTGTCTTGTCCTCACTGTGTTTTTTGCACTCTGCATTCTTCAACTTGCCATTGTCGGAAACAAGGGCGACATGTCTTTCGGCGACTATTTGGCAAAAAACTATCTTGACAAATGGACCGCCGGTGGAATTATTGTGGGGCTTTTCACCACCATTTTCTTATATATGGCAAACATCTATGGTGCATACATCATTTTTGCGCTGTGCTTTGTGATTAGTTTGGCACTGCTTTTGGACAGCCTGAATTTCTTGAAGCGTCAAAAGGTGGAAAAAGAGCCGGTTTCTGTCAAAGTTTCTGAGAAAAAACGTCGTGTTGCAGAGGATGTGAGACAGATTGAAAAGCAAAAAGAGGCGCAACTGCAACAACCTCAAGAAACGGCAGAAACCAATGTTGTTTTGAACGGGAATTTGAAAGAAGAAGCGGAAAAAGAGGCGCAAAAACCGCTGACTGCAAGGCAAATTTTGGGGCTTGACAAGAAAAGAAACACGGCATATGAATTTGAGCAAAAACCTGTTTCGGCTGTCAGTGCGCCAAAACAGGAACAAAAACCAAAAAGTTTGAAAGAGTTGATTTTGACTCCACCTCAAATTGACATTGATGAATATTTCAAAGATGTCAAAAAGCAAAGTGAAGTTCCGTCAAAACAAGAAATTGACAAAAATGTTTCCGCGCTTAAAAATGACGAGGTTGAGCCATCTCAAGTTTTCCATGAGGACGAATTTAAGGTGGAAGCAACACCTCTCATTCACAGAACTTTGCCGGAAGTGAAATCGGAAGAACTTGTGGAGCGTGCTGACGACATTTTGCGCTCGGCAGTGGAAGAGGAAAAGAGCGAAAATCCGGAAATCTATCAAAATTTGGACACCGAACAAGAAAAGAATGTTTTGGACAGATTGCCAGAGCGTGACAACAGTGGTGCGTTTGAAAGAATATATGAAAACACCTCTTCAAGTGAGAGTTTTGACAGAAATTCAAGGCAAAGTTTTGATGGGCGTGGTGAAAATCTTGACCGCTCAAGAGAGGCTTTCAACCGAAGTTTGAGGGAGAGAGAAGAGAAAAACCTAAGCCAAGAAGACCGAGATGCGCGCAATGATTTCCACAGAGATTTTGACCGTATGGCAATGCGAAACGGCACACTTGCGCGTGAAAATCAACCAATTTTAGAAGAAGAGCCAGAGCCTGTGCATGAGCCTTATGTTTATGAAAAGCCTCCGATTGATTTCATCACCACTCAAAGTGTTGACCTTTCAACTTTGAATGACGAGGTTGCTGTCAAAAGGGTGCTTTTGGAAAACACTTTGGAAACCTTTGGCGTGCCAGCAAAAGTTCAAGGTGTTGTTGTTGGACCAGCGGTGACGAGATATGAACTTGAGATGCCTCAAGGAATTTCTGTGCAGAAAATCAAAAACCGAGCTGACGACATTGCGCTTTCGCTTGCAGCGGAGGGGACAATCAGAATTGAAGCGCCAATTCCTGGAAAAAGCGTGGTGGGAATTGAAGTGCCAAACGCCTCAATTGCAACCATAAGTTTGAAAGATGTTTTGAACTCAAGAGAATTTCAGCAGGCTTCTTCACCTTTGACTTTTGCACTTGGAAAAGACATCACAGGCAAAACGATTTGTTGTGACATGAGAAAGTTGACACACCTTTTGGTTGCTGGAACAACCGGCTCTGGAAAGAGTGTGTGCCTCAACTCTATCATTCTTTCAATCATATATAAATCTTCGCCGGAAGATGTCAAAATTGTTTTGATTGACCCAAAACGCGTTGAGTTTGCTTCATATGAAGGACTTCCACACCTCATTATGCCACAAATCATCAGCGACACTCAAAAAGCCATCAACACTTTGGCTTGGGCGGTCAATGAAATGGAGCGCAGATTTGACATGCTTGGGCGTGCAAGGGTGCGCGAAATCAGCGAATATAACGAAACGCCAGATGTTGTTTCTGGGAAAATTCCAAAAATGCCATACCTTGTCATCATTGTGGACGAACTTGCTGACCTTATGATGACGGGCAAAAAAGAAGTGGAGGAAAAAGTTTGCCGTCTTGCGCAAAAGGCGCGTGCTGCGGGCATCCATTTGATTCTTGCCACACAAAGACCATCGGTGGATGTCATCACGGGACTCATCAAATCAAACTTCCCATCTCGAATTTCTTTTGCTGTGAAAAGCACAATGGATTCTATGACAATTTTGGACAGAGTTGGTGCGGAAAAACTTTTGGGCAAGGGCGACATGCTTTATTTCCCAAATGGAGCAAAAGATGTGACGCGTGTTCAAGGGTGTTTCATCACGACAGGCGAAATCAACAAAATTGTGGACTTTGTGCGTGAAAACAACCCTCCAATTTTTGACGAAGAAATTGCAAAACAAATCAACAATCCAAACAGAAACAACAATGGCGGTGGTCCGGGATATAACACCGAAATGGACGAACTTTTGCCTCAAGCGCTTAAGGTTTCAATTGAATGTGGGCAGGCTTCTGCAACGATGATTAGGCGTAAATTTGCAATTGGCTATCCTCGTGCTGCAAGAATCATCGACCAAATGGAAGAGGCGGGATATATCTCCAGCGCGGATGGAGCCAAGGGGCGTTCGGTTTACATCACTGAAGAGGAATTCAAGCAATTGTTTGGCGACCAATATGATTGATGAAAAAATTTTTGAATTTTGCTTTACGGGAGGAAATGAAGAAACAATTTGAGTTTCAAATGAAGCAAGAGTTTAGAGATGAAGTTTCTTTAAATTGTTGCATGAAAAACGAACTTTTCTTCAGGAGGAAATATGGATGAAAAATTGAAAGGGAAGAAAGTGTCGGCAATTTCACTTGGTTGTGACAAAAACAGAGTTGACCTTGAAAAGATGTTGTTCAAACTTTCTGATGCTGGATTTGAAATTGTGGACGACCCTCAGAGTGCAAACATTGTGATTGTCAACACATGCGCGTTCATCACTCCGGCAAAAGAAGAGGCGCTTTCAAACATCTTTGACATGTGCGCGTTGAAAAGTCGTGGTGTGATTGAAAAGGTGGTTGTCAGCGGGTGTTTGGCACAGAGGCACAAGGACGAACTTATCAAACAAATTCCAGAAGTTGACGCATTTTTAACCGCTTCTGAAAACGACAAAATTTGTGAAATTGTTGAGAGGCTTTATGGCTTGACGCCTTCAAAAATCAGAAAAAACAAAGGAAGAATTTTCACAACAAGAGGGGCTTATGCCTATCTGAAAATTGCAGAGGGGTGCAGCAACGCGTGCTCCTATTGCACAATTCCAAGAATCAAGGGGCGATATGTCAGTTTCAAAATGGACGACATCGTGGAAGAGGCGAAATATCTTGCAAAGAACAACTTCAAAGAGTTAGTTTTGGTGGCGCAAGATGTGACGAGATATGGCGAAGATTTGTATGGGAAAAACAAACTTGTTGAACTTTGCAAAAGGCTTTGCAAGATTGACGGAATCAAGTGGATAAGGCTTCATTATGCCTATCCAGAACGAACAAGTGACGAACTTCTGCAATTTATTGAAAACGAACCAAAAATGTGTAAATATTTGGACATTCCGCTTCAACACATTGATGACCGCATTTTGAAAAGCATGCGCAGGCGCATGGGCGAGGTTGAAACGCGGGCGCTTGTGTCAAAAATCAAAACCAAATTTCCAGACATTGCGCTTAGGACAACTTTCATTGTTGGCTACCCGAGTGAGACAAGACGAGATTTTTTGAAACTTTGCCATTTTGTGAAAGAAACAAAGTTTGATTATGCCGGCTTCTTCACATATTTTCGTGAGGAAAACACGCCAAGTTTCTATATGGATGGTCAAGTTTCACAAATTGTGAAAAACAGACGCCTTAAAAAAATTCAAAAAATTCAAAATCAAATTGTCACCGAGAAAGCAAGGCAGAAATTGGGACAGACTTTTGAAGTTTTGGTGGACTTTTTTGATGAAAATGAGGGTGTTTTTGTGGGACACACGCAGTTTTTGTCTCCAACAGTTGACTTTGGTGTGAAAATTGTGGATAATGGAAATGTTGAAGCAGGAAAATTTGTGAATGTCAAATTTACAGATTTTGACGGGCAAAATTTTAAAGGAGAGTGCATATGAATCTTCCAAACAAAATCACAGTGTGCAGGATATGTTTGATTCCAATTTTCATTTTTTTCTATCTTGCAACTTTCATTCCTTATGGAAAACTTGTGGCAACAATCATTTTTGCCATTGCGTGCTTGACGGACTTTCTTGATGGTCACATTGCGCGCAAACGCGGGCTTGTCACAGACCTTGGGAAATTTCTTGACCCAATTGCAGATAAAGTGGTGGTGATGAGTGGGTTTATTCTGCTGATTGCATCTCCAATCACGGCAAATGGCGGTCAAGGGTTGGCAGAGCCGGCAATTTTCCCTTCTTATGTTGGAATTGTGGCTGTCATCATCATTTTGGCGAGGGAATTTATTGTCAGCGCTTTTCGTCAAGTTGCCGCAACAAAAAACATCGTTTTGGCTGCAGACATCTATGGAAAAGTTAAGACTGTTTTCCAATTCATCACTTTGATTTATTATTTCCTCTATGCGTTCATTGTGGAAGAGTTCTATTATGCCATTGACGGCACTGCAAACACTGTCATCAGCATTGTTGGCTATGTCTTCTTGGCAATCACAGTGATTATGACCATTGTTTCGGGATGGAAATATATTGCAAACAACAAACAGGTGCTTAAAGATGCAAAATAGGGCGATTGTTTTTTCAAACAACCAATTGGACAATTCAAAAGTTGAAGAAATGCTCATCAAATTTGGTCGCTTTGACTTCTCGGTCATAAGATGCAATCAGTTTGATGAGTGTCTTTCTTTTGTCAAATCGACAAAAACGGAGTGCGATGTCAGTCTTGTTTTTTGCAAGAACCAATTTATTGACAAATTTTTGAATAAAATTCGCTCTGACGGCGACGAAATGTCATTGATTTTTGACCAAGCCGTAAAGTTGATTGCAAATTCTTCAAAATTGAACATGGTTGAAGTTTCAACATCCGATTCAATTTCAGATTCTGAAAATTCAAGAAGAATGTTGTTTCTTCCACTTGAACTTGACATGGCAACTTTTTTAAACGAGTTTTTGGAAAAGCGTGCTGTGCATTGTGTTTCAATTTTTGGAAAAACGGCTTCGTTTGTCGAAAAAAGGTTTGACGAATTTCAAAGTGTTGACACAGAATTTAGATATAAAATGATAACCAAAAGTCAGTTTTTACATATTGTTTATTATTCACAATATCTTGACCACGAAAGACTTTTAAACATTTTTGGTGACAGTTTGTTTGCATTTTCTGATGAATCTTTGCAAGATATGGTTGTGGAACTTTTGAAAAAACAAAAACTCAGTCTTGCTGTGGCAGAACAAATCAGTGCGGGAGCATTGACATCAAAAATTGCAGTTGCGGACAAGGAATTTTTAAAAAGAAAAGACGGCGAAAGTCGCGAAACGGAAAATGAGAACGAAAGAGAAAATGAAAAAAAGGATGAAGATTTTGTGTTGAAAAAGTCTTTCATCTTGACAAATTTTGACGAACTTGACATACAGAACGCTGAGATTGAAAAGTTTGGAGAAGTTTCAAAAGAAATTGCATATGAACTTACAAAAAATTTGCTGAAAAAATCTGAAAGCGAGTTGGCAATTTCTGTGATTGGAAACGCCTCTGGCAAATGTTTTGTGGCGGTTGGAAACAAAGAAGAAATCCATGTTTTTTCAACTGCATTTGAGGGTGAGAGGCAACAAGTTTTGGACTGCATTTGCGAGTTTGCGCTTTTCAGACTTCAAAAATTTGTTATGGAAAAATGCATAAACAATTCCAACTGAGATGATTGATTTTCATCTTTGATTTATGTTTTACTTTCCTATTTTTTTTGAGATGAAGTTTTCTTTGTTTTGTTTGAAATTTGTTTTGAGAAATTGTGTGGTTTAGGGTAAAATATATTTGAAAATTGATTTAAGCATAGGAGAAAGAAAAATATGGCAGGAAAAGAAAAAGACAACAAAGACCCTCGTGAAGAGGCGCTTGAACAAGCACTTTTGAAAATTGAAAAAGATTTTGGAAAGGGCGCAATCATGAAACTTGGTGACAATCCATATCAAAAAGTGGAAGTCATCCCAACAGGCTGTTTGACACTTGACATGGCTCTTGGAATTGGTGGCATTCCTCGCGGAAGAATCATTGAAATTTATGGACCAGAATCATCAGGAAAGACAACCGTTTCTCTTCACATTGTTGCTGAGGCGCAAAAAAATGGTGGACGCGCTGCATTTATTGATGCAGAGCATGCCCTTGACCCATCATATGCCGAAAAACTTGGCGTAAACACAAAAGAACTTTATGTTTCTCAGCCGGATAATGGCGAGCAGGCACTCAACATTTGCGACACACTGATTCGCTCTGGTGCGTTTGATGTGATTGTTGTTGACTCTGTTGCGGCGCTCACTCCAAAGGCAGAAATTGACGGAGAAATGGGCGACAACCATGTTGGACTTCAAGCCCGCATGATGAGCCAAGCACTCAGAAAAATGACTTCCGTTTCATCAAAAAGCAACACTGCGGTGATTTTCATCAATCAATTGCGTGAAAAAATTGGTGTTATGTTTGGAAATCCAGAAACAACCACAGGCGGAAAGGCATTGAAGTTCTATGCCAGCGTGCGCTTGGATGTCAGAAAAACCGACCAAATTAAAGATGGGCAAAATGTGATTGGAAACAGAACAAAAGTGAAAGTTGTCAAAAACAAAATGGCTCCACCATTCAAAACTGCAGAATTTGACATTATGTATGGTCAAGGAATTTCTAAGTCGGGTTGCGTTTTGGATATGGCACTTCAACTTGGTTTAATCAAAAAATCGGGTGCATGGTTTTCCTACAATGATGAAAAAATTGGGCAAGGAAAAGAAAACACGAAAGCATATCTTGAAAAAAATTCTGAAATTATGCAAGAAATTGAAACAAAAATTCGTGAAAAAGTTGCAGGTGGTGAAGAACTCCCAAGTGATGACAGCCCAGCAGTTGAAGAGTGATTTCAGAAAATTCTTGAAAACGGTTTTCGGTTTGCATAGGTTTGCAAATGTCAGAGCAAAATAAAAACGGACTTTTTGTCCGTTTTTTCTATGCCATAAACTTAATTTATTTTGTTTGTTTTTGTCTCTTGATTTCTGTTTCGATTTTTTGTCTTTTTGTGTTTTTTTGATTTTCTTTGATTTTCCTTTTTGGCTCTTTTTGTTTTGTTTTGCTGTTTGTGTCGAATTTGTTTTTAAATGCTGTTGACATGAGGTTTGGTTTGTGATAAAATGTTTTTAAAGTTTGGAGGGTTGTTTTGAGAATTGAAAGAGGTGTGTTGATTGAGGTTTTTCCAGAAGATTTGGATGAAAATGGAAGACTGATTGTTCCAAGGGAAGTGAGATATGTTTTGCCAGGTGCGGTTGATGGCGTCAGAGAAAATTTGACATCAGTGTTTTTTGAGGAAGGGACAAAACGAATTTTGGAAGAGGTTTTTCTTGATTGTAGAAAGTTAAGGAAAATTCACTATCCAAGCACTCTCGAACTTATTGGTGACCATGCACATAAAAATTGTGTGAGTTTGCGTAAATGTGTCATTCCTGAGGGAGTGACAGAAATTGGAATGGGAGCCTATGAAAACTGCTTGTCCTTGACTGAAGTTGATTTGCCAAGTTCTGTTCAGAGTATTGATTTGTTTACGAACGTTGTCTTTAGAAGATGTGACAAAATTGTCACAGTCAGAATTGAGGGGAGCGATGATAAGGAATGCATTTTGTCGAATGCAAAAAGTTTTCTCAAAAAATTTCCAAACATTGTCGAACTTGACATTGCAGATGAAAAAATTGCAAGAGAATTTTGGGAAGATAGAATTGCGAGAAGAGCAGAAAATTTTTTGGCGCTATCCTCACATCTTTTTGCTGACAAACCATTCAGATATGGGCTTTATGATGTCATGATTGGGGCAAAAATGAGAGAGTGGGGCAAAACTTTCAATTTTGACCCAAATCGCAGAGAGCTTTATTCTAAGTCTGCACAAAATGAAGTTAAGAGAATATATGACCAGAAAAAAGAGATTGAAAAAGGAAAGACAATCAAAACCAAGGCGTGACATTCGTTGTCTAAGTGATGAAATTTTTGAAAATTTAAAATTTGAAAAAAGCGTCGAATGAAGACGCTTTTTAAGTTTTGTTTTTTTTCTTTTTAACTTTATTTTTAAATTATATTTTAAATTTGTTTTAATTTTTTAAAATTGATGCTTGTTTTGATGTTTTATTTTATTTCTTTTGGAGGTTCTGTTGCTTCAAATGTTTTTTTCATTTCTTCTTTTTCGGTGAGAAGTTTTTGTCTGCAAACATCAACATTATCTTTCAAAACTTGCCCAACTTCTTTAAGTTTGTCATGAGAAAATTTTTTCATGCGTTGGTCAAGTCTTTGTTTGAATGCTGTTGTTGCCTTTTCTGACTCAAGAAAACTTTTTGGCAAAAAAGTTTCCAAAATGCGTTGTGAAAAGACAGGAACATTCATTGGTTTCAGTTGCATATATATTGCAAGAAATTGGTTGATGGCCTTGTCGGAGCATGCAGTCAACAAGAAATCTTCCAACTTTAATGCGTTGATTTTTCTTTTTGTTTGAAAAACATAGGTTTGTTTGTCGAAATGAAGAAATGTCTCATACCTGACAATTTCTTCACCGAATGGCAGTTCGACATTAAGTTTCAAGGTGCAAAATTTGAAAGGTCCATTTTGGATGACTCCTGCATCGTCAACTTCAATTATTTCAGTTTTCTTATCTCTCAAAAACATATGTTAACCTCCAATGTGATGTGTTTGATTTTCTTTATTATACCAAACGAAAGTCCGCTTGTCAACACTCAAATTTTGAATTTTTATTTTATTTTTTTGTGTGAAATTAATGTACTTTTTGAAAAGTTGTTTGAAAAACGAAGCAAAAAACTGAGAAAAGACAACAAAAAATGCAAATTGACAACAAAAAAGAGGCTTAATTTAGAGTCAAGCCTCTTTATTTTTGTTTTTGTGCTTAAAATTTCTTCTTTCAGTTTTCCTCAGCAAGTTTTTCAGCAATGGAGTTGTCAACGCAATCTTCCCAATTTGATGCTTGTGTGATGACGCCAGCATTCAACATGACAGCCATGAGATTGTTGAAACTTTCCTCTGTCAAAATGTTGTCGCTGCTCCAAGCGTTGATGGCTTTATATTGCACAACAGCAATTTCCATATCTTGCAAGGTGTTTCCGTCAAAGGATGGCAAAAGTGCCTCTGCCACGGCTGTGACATCACTTGTGGTTATGAAATCATAACCTTTTTGAACTGCACGCAAGAATTTTTCTGCAATGTCGCTGTGGTCTTCAAGATAGCTTTCCTTTGCCACAAAGCAGGTGTATGGAATGCTTCCTGAAATTTCACCCAAACTTGCAACAACATATCCAATTCCTTGATTCTCAACATTTGTTGCTGTTGGCTCGAAAAGGGTGCAATATTTCACCGTCTCATCCGCTTCCCAAACATTTGCGGTGAGGTTGAAGGCAACATCCGTTCTCAAATTGATTTCATCTTCGCCGGTGCCAATGGTGTAGCCACTGTTTTCAATGATGTATTGAAGTGTCATTGCAGGCAATCCGCCATTTCTTCCGCCGATTATGGTTTCTCCAACAAGGTCGTTAAGGGTGAAATCTTGCTCATCCTCTTTGGACACGATGAACGAACCATCACATGTTGTCAGTTGCCCAAACACCATTGGCTTGTCGCCAGCACCTTCTTGGTCGGTGTAGACAACTGTTTCTGGTCCTGCCAAAATGATGTCCGCCGAACCTGTCAAAAGGGCGCTCATGGATGTGTCCGAACCGCCACCATTCGTCAATGAAACGGTGAGACCTTCGTCTTCAAAATAGCCGTTGTTGATGGCAACATAGAGTGGGGCATAGAAAATGCTGTGTGTCACTTCGTTGAGTTCAATTTTGCTGTAGTCCTTTCCGCCACAGGCAACTGCCAAAACAGAAGTGGAACAAATCATCAAAAGTGCCAAGCACATCAGGCTGATTTTTTTCCAAGTTTTCATTTTTCCTCCTTACAAAATTAATGATATGCGAAAATTCAAGTTTTGGTTTTAAATTTGTTGGAATTGTTGCTTTTTTGTGATATGATATATTTTGAATTCTTAAAGTTTTCATTCAAATCTAATCCATGTCTCAATTTTTTGTTTATTTCCTGTGGATTGAACTGAATTCTGAGTGTTTTGGATGAATTTGATTGATGATTAAATTCTTAAAAAGGGATGAAAAACATGTTAGACAAAAAATATAATATTCAAGAAAAAGAAGCAAAGTGGCAAAAGTTTTGGCAAGACAACAAAATTTATAAATTCGACCCAAAATCAAACAAACCAACATTTTCAATTGACACTCCGCCTCCAACGGTGAGCGGAAAGTTGCATATTGGGCACATTTCTGGCTTCACGCAAGCGGACATGATTGCGCGTTTTCAGCGTATGCAGGGCAAGAATTTGTTCTATCCTCTTGGCTTCGACAACAATGGGCTTCCAACCGAACTTTTGGTGGAAAAGGAAAAGAAAATTCGTGCACACACATTGCCTCGAGAAGAGTTCACTCAAATTGCACTTGATTTGGTGGCGAAATATAACCAATCATATCGTGACATGATGGTGAAAGCGGGCATGAGTTGTGATTTGGAACTTGGATATAACACCATCGACAAGCGAAGCCAAAAAACCAGCCAAAAATCTTTCATTGAACTTGCAAAGAAAGGGATTGCATATCGCGAAAACAAGCCATCTCCTTGGTGTTGTAAATGCCGAACGAGTGTGGCAAGTGCCGAACTTGAGGACAAAGAACTTGACAGCATTTTCAACTATTTGAACTTCAAATTGGCTGATGGCAGTGGAACAATTCCAATTGCAACAACGCGTCCAGAGTTTTTGCCTGCTTGCGTGGCAATTTTTGTCAATCCAGAGGACGAGAGATATAAGGATTTGGTTGGAAAGAAAGTTAAAGTGCCACTTTTTGAAGAAAATGAAGTGACAATTCTTTCTGACAGCAAAGTTGGAATTGACAAGGGAACCGGAATTGTTATGTGTTGCACTTTTGGTGACCAAACAGACGTTGAGTGGTGGAGAGAATATTCCTTGCCTCTCAAGCAAGCCATTGATGACAGTGGACGAATGACGGAAATTTGCGGAAAGTATGCCGGTTTGAAAGCGGTTGAGGCGCGCAAAGCCGTGATTGAAGATTTGAAAGAAGCGGGCTATATCTTCAGACAAGACCCAATCAGACACGCGGTGAAAGTGCATGAAAGATGTGAAGAGCCGATTGAATTTTTGTCGAAGAAGCAGTGGTTCATCCGCACATCAACACCAGAACTCAAAAAGAAATGGGCAGAACTTGGAGACGAACTTGTTTGGCGTCCAGAAAGCATGAAGACAAGATATATGGTTTGGGTGAACAACCTAAATCAAGATTGGTCAATTTCAAGACAGAGATATTTTGGCGTGCCATTTCCGGTTTGGTATTGTGCCGAGTGTGGCGAGCCAATTTTTGCAGATGAGAAAGATTTGCCTGTCAACCCGCTGACAGATAAGCCAAAAGTTTCCAAATGCCACAAGTGTGGTTGCACAGAGTTTGTGCCAGAAAGCGATGTCATGGACACATGGGCAACTTCTTCTGTGACGCCACAAATCAACTGCGATTGGGCAGAGGATGAAAAAAGTTGCAAAGAGCGCATGCCAATGGATATGCGTTTTTGCGGGCGCGACATCATCACCACTTGGAGTTTGAGGACAATCATCAAGGCATATTATCATCAAAATTGCCTGCCATGGAAGATGTTGATTGTCAATGGTTGGGTTATGGCTGACAAGGGCATCAAAATCAGCAAACATCTTGCCAACTCAAAAATGGAACTCAAAGACCTGCTTGCAAGCTATGGAGCGGATGTCATCAGATATTGGTGTGCAATTGGCGCATATGGCCGTGATGTCATGTTCAGCGATGACGGCTTGAAAGATGGATATAAACTTCTCAACAAACTCTGGAATGCTTCAAGATTTGTCCTTTCGTTCTTGGAAGACTATCAGCCAAAGAAACCTGCAAAAATTCTTCCAATGGACAGATTCATTATGCACAAATTTAATGAAGCCTACGCAAAGGCATATGCTCAATATGAGAATGTTGAAATGGGATATGCCAAAGCCGAAATTGAAAAATTCTTCTGGAATTTCTGCGACAACTACATCGAACTTGCAAAAAACAGACTCTATAAGCCGGAGGTTTATGGACAAGAGGCAAAAGAATCGGCACAATGGGCATGCTATAATGTTCTTTTGGGCGTGCTTAAACTTTTTGCAATCACAATGCCTCACATCACTGAAGAGATATATCAAGACTATTTCCGTAAGTTTGAGAAAGAAATCAGCATACATTTGACCAAACTTGCACCAATTGAGGTTGAAAAGGAAGAAAATATCATCGAAAATGGTGATGAAGTTTTGGATGTTGTTGCAAAAGTGAGACAGTTTAAGAGTGAAAACAAATTGAGCCTTAAGACTGAAATCAGCGACATCACAATTCAAAGCAAAAAGATTGATTTCATCAAATCTTGTGAGGACGACATCAAGGCAGTCACATCAGCTCGCGGAGTGAAATATGTTGATGGCAAATTTGATGTCAAGATTGGAAATGTTGTTGAAAATGCCAATTGATGTTATGAAATTTGTATTTTGCTAAATTATTATTTCATTTATTTAAAAGAAAAAGCATGGTTTTAAATTGTTTTGGCTGTGCTTTTGTTTTTTTATTTTTGTTAAAATTTTTTGTGAAATTTGTCATATTTTTTGGAATATGGGATTTACTTTTCCGTTTTTATATGTTAAAATCAAATCATCAAATTTGAAGAACAAAAGCGGAGATGAGAATTTTGGAAGCAAAAGATAATCAGGTTTTACAGGACAAAAAACAAAACATTTTCATTCAAAGATGCAAGAATTTTTATGGACGAACAAAATATGCCATTTGGCCTTTTGTGGTTTTTGCATCCTTTTTGATTGTGACATTTTTTGGAAATCAAGTCATCTATTGGCTGAGAGGAGGCGGATATGCGTTGCAATTTCACAAACTGCCAATTGATTACCAAATTCCGCTTGTTTCTTGGTTTGTTTATTTTTATTATCTCACTTTTCCGCTTGGAATTGTTGCGTTTTTCTATCTTGCCTATGCAAACAAGAAAAGTTTTTACAACCTTTTCTACACACTTCTCATCAGTTTTGCAATTTCGGGCGTGATTTATCTTTTCTGGCAAACACATTTGACAAAACCAGATTTTGTGCCGGTTTCTTTCACGGACAAACTTGTTGTCAGCACTTGGGGTTCAACCGACCCAATCAACAACTTTCCAAGCCAGCACGCGTTTATGGCAATTGCCATGATTATTGCATGTTTGAGTGCTGGCAAGGACATGAAGTGGTGGTTTAAGGCATTCACAATTCCATGTGCAATCATGATTATTCTTTCGACATTTTTCACAAAACAACACTATTTCATTGATTGGGTGGCATCGGTGGCAATCATGGTTCCTGTCTATTTTGGCGTCACTTGGTTTAGGGCAAGAAGAGAGAAAAAGCAGAAAGTTTCAAAAGTGTCTGCAAGTGAAGTTGAAAAGGAAGTTTAAGTTTTTGAAGTTTTAAGCATTTAATAATGAAGATGACGTAATGAGAATGTTATCAAAAAAATAAAAATATGAGATTTGAGAGAAACGATTTTTTTCTTTTTATTATTTAAAAAATTCGAAATTTAAAATAAGAGTAAAAAGTGAAGAAAGAAAAGAATAAACAAAAAAATCCAAACCAAGAAAGTTTGGATTATTTTTTTGGTGCGGATGGGGAGGGTCGAACTCCCACGGTTTCCCACTTGCCCCTTAAACAAGCGCGTCTGCCATTCCGCCACATCCGCAAATTTGATACTTTCATATTTTACACAATTTGTCTTTTAAAGTCAACAATTTTATGCAAAAAATTGTGTTTTTTCAAAAATTTCTATTTTTTAAGTCTTTCTGCGTGGAAACATCTTTCCATTTTTTCAAATATGATGTTAATAGTAAAGAGTTTTACATAGGAGACAAGATGAACTTAAAAATTGTTGAAGCGAAACAAAATGACAAGGATTTCATTTTACACGCAAATCATGAAATTGATGTGGTTTCAAGCATTGAAACTTCCAAACTTAAGGAAAACATTGATGAAGATTTGCTTTTTGATTGTCAGCCAAAAGATAAGAAAATGATTTGTTTGATTGCAAAATCAGAGGATGAATATGCTGGAATGGTGCTGTTTTCACGAGTGTATTGGGCTGACAGGGGTGAGGGGATTTATGTTTCGCAAGCGTATGTTATTCCTAAATTTCGAGGATGTGGAGTTTTTAAGAAAATGTTGAGGTCTGCTTTCAACTTTTTTGACGACACAAAATTTGTCACTCTTCTTGTGGCTAAAAACAATGAAGTTATGAAAAAATGTGTCAAAAATTTTGAAAAAGAAGATATGCTTTCTTTTGTCATAAACAAGGAAGATTTTTTGAAAAAATTGAACTGATATTGGCATAAAAAGTTAATGGCACTTAAAAATCTTCCAAGCCAAGTAAATAGTCGGAACTTACTTTAAAATATTTTGCGAGGATGATTAAGTTGTCGCTTGTTATGTCACTTGTCCATTTTCTCATCTACATAATTCCGAACGAGAGAGTCCGGTCACCTTGCTTAACTGAGCATATGAAAGCCCAGATTCATTTCTTAATTCTTTTAATCTCTCAGAGAGTTTTCTTTCCATATTTAAATTTTATCATAAATTTAATGTAAAAAAGTTAACATCTCATATATGAGATGTTATTATAAATAAAAAGAAGGGGACATGACCAAATATAGTTCTGACGAGGGGGATATATTTTGCCAAACAAAACGGAAACTTACAAAATATGCGTCATGAACGCTTTGCTAAACAAAATGTGACAATGGCGCAAAAAGTTTTAATTGTTCTTGATTTTTTTATTTTATATGTGATATACTATATCCATGGTTAAACTTAGACAAGAGGGAAAACAGAATAGACTTCAAAAGTTTGCATATGTCTTACTCTTGCTTGTTTTTGCTTGTGCTTTTGTGTGCGTTCCACAGGGGATTGTTTCTGCTTACGATGTTTCTGTCTTTGATGATTTAGATTCTTTTGTTTTGACAGTTAACGAGATGATTGATGTTTATGACTCAGACTCGTCAACCTCTATTTCTGATGTTATTGAGACATCAAGCAGTCAAAATTCGACATCTGTTGCAACAACTAACGACGGAAATCAGGCATCATTTCAAGTTTCGACACTTGCTGAAAACGCTGAAAATGGCGAAAGTATTTCAGAAAACGAGGATGACGAGCAAGTTTTCAATAGGTTGATTGTTTATGCTGAAGAAAAGATTGATGACTTTGGCGCGGTTATGAGAGCACAATATTTTGATTTGCATGTTTTTCAATATCAAACCAGAGAAGATGCCGAATGTGCTTATGAAAAATTTTCGGATATGAATTTGGAAGTGTCATTTGATGCCATTGTCAGTGCGGAAGAAGTGACAATTGAAAGCACATATGAGACAAACCCTTGGGATGATGACAAAGATTTCAATTCTTGGGGTGCGGAATATTTGGGCTATGAAACCTATGTTGACAATATGTTTATGACAAATGGTGGACAAGTGGAACTAAACGATTTCACTGTTGTTGTTTTGGACAGTGGAATCAACACAACTCACGAACTTTTTGAGGGAAGACTTGATTTGGAAAACGCGCGTGATTTTGTTGGGGTGTCAAGTTTGAATGCCAACTATGGCACATTGAGCCGTGACGTCACTGACGAAAATGGACATGGCACACATGTGGCGGGGATTATTGCGGATGCCACACTTGACAATGTGACAATTTTGCCAATCAGAGTTTTGGATGAAAATGGTGATGGTTATGTTTCATACATCACCGCAGCAATCAGATATGTCAACTATCTTAAAAATAGCCTTGATGTCAACATTAAGGTTTTGAATATGAGCATTGGAATTGATGGAGATTCTTCCTCTGGAAATTTGTCCTTGGAAAACTCAATTCGTTCGCTTTATAGGAACGACATCTTGCCTGTCATTTCTGCAGGAAACAGCAGACTGAACACTCTTTATTCTTCACCAGCAAATGTCGAAGAGGCTGTTGTTGTTTCAGCTTTGATGCAAAGCAGGGACTCTTTGGTTTTTGACAGCAGTTACAGTAACTATGGAAGTACGGTCGATTTTTCTGCTCCAGGAACGGATATTATCAGTGCAGGAATTTCTTCAAATACTTCATATGTGTATATGACAGGAACTTCCATGGCAGCACCTCATGTGGCGGCGTGTGCGGCACTTATATATTCCAATCCGCTTTCTGCAAACTATACTGCAGATGATGTATATCAAGTTTTGGTTGAAAATGCATCCGACCTTGGAACTGAAGGTTTTGACCAATATTATGGTTATGGTTGTGTGAATGTTGGCTCAATTGGTGTGATATATTCGGGTTATGTCAATTTCAGTGTGACAGAACAGATTCACGACTCGCCTTTCTATGTCACATTGGAATATAGCGGAGATGCCATAGGTGATGTTGAAATTTTCTACACTACAGACGAAAATGCAACTTCTGTTGACAGATTGAACGGAACTCAATATTCCGGTGAGAGAATTTTGATTTCTGAAACAACAAAAGTGACAGCGGTGGCGTATATTTCTGGAACTTCTGATTCGTCAGGCTATATCACACAAAGTTATGTTTCTTCTCAAATTTACTATATAAACAACTATGATTTGTTGAGCAATTTTGAGTTTGAAGACATAAGTTTTGGCAGTGTGCGTTTGGTGAAATATAACGGTGTGTTGACAACATTGCGTTTGCCAGAAGCTTCTTCAAATGGACTGATTGTCAGCATTGGAGAATATGCTTTCAATGGCACAAATGTTCAAGAACTCTATCTTTCTTCTTCAGTCAGGGACATTGAAGATTATGCCTTTGCAAACAATTCAACAATTCAAGTTGTCCACTATTCTTCTGACAGCCATTCAATTGAACTTGGCACACGAGCATTTTATCGCTGTTCGGCTTTGTCTGAAGTTGATATTGGAAGAATTACGGCTGTTGGAGAATATGCTTTCACATATTGCACAAATTTGAAAACGTTGGAACTTTATAATGCAGTTACAATTGGAAGACAAGCATTTTCTGGTTCGGGAATTGAGGAAGTATATTTTGGAAAATCGCTTAATTCAATTGGTGTTCAAGCAAGTTTGAGCATAAAGAAAGTTTATGGATATGCAAATGAAGATGGGACAAGTGTGGCTGAAAATTTTGCATACGATTACAACTTAGAATTTTTCGATTTGACTCTTAAATTTAAACAAAATGCACCAACAGAAATGGTTGTTCTTGAGGGTGAGGCGCTGTCTTTTGATTTGATAATCAGCGGACGAGAAGCGGATTATTTGGGAACTTATACAACAACACAAACAGGCACACTTGCAACTGTTTCAATTGAAAATGAGACTCAAATCAGTCAGTTTGAAAAGAAGTTCACTGTCAGTATACACAACATTCCACTTGGGACAGACTTTGGTTTCTATGTTGTGATTTCTGACGCCAATGGTGACATGCTTTCAAGTCAAACTGTGAATGTTGATGTTGTGGACAGTTCGGCTCAGACATTTGTTTTGAATTTTGAGGGGGCGGATGAGGCCTATGCAAACAACTTCTCTGTTTTTGTGAATGAAAACATTGTTGGAAGTGGCGAACTCTATCATCAAGATGGGGAATATGTGGTTGTTGTTCAGGCGGAAAATGGTTTCATGATGAACAGCATCACGTTGAATGGTGCAGAACAGATGACAACACCTTCTTCAACCTTCACAATTGTGCTTGATGAAGAGACCGTCGTTTCGGGTGAAGTGAACTTGGTTGTCAACATCTATCCAAGCGAAAGACTTTCAGTGACTTTCATCACAGATGGCTTGGGAGATGTTGTTGTTGAAGACACTGTTGTCAGCAGTCAAATTGTGGACAGAGAAGAAGATGTTGTCTTCAGTGTTCGGGCTAATGTTGGATATGAAGTGCGACGCGTCGAGGTGGATGAAACAGTGCTCACTGCCGATGAAAATGGGTTCTATCATCTTGAAAATGTCACATCTGATTCGGTTGTTGTCATCACTTTTGAGTTGCAAACTTTCAACATTCATGTTTCCTGCGGAAAGGGTGGAAGCGTTTCAACCACCGGAAGTGTTGTGGACAGCAACATGGAATATGGGGAAAGTCGAACATACACCATTTCAACAAGTGACGGATATGCAATTGACTTTGTTTCGGTCAACGGCGAATTGCTTAATGTGAGAAACAACATATTTGTTCTTGAAAATGTGGATGAAAATTGCGATGTTGTCATCTCTTTCAGAAAAACAGGCGGTATTTTTGCAGGAAATTCGGTTGTGTTTGTTTATTTCATGATTTTCTTGGTGCTTTTCCTGATTTTCGTGATTGCAAAAGTGTTTCTTCATTTCAAAAGAAAGCGTGAGAAACAGAGTGAAATGAAAAAATGATTTAAATTGGCATAAAGAGCAATCTAAATTAAAAAATTATTTAAAAAACAATCTAAGAGATAATCTAATAAATGATTTAAAGCATTTAATAGAATTTAAAAATATATTGAAAAATACTAAAAACATATTGAAGAATTGAAAATAATTTAAACGAACATGAAAAAAAATAATTTTGTTGATTTATTTGATTTTATTTGCAAAGTGTGATATGATGTTTCATATAAAAATATTAAGCATTTTGATGAAAAGGAGGAGATTATGCCATCTTGGGTTATTCCAGTGATTATTGTGGCAGTGATTCTTGTGATTGTTGTCGCAATTGTTTGGTGGGTTATTGCAGTTTACAACAAACTCATCAGGCTCAGAAACAATGTTGATGAAAGTTATTCAACAATGGATGTTTACATGAAAAAGCGCTATGACCTTGTCCCAAACCTTGTTGAGACTGTGAAAGGTTATGCAAAACACGAAAATGAGACTTTGGAAGATGTTATGAAGGCAAGATATTCTTGCATGAACGCTTCAACAACGGAAGAAAAATTGAAGGGTGAAAATGAATTGACAAATACTCTTGGAAGACTTTTTATGTTGACTGAAAACTATCCAGACCTCAAAGCAAATCAAAATTTCACACAACTTCAAAACGAATTGTCAACTTTGGAAACAGAAATTGCCAATTCAAGAAAATATTATAATGGTTGCGTGAAAATCTTTAACAACAAAATTGAGGTTTTCCCTTCCAACATAATTGCAAAAAGATTCAAATTTACAAAGAGAGATTTGTTTGAAATTGAAGATAAAGAAGAAAGAAAAGCACCTCAAGTCAAATTTTAAGAGGTTTGCATATGAGAAATGGCTTTCTTAAATCTTTTCTTGCATTATTCATTGTTTTAAATTTAATTTTCTTTGAAAGCATCATTGGGTGGATTTATTCACTCAGTGATATTTTTTGGGCGCTTGCAGATTTCGACCTTTTTTGCGTGGTGTGGGCGGTTGTGATTGTGGCTTTCATTGTTGTTTTTTTGGTTTATTTCTTCAAGCACAGAGAGAAAGAAGAAATTGTCAAAGTTGTGGAGTTTAAATGTCCAGACGATATGTCGCCGCTTGAACTTGGTTTTTTAATTGACGGTGTGGTTGACAATGAGGATTTGTCATCGCTGTTGGTCTATTGGGCAAGCAAAAAATATATTGAAATTTCCAATGAAAAGAAAAATCAAAAAATTACCAAGCTTGTTGAAAAACTGCCTGATGAATCAAAAGAATATGAAAAGAAAATGTTTCAGACAATTTTTTTGAAGGATAAAGAAGTGCTTGTTGACAAAATTCCGGACGGACTGAAAAACGGGAACAATGTTGTCATTAAGAACGCAATAAAAACTGTTGAAAAAGACATTGGTGACAAATATTTCGACAAAAAAGCAATGTGGTATAAGCAAATTCTCATATGCGCGACTGCACTTTTATATTGCATTGCTGTGATGTATTTGGTTTTGTCGGACTATCAGATTGGTGTAGGTTATATTGGAAGTGTTTTTGCTGTTGTTTCAACGGTGCTCTACATTTTGGTTGCTGATTGGTTTTTGAAATATTATGATTATAGGCACAAAAACAATTCTTCAAAAGGGAAAGTTGTTTCGCTTGTTTTCTTTGTTCTTTTAATTGCTGGAATCATTGCGGGCTGGTGCTATTTTCTTCAATTTTGGGCATATCAAATTGTCTTTATGGCTTGCATTGTTGCAGTCATGTTTCTTGTTCCGTTTATGTTGAAGAAAATTAAAATTTACACTGACGAAGGGCGAAAAAAACTTGGGCAGGTGCTTGGGTTTAAGGACTATCTCGTTGCTGTTGAAAAGGACAAAATGAAAATGCTTGTTGAAGAAAATCCAAGCGTTTACTATGATGTTTTGCCGTATGCATATGCGCTTGGTGTGAGCGACAAGTGGATTGAAAAACTGAATGTCATAAGTGCCGAAAATCCTGATTTGGTGAATCAAAACATGTTAAGCAATTTGGCGGTTTGTACAATTCTTTTTGCAAACACGAGATTGGTTTTCATTTCAGTCATACGTTTTGCTGTCATCATAAAACTTTTGGGCGGGCTTCTTGTATCGGGATTGGATGGCGCCAGACGGCGTTGATTTGGAAAAAATAAAAAATTTCTTATATTTTACTAAAACAAAATCAACAATTTTTTGCGAAATCAAATATGGAGTTTTTTTTAAATAAAAATTATATAAAAAATAAAAAAAATAAATAATAAAAAAATTAAAAATAATTAAATTGAAAAATAAAAAATCTTTCAGAAATTGAAAGATTTTTTTATTCATTTTTATAAGATAAAAAATGATTTGTTATGTTTTTATGTGAATTATTATTTTTTAAATTAATTTATTATTCATTTTAATATTGTTTGTTTTGTTATTTTGATTTTTTTATATTATTTTGAATTTTTTATTTTAGGTTTCGACTTTTTATAATTTTTTCAATTTATGAGTGCTTGTATTTTTATGTGCTTTCACAGGTTGATTCAAATCTTTATCTTCATTTTTTTGTTTTAAGAAACTCTCTGTTGTTGTGCTTAGAGTGTGTGCATTGTCCTGTTTTATTTTTTTGTGTTCAGGTCTTTTGCTTGTATATTTTGGACTTCTTCTCAAATCCTTGTTTATGTTGTTTCTATTTTTGTCTGTTGTTTCCTTTCTCTCATCATTTTCTGAGTTTGTGTCTTTCTGAATGTCGAAGTCTTCTGTTTGTTGTTGCAAGGAATTTTTGTCTTCAAAGTGTTTGCTTGCATTTTCAGGAACTTCTGAATTTTCATTGTTCTTCTTGGTGTTTAAATCGTCCTGTTTATTTTGAATGCTTTGATTAGAATTTTCAATTTCTTGTTTTGGAGCAATTTTTTCAATTGTGTTGTCATCCTTCACTTCTTCAAAATTTTCCAATCTTTGTTCAGGTTCTGTTGCAACAGGTGCTGTCAAATTAGTTCCATATGGTGCGATATTTTGAAGTGACGGGTTGTAAGTGCTATTGATTCTGTAGGTGTCAATGTTGCGTGCAAGTGGGGCATATGTGTCGGTGTTTCGATTTGGGTTGAATCGTTCAAATGCGTATGGTGTGTTGTATGCACCATATCCGTATGCGTTGGTTGCAGGTCCGACATATGCGCCATATCTATTAATACCATAACCATTGTTAGAGCCGTATCCATTGTTAATGCCATAGCCGTAGCCACCGTTGTTAATGCTAAATCCGTTGTTGTATGCGCCATATCCACCATAGGCATTATATCCTAAACCATTAAATCCGCCATTTGCGCCATAAATGCCACGATTGTAGTTTCCATATACACCAAAACTGTTGTTAAAGTTCTTGCCATATCCATTCAAGCGGTTATAGTTGTTTGAATTTAAGCGGTTGTATGCACCATATGGAAAAATATTTTGATTGTTCTGTGCGGTTTTTGATGTTTGATTGTTATTTCCATAAAAGTTATTGTTTGGCACGTTTGTGCGTTGATTTGGAAGATATGTGTCAATGTTCTTTGTTAAACCATTTTTCTTTTCTTCGTTGTTTTTGTTGTTGTTTTCGTTGTTTTCTTCTTGCTGTGAAAATTCTTTATTGTTGCTGTTTTCATAATTTGTTTGATTGTTTAACTGATTTTCATCTGTTGTAGGGAAATAATAATATGTTTGATTTTGAAAATATGGCTCATTGTAATTGAACTGATTTGACTGATTTGACTGATTTGGCTGATTGATTCGATTTTGTTGATTTAATTGATTTGACTGATTTGTGTCAATTTGGTTTTCTGTGCTTTCAGAATTTTCCACACATTCTGGGCAGTTTAAAAAGGCGTTGATTTGGCCAAGGGTGTTTAAGATGTTTTGATAGTATGCCACTCTTGCGTTTGAATTGCAATTCAGTCGAACAAGTTTTGCATTGATTTTATCTGAGTTTTTGTTGAGGTTCTTTTTCATGGATGATATGCTTTTCACGGCTCCATTCATCTCGTTTTTGCTGTATTGAACAGAGTTTGTGTAGCGATTCAAACTGTCTGTCAAGTCTTTGACTGCGTTGATTTGAGATTTTGAAAGTTTGAGATTGTTTGAAAGATTGTTTTTCAACATGGCAGTCTGATTTAAAATTTCCATTTTATAATATTCTTCATTCAAAAGTGCTTGTTGCGTGTTGTAGGCGCTTTGATAAATTTCGTTGCTGTTGTTTTTGCTGGCAATTGTGTCAAGCATGTCTTGTGTTACGCTCAGGTCGGTTGGATTGATTGTCTGAACATTGCTTATTGTGTTGATGGTTTCATCCAATTGATTGCTTAGGTTGGTTATTGTTGCGCTGTTTGATGAATTTCCACATCCTGTTAGGGCGACACAGAGCACGAGAGATATTGTTCCTAAAATTATTTTTTTCATTTTTCTTCTCCTTTTTTCCATAGTTTTTGTCAAATGTCGGGTTTTATTCTGAAAGTTTTGAAGAATTACACAAAATTTGAAAAATCGATTGTCATAATTTCCAATTCTTTGGGGCAAGAATATGTTAAAGGGGTGATTTTATGGACGACAAAAAGCGGAATGAGACCTATAATAAATATGTCATGTCAAAAATTCCAAAAACAAAGCCTTGGCCAAGCCTTTTCAATTCGTTTTGGGTTGGTGGACTTATTTGTGTTTTGGGACAAGGAATAAATGACATCTATATGCTGGTTTTTCCAAGTCTTTCAGAGCAAACTGCATGGGCGCTTACGCTCATCACATTGATTTTCATTGCTTCATTTTTGACGGGCATTGGCGTTTATGACCAAATTGGAAAATTTGCTGGTGGTGGTTCCATAGTGCCAATCACTGGTTTTTCTAATTCGATTGCAAGTCCTTCAATTGAATTTAAAAGTGAAGGAATTATCTATGGAATTTGCGTTAAAATGTTCACAATTGCCGGGCCGGTCATTGTTTTTGGAGTTGTTTCAAGCATTGTTGTTGGTTTGATTTATTGGATTATTTCTCTGTTTTGATTTGCTTGTTTTTGATTTATTTAATTTTAAAACTCTTAAAACATTGGAATTTTTCAAGGCAAGTTGGGGCTTTGGACTGCATTTAGGGGTGCAGATTCGGGACAAATTTTAAGAAAAACATATTTTGAAAGGATTTTGAGATTATGCAAAAACAACACACATTTAAACTTAAAAACAAACCAAAAATTGTTGGTTCATACACAATTGTTGGACCAAAAGAGGGGCGTGGGAACTTTGGCGAATATTTCGACTATGTCATGAAAAACGATTGCTTCGGCGAGGATACATTTGAAAAAGCCGAGCGAAAAATGATGGAAACGGCGGTCACGGGTGTCATTCAAAAAGCTAAGTTGCAACCAAAAAACATTGACATTATGATTGCTGGAGATTTATTGAATCAAATTGTAAGTTCTTCCTATGCGGCAAGGGCATTTCAGTTTTCATTTTTGGGTGTTTATGGTGCTTGTTCAACCATGGCTGAAAGTCTTGCTGTGGGGTCGGTGCTTGTCGACTCGAAATATTGTAAGAATGTTGTCTGTTGCACGGGCTCGCACTTTTCAACTGCGGAAAGACAATTTCGATTTCCTCTTGAACTTGGAAATCAAAGACCGCCAACATCTCAGTGGACGGTGACCGGTGCAGGTGCTTGTGTTCTGTCTTTAGAGGGTGTCGGACCAAGAATTTCCATGGTGACTTTTGGGCGGGTTGTCGATTGGGGTGTTAAGGATGTCAACAACATGGGTGGCGCTATGGCACCAGCAGTGAGAGAGACTCTTTTAAGTCATTTTCAAAACACAAAAACCACGCCTGAAGACTATGATTTGATTTTGACGGGTGACCTTGGCAAACTTGGAAGCGAAATTTTGATTGATTTGATGGATGATGAGGGGGTGACTTTGGGCGTGAATTATGGCGATTGTGGGCAAATGTATTTCAAGCGTGAACAGAAAACTTTGTGTGGTGCCTCGGGTGCGGGCTGTTGTGCGACCGTCTTTAATTCATACATCATTCGAAAGATGCTTGAGGGGCAATATAAGAAAGTTTTGTTTTTGCCGACAGGTGCTTTGCTTTCTTCAACATCTACTCAGCAAGGAGATTCGATTCCTTGTGTGTGCCACGCAATTGTGATTGAAATGGATTGATTTGACTTATGACTTGATTTAGTGTTGATTTTGGTTTGTGACAAGCAAGCAGAAGCAAAAAGCAAGAAGACTTTAAGAATGAGTTATTAAAAAAAAGTTGTTAACTTAAAATTTTCGAAATGAAAAAAGGGGGGGGGCAAATGGACATTTTTTTGACATATTTGATTGTGTTTTTGGTGGGAGGGGTTATTTGTATGCTGGGTGAAGTTCTCATCATAACCACAAACATAACATCTGCAAGAATTTTGGTGACCTTTGTTTTGATTGGAGTTTTTCTTGAGGCAGTTGGTGTGTTTGACTATATCTCAGATTTTGCCAAAGCGGGAATTAATGTTCCAATCATTGGCTTTGGCGCGTCTCTTGCGAAAGGTGCAATTGGGGCGGTTAAGACGCATGGCTTTTTGGGAATTTTCACAGGTGGTTTGACTGCCACAGCAGGAGGGATTGCGGCGGCAATTGGGTTTGCTTTTCTTTTTGCATTGATTTTTAAATCTCACACCAAAAAATAAGCAAAACTTGCATAACACATTATCTTGTGTATTATGCATTGCATAACACCACAACATATAGATTTCGTTTCCAATAATAATATATTTATTTTATTTGACTTGAGATGGTTTATGTCTTGACGAAACAAAAAATGTCAAATTTTGACAATATTAAACATATACATATTTTGAATGAAAAATGTTTGTTCAAGTGTTGGCATCTATCAGTCAAAATATAAAAAGCGCAGGCGCAGAAAAGCAAGGATTTTGCTTTTCATTTTTTTGACTTTTATTGTGCTTTTGTTTGTCTATGTTTTCTGTGTTGTCAATCCTGTTGTGGTGGAGGCGACAAAACACTACATTCTTTCTGTTTCCACAACGGCAGTTAATGACGCAATTTATGATGTTCTTAAAGAAGAAGAAATTGCATATGAGGACTTGGTGCATATTGAATATGACAATAATGGAGATGTTTCTTTGATTTCTTTGCAGACTGTGACATTAAATCAATTGGCACGAAGGCTTTATCAAGTTGCACAAGTTTATTTGGACAATATAGGAAAATCTGGAGTCAATGTTGCGCTTGGAACTTTCACCGGGCTTCCTTTTTTGAATGGTCTTGGACCAAAAATTAATTTAAAATTCACTCCAATTGGGGTGATGACATCTTCTTTTCAAAGTCAATTTGTTGGCGCTGGAATTAATCAAACAAATCACTCTTTATACATTCATTTTTATGCAAGCGTGAGTCTTATTCTTCCTGCATACACCGCCACAATTGACAGTGTCACGGATGTTTTGGTGGCAGAAAGTGTGATTGTGGGTGATGTTCCGCAAGTTTATTTTGGTTCAAATTCGCTCAATTTCACGCCAAGTTCAAGCGTGAGTTAGGCTGAAATGTTTTGTTTGATGAGGTGTTTGCCAATGACAGAATAGACCGGTTTTTTAGGTTGAATCTTGTTGAAAATTTTAAGCGCATGAAAAATGTTTTGTTGTCAGTTTGAAAATTTTATAAATTTTTGGCATGATTTTAGTGTTGACAATTTGAGAAATTTTATGGTATATAATAACAAGATGACAAGCAAAGATGTTAAATTTGCGTTGCTTAAATTTTTGGAGGTTTTATGGCTGACTTGAAGACAAGTTTAAAATATTCAAAGTATAAAATTCGGAATTTAATTCGCAATGTTCAGAAGTTTCATAACGAACAAAAAATTCTTGAAGATGAAGAACGAAAAAGAATTTGTTTTTGCAATATGGCAGATTATGCCAAGATGACAATCAAACATATTTGCGCAATGGTTTCGCGAGATGATTTGGACAGAACGGATGCACATGTTAAGGACTTTATTGAGAGTGTTTCAAAGATGATGACGGCGGGGGAATTTAATTTTGGTGTGGTTTTGCAAAGTCTTTATGCTGACGATGAGGGAGTTAGAACAGAAACTGACAAATTGATTGAAAGTTTGAAATCAACAGAAAAGCCAGATGCAAAATTTTTGAAATGTCTGTCATCTGATGTTGACGAAAAGTCTTTACTTGGAAAGAAAATTTCCTATTTCAATCGAGATGACATTTGTTGTGGCGACAAGGATAAGGCAACAAATTGAATTGATTTTGTTTGAACCTTGCAAGGCAAACTGAAAAATTTTTGCATGAAAAGTTTATTTCGTCATGATGTGGTGGCTGTATTTTGTTTATATTTTTTCAAAAAGCATGAAAATCGTTTTTGTTTTCATGCTTTTTATTGTATAATGAATATATTATTGAGGTCTATTGTTGCGCGATAATTAGAATTAATTGGAATTAATTTAAAAACAAAAGGAATTTTTGAAATGGAGAAAGATAAGAAAACAGATGTGAAAATGGTTGATGATGTTGATGCTGTTGAAGTTGAAAGTAAAGTTGACAAAACTGAAAATCATGACAAAAAAACATATGATGAAAAACCAATTGACAAAGAGGCAGTTTTTGAGCAGGTGAAAAAGTCAAATGCGGCAAGATTTCTTTCAGCATTCAACAACATTGACTACACCATCAAAACAAGATATAATTTCAACAGAAGCATGGGCTTTTCTGAAGTGGTGAGAAGGTCGGTTGCACTTAACTTCACCATAAGAAAATATGAAGATGATTTGATAAGCTATGGCAGACTTAGAAACGCCATTGTGCATGAGAATGATGACTACATCATTGCCGAGCCCCACATTGATGTGGTTGAAAAAATTGAAAAAATTGAAAAATTGCTCACAACTCCACCGCGCGCTTTGGATGTTGTTGCAAGACGAGATGTGCTTTCTGTGCATTGTTCAAAATCTATGCGAGAAGTCATTCTTCTGATTGCTTCGTCAAACTATTCCAATTTGCCTGTGTTTGATGACCATAATGAAATCATCGGCATTGCAAATGGGCAAAAAATTTTGGATGCTTTTGGAAAGTTTTTGCTTTCAGGTGGCAAATGTTCGACATTTTTGGATGCTGTGAAGATTGAAGATATGCTTTCAAAACTTGACCACAGCGATTATTATGCGTTTGCAAACAAGGAAATCACTGTCGAGCAAGTTTTGGATTTGTTCCATAAAAATTCCAGACTTTTGGCTGTGCTTATCACACAAAATGGCGGTTCAAAAGAAAAGCCTCTTGGAATTTTGACAGGTGTAGATGTCTTGAAAATGAACAAGATTTTGGAAACATATTAATTCCAATTTTGATTAATGGAAAATTTGTTTGTGCAATTTTGCTTAATTTTACTTAATTTGTTTAAAAAATTTGACACGACTGATTTTGGATGATATAATAAATTTTGGAAAAATTGAATATTCTTGATAAAAGACGCTTGAGAAAAGACAACATTTCAAGACAATTGGATTTACAGAGAGTTGCTGTTTGGTGAAATGCAACAGGAAAACCTTGAAATTATCACTTTTCGATGTTGCTTTTTGAAACAATTTTTGAGTTGAAAATTGGAATAGGAAAGACGGATGTCCCTCGTAAGCGGACAGGTGTGTGTTGGCATGCTGAAAGACGCAAGTGGTTTAGCCTTGGAAGGTTCTTGTGACTTTCAAGGCTTTTTATGTTTTCAAGCAAATTGCAAAAGTCTTAAAGGTGTCTTAAACCTCAAAGGCGAATTGTACGCAAAAATGTCAAGGATTGAATTGAAACAAAACATGAATTAATTTAAAAGCATTGTAAATTAATTTAAAACAAAAAGATAAAGGAGAAATCATGAAAAAAGAACCAACAATTCCAAATTTTGTCGAACTTGAACACGGAATTTTGAAGTTTTGGAAAGACTGCGAGTGTTTTAAAAAATTGAAGGCAAAAAATGAAGGGAAAAATCGCTTCAAATTTTTGGATGGACCTGTCACTGCAAACAACAGGCTTGGTGTTCATCATTTTTGGGGAAGAGTTTTGAAAGATTTGACAATCAGATATAATGCATTGAAAGGGCGTGACTGTCAATATCAAAACGGTTTTGACGGTCAGGGACTTTGGGTGGAAGTTAATGTCGAAAAAGAACTTGGTCTCAATGGTAAGCCGGAAATTGTGGAATATGGAATTGATAAGTTCACAAACAAGTGCATGGAAAGGGTGAACTTTTTTGCCAACGAAATCACCAATCAAAGTGTCAGAATGGGGCAGTGGATGGATTGGGAAAACAGTTATTACACCAATTCCGACCACAACATCACTTCCATTTGGCATTTCTTGAAGAAGTGCCATGAAAATGGTTGGATTGTCAAGAAAAATCGTCCAATGGCATGGTGTCCGCGTTGTGGAACAAGTCTTTCAGAACATGAGATGACGGGGTCATATCACGAAGTTGAGCACACCGCAGTCTTCATCAAGTTGCCTATGAAAAACAAAGATTTCAAAATGGTGGCTTGGACAACAACTCCTTGGACACTGACCGCAAATGTTGCGCTTGCTGTCAACCCGGACTTTGAATATGTGAAAGTTGATTTCCATGGCGAAAACATTGTGCTGGGAAAGGACCGCTTGAAAATTTTGAAAGAAGATGTCAAAATTTTGGAGACATTCAAGGGGTCTGACCTTGTGGGTTTGGAATATGAAACTTGTTTTCCAGAACTTCCAGAGCAAAATTTTGCACACAGAATTGTTGCTTGGGACGAAGTTGACAATGTGGAGGGCTCTTGCGTTGTGCATATTGCGCCGGGCTGTGGTGCTGAGGACTTTGAACTTGGAAAAAACCTTGGGCTTCCGGAAATTTGTCCAATCAACGAACAGGGCGTTATGCTTGAAAGCACGGGCTTCCTTGCTGGAAAGAAAACATCTGATGTTGTTGAAGATGTGGTGGAAAGACTGAAAGCAGACGGAAAACTTCTCTATGCACATAAATATAAACACTCCTATCCTTTCTGCTGGCGTTGCAAAACTGACCTTGTGTATAGGTTGATTTCTGCGTGGTTCATAAACATGGACGAAATTCGACCAATTGCGCTTAAAGCAATTGAAAATGTGCAGTTTAAGCCGGAATATGCCAAGAAAAGAATGCAAGATTGGCTTGAAAACATGGGCGATTGGAACATCTCAAGAAACCGTTTTTATGGGCTTCCTTTTCCTTTCTATGTTTGTCCAAAATGCGGGAAATTGCATGTGATTGGCTCGATTGAAGAGTTGAAACAAAAAGCGGTTAATCCAAAACTTGTGGATAAACTTCCAAACATTCACAGGCCTTGGATTGACGACATAAAAATCAAGTGCGATTGTGGCGAGGAAGTTTCAAGAATTGCGGAAGTTGGCGATGTTTGGCTTGATGCGGGAATCACGCCTTTCTCGACGAAAAAATATTTCACAGACAAGAAATTTTTTGAAGAGAATTTCCCAAGTGAATATGTTTGTGAAATGATTGAACAAATCAAATTGTGGTTCTATTCACTTCTCATTATGAGTGTTGTTTTGACAGGGCAAGCACCATACACAAAAATTGTCACATATCAATATGTGCGCGATGAAAATGGTGGAGAGTTCCACAAGAGTGGTGGAAACACGCTTGAAGCAGATGCAGTTGCTGACAAAGTGGGTGCGGATGTGATTCGATATCTCTATTCTTCTTCAAGTCCAGCAAACGACATTCGCTTTGGTTTTTCGCTGACGGACGAAGCGCGAAGAAAGTTGTTGAGTTTTTGGAATGTTTACACTTTCTTCAACACATATGCCGTTCTTGACAACCCAGATATTGCACATTTCACGCCAAAAGATGAAGATTTCACAGTGTCTGACAGGTGGCTTGTGGAAAGCGTCAACAAATTCATTGAGGACAGCGACCGCAATTATGCCGAAGACAAAAATTGGCTTGTTGTGCGAGATTTTGAAAAGTTGGTGGATGACATTTCCAATTTCTACATTCGTTCAAACCGCAAGAGATTTTGGAAGAGTGAAAACAAACGCGACCAAATGACAGCATATTGGTGTCTGTATTACGCCATCAAATCGCTCATCAGAATTATGTGCCCAGTCATTCCTTTTGTGACGGAATACATTTGGCAAAATTTGGTGCGCGATGTTGAAAAGGACGAGGCAGAATGCATTATGCTTGCAGGCTTTCCAACAAGCATTTGGCAGACAAGATGGCCGGAAATTCTGAAGAAAACCGCTTTGGCACGCGACATCATGTCGATTGCACAAAGGCTTAGAAACGAAAACCAAATCAAAGTCAAACAGCCTTTGCGTGTGATGTATGTTTCAGGTGGCGAGGACACAGTTGGCGTGCTTGAGGAGTATGGTGACATCATCAAAGAAGAACTTAATGTCAAAAATCTTGAAGCGGTTGTTGATGACAGCAGTTTCAACGACGAGTTTTTGTCAGTTAATTTCAAAAAGGCGGGCGCTGTGCTTAAGGGTGATGTTCAAAAACTTAAAAATGCTCTTGCCGAACTTGATGACCAGGAAAACAAAAAGGTTGTTGAGGGTTTTAAGAAAGGAAAGGTGGATGTTGGCGAATTTAAAGCCTTGGACAGCGAACTTTTCAACCTCGAGAAAAAGCCTAAGACAGATTTTGTGATTGCTCATGAAAATGGTAACACGGTTGTTTTGGACATAAATTTGGATGAAGAACTTGTTTTGGAGGGACTCTATCGAGAATTTGTGCGAGGACTTCAAGTTTTGAGAAAAGAGGCAGATTTCTCAATTGATGACAGAATTTATGCATATTTTGAAACAGAAAATGAAGACCTTGCAACCATGCTCTACAACTATATGGACAAAATTAAACAAGAAGTTTTGATTGTCAGAGCGGTTGAACACATTGAAAAACCCAACATTGAAAAGAATGTCGAAGTTGGAGATGGTTTCATCATTGTGAAGTTTGTCAGAGCGCAAAAATAGGCGACAACATTTTGAAAAAATGAAATTTTCAGCGCTTGTATGTAAATATTGCGTGTCTGAAATATGTGTGGAGTACGTTTTTTGAAAAATGTTTGACAAATTTATAAAAAAAATTGCAAAAACACTTGTTTTTTATGGAATGAGTGTGATATAATGCAAAAGACTTCGGATGTTCCGCTTTGGCTTTTTATGCCTTATGAGCATCATGTCGAAAATCTGAAAAAAGGAGATAAGTCATGGCAAACATCATTGATCAACTTGAAAGAGAAGGCATGAAAGAGTCAATTCCTGAATTTTCAATCGGCGACACTGTGAAAGTGACTGTGAAAATCAAGGAAGGTGACAAAGAAAGATTGCAAGCCTTTGAAGGTGTTGTCATTGCCAGAAAAAATGGCGGAATCAGAGAAACATTCACTGTAAGAAAAATTTCTTATGGTGTTGGCGTTGAAAAAACATTCCCTGTTCATTCACCAAAAATTGCCACAATTGAAGTGGTGAGAAAAGGTAAGCCAAAGAGAGCAAAACTCTACTACATCCGCAACCTCACAGGCAAGGCAGCAAAAGTTAAGTCAGCAGACAACAACTGAAAATAGTTTACATTTTCAAATAAAAAAGACCTTTTGTTCATTTTCAAAAGGCCTTTTTTTTGTTGAGTGTGTTTCAGAAATAAGAAGTTTTATGTTTTAAAGTTTTCTTCCGCAAACATCATCAATGATTGCTTTCTTCTGTTCTGCTTTTTTGGCTTCTTTCTCCATTGCTTCTTGGATTGATGCCATTTTTTCTGATGCTTTTTCAAGCATTTGGTCTGTTTCTTGTGTGATTTCTTCAAGATTGTAATTGAGATGTTTTAAGCTGATTTTGCTTGTGACTGAAGAAGATAATCCTCTTTTAAATGCAAAAAACGCTTCATGTATGAAATGTGTGTTTTTATAGAGTTCGGGTTTAATTTCGAAAAACTTTTCTGGATTTTTTCTGATTTCTTCAAGCTGTGAACTTTCGTCATCTGTGAGATGGGAATATTTTGTTTTTTCAAATTTAATTTCTTTTGAGGAATAAAATTTTTCAATTTTATCGAGGAGCGAATCTCTGTCTTGACGGGTGTTTTCAATAATTTCAAGATTCTTTCTCGACATTTGTTTTGCACGAGTGACGAAAGATTTGCATCTTTCAGTTGCTTTGTCAATTTCGGTTTGAGGTGCTTCTTCATCCACCAACTTCAATGCGCTGTCAATGAGAGAGTCTCTTGCCAAAAGAAAATATATTTGCCATAATTCATTAACTCTGTCTGCTTCTTTATCAAAAGGATTTTGGCCATCAAAATCAAAAATGCTCAATTTGAAAAATTCTTCTGGATTGGAATATATTTTTCTTGCTGTATCAATTAACACTCCTTCAAAAGTTTGACTGAATTCATTTCCATATCTGTCAACGCTTAACATGTCATAATTTTTGGTAGAGCGGACAACGTTTGCAAGACCAGATTGAAAACTTTTCACCTCATAATATTTTGATTTTAAATCTGGAAATTCTTGATATTTTGGAAGTTGTGCAAAAATTTCTTCTACTTGTTCTAAAGTCATTTAAAAAATCTCCTTTCTTTGTTCTATAAAAATATTATATCATCTTCGTCCACCATTGTCAAGGGTGATTTTAATAATTTTGTGCATGGAAATGTTTAAGGGCGATTTGAAATTTGTTTAAAAATTTGTTCAAAGGTTTTAAAAAGTTGGCAAAATGTTGTATAATGTTTAATAAACGGAGGCATAATGAAAAAATTTGACATTTTGATTCTTGGTGGCGGTGTTGCGGGAATGACTGCGGGAATTTATGCCAAAAGGCGCGGAAAAAATGTTGCGATTATTGAAAAATTTGTGCTTGGTGGGCAGGTGAACAGTATTTTGCACATTGAGAACTTCCCGTCACAGACCGAAATTGATGGCTTGACGCTTTGCCAAATGTTTTCGAAACAAATCAAGGCTTTGGGGGTTGAGATTGTTCGTGATGACATTGTGTCGGTTGACCTTTTGGGTGAGGAAAAAGTTGTGACGGGCAAAAAAGAGACATATCAGGCAAAAAGTGTGATTATTGCCACGGGACTTTCATATGTTGAACTTGGAATTGGAGAAGATAAGTTTTTGGGAAGAGGTGTCAGTTTCTGTGCGGTTTGTGACGCAAATTTCTACAAAGGGAAACCTGTTTGCGTGGCAAGCAAAAACGGCAGTGGTTTGAAATCGGCGTTTGAACTTGCAGAGGTTTGCAGTGAGGTGACTGTTTTGGATGCAGGCGATATGTCTGTCTTTGCAAGCGCAAACAAAAACAAAAAAGTTAATGTTGTCTCAAATGTGAAAATTGAGAAAGTTGTTGGTGATGATGTTGTGACAGGCGTTGTGTTTGAGGAAAACGGAAAAGAAAAGCAAATTGAAACAAATGCGCTTTTTGTTGACCTTGGCAAGAAACCTCAAACAAATTTGTTTGACGGCATTAAACTTGACTCAAATGGTTTTATCATCACTGACGAGAAAATGCAAACATCTGTGAAAGGTGTCTTTGCGGTGGGTGATGTCAGGTCAAAAGAGCTTAAACAAATTGTGACTGCTTGTGCGGACGGGGCGATTGCTGGACAATTTGCATAGAGTGCAAAGTGCATTTGTTGTCAGATTTGGTTTTGAGGCTTGGACGAAAAAACAAAAAGAAAAAACGGATTTAAAGTCCGTTTTGTTTTTTATTTTGCATAATACACATCATCAGGTGTATTATGCAACGCATAATACGCAATATGTTGAATTTCTCATTTATTTGAAAAAGGAGGCATTTGCTTTATGAGAGGCTTTTATGTTTGTTGTTATGAGTCCGTTTTTTCTTCCTTGTCTTTCTTTTTATAGAACATCTTTAAAAATGGAACTGACCATTTTGGTGCTTTTATGCAAATGATTTTTATGTTTGATTTCTTTTCTTTTTCCATAGCATTATGTATGAATGGAATTTTGATTTTGTCACAAAATTGATGATTTTTTATCATAATTTTTCTTCGGCTGAAAATTTGCTCATATTTGTTTTGGCTGAACTTTATATTAAAGAAAAAAGACATCTTTTTGGGGATGTCTTTGGGCGTTTTAAGTTTTTGTTAAAGTCTTTAATTTTTTGTTTTTGATTGGCAAAAGCAATTTTATTTCTTTTTTGGGATGATTTTGTCTTTTCCGCCCATATATGGTCTTAATGCTTCAGGGATGAAGATGCTTCCGTCGGCTTGATAGTTGTTTTCGACAAAGGCAATGATTGCGCGAGGGGAGGCAAGAACTGTGTTGTTGAGGGTGTGAAGAAGATAGGTGCCTTTTTCTCCTTTTGCGCGAATGCTTAGACGGCGGGCTTGTGCGTCACCAAGCGTGCTGCAAGAGCCAACTTCAAAATATTTTTTCTGTCTTGGGCTCCATGCTTCAACATCACAACTTTTGACTTTCAAATCTGCCAAATCGCCACTGCAACATTCAAGGGTGCGGACAGGAATGTTGAGATTGCGGAAAACATCAACTGTGAATTTCCACATTTTGTCATACCACTTCATGCTGTCCTCAGGTTTGCAAATGACAATCATTTCTTGTTTTTCAAATTGATGGACACGATACAGTCCGCGTTCTTCAAGTCCGTGAGAGCCACCTTCCTTTCGGAAACATGGAGAATATGACGTCATGGTGATTGGAAGGTCTGCTTCATTTATGATTTGTCCTTTGAAGCGTCCAATCATGGAATGTTCGCTTGTGCCGATGAGATAGAGGTCTTCACCTTCGATTTTATACATCATTGCTTCCATTTCTGCAAAACTCATCACGCCATCCACAACATCACTTCTGATCATGAAAGGCGGGATGCAATAGGTGAAGCCTTGGGAAATCATATAGTCGCGTCCATAGGCAATCATGGCTTCGTGCAGGCGCGCAACATCGCCAAAGAGATAATAGAAACCTTCACCGCTTGTTCTGCCAGCGCTTTCTTTGTCAAGTCCAGCAACAGATGCCAAGATGTCGGCGTGATATGGAATTTCATAGTCTGGCACTTTTGGCTCGCCAAAACGCTCAATTTCCACATTTTCGCTGTCGTCCTTTCCAATTGGAACGCTGTCGTCAATGATGTTTGGAATTTTCAGCATAATATTTTTGATTTTGCCGGAAATCTCCTCCTCTTCCTTTTCAATTTGGGCGATGCGCTCGTTGTTTGCACGGACTTGCTCTTTGATTTTGTTGGCTTCTTCCGCTTTTTTCTCTCTCATCAGTGCGCCAATTTGAGAAGACAAGGTGTTTCGGCTTTGTCTCAAGGTGTCTCCCTCTTGTTTGAGTGCGCGAGATTTTTTATCCAATTCTTCAACTTCATCCACTAAAGGCAGTTTTTCGTCCTGGAATTTCTTTTTGATGTTTTCTTTCACAAGTTCTTTGTTTGTTCTTATCAAATTTATGTCAATCATCTTTTCCACTCCCAATTTTCATTCAACAAAATTTTGCTTTCGAATTTCAAAATTTGTTTTATGATTTTCAACTTTTTTGCGCCAAAATTGAAAAGAGTTTTTGTGATTTTCAACTTTTTTGCTTTTCATTTATACATTAAACATCAACAGAGAAAATAAGTCAAGTCTATGACAAAATTTTTCAAATTTATGCGAATTTTCTGTGAATTTTTGTTACTGAAGAGGTTTTGTTCTGTGAAAAATAGTTAAATTTTTTTAAATTTTTTTTGTTTTGTTTCAATTTTGTTTGGAGAATATTTTTTGTTTTTGCTATACTCTTTTTGTGAATGACAAAAGAGTTCCTCTTGCCGAGCGAATGAGGGCAACTTCGCTTGAAGAATTTGTTGGACAAGAGCATATCATTGGAAAAGGCAAACTGCTTCAGAGGGCGATTTCAACAGGAAACGTTGGGTCTTGCATTTTTTATGGCCCACCAGGAACGGGCAAGACAACTCTTGCAGGAATCATTGCCAAAATGCTTAATGCCAACATTGAAAAACTGAACGCAGTTTCAAGTGGTGTGGCTGACGCAAAAGCGGTCATTGACCGTGCAAGAGCGCAAAAGCAAATGTTTGGAACGGACACATATTTGCTTTTGGACGAATGTCATCGTTGGAACAAAGCGCAAAGTGATTGCGTTTTGCAGGCTATTGAAGAGGGAAGCATCTATTTCATTGGTTCAACCACAGAAAACCCATATACAAGCATGACGCGAGCCATTGTTTCGCGTTGCAGTGTGTTTGAATTTAAGAAGGTTTCCGAACAAGATGTTGAAAAGGTTTTGAGGCGTGCGCTTTCTGACAAAGAGCGTGGGCTTGGAGACTTTAAAACAAAAGTTGATGACGATGCTCTGAAATTTTTGGCTTTTGCTTGCAACGGAGATGTCCGTACAGCCTTGAATGCACTTGAACTTGCGGTTGTTTCCACAAAGGTGAGCAAAGACAAATTCATTCACATCGACAAAGAGGCGATGGCGCAATGCTTGAATCGCAGACCGCTTTCGATTGATGAGAACATGTATTATGATTATCTTTCCGCTTTCTGCAAAAGCATAAGAGGTTCGGACACAGAGGCTGCGCTCTATTATGCACACAGGTTGATTAAGGCGGGAATTGACCCACTCATCATTGCAAGGCGCATGATTGCCCATGCTTCTGAGGACATTGGAATGGCAGACAGCAACGCACTTTTGATGGCTTGTTGCGCAATGTATGCTTGCGAAAAGTTGGGACAGCCGGAATGCCTTTTGAATTTGTCTCATGCAATCATATATCTGTGCGAAGCAGAGAAATCCAACAGTGTTTTGATTGCCATGCACAAAGCGATGGATGATGCTGAAAACGAGCGCGAGGACATTGTGCCAAACCATTTGAAAAATCATCCAAGCACAAATGCTGACGGGCATGGGAAATATAAATATCCTCACGATTTTGGAGGATATTGCAAGCAACAATATATGCCTGACAAATTGAAAGACCGAGTCTATTATGTTCCGGGGAAAAATGGAAAGGAAAAAAATTTGGTGAGGAAAAAGTTTGCTAAAAACGATTTCAAACCAAAAAGCGAACACTAAAGGGTGATACTGAGCAGTTAAACGGCTTTATAAAATTAAGAAAATTAAATAAGAAAATTAAAAGCAAACAAAAAAATTTGCAAAACAACTAAATTTAAAATTAAGAGTCAAGATTGCCATGAGGATGTTGGCAAAATTGAACTGAAAAACACAAAAACATCATCGAAATGTCAATAAAAAGGGGAAAATAAAAATGTTTGGAAGAAGAAGTGACGGCGTTAAAGTTAAGAATATGCAAATCATTGACAAGGCAATGCCATATTTTATGCCAACTCGAATTGATGCGGTGAACAACTACACCCAACCTGTTAATTGTGCAGGGCTTGATAAATTTATTTTGGAAGAAAAGAAAGCCAACAAAGTGCACTACACATACACTGAAATTTTGATTGCAGCATGTGTGCGTATGCTTCACGAGCGGCCAAAAACAAACCGCTTCATCAACAATTGTGTGGTTTATCAAAGAAAGAAAATCTACATTTCCATGAGCATCAAAAAATCATTGACAGATGACGGCGAGGAAATTACACTTAAAATGGAGTTCACTGGGCGAGAGAGCCTTGACCAAGTGAAGAAAATTGTGGATGATGAAATTGCCAAAAATCTTGCAAAAGATGCCGATATGCACAAAACAACAAAGGTGGCAAGTGTTTTGTGTAAAATGCCAAATTGGATGTTTAAGTTTGCAATGGCTGTTGTCAGATTTATGGATAAACATAATTGTTTGCCAAAATCCCTAATCCATGCAAGTCCTTTCCACACCAGCATTTATATTGCAGACCTAAGAAGCATCAAACTTGACAAACTCTATCATCACCTCTATTGTTTTGGAACGACAACCATTTTTGCCACTTTGTCAAAAGTGAAATATGTGCCGGTTGCAAATCGTGAGGGGCAAGTGAATGTTGAAAAACGTATGGACATTGGACTTACATTGGACGAGCGTGTCTGTGACGGGCTTTATTATGCACACAGTGTGAATTTGCTTTTGAAATACATTGAAAATCCAGAACTTTTGAAAGAACCATTGCCAGAACCAGAATTGACAGGGAAAGCACTTAAAAAGAAACAAAAAGAGGATAAGAAAAAAGCAAAAAAAGAGGAAAAGAAGAAGTCCAAAAAAGACAAAAAAAACAGCGAAAAATGAAAATTAAAGGCTTGAGTATTTGAAATTTAAATGAAAATTTGAAATTAAAAATGAAAGGATAATGACTTAACTAAAAGTTGTTATCCTTTTTAATTTTTTTATTTAAATATGTTGACACCATTTTTTTGTTGGTTATTAATTGTTTTAAATCAATAAAAATCAATTTTCGTAGAAACAAAACATAAAATTGTTGTCTTAAAAAGAAGTGAATTGTTTGGATTGCTTATTTTGTTTTTGCCAAATTTTTGACGGCAATTTGACAGCAAAATTTGTCAAAATTTGTAAAATATTGTAAAGATATGTAAAATTTTGGCATAAAAGTTTGACTATGAAAACTTTGAAATTTAAAATGTGCATGTGTTAACGAATTGATTTGTTTCACAAATCAGAAGGCGAGTGCTGTGCAAGGTTTGACGCCAAAATTTTTCAATTCATAAATTTCTTGCTTGACACAAGGACTATTGCACTTTGCTTGTCTTCAAATTTGCAAAAGGAGTTTTCATGAATAAAAATTTTTTATGGGCAAAAACAATTCTTTCGGTTTATAGATATTTGGAACGCATTGCAGGTGCAATTGACAAAATCATCATGAAAAGTGCGCTTGGAAGTTCAAATGTGTCTGTCAGCACCTATCACATCAACAATGTTATGACAATTTCACAAAGGCTGATTGACCTTTCACAGAGAAAAATCACACTGATTAATCTTAAGGTGTTGACTGAGGATGCACTTTCTGAAATTGACAAAAAATATGCAAACATCTTGATTGAGCGCTTTTTTGACAACACAAAACTTAAAGAAATCACGCAAAAGCATGACATAAGCATGCGTTCTGTTTTCAGATATATTGATTCCGCTTTGAGTGCTTTTTCAAGCAGGCTTGTTGTCAAAGGTTTTGACGATGACAAACTTGCAAAAATGCTTGAGGATGAGCAGTGGATTAAAAGTGTCCATCAGCGTCTTTCAAAAGAAAATTGTGAAGATTTTTCTCTTTCAAATGCCTTTCTTTCAAGAGCGGTTTTGTGATAAGTTTTTCCCTTCACAAATTTCAAACTTGCACCGCTTCCGGTTGAAAGCGTGAAGAAATGGAAGCAATGAAAAAAAACTTCAATTGAAGAAGTCTTTGTGAAATGTTGGCTTGATGTGCATATGTGTGAATTTTTGGGATGTGGTTATAGTTCGCTTTCGTCAAATTCGAAATAGTCTCCATGATGAACTTTTTTGCTTTCTTGTTTGATTTTCTTTTTGGTTTTTGTGATTTGCATGATTTTTGACGGCTTAATCAGAAAATATAAAATCAAAACACTTGGCACGCTGATTGCCACGATAAGCATGATTTTTGTGCCTGTGGAAAGGCTTGTGAAAGTTGGTGCCTCGTTTGAAAAGACATCGTCTGTGACTGTCTCAAAAATTTCGTTGTTGACATTGATTGTTGTCAGCCCGTTTGTGACTCCAGAAAAAACATAGCCGTGTTCTGTGACGCCGTCATTTTGCACAGAGCAGAAGAACCAAACATTGTTTCCCGTTTGCAACTCTTCACCGGTTTTTGTGCCATAGTAGGTGATTGTTGCGCTTTCGTCAAGTTGGAGAATTTCGCTTGTTTTGTCGGCATTTGTGCAAAGCGGAAAATCGACATAAATTTCAAATGTTGCGTTTGCAAATGGCGTGATTGGCTCGCCATCCATAAGGGTGACGCTGTCTTTTCTGACATAGCCGTCCAAATCTTTGTAGGTGACTTTATAGAAGTCATCCACGACATAGTCCACTTTCACAAAATAGGAATATGGAATTTCAAAAAGGGCAGAGGAATCGTTGGGCATGGAACAAAGTTGGACTCCTGTGTTTTGGACTTTTGCATAATATGTTTTCTCATCGTCTGCAAAAGCGCGAGATGTTGAAGAAAAAAACAGAATGCAAAGAAAAACCATCCAAAGAAATCCGATTGAAAAGATTATGGAAGAAACTTTTTTCATGACTCAATTTTAAATCTTGAAAGGAAACTCTTTGTAAGAGATTTTTGTCTTTTCTTTGTGTTTTTTTTGATTTTTTGGCGGTGTCAGTGACACTTTCTGTTTCTCTCGTCATTCTGAGGTGGCAATGCCACTTTTTATCCACATTGTCATTCTGAGCCGACGTCGTCAGATGTCGTGTCGAAGAATCTCAGAGACCCTTCGACTGCGCTCAGGGTGACGATTTGATGAGGTTAATTTTATTACTTTATTTGATTTTTTAATTTTTGGAGGAAATATGGACTTGAGTTTGGTTGGGAAAATTCTTAAACTTGAAAAAACAATAAATTTGCGCCATAATGAAAGCAAATTATATTTTTATAACAAGGGAGGAAAAGTCCACAAGAAACAAATCAAATTTCACAAGTGCAAAAAGCGCAACAGGTGGGTTTTTGGTGGAAATCGCTCTGGAAAAACCGAATGCGGTGCGGTGGAAGTTGTCTATCTTGCGTGCGGAAAGCACCCATACAAACAAAACAGGGTGACTGAGGGTTGGGTGGTTTCACTTTCAAGACAGGTGCAAAGAGATGTGGCTCAGCGTAAAATTTTGGAATATTTGCCCGCTTCCTACATTGAAAAAATTGTCATGGTGAGTGGTGATAAATCTTCGGCTGAGGATGGCATCATTGACTTCATTCTTGTGCGGTCGGATGTTGGTGGGCTGAGCCGAATTGGCTTTAAAAGTTGCGACCAAGGCAGAGAGAAATTTCAAGGGGCTTCGCTTGACTATGTTTGGTTTGACGAAGAGCCTCCTTTTGAAATCTATCTCGAATGCAAAATGCGCGTGTTGGACAAATGTGGCGAAATTTTTGGCACAATGACACCACTGAAAGGGTTGACTTGGGTCTATAACACCATCTATCTCAACGACAGGGCGGATGAAGAAGTTTGGTGCGAGACTATGGAATGGGCGGACAATCCGTTTCTTTCCAAAAAAGAGATTGAAAACATGACAAAAAGTTTGCCCGCTGAGGAGATTGAAAGCAGAAGATATGGCAAATTTATGCAAAATGGTGGGATGGTCTATTCCGAATTTGACGAAAATATCCATGTGATTGAGCCTTTTGCCGTTCCAAAAGAGTGGCAGGACACAATTTCCATCGACCCCGGGCTTCACAATCCGCTTTCCGCACACTTTTATGCGGTGGATTTTGACGGAAATGTGTATGTTGTGGCGGAGCATTATGAGGCAGGTCAGACGGTGCAACATCATGCCGAAAAAATCAAAGAGATTGCGCGAAAACTAAATTGGCATACCGACGGAAACGGGTTCTATCGTGCGCTGATTGACAGTGCGGCAAATCAGCGGACTTTGGCAAGCGAAAAAAATGTTGTGGAACTTTTCTATGAAAATCAAATTTTGGTGAACCCGAAAGTGAACAAAGATTTGTTTGCTGGAATTTCGGTTGTTAAATCCTATCTCAAAACGGCGGACGGACGAAGCAGACTTTTCATTTTTAAAAATTGTGTCAACCTTATTCGCGAAATCAAAAACTATTGGTGGGGCGATGGTGATGTTCCAATAAAGAAAGACGACCACTCGCTTGACGAATTGAGATATTATCTTATGACAAAACCAATCAGCAAGCAGACGCAAGTGAAAAACGAAATCCAAAAAGACAAAGAGAAAATGGCACGCGCACTGAAAAACCGAAGAATTTTTTGATTTTGGTTTTGATTTTGGTTTAACTTTTATGACTAAGTCCAAAAACCGAAACGGCTTAATTTTTCACCATTTATTTTCTGCATTTTGCCATAAAATAGAAAACAACTACAAAATTTTGGGCAATTTAAAAATGCGGTTGCAAATATTTTTTATGCAATTTATGTTGGGAAGAAAAAATTTGTTGAATATTTTATAAATAATTTATCAATATGTTTGGAAAAATAATGTTGAATTTGATAAAATGGAAATGGAAAAGCGAGGGAATATGAAAAAAATTCCATTTTTGTTTTTATTCGTTTTTTGTTTCACCACTCTTTTTGGTGGTGTTTTTGGTGTTGCTCAAGTTTCTTATGCAACCAACGAAACAACAGAAAGCACTGTGGCAACAAGTTCTGATGAAAGTGTCAGTGCAAGTGCGAACGATGGCTTGACATGGTCAAGCATTTCAAGTGCACAGGCTTTGAAAATGTTTATTGAGGGCTCTTCGGGGCGTTTGAATGAAAACATCCGTTTGACAGCAGACATACATATGACAGACCTCCCAGAAGCCGACAGAGCTGTTTTGGCAACAATTGGTTCTGCAAGTGGGGCATTTCAAGGCAGATTTGACGGAAATGGCTTCACCATTTATGATTTGACCATTGATTTGACAGACACTGCAACAAGTTCTTCCACGCAAAGTGTTGGGCTTTTTGGAGCAACAAATGGTGCAACAATTTTTAATCTTGCACTTGGCGGAACATTCACAATCATCACTGATTCCGCTTCCACGCTTAATGTTGGTTTGGTTGGAAGTGCGGTCAACACAACTTTTGATTCCATTCAGATTGGTTGCTCATATGATGTTCAAACCACGCTCAATCAAAATGTCAATTTTGGTGGTGTTGCAGGCTCTGCAAGAGATTGTCATTTTTCAAATATAATTGTCAGAAACAGAAATTCCAACCTTTCAAGTTGGACATTTGACCTCAATGACGGTAGAATTTCCACAATTGGCGGAATTGTTGGAAGAATGCAAAATTCTGAAATTAAATTTGCGGTTTTGCAAACAACCATTGGTGCAACTTTTGCTGAAACATTTGTTGGAAATGTCAGCATTGGTGGTGTTGTTGGAAATGTCAGCGAAACCACAAGTCGAATTGTCAATGTGGCAATTGAAAACACCTATTCAATTGAAAATAACGCAGGTTCTGATGCAACCATCAATGTTGGAGAAGTGGCTGGATTGGTTTCCACACAAGTGCCAAATGCTTCAAACATTGGATACATTCGATATCATGAAAACAGCGGAATTGAGCGTTTTGGTGCCATTGAAGGACAGAGTCAAATAAGTTATACAAACATAACTGTCAGTGTTTATTCACTTTCAAATTTGCAGCAGCAAGATGGGGAATATCAATATTTTGCTCCTGAAATTTGGCATCCATTGGAGGGGGAGTGGAATTTTGATTCAATGTGGTATGTTAGTTCTGGACAAATCACTTTGCAAAATTTTTATAACTCATTTGATGTTTCAGTTTCTTCAAGTTTGAACACAAATGTTTTGACGCTTGAGAGTTTGACAAATTTAAGCACAACATCTTCTCAAGATGGGTTTAGATATGGAAATTCTGTCCAAATGACTTTCTCTTTTGTTGAAGGCATGGATGATTTCTATTATGTTTCCGCTTTGGTTTTGGATGGCGTTGAAATTGCGCAAATTGATGTTTCAACTTCATATATTTCCGATTCTGAAAATTATGTCATATCCACAACAGAAACAGGCTTTGTTATAACAATCAGGAGTTTAAGTATGGCAACCTCTGGAATTTACAACATTTTAACACCTGAAAAACCTTTCTCTGCAACAATTTCCTCTCGCTTGTTTGATGAGGATGGTGAAGAAGTTGAAAATGTCCAGCCTGGGTTTGTCTATTTGGCAGAAAGTCCAAGCACTTCTTTGAGAGAATTGACCTTGAACAGAATCACATATGGTCAAACATATCGACTTGACACAAGAGCCGAAACCGGCACCCCATATGCTTTTGTTGAATGGTGTTTGGTGACCGAAAGTGGCGAGATTCAACCTCTCACAACAACAAACAGCATTTTGGAATTCACTTTTGGGCAAGGAGATTTCAGTTCTGATTTGCAGATTTTTGCAAGATATACAGTGGATGCTTGCAACATTACTTGCATGATGGATGGAGGAGTTTTAAGAGTTGTTTTCAGTGACACAATTGAAGTGACGCAAAATGAGACAGTTGTGGCGGTGTCAAAATCTGACCAGTCTCTCAGAATGGAAATTTATGTTGAAAAAGGGTATAATTTTGATGTTCAGCAATTCATCACTGAATTTGATATTTATAAATCTGATGATAACTCCACTTTCTGTGAACTTCGCGAAACTCGAGAAACTGATGAATATGTTTGCTATCACTTTGTGCTTGACATGACAACACTTCGAGGCGACTATGCTGATAGTTTTTCCATAAATGTCAGAACGACAGCAGACAACAGCAATGATAATTCTTGGATTTGGTGGGTTGTTGGTGGTGTCTGTGGTGGACTTGTGTTGATTGGAATCATCATTCTGATTGTTGTGCTTGTCAGACGCCGTGGCGGTGGCTCAGGAAAAATGAAAAGTTCTGGTCCATCAATGAAAAAGACATACAAAAATATGTATTTCTGATGTTGGCTAAGTTTGAATTGCCATTTTATTGTGGTTAAATTTTGAAGATATTCAAAAAACGAAAAACACTTTGAAATATTAAAAATTTAACTTGATTGGAAAAAGATGAGTCTTGTTGCTCATCTTTTTTAACACGATTTGTCGTCATTATTGCTTTTGTTGTGTGTTAACTTGTTGGATTTTTGTCGTTTTTACCTTTTTATGTTTTTTGCTTTTGTTTGGCTATTGATGATTTTTTTGTTTATGTTTTAGGCTTGTTTAATTTATTGTCTGTATTTGATTGTGAAATTTATCGTGTTGTTTTTAGTTTAAAATTGTTTTTTTGGAGGGGGAGTCAAGAAAATATTTTTCCACCGTGATTTTGTGCATATTTGACGCATTTTTGGTGTTGGGCATCAATTTCCTGTGTTCCGTCAGTTTTTGAATTAAGAAAATGAAGACAAAAGTGTCCAAAAATTCCATTTTCAATTGTGCTGTGACCATGAGGATATTCACTCATGCTGGCAGGAACAAAGGCGTTTTCGCTGAGTTTCACAAGCACGGGACGGCGAGTCCAAGAAAAATTTTCACCAATCATTGTCAGCAAAATTTGTGCATTTTCAGCGTTAATAGGCTCGAAATCGACATGATTTTTCCCGCCGGTTCTTTTTGCGACGAAAGATTCTTCTCTTTCAACATCGAAAATTTCAAATTCTTCATCCATCGGCAAAAGAAAATTTACATAATCAAATTCAAGTGGCAAAATTTTGGCGCTTTCGTCAGAGGTGGCAGACATCTCGACTTCGTGAAAATTGTTGATTTCATATGCGTTCCCTTCGGTGATGTTTGTGTGGTTGGAAAAAATTGGATAGGGCAAAATTGCTGAAAATGTTGCAGTCACAATCACAAAAACGATGATATATAAAATCTTATTCATAAAAATATTTTGCTTTATTTTTGGTCTTTAATTCATGGGTGGGCGAATATATTGAAGTATGTCCAAGATTTTTGCTGTTGTCTTTCTGATTTTTGGAACTGTGGTTGGCTCTGGTTTTTCAAGCGGTAAGGAAATTATGGTGTTTTTCAGCCGTTTTGGCGTGTTGTCATATCCTTGCATTGTGCTTGCGTGCGTTTTGTTTTTCTTCCTTTTTTATTTTTTCTTGTCGAAAGGAAAAAAGATTGCCGAGATAATTGAAAGTTTTCGCATTTTGAATGTGACGATTGTTTTTGTGAGTGTGGTTTTTTGCTCTTCCATGTTTGCAGGGGTGAAAAGCCTGTTTTCATATTTTCCAACTTGGCTCTATTTTCTTCTCATCACTCTTGCGCTTGTGGCTTGTTTTTTTGTGGCTCGAAAAGGGATTCGTGGGCTTGAAAAAACAAACCTTTTTCTTATGCCGGCAACATCTCTGCTGTTTTTGGTGGTGATGATTTATGCAATGGGGAATTCCTCAAATTTCGAGTTTGACACCTCGCTCAATTTTGCGGGGCTTTTGTTCAGTCCGCTTTATGTTGCACTCAACACCTGCATGAGCGGGCTTGTGATTTGCAAAGCGGGTGATGGACTAAGCAAAAAACAGACAGTTTTAGCCTGTCTGTTTTCATCAATCTTGCTGTTGATTTTCTTGTTTTTTGGCAATTTTATTTTGCAACATAATGGTGAAAGTTTTTTCGCGGAAATGCCATTTCTTTTTCTGACAAGTGGAAATTCGGTTATGTTTGCCATTGCGTTTTTCGTGATTTTTGTTGGCTGTTTCACCACTTTAATTTCACTTTGTTTCACACTGAAAAATTCGTTTGACAAAGTGGTGCAAAATGAAACTTTTTCGACATTGCTTGCCGTTTTTGTGCCTTTTGGTTTGAGCGTGCTTGGTTTTTCGCAAATTGTGTCATTTCTCTATCCAATTTGCAGTGTGCTTGGAATTGGCGTGCTGGTTTTTCTTGGAATTTCCACAATGGTTCATAAAAGAAATTGACACACATTGTGTGTTTTTATTCTTCATAGAGCCACGCACATTGTGTGATTTTAAATTCAATAATATCAATGTTGAGATTAATTTTTGTTATGAACTCTATCATGGAAAACGCACACGGTGCGTGATTTTAATTTTACATAGAAACGCACATTGTGTGAAACGCCTCTGTGCGTATTTTTTTGAAATGAATTCTACCATAGAAGCACACATTGTGTGTCAGCGGTTTTTGGTATAGTGTTTTTCAAGCAGACTGACAAGCCAATACATCACAAAGGCGAGAATGCACAAGACGACGGTGGCTGCCATAACTAAATCAATCCTCAAAATTTGTCCGCCATAGACAATCAGATAGCCAAGTCCGGCTTTGCTGGAAAGATATTCTCCCATGATGCTTCCAACCCAACTCATGCCGACATTGATTTTCAGCACCGAGATGAATTCGGGCATGGAATTTGGCAAGATAAGTTTGAAAAGAATTTGAAATTTGTTTGCATGCATGGATTTCAGAAGCAGAATTTTTCCTTCCTCAACCGAGAGGAAAGCCGAAAGCATGCTCATTGTGGTGATGACAATGCAAATCAGCACGCACATCACGATTATGGCGCTTGTGCCGGCTCCGACCCAAAGAATGATGACGGGGCCAAGAGCAATTTTTGGAAGAGAGTTGAGCACAACGATGTATGGCTCGAAAATTTTTCTGACGCGCTCGTTCCACCACAAAATCACGGCAATGGCATAGCCAAGCACGGTGGCAATGGCAAAACCAATCAATGTTTCATAGAGAGTGATCCAACTGTGTGAAAGAAGTGTGCCGTTTTCTGCAAGTTGGATGATTTGGGCAACAATTCTTGACGGCGAACTGACAAAAAACGGGTCAAGGACACCATAATATGTCAAAAGTTCCCAAAGCCCTAAAAATGCCATAAGAATGAAAATTCGGAAGAAAATCACCCAAAATTTGTCTTTTCGAAGTTTCTTTACATATGCTTTGTGAGATTTTGAAAAATTAATTTGTTTTTGCTTGTTTTTCATTTGAAAGTTGCCTCCATATGTTGTCAAAGAGAGAAGCAAAGGTTGGGTCTTCGCGCTTTTTGAGCGGGGTTTCTCCTTGCAAGTTGAGTTTGATTGTGTCTTTCACAGTGGCTGGGCGGGCAGAAAGAACAATGATTTTGTCCGACATTGAAATTGCCTCAGAGATGTCGTGTGTGACAAGAATTGCCGTTTTCTTTTCGCTTTTGATGATTTCATAGACATCATCGCAGACGGAAAGTCGTGTTTGAAAATCTAAAGCGGAAAAGGGTTCGTCAAGAAGCAAAAGTTTTGGTTCAAGAGCAAGTGTTCGGATGAGGGCAACACGCTGTCTCATTCCGCCAGAAAGCGCTCGGGGTTTCTTGTTTTTGAAGCCATATAGATCATATTTTTTCAAAAGTTCTTCTGCAAAAGCCAATTTTTCTTCTTTGTTTTTTGGTTTTTGAATTTCAATTCCAAGAGTGATGTTTTTCCAAACTGTGCGCCACTCGAAAAGATAGTCCTTTTGAAACATATATCCAATTTTGTTGGTGTCGATGCGATCTTCTCCATCCAAAATGATTTTGCCAGAAGATGCCTTCAAAAGTCCTGCCGTCAAAGAAAGAATGGTGGTCTTTCCGCATCCACTTGGACCAACAAGAGAAACAAAAGATTCTTTTTCAACATCAAAATTGACATTGTTTAATGCAAAAATTTCGTCATTTTTTGTTTGATAAAAATAGCTGACGTTCTCATAAGTTAATAAATTTTCCATATTTGTCCTCTACAATAACATCATATTTTTTCGTGAAAATTTTGTGCCTATTTGCTGTTGACGGTCACTTGTAAAAAATGAGGATGTTATTGACACTATGTAAAAATGAAATTAAAAAAATAAACTTTAAAAACATCAACATCAACAGAGGGCGTCACTGACGCCTGACGCTTGACGCCAAATTTTTGGCATATTTTGTTGAAATCTGTCGTTTTGGATTTTAAAATTTCCACAAAAGTTGCAAAGAAAGGTGGGCAAAAGTGGATGACGAACAGTTGAAAGAGGCATTAATCAAAAAGGCGCTTGGCTTTGAGAGTGACGAGATTGTGGAGGAATATTTGCCAGATGAGAATGGCAATCCGGTGCTTTCAAAGCGCAAAATCACAAAGAAATTTAATTCGCCGGACATTTCGGCACTGAAATTTCTGCTTGAGCAAAGTGAGTTTTCGGATGACGAGATTTCAAGGATGACGGATGCCGAACTTGAGGCGGAAAAAGACAGACTTTTGCAACTTTTAAAACAAAAGGAGAAAGAAGAAAATGAAAATGGAAATTTGTAAGCATGAAGTGAAGTGCGATTTCTATGGCTGTAAGAACATGGCAAAATATTCTTTCAGCACAAAAGGCTTCATAAGGCGCGACCTTGTTTTTTGTGAAGACTGCATGAAGAAAATGTTTGAATGCTTTTCAAAACAAATTGTGCCAAAATCGGTGGAAGCACCATTCAAGACCAGAAGAAGAAAGGAGAAAACATGAAAAAGAAAGAAGACATTGTGAAAGAAACCCTTGAAGATTTTGAAGAGAGGGTGAGGGCAAGAAAAAGTTTTGACAGTCAATGGCAGTTGAATATGAATTTCTATATGGGAAATCAATATTGCGATGTTGGTTATGGTGGATTTGTGCGTGAAGTGGACAAGCAGTTTTTTTGGCAAGAGCGCGAAGTTTTCAACCACATTGCACCAATTATCGACCTGCGTCTTTCAAAACTTTCAAAAATCAAACCAAAAATGCATGTTATGCCTGCAACAGATGAGGAGCAAGACATCTACACTGCCAAGGTTGGCAAAAAGATTTTGGACGCCGTTTCCAGCAAGATGAACTTGACTGCAAAAATCAATGAAGCAACAAAGTGGAGTGAAATTTGCGGAACAAGTTTCTACAAAATTTCATGGAACAGCAATCTTGGGCAAGTCGTGGCGCTTGAAGAGGATGGGCGAAAGATTAAGACGGGCGATGTGGAAATCAGTGTTTGTTCGCCTTTTGAAATCTATCCAGACAGTTCCACACATCAAAACCTGACCGATTGTCAAAGCATCATCCATGCAAGAGTCTACACCACCACACAAATCAAGCAAATGTTTGGTGTGGATGTTGAAGGAAAGGACATCAATGTCTATTCTCTCGACAAGGCTTCAGCATCTTTGGGTGGGCTTGGAATTGGCGGAATTGCAACATCGCTGATTGAAACCACAAGGCACGACAGCGCGATTGTGCTTGAAAAATATGTCAAACCAAACGAGAAATTTCCAGACGGCAGATTGATTATCATTGCGGGCGACAAACTTGTCTATGACGGTGAGATGCCATATGAAAACGGTGTGGACAGAAAGCGCGAGTTTCCATTTGTTCGTCAAATTTGCAACGAGGAAATTGGCAGTTTTTGGGGAACATCCATGATTTCAAGACTCATTCCAATTCAGAGGGCATACAACGCTGTGAAAAACAGAAAGCATGAATATCTCAACCGCCTCACGCTTGGCGTTTTGGCAGTGGAAGACGGAAGTGTGGACATTGACAACTTGGAAGAAGAGGGACTTGCACCGGGGAAAATTTTGGTGTATAGGCAAGGCTCAAACGCACCATCATTTTTGGGTGGAGAACAAGTGCCAACCGACTTTGAAAAGGAAGAAGAAAGGCTTTTGGACGAATTCTATACACTTTCTGGAACAAACGAACTTGGCACAATGGACAGCCTATCAGCGTCTGTGAGTGGTGTTGCACTTGAACTTTTGATTGACGAAAACGAAACGCGTTTGGTGTTTACAACCGACAGCATAAAATCTGCAATCAAGGGCATTGCGAAAAATATTTTGAGGCTTTATAAGCAGTTTGCAACATTTCCACGACTCATCCGCATTGTTGGAGAGAATGGCGAACTTGATGTGTTCTATTTCAAAGGAAGCGACATTTCAAGCGATGATGTTCAGTTTGACACCGACAACGAGAGCAACGACACACTTTCTCAGCGCAGAAACATGATTTTCACACTTTTGGACAAGGGATTGCTTTATGATGAAGACGGAAAAATCACCAATTCCATGAAAGCAAAAATCATGGAAAACCTTGGCTTCGGCGTTTGGAATTCTTCGGTGGATTTAAGCGATCTCCACCTAAAAAATGCGGATGCGGAAAACAGCCGAATAAAAGACGGTGAAGAAGTGAAAATCAAGGAGATTGACGACCACAAATTGCACCTCAATCAACACATTTCATACATGCTTAAAGTTGTCTATGCAACTGCAGATGTGGACTCACGCGCAGAAGAGGTGTTTTTGAAACACATCAGGGCGCACAAGGCGGAACTTGAAAAACTTGAGAAACAAGAAAAAGGAGAATGATTATGGAAGAAAAAGAAAACATTGGGGAACAACCACAAGATGTTCAACCTTCTTTGGAAGAAAACACAAATGGCTCCCCAAGTGAAGAGATTGAAGAATCTGTGCAGACAGGTGAAGCTGAAAGGGGCGTTCCCATTGGAAAATTTAAGAGTGTTGAAGACTTGTTTCATGCATACGAAAATCTTCAAGCAGAATTCACAAGAAAAAGCCAAAAACTCTCTGCTTTGGAAAAGGCGTCAGTGGAAGTTTCTGAAGACGAAAAAGTTGAGAATGCACTAAAAGCGTTTCTTTCCAAAAATCAGGAGGCGGTCGTCTATGCGGAAGAACTTAAAACCCGCGTGGCAAACGACGAGAGTTTGAAAAAGGACGAGTCTGGTTTTGACAAGGCTTGGGCAGGGCTTTTGTATGAAAAGTTGACCTCCAAAGACAAGACATCAGAACCGATTGTCCAAAATTTAATTTTGAAAGATGACGAAATCAAAGATATGGTCATCAAAAACTATATGAAACAACTTCAAGAGCAAAAAATTCCTATTGTCATGTCTTCAAATTCTGGCGAGCGGGTGACAAAACCTGTCACCCCAAAACCAGAAACCTTTGAGGATGCAAAAAGGATGGCATTGGATTTGTTTTCATAGGTTTGAATGCCTTTTGCAAGATGTGGCGAAAAATTTTGAATTGCATTTTCATTTTGACGCAAAAATTTAAGCGATTTGAAACATCACAAGTCATTGCAGAAGCAAAAGAAAAACATAAAAGGAGAAAAATTTTATGATCACATTACAAAGTGCAGAAAATGTGCTTAAAGATGTCTATTTGGGCGTGATTGCAGACCAAATAAACACAAAAACAAACCCTCTGTTTTCAAGAATTAGAAGAAGTTCAAGAAACATTGTGGGAAAAGAAGTCAGAGTTGTTGCACCAATTGGAATCAACGGTGGAATTATGGCAGGAGAGGAAACTTCAGACCTTCCAGACGGCGTTGCCACACCATATCTTTCCTTTGTTGCACCACTCAAAAACCTCTATGGCAGATTTGAAATCAGTGACAAGGCAGTGAGATGTTCTTCAACTGATGTCAACTCTTTTGTCAATCTCTTGCAGGACGGAATGGACTCGCTTCTCAAAGCAAGCATTTTCAACCTTTCAAGAATGATTTATGGTGACGGAACAGGGCTTTTGGCAACACTTACAGTTGCTGACAGCAAAAACAAAGTTGACAACACGGAAGCGGTTGCTCCGGGAATGTATGTTGACATCTACAACAGCACGGCTTCGGTTGCCTCAAATGTTTTGGTGAAGAGTGTTGACAAGTCAACAGGTGAAATTGTGTTTGACACATCAACATCTCTTTCAACAGGATACACAATTTATCTTCACAATTCAAAGGGCAACGAAATTGTTGGTCTTAAAGGAATTGTCAACAACACAACTTTGTATGGTGTAAGCAGAACTGAATATCCGATCATGAACGCAAAAACCTACACAGCAACAACTTCTGACGCATTTGATGAGGACTATGTTCAAAGCATCATTGACGACCTTGAAATGTCAGGAACAACAGTCAACTTCATCAACTGCTCTTATGATTTGAAGAGATTGTATCAAAGATATTTGACACTCTACAAGAAAAACATCAACTATACAACTTTGGAAGATGGCATGAAAGTTTTGACACACTTTGGAACCCCAATTGTGCCAACAAACCATGTTGCAGCAGGTGAGGCATATTTCCTCAACACTGACGACTTCGTTTTCTATGAACTTGGTGATTGGAAGTGGCTTGAAGACGAAAGTGGCAGAATTTTGAAACAACACGCCAGCAAACCTGCATATTCTGCAACTCTTGTGAAATACACCGAACTTCTTTGCCAAAAACCATCTGGTGTGGCATATTGCAAAAACATTCCAACAACAGTTCAGTCTGGTTCTGAGGGCTAAATTTAACGGAAAAGGAATTTTAAATCATGAAAAAATCATTTGAAATCACAAGCGATTGCCTTGACATTGTGAAGAGAATTAAGGAAATTGATGAAGATTATTTTGTTGTTTTTGATTTAAGCGAAAACAAATTTCAACTTCACAACCATTCACAATGGAAAAACACCTATTGTTTGACTTTTCCATTTGACGCTTTGGACGAGAGGGCATATTTCTTGACGCTCAAAACCCGAGTGCAAAACAGCGACAAACTTTTTGCAGAAATGGAAGAAGAAAACAAGAAACTTGAAAAGGCAAAAATCAAGGAAGTTTTAAATGATTTCATCCCCGGTTGAGTGTCAGCACTTGACAAACATGCACATGAAAATGTTTGAAGGTTTTGAACAAAATTTGTGTCAAAACTTTCAAAATTTCAGTGTACTTATAAGGAGAAAAAATTATGACTGTTGAAGACATAATCAAATTGGTTTGTGAGTTTGTGGGAGAAAGAGAGATTTATGAAAAACTTTCTTCTGATGAAAATTTAAGCGAGCGCGAACAAGAGAAAGTGGATTTGATGACGAGATGTTTCAATCTTGTCAATCAGGAAATTGCAAGTGATTATCTTCCGCTTTTGACAAAAGAGGAGGTGGATTGTGCTGACAACATTCTAAATTTGTCGGTTTTGTCGAAGAATGCAATTCAAATTCACGGCATAAAAAACCGCTTTGGAATCAACCTGAGGTTTAAGGCTTTTCCAACTTATGTGGAGGCGTCAGGAGTGCCAAAAACCGTGACTTACAGTTATTTTCCGTCAGAACTTTCGCTTTCGGATGAGGTTGAAATGCCTTTCGGACTGAGTGCAAGGGTGTATGCCTATGGTGTGGCAAGTGAATATTTGTTGATTGACGGCGTCAGCGAAGATGCGGAAATCTGGGAAAACAGATATAAACAAAGTCTTTTCATGCTTTCACAAAAACACGGCGAACACATTTTGCCCAAAAGGAGATGGCGTTGATTTTTTATAAGAATTTGAAAAAACACAAAACCACTTCTGAAAAAAATCTTGTCTTCTCAATTTTTGATGATGGTGTTGTGTCGAATGTGGACGATTCTGTCAGCCAGCCTGCGCAGTGCAAAGAGTTCTACAATCTGACCTACAGCGATGGCGCGCTTAAAACGGGTTTTGGCTTTCAAGATTTGAGGGTGCCTGCATCCTATGATGACTTGGAAAATTGTCACACATTTGATTTCAGCACAAAAATGACTGAAATTGATGGGCTTTGGTTTAACAGATATTTTCACGGCACAGAGGAGATTTATCATTTCCAACTTTTGATGATTGATGCCGACTTCAAGATGTATGGTGTGGAATTGATGGACACATTTAATGGGTTCGTCTTTGCGCGCACGGTTTATCTGGAAAGTTATCCAACTTGTGTGTATCAATATCGAATCAACGGTGGCGACGGCGCGGTGATTTTCTCAAATGAAGGAATGGTGAGCCTCACAACAAGTTCGCTTGGCAAATGGGAAAATGTGCCCGCAATGATTTCCTGCGTGGTGCATTATGATAAATTTTTCGGAATCACAAACGCAAACCGAAACATGCTTGTCTATACTTCCAATTTAAACCTCTATGATTGGACTGAAGCAGAAAGTTCAACCATTGAATTTTTGGATGACAGGGGCGTGTTTAACAAACTTGTTGCATTTAATGATTATGTATATTTATTCAGAGAACACGGCATAACGAAAATTTCGCTCTACACATCAAAAGACGAGTTTTCGTTCACTCATCTCTACACATCTCCATCACTGATTTACGAAAATTCAGTGTGCGTGTGTGGTGACAAAGTGTTTTTCATGACTCGTGATGGACTTCACACATTCAACGGCAATTCTGTTGAAAAAGTTGCCGAAAATTGTGACAGATTTTTCAAAAATTTGGACAATTCAAATTGCGCGTCCGCATGCTTGAATGGGAAATATTATCTTGCCACAAAGTGTGATTTTGCGGATGGTGAAACGGTGGGGTGTGAAAGCAAATCTCACACCAACAATGTGCTGTTTGAAGTTGATGTCGAAAATTTTGATTTGAACATCTATCGTGGCGTGGACATCAGACATGTTGTGTCAGTTGACTGTCCATTTATGAGCAAAATTTGCTGTTGCTTCTATGATTCAGATTTCAAATTGCGAATTGGCGAATTGACACATGACGGAAAAACTTTTTCAAACGCCACAGAAAAGAAGTGGACCTCGTTTGAAACTGACCTTGGATATGTCTCAAAGCGCAAAAAAATTAAGGAAATTGTTTTGACAACTGCCAGCGCAATTGAAGTGGAAATTAAGTCCGATGAGGAGACAAAAACCTTTAAATTTTCGGGAAGTGCAAAACAGCAAAGAATGTCTGTTTCTGTGCTTGGAAAAATCTTTCAATTTTCTTTCAAAACTGACGAAGAAAACTGCGATATAAAGAAACCTGTGGTTGTTTTTGATGTTGTGGAATGAGAATTAAATTTTTTGATGGAACTGCCTTTTTGATGAAGTCATCTTTCTATTCAAAGGGAGACTTTATGACAATCAAAAATCATTTTTTTAAAGGTGAGAAGAATGGACATATGGAATGACATCATCAGCATCATTGTCAGCAATGGTGTTTTTGCAATTTTGTTTGTGTGGTTGTTTTTCTTTCAACTGAAAGACGGTGCAAAGCGAGAAGAAAACTATCAGCAAACAATTCAGCAGTTGACAAGTCATCTGAAAACTTTGGAAGATGTCAAGGACGAACTTTCGGAAATTAAAGACTATCTCAAAGGAGGTGACGAAGAATGAAAAATTTTTTCAAAAAATTCCGCTCCTACAGTTTTTGGGTCAGTCTTTCGGGTGCAGTCATCATTTTGCTTAATGCGCTTTCAAGATTGTTTGGATTTGAAATTGAAAATCAAGTTGTTGAAGATGTCATAATGTCAGTTGCCGGAGTTTTTGTTGTTTTAGGAATTGTAGTTTATGACAAAAATTCCAATTCGTCTGAAAATGATGATGAGGAGAATTTGAACTTTGAAAACACTGACGAAATTGCAGATGAAAACAATGAAGAAAGTCAAAAAGATGAAAAATCTGACGACAATTCCGACAACGAAAAAGACGAAAACTGACGGAAAAATTTTCCACAAAGAGATGAATTTTTCGAGCTGAAACCGTTTTTAAATATGAATAAATAAACTAAATTATGTATAAACATGCAATATTATTGACAAAAATCGCAAGTCTTATGGCTTGCGGTTTTTTATTTGCAATTGACATTTTTTTGCTAAATTCAACAATTTGCTCTTTAATTTAAACCAAATGCTCTTCAGATTTAAACCACATGCCACTTTTATGTGAATTGTTTTAAGTCATAACGCAAATGCAGAATGACATTCGGCAACAATTCTTTGTCATTCTGAGGCGTCCATGACGCATTCTTTTTTGTGCAAAGAATCTCTTTCTTTAATCAATGTTGCCGAGATTCTTCCACTTCGGTCAGAATGACTTTCGGCAACATTCCTTGTCATTCTGAGCCGCCTTTTGAGATTAATGTGTCAAAGTGACTTCGTTATTCAAAAGTCGTGTCGAAGAATTTCAGAGACCCTTCGACTACGCTCAGGGTGACAAATTGGGAGTGTCAAACATTTATGCTATGCTCAGGGTGACGGAGTGGTGTGAAACAATCCAATCTCACTTACCTTTGATGAATGGATAAATTGTGAAAATTGGGCAAATAATGTGTGATATGTCTCAAAAATTTCATCTTTCAGTGCAAAATGCTTGAATTTTGGCGGCTGTTGTGATAAAATAATTTCAAGGAGGAAATATGAAAAAAGTTCTATACACAATTTTGTCAATTCTTTCAATTGTCTACATCGCATTTTTGATTGTTGACTATGTTGACTTTAAAACCGCTTGGGAGCCTAATATGGGCGGTTTTAGAGATGTTTTTGATTGGATTGTTCGTTTTGGTGGTGTTGCAATCATCTTCTGTTTTGCGCTTGTCAATTTTGCGGGAAGTCCACTTAAAACAGCATTCTTCATTGTGTTGATTTTGGCAATTGTTTGCTATATCATCGTGATGATTGCACCTGATTTCTTCTATAATCTGTTTGGTGGTGGAAGTTCGGAAGAAACAACCGAAACAGCAATCACAGCACTTAGAATGTTGATGTGATTTTTGGATGTTTCAAAAGAAAATTGTTTCATGCAATTTGTTGTTTGCGCTGAAACTTAATTTAAAACCAATTTGTTTTTGGACTTGTTTTTGACTTTTGATTTGTTTTCGTGGCAAGCAATTTGATTTCATTTAAACGAATGGTGGGGATAGAATTTTTGATATTTGAATTTTAATTTAAATATAAAAATTATGTTTTATGTTGATTTTTATTGATTTTAAAATTGAAAGAGGAAATTGTGGACAAATTTATCATTATTGATGGAAACAGTTTGGCAAATAGGGCATTCTACGCAATGCCCTATTTATCTAACCGCGACAAACAGCCGTCGGGGGCAGTTTTTGGTTTTGCAAACATTTTGGTGAAATTGATTGTGGAACAACGACCAAAATTTTTGGCTGTTGCTTTCGACCATGCGCGCAAAACTTTCAGAAATGAAATTTATGAGGGATATAAGGCGAAAAGAAAAGAAACTCCGCCAGATTTAATTGCGCAATTTCCTGTCATCAAAGAGATGCTTCAAATTATGGGTGTGAAAGTTTTTGAGTTTGCTGGAATTGAGGCGGATGACATCATTGGAACGCTTGACAAACATTCCAATCATCAAAACATTTTGGTTTCTGGTGACAGAGATTTGTTGCAACTTATTGACGACAGCACTTCCGTTTGGCTGACAAAAAAGGGTGTTACAGAAATTGAAAAGTTTGATGAGGTGGCACTTTTTGAAAAATATGGGTTGAAGCCTTCGGGAATTGTTGATTTGAAGTCGCTTATGGGTGATTCATCTGACAATATTCCTGGTGTTGCGGGCGTTGGAGAAAAAACGGCACTCACGCTTCTGCACGATTTTTCTACGCTTGATGGTGTCTATGAAAACATTGACAAAATTGGTGGCAAACTTAATGAAAAATTGAGAAATGGCAAAGAAAGTGCCTATATGTCACACATGCTTGCCACAATCAAAACCGATTGTGATTTTCCTTTTGAAATTGACGAGTGCACATATGAATTTCCGTTTTCTCAAAAGGTGCGAGATTTCTTTGAGGCGTGGGATTTTCTAAGTCTGACAGGCAGAAAAGATTTGTTTGCTGATGGTGTGCATGCAAATGGTGTTGAAGCAGAAAGAATTTGTCTTGAAACCAAAAATGACTTGCAAAATTTGGCAGAAAAAGTGAAAGATTGTTTTTGTGTTGACCTTGCAAATTTGGAGTTTGCCATTGGTGGCGAACAAATTTTCTTTGTCAAGAAAGAAATTGATTTGTTTTCTTCCACTGTCAGTCTTGATGAAGTGCTGGAGGTGTTTAAACCGATTTTTGAAAATTCGGACATTGTGAAAATCACAAACTCTTCCAAAAACGACATCAAGATGTTGCGAAAACATGGCATCAAATTTTCCAATTTTTTTGATGTGGAAATTGCAAGATATGTCTTGTTTGCGGGGCTTCCAAAACTGCCTTCGGCAAAGGTGAACGAGTTTTTAAACCTGAAAAATGAGTCGCAAAAGCAAATGGTTGAACAAGGCGTTGAAAAACTTTATTCCAATCTTGAAATTCTGCTTGTCAGTGTGCTTGCTGACATGGAGGACGAGGGGTTTAGGGTTGATGAAAAAATGTTGGAGGACTTGGCGCAGAAATATGGAGCCGAACTTGAAAACTTGACCGCAAAAATCTATGAACTTGCGGGCGAGGAATTCAACATCAATTCTCCAAAGCAGGTGGCTGGCATTTTGTTTGACAAATTGGGGCTTAAATCTTTCAACAATAAAAAACAATCCACCAATTTTGCTATTTTGGACGACATAAGGTGGCAACATGAAATTGTTGACCTCATCATTTCCTATCGAAAAATCAGCAAACTTGTCAGCACATATGTGAAGGTCTATCAAAACATATGCCAGAAAGATGGAAATGTCATTCACACAATTTTCAACCAAACATTGACATCAACCGGGAGGCTTTCCAGCAGTGAGCCAAACCTTCAGAACATTCCAACAAGAGATGAAGAGGGGCGAAATTTGCGCAAGATTTTCGTTTCAAAATATGAAAACGGAAAGATTGTCTCTGCTGACTATGACCAAATTGAATTGAGGCTTCTTGCCAATTTGGCAGAAGAGGACAGCATGATTGATGCCTATCACCACGGCATTGACATCCATACTAAAACTGCAAGCGAAATTTTCGGTGTTCCTATTGAAGAGGTGACGAAAGCGCAGAGAAGAGATGCCAAGGCGGTGAACTTCGGAATCATTTATGGCATAAGCGATTTTGGTCTTTCGCAAAACATCAAAACTTCACGCATTAAAGCAAAAAAATATATTGAAAACTATTTTGATAGATATCCGAAAATCAAGATTTTCATGGACAAAAATGTGGAGTTTGCCAAAGAAAATGGGTTTATTCGTTCGTATTTTGGCAGAATAAGACATATTCCTGAAATCAATTCTTCAAATGCAAATATTCGAAAATTTGGCGAACGCGTTGCAATGAACATGCCTCTTCAGGGGACGGCATCAGACATCATCAAAATGGCAATGATTAAGGTTGCAAACGGGCTTAAGGGCATGCAAAGCCATTTGATTTTGCAAATTCATGACGAACTTATCATTGATGCACCAGAAAATGAGGTGGCAGATGTTGAGAAGTTGTTGAAAGAAAGCATGGAAAGTGTCTGCAACTTTGTTGTTCCATTGACGGTTTCAGTGAGAAGTGGTGACAATTTGTTTGAATGCAAATGAAAAAAGCGAAAACTTCTGAATTTGATTCTTAAATTGTGATTTTGAATTGTAATTCGGAATTTTGATTTAAAACTGTGATTTAGAACTGTGGGTTCGAATTTAGATTTGGAAATATTTTCCGAATTTTTAAATTTGTTTTGCGTTTTGTTTGACTAATTGTAAAAAAATAGGTAAAATATCTTTTAAGAAGATGGATTCTTCTTGAAATGGTGGCATATGCAATATTCAAGAAAAATGGGTTTGGACTATGGTAAGGCAAGAATTGGGGTGGCATTTTCAGATTTGTCCTCCACAATTGCAAGCGCAGACCATATTTATAAAACTCAGACTGAAGAAAAAGATCTTGCATATTTTTCCAATTTGATTAAAGAAAAAACAGTGAATTTGGTTGTTTTTGGGCTTCCTCTCAATGCGGACGGCACAGAAAGTGAGATGACAAAAGTTGTGCGCGAGTTTGCAGAAAAGTTGAGGGTTTCGACAGGTGTTGAAGTTGCTTTTCAGGATGAGAGATACACATCATTTGAAGCAGAAGAACTGTTGAAAGAAGCAAAAATCAAATGGGAAAAGCGCAAGGAGCTTCTTGACAAGGTTTCGGCGCAGATCATATTGCAGAACTATCTTGATGAAAATCCAAATAAAAAAGGAGAGTAGGTATGGATAAGAAAAAAATTCAAAAAATTGAAGAGGCGTCAGAAAGAGCAGAAAGACAAAACGTTATTGACATCTTGCTTGATGAAAACAACAAAGACCCATTGGTGCTTGTTGACGGAAATGGCAGACAGATTTCTTTCGAGCAAATTGCTGTGATTCCATTCAACAACAAAATCTATTGCGTTTTGAAACCAATTGACAAAATTGAAAACATCAACGATGATGAAGCAATTGTTTTTTACGTTCATGAGGAAGCAGGAAAAGAGCCTGTCCTTATGGTTGAAGCAGACGAAAAGGTTGCAATGGATGTTTTTGATGAATACTATAACCTTCTTGACGAAGAAGACAAGAAATCAAAGAAAAAATCAAGCAAAAAATAAGCGTTCGTTCATAAATGTTTGAAGTGTTTGAAAACGAGGGTTTCATATTTTTTGTTGTGTCAAACCTTTCAATCTTCAAGTTTTAAATGTGTTTTGAAAGAAGATTAAATTTAAGAAAAGTGTGCAATTCAAAATGAAGCATTGCTTTTCTTTTTTTATTTTTCATTTTTTTATTTATAATTTCTATTTTTAAAGAATTTGAACGATTTAGTTTTATGTTGATTTTTTGTTTAACAGAGTTTAACAGAAAAAATGTCATTTAAAATTTTGAACGAGATTTACGAAAAATCTTTCCAAACATGTATAAAACTGACGCATTTTGCCAAAATATTATCACAAGGTGATATGCCTTGAAAAAGGGAGGTAAACTATGTTTGGAAGAAAAAAGAACAAGACAAACGCAAACATGAACTCTGAGGCTTCAAAAGAAGCTACTTCAAAAATGAGTGGCGCAAAGTCTGGGTCTTCTGCAAAAGCTAAGACAAATGCAAAGACTTCTGCAAAATCTTCAAGTTCAAAATGTTGCAAATAGTTTTCCCAAACTAAAAAATCCACCAAAAATCAGGTGGATTTTTTAGTTGGTTGATTTTAATTATTGTTTTGTCTTTAATATGGTTCTAATGTTTATTTAATAATTATTTAATTGCTGTTTTATTGTTTTTTTGCTGTTTTCTTGTTATTGTTTTCATTATTTTTATTCATTTGGTTGCTTATTTTATTTTAAATTGAATATATTTTGTGAGATTGAATTGATTGTTTGTTTTATTTTGAGTGTGCATTTGAATTTTGAATGCCGATTTAATCTAAAAATTTTTTCCAATCTTGTGGATATGGAATTTCAATTTCAATTTGCTTGTTTATGCGAAAATGTGTGAAAGAAATTTTCTTGAGCAAAAGCATGGTGTGGGTTGTTGGGAATGATGAAAAGGGTGAATTGGAAATTTGTGCAGGGCGCAACAAATCTGTTTTGCTTGAAAAAGTTTCAGTTTGATTTTGAAAATTTTGTGGAGTTTGTAAGGGCGAAAAGGAATATAGGCTGTCTCCAACAAGGGGATGTCCTATGCTTGAAAGGTGAACACGGATTTGATGTGTTCTGCCGGTTTCAAGTTCGAGGCTGAGCAATGTCATTTTACAGTTGTTCACACAAAGTTCTTTGATTGGCGTCACATGCGTTACGGCACTTTTTCCATCAGGCGAAACAACTCTTCTGATTTCATTTATTCCATTTTCGGTTTTCGTCAAAATTGGTGAATTGATTGTCATTTTCTTCTGAATTTGACCGAAGCAAATGGCTTGATATACTTTTTTCAAATCTTTCATGTTGCCATATGAAATGACATTCTTTGAAATAACCACAATTCCTGCAGTTTCGCGGTCGAGGCGATTTAAAATTCTGAGCACAAATTTGTTGGTTTGATTTTTCATATAGTTGCAAATTTGTCCACCTAAATTCATTGCATAATGAGACCTTGTTGGAGTGCAAGCAAGATTGTGTGGCTTATTTACGATGAGAAAATCATCATCTTCAAAAAGTATGTCCAATTTGCCTCCGCAAAGTTGAATGTTTGTGCTTTTGTTTGGATTTTTTGAAACTTTAAGGATGTCTCCGGGTTTAATTTTTGCACGAATTGTGACGGGCAAGTCATTTAAAAGAATTGAATTTTGTGCATTTCTTAAATTTTTGATGTAGTTTTCGGAAAAACCATGACTCTTGAGGAAGAAGAAAATTGTGGGCTGTTTTAAGATTTTTGTTTCTGAAATTAAAAGCTCTTCAAAATCGTTCATGTTTCAATTTTATCACAAAATTGGCAGAGTGCAAAATTATTTGAAAAAATGTTTGACTTAATTTTGTATGTGTGATACAATTCTTATTGTTTAAAGGCGATGACGAAAGAGTAGTATTTTCTTGACTGTTTCACACAGAGAGCCTGTGTTTGCTGAGAACAGGTTGAAACGAAGAATTGAATTCACTTTCAGAGCTGTGCCTTGAAGAAGTTTGCAAAATTGCATAATAAACAAATAAAAATGGAGACATTTTTTTTGAAATTGATGTTGCTCTTGTGGTTTGGATTGAAATGCAGTGATGTTGAACTTTGTGTAGGGGTCGCCGTTTGACATGCGTAAATTGTCTCAATGAGGCGTGCTTCTTTGATTGATTGTTCAATCATGACTTTAAGTGCGTGAAGTTAGGTGGTATCACGGCCTTTCAACCGTCCTAATGTTTAGGGCGGTTTTTTGTTTGAGACAATTTAAAAATGCTTGTCATATTTCAAAAAATGAGGAGAATGAAATGAAACAAAAACTTGAAGAAATCTTGAAAAATGGACTTTGTGAAATTGAAAAAGTTTCTGACTTGAAAAGTTTGGACGAGGTGCGTGTGACATATCTTGGCAAGGCGGGTGTATTGACTCAGATTTTGCGAGGAATGAGAGATGTGCCTGCTGAAGAGCGTCGAGAGATTGGAAGTTTGGCAAATTCTGTCAGAGAACAAATTGAAAAGAAATTGTCTGAAAAATGGGCAAATTTGGAAAATGAAAAATTGCTTGCCGATATGGAAAAAGAAAAAGTGGACATCACAGAGCCGAGCAAAGGTGTGAAGCGTGGGGCTTTGCATCCTTTGACGCGTTTCAACAACAAATTTATGGAAATGTGTGTCGAAATGGGTTTCACTGTCATTCAAACTCCAGAAATTGAAACTGACTATAACAACTTTGAGGCTTTGAATGTGCCTAAAAATCATCCTGCAAGAGACATGCAAGACTCTCTCTATATCACAGAAAACATTTTGCTCAGAACGCACACATCTCCAGCGCAAGTCAGAGCGATGCATATGTTCAAGCCTCCATTTAAAATTGTATGTCCGGGCAGAGTGTATCGAAATGATGATGACAGTTCTCATTCGCCAATCTTCAATCAATTTGAGGCGCTTGTGATTGATGAAAATGTCAGCCTTAAAGATTTCATGACAATGGTCAAAGAAATGGCTGTCCGACTTTATGGAAAGGATGTCAAAATGAGAGTTCGACCTGCATATTTCCCATTCACAGAGCCATCAATTGAAATTGATGCGACTTGCCAGATGTGTGGAGGTAAAGGTTGTTCGCTTTGCAAGGGGACAGGCTTTTCAGAATTTTTCGGGGGAGGAATTGTCAACCCAAGAATTTTGGAAATGGCAGGAATTGACAGCAACAAATATAGTGGTTTTGCATTTGGTCCGGGAATTGACAGGAGTGTTATGGTGACAAACAAAATTCCAAACATCAAATATCTGTTTAGAAACGATTTGAGATTTTTGAAACAAATGAGATGATGATGGCTGAAAGGTGTAAGTTGTTTGCATAATACCTCAATATGATGCGTGATATGCAACATAATACACAATATGTTGTGTAATTAAAGAACGAATATATGTTTGAATTTAGTTGATAAGTTTTGAATGCAAGCAAAAATGAAACTTATGAATGAAAAAGATAAAAATAAGAAAAGAGTTAAAAGTGAAATGCGAAAAGAAATAAATAAGGAGAAAAGAGATGAAAGTTTCTTACAATTGGTTGAAAGATTTTGTTGATTTGAAAGGTTTGACACCAGAGCAAATTGCTGACAAATTGACTGTTTCAGGTTTTGAGGTGGAAGAAATTGTGTATATAAATGAACATTTGCATGATGTCTATGTTGGCAAAATTGAAAAAATTGAAAAACATCCGCAGGCTGACAGATTGGTTGTTTGCAGCGTTGATGTTGGATTCAAGGAAGTTCAAATTGTCACATCTGCAACCAACGTTTTTGAGGGTGCAAATGTGCCGGTTTCTTTGGAGGGGGCTGATTTGTGCAATGGAGTTCAAATCAAACCTTCAAATTTCCGCGGTGTGAAGAGTGATGGAATGTTCTGTTCTGGTGAAGAACTTGGCATTGATGAAAATTATTTTGAAGGCGCAAGCATTAACGGAATTTTGATTTTGCCAAAAGATTTTGTTCCTGGCACAAAAATTGAGGATGCTTTGCTTTTGAACGATGTTGTTTTTGACATCAATGTGACTCCAAACCGTCCAGATTGCAACAGTGTGGTTGGAATTGCTCGTGAAATTTGCGCGATGTTTGGCAAAAAATTTAAAGATTTTGACATTTCGTATAAAACGGTTGGTGATGACGTCAACAAATATGTGAAAGTTGATGTTGAAACTGAAAATTGTCCAAGATATTCTGCTTCATACATCAAAAACATCAAATTGACAAGGTCTCCGCTGTGGCTTAGAAGCAGATTGTTTTCAGTTGGAATTAAACCAATCAACACAATGGTGGACATAACAAACTATGTTTTGGTGGAGCAAGGGCAACCTATGCATGCCTTTGACTATAAATATTTGGATGGACATCAAATTGTTGTTCGTCAAGCAAAGAAAGGTGAAAAAATTGCGGTTTTGAATGGGCAAACATACGAACTCGACAAGGATGTTATGGTGATTGCTGATGCCAACAAACCTGTTGTTATTGCGGGAGTGATTGGTGGTGTGAATTCTTGTATAAGTGATTCGACAACTGAAACTGTCTTTGAATGTGCGGTGTTTGACTTGAAAAGTGTTCGTCTGACTGCAAAAAAGTTTGGGCTCAGCACAGATTCGTCAGCGAGATATTCCAAAGGTGTCAACATCAATTTACCTTCCGTTGCACTTAAGCGTGCATTGCATCTTGTTGACAAATTGAAATGTGGAGACATTGTTGGTGGGATTGTGGATTTTTGCAAAACTGAATTAAACCAAAAACAAGTTTTGAAGATTTCCTATTCAAAAGTTTGCAAAATTCTTGGTTTTGAGGTTTCAAAAGAAGAAATGACAAAGATTTTGAATGGCCTTGCAATTGAAACTGACATTGTTGGCGACGAAATGACTTGCGTTGTGCCGGCAATTCGAGAAGACATCAAAACTGTGAATGACATTGCAGAGGAAGTCATAAGAATTTATGGATATGATTTTTATAACAACATCGACGGAATTGTTTTTGAAAATTGTTCAACCACAATGGGCGGGTTTGAGCCACGTTTGCAATTTGAAAATGGGTTGAAAAACATCCTCGTGGATGAGGGTTTTTATGAAACTTTGAACTATTCCTTATATTCTGCGTCTGCATGCGACAAACTTTTGCTTGCGGAAGATGATGTGCGAAGAAATGTCATCAAAGTTGCCAATCCAATCAGTGAAGATTTGTCAACTGTCAGAACGGTGATGGCTCATGCAATGTTGCTTGATGTGGCATATAATTTGTCTGTTGGAAACAAAGATTTGAGATTTTTTGAGCAAGGAAAAATTTATCTTCCAAAAAAACTGCCATTGACTGAACTTCCTGTTGAAAATGACAGACTTTCATTTGCAGTTTGTGAGAGTGGTTTTGACTTTTTCAATCTTAAAGGTGTTGTTGAAAATTTGCTTGTTGGGACTTCCTTGAAATATAAACTTCAACGCTCAAAAGAGCCATATCTTCACAGTGGGGTGAGTGCAGACATTGTGGCTGAAGATGGAACTGTTGTTGGTTGGTTTGGAAAGATTCATAAGACCGTTTTGAAAAACTATGACATTGGACAAGATGTTTATTATGGCGAACTTGACACAGACTATCTTTCAAGTCTTCCTGAAAAAGAACACAGCACAAAGGAAGTTTCCAAATTTCCTCCTGTTGAAAGAGATATTGCAATTGTGGTTGATGAAAAAATCACAAATGAAGAGTTGATGTCTGCCATCAAATCTGCTTCTGGCAAAATTTTCTATGATGTCAATTTGTTCGATGTGTATCGCAGCGATGCTCTTGGCGAGGGAAAGAAGAGCATGGCGTATAAGATTGTTTTCATGAGTGAAGAAAAAACTTTGACAGGTGATGAAATCAATCAAGCGGTCAACAAAATTCTTAAAAGTTTGCAATTTAGGTTTGGAGCAAAACTGAGAGAAAATTAAAAGTGATGTCAACATATTGTGGTGGTATGCAGAGTTTTTGTTGTGTATCTCCACAATATTTTGAAATTGTGGACTTGATTTGTTTTGAAAATTTGTGCAATTTTTTGCTTAAATTTTGCTTGTTTTAAATTTTGTTTTGATATTTTAATTTTTTAATTTTTCGACTTTATAAAGCGGGGAAGTGTGAGAATATGATTTATCTTGACAATGCTGGGACAACAAAAATGTTTGAAGAGTGTGTGGAGGTTCATAAGAAGTTTTCTTGTGAACAGTTTTTCAATCCGTCTGCATTGTCAGAAGAGTCTATGCAAGTTTCTAAGTTGATTTCTGAGACTGAAAAATTTTTACTTAAAAGATTGGGTGCAAGTGAAGGAAACATTCTTTTCACAGGCTGTGCAACTGAAAGTAACAATCTTGCAATTAAGGGTTCGTTCAGAAAGGGTGCTTGGGAATATGTTTTTTCGGAGGGCGAGCATCCGTCAGTTTATAATGTTGCCAAGAAACTTGAAATGGATGGGTGTGTTGTTCATTTTGTTCCGCTTGCATCTGATGGATGCGTTGATTTGCGTGCTTTGGAAAAAGTTTTGAATGAAAAAACGCGCCTAATCAGCATTATGCATGTCAGCAATGAGACCGGAGCAATCAATGATTTGAAAAAGATTTCTGAAATCAAACTGAAAAAATGTCCAAAGGCAATTTTGCATGTTGATGGCGTTCAAGGTTTTATGAAAATTCCGGTTGTGCTTAGACAAACTGCTGTTGATTTATATTCTTTCAGCGGGCATAAATTTCATGCGCCAAAGGGTATTGCTGGGCTTTATGTCAAAAACAAAGGGGCGCTTAAGGAGATTTTTCAAGGTGGTGGTCAGCAATTTGGGTTGCGTTCGGGAACGGAAAATGTCTCCGGAATTATGCAGTTGAGGAAAGCGGTTGAGTTGATTGTTGAAAAGACCAATTTTTTGCGAGTTTCTCGTCTGAAAAATGTATTTAATTCAGCGCTTAAGGAGAATAAAGTTGGTTTGACTTGTGATGATGCGTGCAAAAATCTGCAAAATGGTGCCGTTAAGATTGAAAATTGTGATGGCGTTGTTATAAGAGATTTTTGTGGTTCTCCATATATTGAAAATTTAGTTTTTCAGGGGGTTAAGGGTGAGACAATGCTTCATGCGCTCAATCAAGAGGGTGTGATTGTTGGGCTTGGCAGTGCGTGTTCGTCAAAGAAAGCTGGAAACAGAATTTTAGAAAAAATAGGCGTTTCGCCAGAGGACATAATCTCAAGTGTCAGAATAAGTTTCAATGCATATATGACTGATGAAGAAGTTTTGAAAGCAGCTGAAATCATAAAAATCACCTATCATAAAATCAAAGAAAAAGTTTCTTGAAAACATAAGTGTGGTTTTGTTGTTTGGTGTCTTTTTGGTTGTCTTTTTGGTTGTTTTGTGTGGTTGACTGATTGATGTGTTGTTTTAAATTGGTTATGATTTTAAATTGGTTATTTTAACATAACATAAATCAAAAAATACTTAGCATTTTTACATTGGGAGAGAATAAATGAAGAAAGTTTTGTTGTTGAAATTTGGAGAATTGTTTCTTAAGGGTAAAAATAGACACGATTTCATCAAACTTTTGATGTCAAACATTCGTAAGAAATTGAATGATTTTGATTGTCTTGTGACGGAAACTCAGGGCAGAATTGTGGTTGAAAACTACGATTTGGAGAGTGAAGACGAAATGATTTCCAAACTTCAAGAGGTTTTTGGCTTGATTGCGGTTGCTGACGCGGTTGAATTTGAAACATCTTTGTCTGAAATTGAAAAAGTTGTTGGTGATGTTGATTTTGGCTTGGTTTCATCATTCAAAATTGAAGCGAAAAGGGCCGACAAAAAATTTCCTATGAACTCAATGGAACTTGCTGCCCATTTGGGAGGTGTTGTTTTAGACAAAAATTCAAATCTTAAAGTTGATTTGTATAACCCTGAAAAGATGGTTTATGTAGAAATTCGAACGAATGGAAAGACTTATGTTTATGACAAGTTGACTTCGTGTGCTGGCGGGTTGCCACTTGGAAGTGCTGGAAAGGGGCTTCTGCTTTTGTCGGGAGGAATTGACAGTCCTGTGGCTGGATATCTGATTGCGAAAAGAGGGTTGAAACTTGAGGCGGTGCATTTTCATTCCTATCCATACACAAGTGTGCAGGCGAAAGAAAAGGTGATTGAACTTGCTAAAGAAATTTCTGCTTATTGTGGCGAAATTAAATTGCACATTGTTTCGTTCACTGAAATTCAAGAGCAAATCCATCGCAATTGTGACAGTGAATATATGATTACAATTATGCGCAGAATTATGATGAGAATTGCGCAAAAGATTTGTGAGCAAAATGACCTCGGGGCAATTGTGACGGGTGAAAGTTTGGGTCAGGTGGCAAGCCAAACAATGCAAAGCATGAATGTGACGAATTCTGTTGTTTCACTTCCTGTTTTCAGGCCTGTGATTGCTTTTGACAAAGAGGATATCATGGCGATTGCAAAGAAAATCAAAACATATGAAACTTCAATTTTGCCTTATGAAGATTGTTGCACTGTTTTTCTTCCAAAGAATCCTGTGATTAGACCAACCATCAAACGCGCTGAATTTTTGGAGAAAAATTTGGATATTGAAAGCCTTGTTGATGAGGCGGTTGCAAATGAGGAGGTTTTGACAATTAATTGTTATTAATTTTGACTAAGTCGTTTGATGCTTGGTTCTTGGGTGGTGAAATTGTTATGAGAAAAAATTGGCATATCTTGTTGATATGTTTTTTTTATATGATTTAATTTAGATGTTTAAATTTGTATGGTTAAATTTATATGTTTATATTTTTAAGTTTGAATTTATATATCTAAATTTTTATTTTTACAGTTTACATAATGAAAGGTGAGCGAAAACAAAGATATGGTTGCTCTGTTTTTTGTGTGATTGACTTCTGATTGATTTGCAGTTTGATTTATGAATCAATTAAATTCGTCGACTGAAATTTGGGATGTTTCTCATAATTGGCTGGGGTGAGGGTTTTAAATGTTTTTCAAGCGATGTTTGTTGTATGTTTGTGGTGTTTGGGTGACTGTTATTGAAATGCAATAAGTGGTTGCCCTATTGTTTTATGTTTTTTTTAGAAAATGTATATTCATTTATAATTATAAATTCCAATTTTATAAATTTTCAAAATTTGAAATTTTTATAAAAAATAAGTGAATAAATATGCAAAAATCACTTGCATATTTATAAATTTTATTGTATAATAATCAAAAATGCATGAATAAACATAAATTTATATTTATGCAAAATCGCTACATCCCGCTAAAATAGGCGCATGTAGGCTTTAAGGAGAAAACAATGGCAAGAAGTGCAAGGCAATCAAAAATTCTGGAACTTATCTCAACCAAAGAGATTGAAACTCAAGATGAGCTTGCAAGAGAACTCAAAAATGCCAACTTTGACATCACGCAAGCAACAATTTCTCGTGACATCAAAGAACTTGGTTTGACCAAAATTTTAAGCAGTTCCGGGAAATATAAATATGCCATTCTTGGAAACGAGCAACAAGTTGTTTCAAACAAATACATAAGCATCTTCAAAGAATGTGTCATCTCTGTGAAGCCTGCACTTAATTTGGCAGTTATCAAAACAATCAAAGGGATGGGCTCGGGCGTTTGCTCATTCATTGACAAATTGAATCTGACAGAACTTATGGGTGCAACTTATGGTGATGACACAATCATGCTTATTTTTCCAACTGTTGTGTATGCAAGCGAGGCGGTTGCAACTTTGCAACAACTTTTGGCATAGTGTGGCAGATTGTTTGCAAAATTTTTGTTTATGTTGTAAAATTGAACTGTGATTGGATTTTGCGAGTTTTTGGAAGATTTTAGAAATTTTAATTGTTTAATCTTCTTAATTATTAAATCTTTTAATCTTCCAATCTTAAGCAAACTTTTCAATCTTATGAGGTTTTGTGATGCTTTCATCTTTAACACTTTCCAATGTTGCTTTAATTCAAAAACAAACAGTAAATTTTAAAAGTGGGTTTAATTGCATTTTAGGGCAGTCCGGCGCTGGAAAAAGTGTGCTTATTTCTGCTCTTAGTTTTTTGTTGGGTGCAAAGGCGGACAAAGGGTTGATTCGTTCTGGCGAAACTTGTTTGCGCGTTGACGGAGTTTTCACTGATTTGAATGATGAAGTGAAAGAAATTCTGCAAGGTTGGGAAATTGATTTTGATGACGAACTTATCATCACGCGCACTCTGTCTATTGATGGAAAATCTTCAGTCAAAATTTGTGGCTATCCCGCCACGGCAAAAATGTTGCAAAATCTTGCTGAAAAATTGGCTGATTTTTGTGGGCAACATGACAGTGTTGGACTTTTAAACGCTGGAAATCACTTGATGTTTTTGGACAAGTTTGCTGGAAAAGAGGTTGAAGACGCGAAACTGGATGTCACCAAACTTTTTGACCAACTTAAAGAAATTGAGAAGAAAATTGCTTCACTTGGCGGAAATGAGGCTGAAAGAACAAGAGAGAAAGAGATTTTGGAATTTCAAATTGACGAAATTGAGAACGCTCATCTTCAACTTGGCGAAGAAGAGGCGCTTAAAGAACGGTTTGATTTCATCTCTTCCTCTGAGAAAATTTTTGAAAGGGTTGGAGATGTGCTTGACAAACTTGACGCTCAAAATCAGAATGTGACAGCACTTTTGTATGATGCAAAAAACGAACTTTCAAGTTTGTCCAACTTCAAGGAGATTGAATCAAGCAGAGAAAGAATTGAAAATTGCTATTATGAAATCAAAGATGTTGTTGATGTTTTGGAAAGCGTCAGACAGAGCACAGATTTTGACCCATTGGAATTGGAGAGAATTGACTCTCGTTTAGATTTGCTTAAAAACCTGTTTCGAAAATATGGAAAGAACACTGAAGATGTTTTAGATTTTCAAGAGAAATGTCAAAACAAACTTGAAGAGCTTGAGAACAGTCAACAAACGCTTGCCAATCTTGAGCGTGACAAAGCGGAGGTTCAAACTCGATTGGCTGAAGCAAGCGATAAACTCAGTGAAATTCGAAAAAAATATGCGTCAACTTTCGAAAAAGCAATTTGCAGAGAACTTGCTGACCTTGAAATGAAAAACACCAATTTTAAGGTTGATTTTCAAAAAGGTACATTTTCAAAAAATGGTTTTGACGATGTGAAATTCATGTTTTCGGCAAATCTCGGTCAAGAAATCAGAGACTTACATAAAACAGCTTCTGGCGGAGAACTTTCAAGACTTTTGCTTGCTTTTAAAAATGTTATGCTTGACAAAGAGATGGTGCAAACTGTGGTTTTTGACGAAATTGATGCAGGAATAAGCGGGCACACAGCGGGAAAACTTGCTGAAAAATTGGTCAACATTTCCAAATACACGCAAATCATTTGCATAACTCACACGCCGGTTGTGGCTGGAAAGGCGGACAATTTCTTGCTTGTTGAAAAACGAACGAATGAAAAAACAACAATCTCAACAGTGCGACAATTGGAGGATGAGGACATCATAAAAGAGGTTGCAAGGTTGATTGATGGCGGGGAAAATGTTTCTCAAACCGCTCTTGAACATGCAAGAAAACTTGTTGAAGAAAAATGAAATTTCTTGTTCGACGATTTGTTGTTTTTGTTGAATTTCTTGACTGTGACTTGGCTTTGATTTCTTTTTGCTTGCTTGAAATATTGAAGTATGTTTATCTTAAAAAGCATATTTTAATTTTAATATTTAGTAAAACGACCTCATATAATGATTTGAGGTCTTTTTTATGGTTGATTCAATTGTAAATTTTTTTGCGGACAACTTTGCTGGGTGCGTGGTTTTGGCGGTTGTGCTTCTTGCGATGTTTCCAATGGTGGAAAGCAGAATTGCAATTCCGTTGGCGCTTTCCACGGCAATATGGGGCGAAAACACTCTTTCGCCAGCGCTTGCGTTTTTGATTGGTTTTGTTGGAAGTTCGTTGCCTGTGATTGTTGTCATTTTTTTGGTCAAAAAAATCAAAAACAAGACAAGTGGATTTGTTCATGACAGGTTTTTGTCTATGGTTCAAGGAAAATATCATGCCAAAATTGAAAAAATGCGCATTCATCCATCGACATTTCGAAAGTGTTTTTCGCTTGCAACATTTGTTGCTGTTCCGTTGCCTTTGACGGGAGTGTATTCAGGGGCTTTGATTGCAGGAATTTCAAATTTGAAAATTTGGCAGGGGTTTGTTTCTGTCATTGTTGGAGAGGCTGTTTCGTGTGCAGTTGTGCTTTTAATCAGTGTTGCTTTTGACAATTCGGCGTTCTATCTTTTCTTGTTTTCGCTTGCACTGATTGTGATTTTTGTGGTTGTCAATCTTTCCATTTTCATTTTCAAAAAAATCAAACAACGAAAGGATCATAGAGAAATTGAAATTAAACCAAATTAAAAAGAAATCAAACTGAAAGAAATTCAAATGAAGTCACACAAAGTAAAAATGAAGTCAAAATGAAGTTGTTTTAAAATTAAATCGAAATGAAGTTTAATTAAAATGGAATCGGGTCTGAATTAATAAAAAAGAAAAGAGATGTAAATTTGTTCCTCACGAACTAATTATCTCTTTTCGTTTTTAAGTTAAGTTCCGCACCTCTGTGCAAACAGACACTTAACTTACTTCTATGTTGCACCGATTTTTGAATTATATTCATCCAATTTCAAAAAATTTTATTTTTTAGGATTTCTTTTGTTTTGAAAGCGAAAACGCATAAAAATCCTTTAAAAAAGTTATTTTTATATAACAAATTCGCCATGGCAAAAAATTTATTTTTATATTTTTTGATTTTGTTTTGGTTTCATTTTCTCAGACTTTGTTTTTCAAGGTGAATTATTTTGCGTATTTTTTATATAGAAACTTCTTGATGTAGTAATTCACAGGGAAAGCAAGCAAGAGGGCATATATTGGCACAACAAGAGATGTGACAAATTGAGCCATGATTTCATATTGCATTCCAGCAATCACATTTGCAATCACAACAATAATTGCACCTAAAATGAACACCATCCAATTTATAAGCGAGTTATAGACCAATGTTGCTTTTTTGCTTGGGTAGACTTTGTGTCGGATGAAGGTGAAAATTGTGTAAATCAAAAACAAGATTGGCACGGTGTAGAACAAAAAGTTTGTGCTTGCACTCAGAAGTTTGACACCGCTTATGATTCCAAAAATCACAGCACAACCAATTCCACTTAGGAGCAGGAGGGCAACAGAACTTATGAAGTTCAGAAAATTTGTATTGTGGCGGCGCTCAACATTTGTTCGGTTGTATTCCTTAAATTCGATGCTGTGGCCTGCATAATATTTTTTCAAGGTGTCATAGTCTGCAAAACTGCCAACATCGTCAAAATTTGTGCTTTCTTGAACTGCCGGAATTTGCAAAGTTTGTGCTTTTGGTTTTTCTTTTTTGCGTTCAAACAATTTTGCCATCATGTCTTTGTAGGTTGGCTCAAGACTTGTGTTGCGCTTTGGAGCAGGTAAATTTTCGTCTGAAACGTCAATGTCAATGTTTGGCGGAGTGATTTTCCTCTGAATTGGAATTTCATTTTCGTGTATGCGTGGTGAAGTTATGAGAACTGCATCATCCAAGCGCTCGGATGCCGAATCTTCCACGCTTGAAACATTTTCATTGACCATTTCTTTGCTGTAAACAAGTCCATCGTTCTGGTTGTCGAAATAACGAAATGTTGTGGTGTTTGAGGAAGATTGTAAAGGTGCGTCAAATGAATTTGTGTTGTTTTCGCTCTTGTTTGTTTCTGTGTTTGTTGGCAAAACAATGGTGCTGTCAAATCCATTTTGACGCGCTTGAAGCATTGAAGCTTTAAGCTCTTCAATGCGCTGTTTTTGAATTTCCTTATCTTCTGCTTTTTCATAAACCACAGAAAGTTCAATCTGATTTTCAGAAAAACTTTTCTTTTTGCGATATCTCTTCAATTCGCTGGAAGTGTCGTAAAGACGGCGGTTTTGTTCCTCTTGTGCAGGGGTGAGTCTCTCATTTGCATCCAAAAATTTGCCATCATCTTTGCTTGTTGTTGAAGATGTTTCGTCCTCATTTTTAAAGGTTTGTGGAGGTTGTATGTTTTGTTCCAAAACGGACTGATAATATTCCTCTTTTGATTGAGTGGTTTGTTCAGATTGATTTATTTGATTCGTTTGATTTGTTTGGTTTATTTGATTTGTTTCGAAGATTGTTGTTTCATATGAATTGCTCATAGATTCGTTTTCGGATGAGGTGTCATCATAGGTTTCATCCACATTGTTTTGAGTGTTTGCAACTTCTTCGGCTTGAAACGAGAAAAAGTCCATTTGATTCGGTGAAATGGTGCTTGTTTGTGTGTTGTTTTCTTCTTGCTTTTCTGTTTGTTTTGGCTCTTGATTTTTGTTTTCTGTCAGCATGTTGAAAATGTTGTCTTGTTGCAAGTAAACAGAGGAATTTTCATCATTTTGAGGCGAGGTTTCACTTGTGGTTGTTTCTTCATCTTTGAAGGCTTCAACACCTTTATCTTCAAAAGAAAAATCGGCAAAATCTTGAGAAAGTTCTTCCAATGCTTTCTTGCCCTCATCAGTTATGGAATAGTAGTGGCGCTTTCCACCCAATTCACTTTCTCCCCAATATGAAGAAGAAACCAAACCTTTCTTTTCCATGCGGGTGAGGCATGAATAAAGCGTTGGCTTCTTGAGAATGTAGTTTCCACCTGACTTTGTGGAAATGAATTCTATGATTTCCAAGCCATATTTTGAGCCATGGGCAAGACTGTCCAAAATCAAATATTGAGTTTCCCCAGACGAATTGAATGACATGGTCACACTCCTGTTTTGAGAAAATTTCGATTTTCTTCTTTAATTTTTGTTGGGCGCAATTGGCAAAAGTTTTAAACATGCTCAACTTATATTATATTTTAAATAATTAAAATCAATTTTGTCAAATGTTTTTGAGGTATTATGCAAAGTTTTTTTAAATTGCATAACATATCACAATTTGTGGTGATATGCGCATACCACACACAACATATTGTGGAATTATGCAATAAATTTGCAAAATCCTTTTTATGTTGCGCAAAAGTTTTGAAAAATTTTTGTTTTGTGCTATGATTGTTGTCATGAAAGTTGAAATTGTCAGAATGAGAAGAAAAACCATGGTTTTGAAGGTGGAGGACAGCAAGCATGCTGTGCTTAAAGTGCCAACAAACATAAGTGACAGGAAAATTTCAGAATTTTTGGAAAGCAAGAAAAATTGGCTTGATAAAGTTCAAAAGAGGCTAAGTTCGGATGACAACTTTGCACAAGGTTTTGATTTTTGGCGTTTTATCTATCTTAATGGCGAAAAGTTTGCAGATGTCCATGATTTTTGTTTAGATTTTGACGGGCAATCAAAAGAAAAACAACTTAGAACCATCAAAAAATGTTATTTGTCATATTTTTCAAAATTGGAGGAGTTGACAGGGCAAATTGCCCTTAAAACTGGGCTTAAGTTCAAAGAAATCAAACCTGTGGAATCTGTCAGAGTTTGGGGGAGTTTTAATTCAAAAGGCATCATGAAACTGAATTGGAAACTTTTGATTTTGCCAGAAAGATTGGCAGTTTATGTGATTTGTCACGAACTTTGCCACAGTTTGCATATGAACCATAAGCCTCAATTTTGGGCAGATTTGGGAAAAATTTGTCCAAATTTCAAGACGCTGAAGAAAGAACTGTCTCACTATGGCTTTGTGCTTAAAAATTGGTTGAACATGATTTAAACCTTATTTTAAAATTGTGCATTTATTCATAAAAATATGATGTTTGATTATTTAAACATAACCAATTTTGTTCAAAAGTTTTAATGAATTAGTTGTTTGTTAATTTACAACACCACCAATTAAATTGTTGTTTTGAAAGAGAATAATATAAACAAAACGGCAAAAACTAAGAATTATGAAAAAGGCTTATTTTTGTTTGTTTTCTTTTGTTTTTGTCTTTTTGTTGAGTTTTTCACTCATCATGCCAATTCAAGAAATTATGCAGATTGAAAATGGCTTTTTGGCAGATTATGAGGACGTTGAGACCGTCAATGAATCGCACCGCTTTGGAAGTTTCATCAGCACCAATATGGAAGAAAACGAAAAGATTGTCGGTGGCGAAAAAACCAAGCAGACTGAAATTGTTTTCAAACTTTTTGGTTTCATTCCAATCAAGAGGGTGAGCGTTGTTTTGGCAGGCGATGAGAAATATTATGTGGGTGGCACGCCAATTGGGCTTGCACTTTGTTCGGACGGAGCAATTGTGGTTGGAGATGAGGGGAATTCTTCGCTTAAGGAAGGCGACATCATCACAAAAATTAATGGAATGGAAGTGACCGATTTGGACAACATTCAATCTCTTCTTGAATATGGGCAACCTGAAGAGGCAGAAGTGGAGTTTTTAAGAAAGAACAAAACGCTTAAAACTTTGGTGAAAACCACGCGAGATGAAAGCGGAAATCTTAAACTTGGGCTTTGGGTTAAGGACGATGTGACGGGCGTTGGAACATTGACTTTTGTAAACACCAAAACGCTTGATTTTGGAGCGCTTGGACATCCGATTGTGGAAGCAAACAGCGGAAATATTGTTCCGGTTTCAAGTGGAAAAATTTATGGTTGCAACCTGATTGGCATAAACAAAGGCAAGAAAAACAATCCCGGCGAACTTAAGTGTGTTTTTGTTTCAAGTACGAAAGGCAAGGGCGAAATTTCGTCCAATTCGAAATTTGGAATTAAGGGCGTTTTGAGTGACACCACAGGTTTGGTGGACAAGAACTTGACAGCAAAACTTGGTGGCAGGCTGGGAGTGAAAATGGGAGATGCCAAAATTGTTTCTTCAATCAGCGGAATCACAGAAGAATATGACATTGAAATCATCAAAGCAAACCACCAGAAATCAGCAAACGACAAAAGCATTGTGTTTCGTGTGAAAGACCCGCGTCTTTTGGAACTTTCTGGCGGAATTGTGCAAGGCATGAGCGGTTCGCCAATTATGCAGGACGGAAAGATTATCGGTGCAGTGACGCACGTTTTCCTGAACGACCCAACAAAAGGTTATGGCGTCTATGTTGATTGGATGTTGTAAGTGGATGGCGTTGGTGGCAGTGCCACTTTCTATAATGTAAAGCAAGACACTTTATATTTATGGCATTTATTTTTTTAAAAACTCCTCAAAACATTTTGCATTTTGCGCATAATTTGATAAAATATATGCATATGAAAAACTTATCATATTTTGAAAAGCGCGATTTGAAGAATATGCAGAAAATTGGGAATTATCTTTCAAATCTTCCTGAATTTTGCTATGATTATTTCACGGGCATTGAAAACAACACCTCAAGTTTGACGCGTGTGAATTATGCCATGGATTTGTGCGTTTTCTTTGACTATATGGAAAAATATGTTTTCAAAAAGCCGAAAATGGAAATCGCACTCGAGGACCTTGATGGTTTGCAGGCGCGAAACATTGAAAACTATCTTTCCTATCTTTCCTATTATGAATATAATGGCAACATGTTTAAAAACACTGAGCGCGGAAAAGCAAGAAAGTTGGCAAGCGTGAGAAGTTTTTTCAAATATCTTTTTGACCACGACTTGCTTAGAAGCAATGTTGCAAGCAAAATCAAAACTCCAAAACTGCACAACAAAGAAATCATCCGTCTTGAGAGTGATGAGGTGGAAAGAATGTTGGATGCTGTGCAAGCACCAACATCTTTTTCGGAAAGACAAAAGCACTACAACAAAAACACTATGGAGCGCGACAACGCAATTGTCACATTGTTTCTTGGCACCGGCATTCGTATTTCAGAACTTGTTGGGCTTAATGTTGAAGACTTCGATTTCAATCAAGAGGCTTTCAAAGTGACGCGAAAAGGTGGAAATCAATCAATTTTGTATTTTTCTTTGGAAGTCAAAGAGGCGCTTTTGGCATGGCTTGAAAAGCGAAAAACTTTGAAACTTGATCCAAATGAAAATGCCATGTTTGTTTCTCTTCAAAACAAACGAATTTGTGTGCGTGCTGTTGAAAATTTGGTTAAGAAATATGCCAAAGAGGGCAGTCCGCTTAAGAAAATTTCTCCACACAAATTGCGTTCGACTTTTGGCACAAATCTATATCGTGAAACGAAAGACATCTACATTGTTGCAGATGTGCTTGGACATAGGGATGTCAACACAACCAAAAAGCACTATGCTGCAATCAGTGAAGACATGCGAAAGGCGGTTGCGGGAAAAGTTAAAATTCACAGAGTAGATTGAGAAGTGGTTTAAAAGCACTTTTCAATTCTTGAATGTTTAAATTATTTGCATAATTTTCTGATTTTGGGCATCTTTTAGTTTTTGTTTTTTTTAAATTGTTATGTTTTAAAGATATGGTGTATTATGTAATGCATAACACACCATATTTTGTGTTGTTATGTTACAAAATGATTTTTCAATGATTTTTGGGAAGATCATCAAAAACTTCAATTGTGCAAATTTTTACTCGTGTTTTTAACACGTTCTAAAATTTTTGCACCAAAGTTCACTTAACTTATGCAAAATTTTAAAAATTTTAAACGATTTGAGTGGTTTCGACATTCAAACATTTGAAATCGACAAAATAAAACACAAATTCATGTCAATATTTGTTGCTTTTTGAAAAATATTATGGTAAAATTTAATCGCTTTATGATTGTTAAATATACAAAATTTGCATAAATTGCTTTTATATGTTTGATGACTAAAGAAAAAATAATGCAAAAAACGCATGGAGGGAAACGATGTATTCAATTAAAAAAGAAAACACAAAAGTTGAAGTCAATTTGGAAGTTGACGCAAAAGAATGGGAAGATGCCGTTCAGAAAACTTACGAAGAAAACAAAAGCAAATTTAATGTTGAGGGTTTCAGAAAGGGGCATGCACCAAGAAAAGTTATTGAAAAAACCTATGGTGACAGCGTCTTTTTTGAGGACACAATCAATCATCTTGTCAACAAAACAATGAACGAAGTTTTGGACAAAGAGCCAGACCTTGAACCTGTGGCAATGCCAACAACTCAATTTGAAAGTTTCACTGCTGATGGTGGGCTTAAAATGAAAATTTTGTTTGAAATTGTCCCAGATTTCAAACTTTGCAAATATGTGGATGTGCCAATTGAGGTGCATTCTGCTGAGGCAACAGAAAAGGATGTTGACAATGCTGTTCAACGCCTTTTGGAAGACAATGCCAAATTTGAAGAAGTTGAAAGAGAAGCAAAAAATGGTGACAGTTTGTTGATTGATTTCACCGGTTTTATGAATGGTGAAGAGTTTGACGGAGGTTCTGCAACAAACTATCCTCTTGAACTTGGTTCTCACACATTCATCGACAATTTTGAAGACCAACTTGTTGGACACAAGAAAGGCGACATTGTGGATGTGAAGGTGACATTCCCTGCCGACTATCACGCAGAAGAGTTCCAAGGCAAGCCTGTTGAGTTTAGGGTGGAAATTAATGCTGTTCGTGAAAAACGTCTTCCAACACTTGATGACAAATTTATTTCAGATACGACAGAATTTGAGACTGTTGAGGAGTATAGAAAAGATGTTCTTGCTCATATTCAAACTATGAAGGAAAACGACCAAGAGGCTGAATTCCAATTCAATATGCGTGAATATCTCACAAACAACACTCAAATTGAAATTCCTGAAATTATGGTTGACAACAATGTTTTTCATGAAATGGACCATATGAAACAGGCACTTGAGATGTATCATCTTACACTTGAGGACTATTTGCGTCAGACAGGCGGCGGAACAATTGAAGACTATGTTGACCGTCTCAAAGAGAGCACAAGAAGGTCAATTAAAGTGAGATATATCTATCGCAAAATCATTGCTGAAAACAACATCAAAGTTTCGGACGAAGAACTTGCTGAGGCAACAAAAGGCATGACAAAACATGAAGACATTGTCAGAACAGACAATGAACTCACTCTTCAAAAACTCTACAAATTTTTGGAAGAAAACAACAAAAAAGTTGTTGTTAAGGACTGAAAAAGAACCTGCTTTTAAGAAATGAAATTGCGTGATTTCCGTGCAAGGACCAAGATTTGAAAAGCGAGAAGAAAAGAAAAAAGAAATTAAGAAAAACAAGGAAATTTCGAAAGAGCCAACATATAAAAAAGTTGACAAGAACTTTTTGATTAAATAAGAGGAGGATTTGATTATGCTAATTCCTATGGTTATTGACCAAACAGGCGGAAGCGAAAGGTCTTATGACATCTATTCTCGTTTGCTTGAGGACAGAATTGTGTTCTTGACAGGCGAAATTAATGACGCGTCTGCAAATGTTGTGATTGCACAACTCATCTATTTGGAAGGGAAAAATCCAGACAAAGACATTTTTCTTTACATCAACAGCCCAGGCGGGTCTGTGAGCGCTGGAATTGCCATCTATGACACAATGAACTACATCAAATGCGATGTTTCCACAATCTGCATAGGTATGGCCGCATCAATGGGCGCTTTCCTTCTTTCAAGCGGAACGAAAGGCAAACGCTTTGCGCTTCCAAACAGTGAAATCATGATTCATCAACCACTTGGCGGAACGCAAGGACAAGCAAGCGACATTGAAATCCAAGCAAGACATATGAAGAAAATTAAGGACAAACTCAACAAAATTTTGAGCGAAAACACAGGCAAAAGCCTTGCAGAAATTGAAAAAGACACCGACAGAGACAACTATATGTCTGCAGAAGAAGCAAAAAAATATGGTCTTATTGACAACATTTTTGTCACAAGAAAAACAAGTTCTGCAAATAAAAAGCAGGAAGAAAGAAAAAAATAAGCACAAAGCACACGCAAGCAACATATGAAATTTTGCATATTGCATGCCAAGAATTTTGTTGTTTGTGTGCAGGTTTAATTTTGCCTTTGTGTGCAAGATTGAGTTTGGCTTTGTGTGAAAGGTCAAGGTTAGACTTAATTTAAAACCAAATTCAAAACCATATTGAATTTTAAACTTATTTAATTTAGTTTGAATTAGTTTGATTAATTTGAATTTTAATTAAATTCATAAAAGGAGTGGCTGATGAAAGATATTGAAATGTGTTCTTGCACTTTCTGTGGGAAGCCTCAAAAAGCGGCAAGAAAACTGATTGCAAGTCCAAATGGAGATGCTTTCATTTGTGATGATTGCATCCGAATTTGCTCGGACATCATCAAAGAGGAAAGCATGAAAGTTAAGGTTTTCAAAGACCTTGTCATTCCTTCTCCAAAAGACATCAAAAAGGCGCTTGACGGCTATGTGATTGGTCAGGAACAGGCAAAAAAAGTTCTTTCTGTGGCAGTTTTCAACCACTATAAAAGAATCAACTATAACTATCACAACAAAATTAATGCGAGCAAGAAAAGCAAAGAAAACACCCAAGACAAAAACATTTTGGAACTTGAAAAAAGCAATGTGCTTATGATTGGTCCAACCGGCTCGGGGAAAACTTTGCTTGTCAAAACTTTGGCAAAAATTTTGGATGTGCCTTTTGCTTGCGCTGATGCAACAACGCTGACTGAGGCAGGCTATGTGGGCGAAGATGTTGAAAATGTGCTTTTGAAACTCATTCAAAATGCGGACTATGACATTGAAAAAGCAGAACGCGGAATCATCTACATTGACGAAATCGACAAACTTGCAAGGAAAAGCGAAAACCGCTCGCTCACGCGTGATGTTGGCGGTGAGGGCGTTCAGCAAGCGCTTTTGAAAATCATTGAAAGCACCATTGCAAGCGTGCCACCACAAGGCGGAAGGAAACATCCTCATCAAGAGATGTTGCAAATTGACACAACAAACATTTTGTTCATTTGCGGAGGGGCTTTTGTTGGACTTGACGACATTATCCACAAGCGTATGTCGGCTTCTTCAATTGGGTTTAATGCCAACATCAAAAACTCCGAAGAAAAGGCAAAAATTGACTATTCGAAAGATGTTCAGCCAGACGACCTCATCAAATTTGGGCTTATTCCAGAGTTTGTGGGAAGACTTCCAATCATCACAGGACTTGACAATTTGGATGATAAGGTGCTTCAACGCATTTTGGTTGAACCAAAAAATTCGCTCATCAAGCAATATAAACAACTTTTCAGACTTGATGGCTTTGACATTGATTTTGATGATGAGGCAATTGCATACATCTCTCAAAAGGCAATCGACCTCAAAACCGGGGCAAGAGGGATTCGCACCATCATGGAAACCAAGATGTTGGAACTTATGTTTGACCTTCCGGACCCAAAAGTCTATGGAAAAATCATCATCACGCGAGATTTCATTGAGAAAGGCTCCGCACCAATTTTGATTAAGCGTGAAACTGAAGAAAACCAAGAAAAAAAAGCGGTGTAAAAAAATAGGCAAAATTTGCCTATTTTTTATTGTTTGTTTCACATTTGAAATTAATTTTCTATGCCAATGATATAGTCGGATGAAACGCCATAATATTCGGCAAGTTCTTTTAATAACTCCAACGGAAGTTCTCTTTGATTGTTTTCGTATCTGTTATACACAACACGGCTGACTTTTAGGATGTTGGCAACATCTTGTTGAGTCAGATTATTTTCTAAACGCAATTCTTTAAGTCTTTCTGCAACAATTTTCAAATTTTTAATTCCTCTGATTTTTATTATTATAATTTTTATTCATCTTCAAATTCAAACAAATCGTTTGGAGTGCATTCAAGCAATTCGCACAGAAGTTCAATGTTTTTAAACTTGATTGCGGATGTTCTGTTTTTAATCATGTTATCAAAGTTCTGATAACTCATGTCCATGTTTTTAAAAAGCCAATATTTTGTTTTTCCCTTTTCATTCAAAATGTCAATCACTCGCAACTTAATCATATCTAACCTCCACATTATATTATGTGTAGATTATATTAAATAAAATTATTTGACATATAGACTTGAAAATTATATAATGCATACATGACTTAATTAGGAGGTTATTTATGAAATGTTGTATCATTGGGAATGAGGCGAGGCTTTTGCCATGGAAATTTGATGAGAATGATGAGAAATGCCGAAAGTTAAAAGAAGAGTTTGAAAAATTCATCATTTGTCGCATTGAGGAGGGATGTGACTATTTTTCGCTTGGTATGGGTTCTGGTGTTGAGTTGATTGGGGCTGAAATTGTGTTAAATTTAAAACAAAAATATAACTTGTTTTTGGAAGCAGTTATGGATAAAAACAGGAGACAAATTGCAGGTTGGAGTGCTGAGGATGTTAAAAGATATTATGAGGTTGTTTTGAAATGTGACAGAGTGACTGAAATTTATGTCCCTAACATAATTAACTGCAAAGAAGCAATTGAATTGGAATTGTGTAGAAATACTCAAGTTGTCATCGTAGGATATCGCAGAACAATTCACGACAATTTGGCTGTATTTATTGAAAGTTTCAAACACGAAAAACCTGTTAAAGTCTTTTTAATAAATTAAATATATTTGAATTATTTATCATTTTTGCATTCTTTTGTTTGACAAAGGTGGGCAAAAAGGGGTAAACTTGTTTGTGAAGTGGGGTTGCCCCTATTTTTCGTCATGGGGGCGCACACTTTTTAAGGGGGATTTTGCATATGAAATTAATGTTGCTTGATGTCACCCCTGCAATCGTGTCTGTGATTGCAATAGTTCTGTTTATTGTGGGTTGCGTTGCTGGTTTTGTGGCTTACAAAATCTACAGCAACAAAAAACTGCAAAAAAATAAATCTAACGCCATAAAAATCATTGAAGATGCGTATGCAGAGGCGAAGACAATCAAAAAAGAGGCAATCATCGAAAGCAAAGAGCAATCTCAAAAGTTGAAAGACGAAGTTGAACAAGAAGTCAAAGAGCGTCGCAACGAGGTTGTCAAACTTGAAGAACGCCTCAATCAAAGAGAAGAATACATCGAGAAAAAAGAACAAGCGGTCGACAAAAAAAGCGACCAATTGGACGAAGAAAAGAAACAAGTTCAGGAAATTCGTGAACAGGTTGAAAAAATCAAAGAAGAACAAGAACAAACTCGTGCACAAATTTTGGAAGAACTTGAAAAAACTGCCAAACTTTCAAAGCAAGAGGCAAAAGACATGCTGATTGCAAGCATGAGAAATGACGCGCAGAAAGAGGCGGCAGGCATCGTCAAGAAAATTGAGGACGAAGCAAAAGAAGAAGGCGAAAACAAAGCACGCTGGATCATCGGTCAGGCGTTGCAACGCTGTGCAACCGAAACCACAAGCGAAATGACGGTTTCAACAGTGGCTCTTCCAAATGACGAAATGAAAGGAAGAATCATTGGTCGAGAAGGACGAAACATTCGCGCAATTGAGGCTGCAACGGGCGTTGAACTGATTGTGGATGACACGCCAGAATCCATCACAATTTCGGGGTTTGACCCAATCAGGCGTGAGGTTGCAAGGCTTTCTCTTGAAAAACTGATTTCTGATGGGCGCATTCATCCAACGCGCGTTGAAGAAATTGTCGAAAAAATGCAAAGAGAAGTTGACAAAACAATCAAACAGGCAGGCGAAGAGGCTTGCAACGAAACCGGAATTTTCAATCTGAACCCAGAACTTGTCAAGACGCTTGGGCGTTTGAAATACCGCACAAGTTATGGGCAAAATGTGTTGAAACACTCCATTGAAACATCCATCATTGCAGGGCTTCTTGCAAGCGAAATGGGTGCAAATGTCAAGATTGCAAAGCGTGGTGGGCTTCTTCACGACATCGGAAAAGCGCTTGACCACGAACTTGAAGGCACTCATGTTCAAATTGGTGTCGAACTTGCAAGAAGATGTGGCGAAAGCGAAGCAGTTGTTCACTGCATTGAAGCACACCATTTCAATGTTGAATTTAAAACAATTGAAGCGGTGATTGTTCAAGTTGCTGACGCAATTTCAAGTTCAAGACCGGGCGCAAGAAGAGATTCTTTTGAGAACTACATCAAGCGTCTGCAACAACTTGAAGAAATTGCAAATGGCTTCAAGGGCGTTGAAAAATCTTATGCCGTTCAGGCGGGTCGCGAAGTGAGAATCATTGTGAAACCAGACCAAATTTCTGACAGCGAAGCAATGTTTATGGCAAAGGAAATTGCACAAAAAATTGAAAATGAAATGCAATATCCTGGACAAATCAAGGTTAATGTCATCCGCGAAAGCAGATTCACGGAAACTGCAAAATAAAATCTTGTGGGATGTGTTGTCAATGTTTCTGACTTGAAGTCTGCAGATGAAGAACATTTAAATGTTTAAGACGAAAAAGGAGAAGTGAATATGTCTGAAAAGAAAGAAAAAATTTCTTCACAATCTGAACAAACAACAACCACTGCAAATGAAAAAAGCACAAAACCCAAAAGGACATGGTCTTCAACAAAAATTTTGGATTGTGTGGCATATTTTGCCATTATGTTCATTGCAATTGCGTTGATTTTGAGATTAATTTTTCAGGAACATAGTCCAACAGTTGCGGACGCTTTTCAGGCTGTCGGCGAGTGTTTGGCATACATTATCTGCATTTGGCTTGGGCTCTATTGGACACTGCGCAAACGCGGTTCGGGATGGAACAAGCACAACATTTGGTGGCTGATTTGCTGGATTGTTGCCACTGTGGCAATTGTTGTCATCTGGATTTTTGCAATCATTTGACAATGAAAAATTTTTGCATGAAAAAGAGATTCGACAAAGGTTGAAATCAATTTAATTTAAGCGGGGTAAGCAACTTAGGCGGGCAGAGGCGGGTAAATAGCCAACTTGCAAAAGATTGAAAAAATCAAAACTTTAGGATAAGAGGAAAGATTAAAAGAGAAAATGAACAAAGTTCCATACATTGTCACATCAATATTGGTTGTTTTGGCAGGAATTTTTGCAATTTTAAACACCTATTGGACAGGCTTTGCATATTTTGTGATGACATGCTTTTTGTTTCTTACTTTGTTTTGGGGTGGATGGCAAATTTATAAATATTTCACATCCTATCAAAAAGAACTTGAAGAAAGATTTAAAATCTATAAAGCACAAAAACTGATTTCGGCAAACATTTCCGTTGAGGTTTTTGACGCAAGCGAAAAGTCATATCGAAAAGACTTCCACAAAAAATTGCGAAGAGAAAAATTTGTCAAGTGGTTTGTGATTGCATTTTGTTTTGCTGTTGCTGCAGCATTTGTTGCCGGCATGATTTTGTATTGATTTCTTGAACTGTTTTGGTTTTTAGCGGTTTTGCGATGCAACGAGAAATTTAAGATGCCAATCAAAATGGCAAATATAAAATGAAAAACTAAAAACAGGTCAAAACGAATTGTAAATTTGTTTCGGCTTGTTTTTTTAATGTTTTTTGCAAAATTTTCGGCGATTTTTGCTTTCTTTTGAAATCGTTTTGTTTTCAAACGAAATTTTGCTATACTTGATTTGAATTGTTTAAAGGAAAGCAGAATGTTATCGAAAGTTTTAAGTTTTGGATTGATTGGAATTGATGGATATGCTGTTCAGATTGAAACAGACATAATTGGTGGTGTTCCTCATTTTGACATTGTGGGGCTTGGCGACACGGCTGTGAAAGAAGCAAAAGAAAGGGTGAAATCTGCCATTCGAAATTCGGGCTTTGAATATCCTGTCAAGCACTACACAGTCAATCTTGCGCCGGCAGACATAAAGAAAGAGGGTCCGCTCTATGACCTTGGCATTGCGGTGGGAATTTTGTCCGCCTCAGAGCAAATTAAAACGAAAAAATATCAAAACTTTGTCTTCATTGGAGAACTTTCCTTGGATGGCACGATTAAAAAAGTGCGCGGAGTGCTTCCAATTTTGATAAGTGCGCGCTCGTTGGGGTTTAAGAATGTCATAATTCCAAAGGAAAACGAGGAAGAGGCGCGCTTTATTGATGGCATGAACATCTATGCGCTGCACACGCTTAAAGAAGTTGTCGAATTTTTGAACGACGAGACGGAACATCCAATTGAGAAAATTCAAACGCGAACTTTTGATGAAGTTGTAAGAGAAAGTAACAACAAGTTGGATTTTGAGAATGTTAAAGGGCAGGCTCAGGCAAAACGCGCGTTGGAGATTGCCGCTGCGGGTGGGCATAATGTGCTGATGATTGGTCCTCCTGGAAGTGGAAAAAGCATGCTTGCCAAGTGTTTTTCGGGCATTTTGCCAGACTTGACTTTTGAAGAGGCGCTTGAGGTTACAAAAATTCATTCTATTGCGGGTGAACTTGATTTGAAGAAAGGCATCATCACTGAAAGACCTTTCAGGACACCTCATCACACAGCCACAACAGTCAGTTTGACGGGCGGTGGAAACCACAGCAAGCCGGGTGAAATCAGCCTTGCACACAATGGTGTGCTTTATTTGGACGAATTTCCTGAATATTCGCGTCAACTGATTGAAACGCTCCGACAACCGCTTGAGGATGGCTCAATCACGGTGGCAAGAGCTATGCAAACCATCACATATCCAGCAAATTTCACGCTTATTGCCAGCATGAATCCTTGTCCTTGTGGAAACTATGGCTCGAAAGACCGTGAGTGCAAATGTTCGCCGGTGCAGATACATAAATATCTTTCCAAAATTTCGGGTCCAATCATGGACAGAATTGACATTCAAGTGGAAGTTGACAACATCACTTATGGCGAACTTAACAGCACGCAAAAGGAAGAGTGCTCGGCAGACATAAAAAAGCGCGTGGACAAGGCGCGTGCAGTGCAACTTGAGCGCTTTAAAAATTCGAAAACCTATTCCAATGCAAAAATGTCGGTGCCTCAGATGAAAAAGTTTTGTGTGCTTTCCAAAGATTGTCAAGATTTGATGGAAACCGCTTTCACAAATTTGAAACTGAGCGCGCGGGCACATGACAGAATTTTGAAAGTTGCACGAACCATTGCAGACCTTGAAGGTTGTGAGGAAATTCAACCTCAGCATATTGCAGAAGCAATTTCATATCGTGGCTTGGACAGAAAATATTGGAGCATTTGATTTTTAATTTTAAATTGATGTTTTAACTAAAAAATTTTAAATGAACAATTTTTAAATTAAGAACTTTCAAATTGAGAAATTTAATTTAACAAACAAAAGCGATGACAAAATTAATTCAAACAAAGTTAATCGGAGAAAAATTTTGGATTTAAGAGACAGATTTTTAATTTTTATGTCCATGTGTGAAATTCCAAACAAAAAACAGGAAAAGTTTTTGGAGTGCTTGGAAAATTTTTCCATGGATGCAGTTTTTGCACATCCAATGACAAAAAAAATTTTGTCAGTGGATGAATTTTTGAAGGTGGAAAGGGAATATGACCCACAAGTGCTTGATGCAAGCATTCAAAACATGAAAAACTGCGGAATTGAAATTGTGACAGTCTTTTCGGAAAAATATCCAAAAAGTTTGATTGATTTGCCAGACCGACCACTCATTCTTTATGCAAAAGGCGACATGTCACTTTTGGATGAGAAATGTTTTGCCATTGTTGGCACGCGTATGCCATCAAACTATGGAAAAATCATCACCGAAAAATTTGCAAAATGTCTTGCTGAAAGTGGACTTGTGATTGTCAGTGGTCTTTGCTATGGAGTGGATTCCATTGCACACAAAAGCACTTTGGAAGTTGGCGGAAAAACAATTGCCATAATTGGAAGTGGTTTCAACCACATCTATCCTGCAACAAATGTCTCACTTGCAAGAGAAATTGCAGAAAAAGGGCTGTTGCTTTCGGAATATCCACCATCTTTTGAGGCGAAGAGATACACTTTTCCGCGCAGAAACCGCATTGTTGCGGGCGTTTCTGACGGCGTGCTTATCACTGAAGCGGGGATGAAAAGTGGAACGGTGCACACCAAAGAGTTTGCTCTTTTGTATGGCAAAGACATTTTTGCTGTGCCGGGAAACATCACAAACAGCAAAAGTGAACTGACAAATCATCTCATCAAAACGGCGCAGGCAGAATGTGCGCTTTCGCCGGATGACATCGTTGAATTTTATGATTTAACCAAGAAAGTGCAAGAGAAAAAAGCGCTTTCGCTGAACTTTGACGAGCAAATGATTGTCAAATTGTTGGAGAATGGAGAACAAAATTTTGACTTTTTGGCAGAAAAAACCAAAATTCCTGTGAATATTTTGAACAGTTGTTTGACAACTTTGGAAATTCGTGGTTTAATAAGAAAGTTGCCAGCGCAAACATATGCTCTCGTTTCGTCATAAGTTTAATTTGAGGCAGAAGATTTGCTGATGACACAAACAATTATTTAAGGAGTTTAATTTTGAAACTTGTTGTGATTGAGGCTCCTGCAAAAAGGGAGACTTTGAAAAAATATTTAGGAAATGGATATGAGGTTTTTGCCACAAAAGGTCACATTCGTGATTTGCCGGCAAAATCTTTTGCCATAGACTTAAACAACAACTATGAACCTCACTATGAAATCAACCCAGACAAGAAAGAGTTGATTTCCGAACTTAAGAAAAAAGCCGAAAGAGCGGATGAAGTTCTGATTGCAACCGACCCGGACCGCGAAGGTGAGGCAATTTCTTGGCATGTGGCAAACGTGCTTGGGCTTGACCCAAACAAAAAGTGCCGAATCCAATTTAATGAAATTTCCAAAAAAGCAGTTTTGAAAGCGTTGAACGAACCGCGCGCAATTGACCTCAATCTTGTCAACGCACAACAGGCAAGGCGTGTTATGGACAGAATTGTGGGATATAAACTTTCACCAATTCTTTCCAAAAAAATTGCACCAAAACTTTCTGCGGGCAGGGTGCAGTCTGTTGCACTTAAACTTGTGGTGGAGCGCGAAAAAGAAATTGAAAACTTCAAACCAGAAGAATATTGGACTGTGACTGCTTTTCACGAAAAGGACAAAATCAAGTTTAAATCGACACTGACAAACTTCAAAAACAAGAAAATTAAACTTTCAAACAAAGAAGAGGTTGAAAAGGCGCTTACAGAAATTAAAGCCTCAGATTTTGTTGTTGACAACATCAAGAAGAGCAACACAAAATCACACGCGCCAGCACCATTCACCACCAGCACGATGCAACAAGACGCACTCAACAAACTTGGCATGAGTCTTAAGCGCACAACATCTTCAGCACAAGAACTCTATGAAGGTGTGGAGGTGAAAGGCGAGGGTAAAATTGCGCTCATCACCTACATCAGAACTGATTCCACGCGTGTTTCAGTTGACGCACAAAACGCGTGCAGAGATTTTATTGCTGAAAAATTTGGCAAAGATTATGTTCCTGCAAAACCAAACATTTATGCCACAAAGAAAAATGCTCAAGACGCGCACGAGGCAATTCGTCCAATTTTCATGCAAATGACGCCGGAAATGGTGAAAGATTCGCTCAGCAAAGACAATTATAGGCTCTATAAACTCATTTATGAGCGTTTCCTTGCCAGCCAAATGAGTGAGGCGCAATATTCCAATGTCAATGTTTCCATCAATGCGGGGTCCTACACTTTCAAAGCCAGCGGAAAAACACTTGAATTTGCTGGTTTCACGGCGGTTTATAAGGAATATACTGACGAAGAAAAGCAAGACATTTCAAAACTTCCTCAACTTTCTGAGAACGAAATTTTGAAAGTTTTGGAAATCAAGGAAGAACAAAAATTCACTAAACCACCAGCAAGATACACCGAGGCCAGCTTGGTGAAAGCCATGGAAGAAAAGGGAATTGGGCGTCCTGCAACATACGCTGCAACCATCACCATTTTGACTGCAAGAAACTATTGCACAAAGGATGGGCGCTATCTTGTTCCAACCGAACTTGGCAGAAAAATCATTGAATACCTTGAAAAGTTCTTCAACAGCGTCATCAACGTGAAGTTCACCGCTCACATGGAAAACCGCTTGGATGACATTGCAGAAAACAAAGACGAGTGGCACAGCGTGGTTGACAGTTTTTGGAATGGGTTTAAGGGACTTTTGAAGAATGCTGACTCAAGCAGTGTGACCATGAAAGCCCAACCTGTCGAGACAGACATTGTTTGCGAAAAATGCGGGCACAAAATGGTGATTCGTGAGGGGAGATATGGCAAATTTTTGGGTTGCTCAAACTTTCCAAAATGCAAAAATGTCAAACCTCTTGAAACTGAAGAAAATCAAAATGCCAGAAAACCTGTTGGTGTTTGTCCAGAATGCGGAAAAAATGTTTATGCAGTGCGAAGCAAACGCGGAAAGACATTCTATGCTTGCGAGGACAGAACCGGATGCAATTTTATGAGTTGGGACATTCCAACCGGAGAAAAATGTCCAAAGTGCGGAAAATATCTCATCCGAAAAGGCAAACTTGTGAAATGCTCCGCTTGTGACTATAAGGTTGAACAGCCAAGTCAAGATGACGCGACTCAAACAAGTCCAGATTAAAATTTTTGAAGTTTGGACCAGATTTTTTGAAAAATGAAAAACCAAAGGAAAAAACAAATCGGTTTGTTTGAAGAATGCTGAAGAATGCGTGAAAAGCACAAATCAAAAATGCTTGACAATAAAAAATATGGTGGAGGGTGACGAAGCGAAAGAGTGATTGAAAGTGTGGCACCAAAATTTTCAAAAAAGCCAATCAAGGTGATTGGTTGTGGGTTGGCAGGAGCGGAAGTTGCGCTTATTCTTGCCAACAATGGTTTTGATGTTCACATTTTCGACAATGGCAAAAACCGTCCTAAAACACCTTTTGGCTATTATGACCGTTTCCAAAATTTTATGATTGAAAACATGAGATTTGAGTTAGACTGCCTAAGCAGTCCACTCTTTTTCATCGCAAAAAAATATGATTTTCAAAATTTTGGTTTTGAATATGACGAAAATTTTATGATGGCTGTCAGAAAAGAGTTGGAATCGAATGTCAAAATCAAAATTTTTAATGCGTCGATTGAAAATATCAACAACACCGAAACCACAATTGTGGCAACCGGGCACAACACAGATGCAACTCTTTTGTCCGATTTGGAAAACTATATTGGAAAAATGCACCTGTGTTTCTATCAGCCTGAAAAAATGGTGATTGACGCAAGAAGTGTGAATTTGGATAACCTCAATTTTGTTTCCGATTTTGAATGCTATGCAAATTTGAGTGAGGCAGAATATCGCGCTTTTCACAACAAAACAATTGAATTTGACGAAAAATATGATAAACTTGAAAATTTGGAAAAAGAACGACAAATCACAATTGAAAGTGTGGCAAGAAGGTCGGGCGAAGCGCTGAGAAACTCTATTTTGAGACCTCATTTTGATGAAAACAACAAATGCTATGCAAGTTTGAAGATGAAATATGTTCCGCATTTCAAAATTTTGGTTGTGGAAGATTTCTGTTCTGGATTGGACGAAGAAGAGCAAAGTGAAATTGTCCGAACAATTCCGGCGCTTGAAAATTGCAAGATTTTGAAGTTCAGCAAAGTGATGAGAAAAACATTTCTCTTAAGTCCAACTTGTATCAACAATCACATGCAAATTGATGAAAAAATTTATGTCTGTGGCGGGCTTGCGGGGACCGCGGGCAGTTTTGAAAGTCTGCTTGTGGCAAACTATTGTGCATATTGTCTGGTTTGTGACCGCTTGGGAAGCAGTGCGTGCGACCTTTTGCTTGATAACACTTGCATAGGAAAAATTGTCAAAAGTTTGTTGGAAAAAAGTGTTGTAAAATTTAGGTTATTTAATTTGAAATATGATATAATGAATGATGAGGACTTGGAAAAATTTAGAAGAGAAGAACAAATCCAAAAAATTCTTTCAAAGTCTCAAGTCGAAAAATTTAAGGAGAAACTTTATGGAAAATATTTTTAAAGGAACAACAATTTGTGCTGTCAAGCGTGGTGATGAAATTGCCGTTGCTGGTGATGGACAGGTGACAATGCAAAACAGCATCATCTTCAAAAGCAATGCAAGAAAAGTGCGCAGAATCTACAACAACAGCGTAGTGATTGGTTTTGCCGGTTCTGTTGCGGATGCTTTTTCGCTCAGCGAAAGGTTTGAAGGTATGCTTAACAAATTTGCAGGAAACCTCATGAGAAGTGCTGTAGAGTTGGCTCAAACTTGGAGAGAAGACAAGGCTCACAGACAACTTGAGGCAATGATGATTGTTGCTGACAAAAAACAAATTCTCATTCTTGATGGTGCAGGAAATGTCATCGAACCACAAGACGGAATTTGTGCAATTGGCTCGGGTGGAAACTATGCTTTGGCTGCTGCAAGAGCGTTGATTCAAAACACGGAATATTCCGCTTCTGAAATTGCATATAAAGCACTTAAGATTGCAAGCGAAATTTGCGTGTTCACAAACGACAACATCATTGTTGAAAAACTTTAATTGAAAAATGGAGGTTGAAATGAACTATACACCAAAACAAATTGTAAGCGAACTTGACAAATACATTGTCGGACAAGCCAAAGCGAAAAGAGCGGTGGCTGTTGCGCTTCGAAATCGCTATCGCCGAAGCAGACTTCCTGCTGAAGTTCGTGATGAAATCACACCAAAAAACATTGTCATGAGTGGTCCAACGGGTGTTGGTAAGACAGAAATTGCAAGGCGTCTTGCAAAACTTGTTGGTTCGCCATTTGTGAAAGTTGAAGCAACAAAATACACCGAAGTTGGCTATGTTGGGCGTGATGTTGAAAGCATGGTTCGTGACCTTGTGGAAGTTGCTGTCAGAATGGTCAAGGACAACAAAAAGAAAGAAGTTGAAGACAAGGTTATGCCAATTGTTGAAAACAAAATCGTGGATGCATTGTTCCAAAACAGACGCGTCACGCAAACCGAAGTCAACAGAGAAACACTTTTTGAGGAATTGCACTCGGGAAAATGCGAGGATGAAATCATTGAAGTTTCTGTGCTTGAAAGTCCAAAACCAATGATGGCCATTGGCGGAAACGAAATTTCTCTGGGTTCTATGTTTGATGGACTTGCTCCACAAAGACACAAGAAAAAGAAAATGAGCGTTCGACATGCGCGTGAAGTGCTGTTGCAAGAAGAATCAGACAAAATCATCGACATGGACAATGTTAATGAAGAAGCAATTGCGCTTGCAGAAGAGCAGGGCATCATTTTCATTGACGAAATTGACAAAATCATTGGAAAAAGTCAGGCAAGCACAACTGCAGATGTTTCAAGAGAGGGTGTTCAACGCGACATTTTACCAATCGTTGAAGGAAGCACAGTTCCAACAAAGTATGGCAATGTCAAGACAGATTTTATTCTTTTCATTGCAGCGGGGGCTTTTCATGTTTCAAAAATTGAGGACATGATTCCAGAACTTCAAGGACGTTTTCCAATCAGAGTGGAACTTGAAAGCTTGACAAAAGAAGATTTCAAGAAAATTTTGTCAACACCAAAGAATGCAGTCACGGTGCAATATTCCAACATGCTTAAGGTGGACAACATCAATCTTGTTTTCAAGGATGATGCGCTTGATGAAATTGCCGAGATGGCTGAGCGAGAAAATGAAACAAGTGAAGACTTGGGTGCAAGACGACTTCACACAATCATGGAGACAGTTTTGGAAGATGTGTCTTTCAATGCAACGGGAGAACATCCAATGCTTGATGTTATGATTGACAGAAACTATGTGAAAAATGTCTTCAAGGACAAACAACAACAATTTGACCTCAAAAAATATGTCCTTTAATCAAAGTGTCATAAATTCAATATATTGATGTGTTATGCAAGAAAAAATTTGCATAACACCACAATATGTTGATTGTATATAATAGTTAATCATCTTGCACAGGGCGAACAAAAAGAGGAGAATTGGAAAATGTGGACAGACAGAACACAACTTTTGATTGGTGAAGATGGACTTAAGAAACTGCAAAATAGTCATGTGGCTGTGATTGGTTTGGGTGGTGTTGGAGGATATGCTTGCAGTTTGCTTGCGCGCGCTGGCATTGGACATTTCACAATTGTCGATTTTGATGTTGTGGACGAAACCAACACAAACCGACAAATCGTGGCTGACACGCAAACAGTGGGCAAATTCAAAACTGAAGTTATGGCAGAAATGATTTCAAAAATCAATCCAAATTGCAAGGTTGAGGTTTTGAATTTGAGGTTGACTGCGGAGAATTTGCAAAATGGAAAAATCAATCTGAAAAATTGTGATTATGTTGTTGACGCAATTGACAGTGTGAAAGACAAGGTGGAACTGATTTGTCATTGCAAAGAAAACATCATTCCAATTGTTTCAGCCATGGGTTCTGGAAACCGCATTGAAATTCCAGAATTTAAAGTTGTGGACATATACAAAACTTCAAATGACGGTTTGGCAAAGGTTATGCGAAAAAATCTTAGGAATCGAAGCATTAAAAATCTGGATGTGGTGACAACAACACAAACTCCAATGCAAACCGATTCAAACACAGTTGGAAGCATTTCATATTTTCCTGCAATGTGTGGGTGTGTGCTTGCGGGGTTTGTCATACAAAGGCTTTTAAAACATTCTGAAATGAAAACCTAAAAAAATAAGTTATGTCTTTAAAAAGGAGAGAAAAATGGAGATAATCAACGAGAAAGAATTTAACGAAAAAATCAAGAAAGGGGTTGTTCTGATTGACTTTTTTGCCACATGGTGTGGGCCTTGCAGAATGATGAGTCCAATTTTGGAAAACGCACAAGAGGAATTTGGAGAAGATGTCAAAATTTATAAAGTTGATGTTGACCAAGAAGAAAAACTTGCGCGTAGCTTTGGCATCATGAGCATCCCAACACTCATTTTGTTTGTGAATGGGCAGCAGAAAGAAAAGCACATTGGGCTTTGGATGCAAGACGATTTGGTTGAAACTGTGAAGAAATATCTTTAATTTCAATAAATTTAATAATTTCAATAAATTCAATCTGTTTGAATTGTTTGATTTAAATTTATCTCGTTTGCACTCATTAAGATTTATATTTATGATGGTTTGTGGGCAAATAAATGCTTTTATGTTATATTCCATTAATTCAAGGCATTCAAAATAATCAATTTTGATTAATTTTTTGGTGAAAAATAAGCAAATTAGTATTGACATATCTTGATTTTGGTGTTAAAATTAAGGTAAGATTCAATTTTGCAAGTTTCAATGCAAATTGTTAAAAGGAAGTTGAAGAAATAAGTATGGAAAGAAGAATCTATTTGGACAATGCTTCAACAACTTATGTCTCAAACGATGTTTTGACAGAAATGCTTCCATGTTTCAACACAATCTATGGAAATGCTGGTTCAATACATAGTTTTGGACGCGATGCAATGGCAATTGTGGACCGTGCACGCGACAGAGTTAAAGAAGCAATCAATGCACAAAAAGCCAATGAAATCTATTTTACAAGTGGCGGAACAGAAGCGGACAATTGGGCAATTTTGGGTGTGGCTCATGCAAATGCGAACAGAGGAAAACACATCATCACAAGCCAAATTGAACATCATGCAGTTTTAAACGCTTGTGCTCAACTTGAAAAAGAGGGGTTTGAAGTGACATATTTGTCTGTGGACGAATATGGACTTGTGAAATTGCCAGACCTTTTACATGAAATCAGAAAAGATACAACTCTCATTTCAATTATGGCTGTCAACAATGAAGTTGGCACAATTCAAAACATTAAAGCAATTGCAAAAATTGCACACGACTATGGAATCCTTTTCCACACAGACGCTGTTCAAGCAATTGGAAGCATAAACATTGATGTTCAAGACATGGAAATTGATTTGCTTTCCATGTCTGCACACAAAATTCATGGGCCTAAGGGCGTTGGTGCGCTTTATGTAAAAAATGGCGTCAGAATTGACCCAATCACATTCGGTGGCGAAAATCAAGAACGTGGAAAGCGTTCAGGGACAGAAAATGTTCCAGGCATTGCAGGGTTTGGAAAAGCAATTGAAATTGCATGCCGAAACCACATTATAAACAACAGAAAAATCAAAACCATACGCGAATATTTCCTTGAAAAACTTAAAGAAAAAGTGGAATATTTCCAAGTGAATGGACATCCACACCAAAAATCGAATGCAATTCTCAACATTTCATTCTACGGAATTGAAGGTGAATCCATCATGATGTTGCTGGATTTGGCAGGAATTGCAGTTTCAACTTCATCAGCATGCACATCAAAATCATTGCTTCCATCTCATGTTTTGAAGGCTATGGGAATTTCAGATGAAATTGCACAGGGGTCTGTCAGATTTTCATTTGGAACAAACATATCAAAATCTGATGTTGACTATGTTGTTGACGAAATTGCGAAAGTTGTTGCAAAACTCAGAGCAATTTCACCAATTCAAGCAGGGAGGTTGTGATTATGTATAGCAAAACAGTGATTGACAGATTTCAAAATCCTCGCAATGCTGGCGGAATGCATGGTGCAAATGCGATTGGACAAGTTGGAAATGTTGCATGTGGCGACATTATGAAGATGTATTTGAAAATTTCTGATAATGGGGTCATTGAAAACGCAAAATTTAAGACTTTCGGATGTTGCGCAGCAATCGCTTCAACAGATATGGCTTGCGATTTGATTAAAGGCAAAACAATAGATGAAGCGTTGAAAGTGACAAACAAAAACATTCTTGACCTTTTGGGTGAACTTCCACCACACAAAATTCATTGTTCAATTTTGGCTGAAGAATCAATCAGAGCGGCAATTGAGGACTATTATAAACGAAAAGAGAAGAGCATCAAAAAAGCAAACAAAAAAGTTGAAGTTGATGACTCAAACATGTAAAAATTAAAAAAACATTAAAAGAAGAAGTGACAATCAAAACCACTTCTTTTTTTATATATTTGTTTTTATAACACAATTATTGTTTTCTATATGTATGAGTAAAGTTGTTTTCTTATAAATTGTTGAACTTTATAAAATTGTTAAAAATAAAAAATTAAAAAACATATTATATCATCATGTAAAAAGAAGGATATAAAAAGATAAGAAAAATTATAAAACAATTTTATAGAAACCATTGGATAAGAAAAAGAATTTTTATAAAAGTTGAATAAGATTAAGCATGCATAATACTTAAAAAGGCAAAATCAAGATAAAGTTTGCATAATACCACATCTTGTGTGAAATTGTTGCATAATACGCAAAATATCCACTATCTATTCGCAAAACCTGTCTTTTGCGAATAGATTTGGATTATAATATATCGCAAAAATTTGCGCTCGCCCAACAAATTTTAGTGCAATTTTGTTTGACATGCTTATCCTATGTTTTGATTTTTGTATCTTTGAAGACTTCAACAATCTCTGCATCCCCCACAAAAAGAATTTCTTTTGTTGGAGAATTTGAATTTTGATTCTGTGACCAATATTTTTCAGCAAGGATTTTATATTCGTTGAATGATAATCCATATCTGCCAATGCCAAAATCTTTTGCATAAAAAATTTCTCCATTTAATTTCACAGAAATTGCTTGATATTGATTTTCTGGAAATTTATAGTGCATTATGTTTAAATTTTTTATGACTATATCCTTGTTGTCGGAAAGATACATGCATTTAAATCTTGATGGAAAATTGGGGAATTTTTCTTTTCTGACTTCTTCCAATGCAATTTCACGCATAAACAAATCATAATTTTGTAACGCAACTGACATTTCAAAAAGCAGTTTTTTATCCTTAATAATTCCCTGTTTTGATGATTTCAGCCCAAGTTCGTGAAGTGGTTTTCCGTCTTTATTGAAAGTGAAATTAAAAATTTTCATTTGACCATTAAATTCATTTCCAAAGTGTATTTTGTCCCCTACCTTGAAGTTTCGATTGGTTGCGACTTGAAATAAGACTTCATAATTTATTTTCATTTTTTCTCCAATTGTCTTGTTTTTTTAATTTATTTTTCTTAAACTTTGCCATGATTTCGCATGAGGTTTATTATATTGGAACTAATCAAATTTTATATTTACTCAGAAATTCTTCTTTGAATTCTGGGAAATAGTCCCCCATGATTGCTTTTCTTGTGTTTTCGGCAAGGCGAATCAAGAAGCGCAGATTGTGGATTGACAGAAGTTCCGCACCAAGCATTTCATCTGCATTGATGAGATGTCTGATGTATGCGCGTGAAAAATGACGGCATGCATAGCAATCACACCCCTCTTCAATTGGTCGGAAATCTTCTTTGAAAGTTGAATTTTTGATGACCATTTTGCCCGAGCTGGAAAATGCTGTTCCATTTCGTGCAATTCGTGTTGGAAGCACGCAATCCATCATGTCAATTCCGCGTGCAGACCCCTCAATCAAACAATCTGGACTGCCCACGCCCATGAGATAGCGAGGCATATTTGCTGGCAAAATTGGATTGAGAAAGTCAAGCATATCATACATCACGCTCTTTTCTTCGCCAACAGAAAGTCCACCAATCGCAATTCCACATTTGGCATATGGAGTGCAATATTCCACACACTTTGCGCGCAAATCTTTAAACATATTCCCCTGCACAATTGGAAAAAGCACATGGTCGCCACCTTGGTGGGCCTCGAAGCACTTTTCAAGCCAAATCTTTGTCAGTTTCATTGCGCTTTCGGCTTCAGCATATGTTGCACCCGCCTCTGTGCATTGGTCAAGAGCCATGTTTATGTCGCTGTCCAACGCGCGTTGAATGTCCATGCAAAGTTTTGGCGTCATCATAAACTTTTCACCACTCAAATGTGAACGAAATTCCACGCCCGCCTCTGAAACTTTCCTCAAATCTGACAGAGAAAACACTTGAAATCCACCGCTGTCCGTCAAGATTGGTTTTTCCCAATTCATAAATTTGTGAAGCCCGCCCGCTTTTTCAACAATGTCCTCGCCAGGACGCAAAAAAAGATGATAGGTGTTTGACAAAATGATTTGTGCACCCATTTCGTTCAAATCTTCTGGACGGAGCCCTTTGACAGTTGCTTGCGTTCCAACCGGCATAAAAACCGGCGTTTTGATGTCCCCGTGTGGCGTGTGAAATATGCCCGCTCTTGCTCCTGTTTTTGGACAGACCTTTTCAATTTCAAAACTAAAATTCACTTCTTGCATAAAATTTTTCCTTTTTCATTATAGTATGTATGACCATCAGCCTCACTCTTGCAAGTAAGTTCAGCTTCCGATGATATAAAATAATTTAAAAAATTCATTTAATGCACTGATTTCATTCAATAAACATTGCATCGCCAAAACTGAAAAAGCGGTATTTTTCTTTTACGGCAGTTTTATATAAGTCCAAAGTTTTGTCTATGTCGCCTATGAATGCCGAAACAAGCATGATGAGTGTGCTTTCTGGAAGATGAAAATTGGTGATGAGTGCGTCCACCATTTTGAAATTATATGGCGGATAGATGAAAATTTTGGTTTCGCGTTTTTGTGGAACAAGAAGTACATTCTCATCCACTCCACTTTCCAGCACGCGCACTGAAGTTGTGCCAACAGCAATCACCCGCCTATGTTCGCGTTTTGCCTTGTTGATTTTGTCTGCAACATCTTGCGTGATTTCGAAATATTCGCTGTGCATTTCGTGATTTAGGATGTTTTCCTCTTTGACAGGACGGAAAGTTCCAAGCCCAACATGCAACAAAACTTCCAAAATTTCAACGCCCTTATTTCTTATTTTTTCAAGAAGTTCTGGCGTGAAATGCAAGCCGGCAGTTGGTGCGGCACTCGACCCTTCCACTTTGGCATACACGGTTTGATAGCGGTCGGCATTTTTCAGTTTTTCTTTGATGTATGGTGGCAGTGGCACAGTGCCAATTTCCATGAGATGTTCTTCAAAAGTTTTGGAGTCGTCATAGACAAATTCAACTTTGCAAGCACCATAGTCGCCTTTTTCTGTCACACGACAATGTATGTTTTGATTGAAAACAATTTCAGTGCCATCGTCCAATCTTTTTGCTGGCTTTGCAATGACCTCCCAATTATGCAAATCAATGCGTTTTTGCAACAAGATTTCAATTTTTGCGCCGGTTTTTGCTTTAAAACCAAACAATCTTGCTGGCAAAACTTTGGTGTTGTTGACAACCAAAACATCGCCCGCACGAAGAAAATCAATGATGTCATAAAAATGTTTATGTTGAATTGCTCCTGACGCGCGATTGAAGCATAAAAGCCTTGAATGGTCTCGCGGTTCAATTGGCGTTTGCGCAATTTGCTCTTGAGGCAAATCATAGAAATATGTGCTTCTAAGAAGTTCTCGATTTGCAGGTTGTTTTTGGTTTATGATTTTTGTTTCTTCATTTTCCATTTGATTAGATTGTTCCCTTTTGTATTTCTATTAAAAATAAATCGCTTCATTTTAAATTTTTTATTTTTTTAAAATTCTTTATTTTAAGAATGGTTTTCGTTTTTGTAGTTGAATTCTCAAAAATAAAACTTTTTAATTTTTAATTTTTCAATTATCTTTTTTAAATTTCTGATTTATTTTTGAGGGATTGAAATTCCCAAGTGTCGATAGGCATTCTCAAGCACGATACGCCCGCGTGGAGTCCTTGCAATGAAACCAAGTTGAAGAAGATATGGCTCATACACATCCTCAATTGTGCCCGGGTCTTCGCTGATTGTTGCAGAAAGTGTGTCCAAACCAACAGGACCTCCGCCGAACTTATAAATTATGCTTTCCAAAATCTTGCGGTCGATGAAGTCAAGTCCAAGTTCGTCAATTTCCATTTTCGCAAGTGCCTGGTCGGTGATTTCTTTTGTGATTTCGCCTGTGCCCAAAACTTCGGCATAGTCACGCACACGCTTAAGCAAGCGGTTGGCAATTCGAGGAGTTCCACGAGAGCGTTTTGCAATGTCGAGGCTGGCTTGCGCGTTGATGTTGATGTTCAAAATCTTTGCCGAGCGATTTATGATTTCTTGCAACTCGTGGTCTTGATAGAGTTCCAAACGACAAATCACGCCAAAGCGGTCGCGAAGTGGACTTGTCAGCATTCCCGGCTTTGTTGTTGCACCAATCAAAGTAAATGGCTGAATTTTGAGCCTCATATTTTTTGCAGACGGTCCTTTCCCTACAATGAAATCAAGCGCAAAGTCCTCCATGGCGGGATATAAAATTTCTTCCACGCTTTTGTTGAGACGATGAATTTCATCAATGAAAAGCACATCATTTTTGCCAAGATTTGTCAAAATGGCAGCAAGGTCAGCCGCGTGCTCGATTGCAGGGCCGGATGTCACCTTAAACTGAGAGCCAAGTTCGTTTGCAATGATGTGTGAAAGAGTGGTCTTTCCCAAGCCCGGAGGTCCATAAAGCAAAACATGGTCCAAAGCGTCTTTGCGCGATTTCGCCGCCTTGATGTAGATTTCCAAACTTTCCTTAACTTTGTCCTGCCCCACATATTCCTTAAGCGAAGTTGGTCTTAAGGAATTTTCAATTTCGGCATCAGTCCAATTTTTACTGCTTGTGATGAATCTGTCTTCCATAAGTTTTTCCTTTTATTTTTTATAAACTACAAAAACGTTTCGTTATTTTTTGTCAAAAATTTTTAAATTGAATTGGTTGCATATTTGGTTTAGATTTTATTCAACATTTGGTGTGGTATGCAAGATGAATGACTGCATAACACCACAACATCTTGTTGTTATGTCAAACCCTCACTTCCCAAGTTCTCGCAGAACTTTCAAGATGATTTCCTCTGCTGTTGTTTCTGCTGTGGCTTTCGAACGAGCCAGCCTGTATGCCTCATTTTTGTTGATTCCCAAACTGATGAGAGTGGCAACAGCATCGTTCAAAGCGTTTTCGTTGTAGTCTTCTGGCATGTTGATTGCATCAAGCAGAGGCAGTCCGTGAGATGTCACTTTGTCTTTCAATTCCAAACATATACGCTCGGCACTTTTCTTTCCAAGCCCTTTGATTTTTGAAAGAGCATTGCTGTCTCCGCTGACAATCGAAACCAACAGATCTGAAATTTTCATACCAGAAAGCACAGTGATGGCGCTTTTTGGCCCCACACCTGAAACAGTGATGAGTTTCATAAAAAGTTCTTTTTCTTCCTCTGTTGCAAAGCCATAGAGGCAAACACCGACATTTTCGCCAACTTGAAGATATGTTAAAACTTTGGCAGTTTCGCCCTCCATTGGAAGTGAAGCAAGTGTGTTGTTTGAGATGATGAGTTCATATCCCACCCCATTCACATCCATAATGAGAGAGTTTTCGCGTTTTTCTTCAATTGTTCCAACCAAAAATGCAATCATATTTTCTCCTTAATGATTTTTGAGATTTTTTATGTTGAAATTATAAAACTTCTTTCAAGCAATTCTTTGTCTTATCCTTGTCTTGTCCTTTTAACGTCAACATAAATAAACAAAACAAAAATTTATGTAGAATTTTAAATCATGTTGTTGTTTAAGTTTGGATTGATTTGACTGTGACATAAAGCAACCGCAAGCGCATCAGCGGCGTCATCCGGTTTTGGCACTTTTTCAAGCCCAAGCACCGCTTTCACCATAAACTGCATTTGTTTTTTGTCTGCTCTGCCATTTCCTGTGAGTGCCTGTTTGATTTGCATTGGTGTGTATTCATAAAGTTTGTCACAATATTTTTGAGCGGTCAAGACAATCACACCGCGCGCTTCAGCAACAGGAATGACGGTTGTTTGGTTATGAAAATAGAATAATTCCTCAACTGCAACTTCATCTGGTCTATATCTTTCAAACAACACCCGAAGTGCCTCTTCGATTCGCATAAGCCTCACAGGAAGCGAGTCTTCTTTTGGCGTCTCAATCACCCCAAAATCAACAACCGCATTGTTTCGATGTGTGTCAATGATTCCAAAACCAACAATTCCATATCCCGGGTCAATACCTAAAATTCTCATAAAACAATTTTAATAAAAAACACCCCATTTTGTCAAATAAAATGGAGTGTATTAAAAAATGTTTGCCTACTTCAAATAAAATGTTGTGATTATCATATGAAAGTGGTTTCACCCTTCTTCTGTCAAATTGACATTGTGATAAACTTCTTGAACATCGTCCAAATCTTCAAGTGCGTCAATCATGCGTTGGAATTTGGCTTGTTGCTCTGAATTGAGCTCAACATAAAGGTCTGGCACAAGCGCGGTCTCGGATGAAACAACATTATAGCCTTTCTTTTCCAATGCTTCGCGCATTTTGCCATCTTGGTTTGCTTCTGTGATGATTTCAACACTGTCTTCGTCTTCAACAATATCCACAGCGCCCTCTTCAATGGCATCAAGCATAAGTGTTTCTGCGTCTTTGACATCTACAACAATCACAACGCCTTTACGCTTGAAAAGGTATGACACGCAACCATTGGAACCTAAACTTCCGCCGTGCTTATCAAACGCGTGACGAACATCTCCAGCAGTGCGGTTTTTGTTGTCAGTCAAGCATTCCACAATCACTGCAGAGCCTCCAACTCCATAGCCCTCATATGTGCAAGATTCATAGTTGACGCCAGAAAGTTCTCCAGACGCTTTTTTGATGGAGCGTTCAATATTGTCGCTTGGCATATTGTTTTGTTTTGCCTTTGCAATGATGTCTTTCAACTTGCTGTTGACATTAGGGTCTGGCCCGCCTGCTTTCACGCATACAGCAATTTCTCTTCCGATTTTCGTAAAAATTTTGCCTCTTGCAGCATCTGTTTTGCCCTTTTTGGCTTGTATGTTATGCCATTTTGAATGTCCCGACATTTCTTTTCTCCTTAATTAAAATTTAATATTTTAGTTTTCAGTTGATGAGTTTTAATTGAATTATAAAATATAATTAATTCAATCATGAAAATAAATCAATTCTCTTATATAATAAATCAAAAGTACTCTTGATGTCAAACGTTTTCGGCATCAATAACAAGTTGTTGATTCAGTTCAACTTCAGAAATTCCACCTGCTTAAGGCATACATGATGATTGACCCGCTGACGCCTGCATTTAGACTTTCAATGCCCGGTTTCATTGGAATTTTCACAGTCTTGAAGCATAAGTTTGCAATTTCGTCACTGACGCCATTGCCCTCATTTCCAACAACGACGCCAAGAATTGTGGTTTGTGATTTTTGCACACTCTCGCCATGATTTTTCTTAATTTGATTGTCTGCCATTTTTGAATGATGACTTGATGACGCCAAAATGTCATTTTCAGATGGTTTAAAAGTGTCAGCAAAATCAAAGATGTTTTCGCCATTCATGTCTGCGCAGATGAGTTGCAAATTGTTTTGCTTTGCAAATTCAACAAACTCACCTTTTGACATTTCATAAACTTGGCTGTCAAGCACTGCACCAACCGAACTTCTGATGAGTTTTGGATTGCCAACTCTCACACAATCAACCAAAAAGACACTTTCAAAACCGCACGCTTTTGCAGTTCGAATCAGTGTGCCAACATTTCCCGGGTCTTGAAGCCCATCCAAAACAAGAAAGTTTGTTGTTGGTGTTTTCACAACATGTTGTGTGTGGTATGCAATGCATAACACTTTCTGTGGTGTTTTTGCGTCCGAAAGTTGTTCAAGAGTTTTTTCATCAACATGGAAGATTTTCGCGTCAAGCAAATCATATTCTAAGTGCAAAAGGGTTTTGACATCCTCCAAATCTGTCAGAGACGACAAAAGACACTCTGGAACAATTGCTTTGTTTTTCAGAGCATCTCTTATGATTTTGACATTATCCAAAAAAAGCAAAGACTTGTTTTCTCGTTTTTGCTTTTTAAGGTCTGATATGAAGTTTTTTGTTGCTTTTTCCAAATTCGTCCCCTCTTTTCTTTTGGTTGAATCAAGTTTGAGGTGGTGCATAACATCATCTTTATGCTTGCATAATTTTTCAGAATGTTCCATAATTATGCCAGCAACTTTTTTTTCTATGTTATGCTTTCTTTGCAACTTCAACAAGTTTTGCAAATGCTTCTGGCTCACGAACAGCCATATCTGCAAGCACTTTGCGGTTTAATGTGACATTTGCTTTCTTCAAGCCATCAATAAATCTTGAATATGAAATGTCATTTTGGTGACATCCAGCATTAATTCTTGTGATCCAAAGTGCGCGGAAGTTTCTTTTCTTGAGTTTTCTTCCAACATATGCATATTGACCACTCTTCATCACTTGCTCACGAGCAGTGCGATAGAGTTTGCTTTTTGCGCCAAAATATCCTTTTGCTTGTTTCAAAATTTTTCTACGCTTTTTAAGTGCGGTTACGCTTCTTTTAATTCTCATTTTTCCCTCCTATCTCACTTTGCAAGCAGTGTCTTGATGTTGTCGGCATTCTTTCCGGCAATGTAGGACCCTTTTCTGAGTTTTCTCTTTCGACTTTTGCTTTTTGTTGTCAGGAAATGACCTTTGTTTGGTCTTGCAAACTTAACTTTTCCTGTTGCGGTGAGTGAAAATCTTTTCTTCACACCGCTGTGTGTTTTTTGCTTAGGCATTTTCTTCTTCTCCTTTTATGATTTTTTTGGATTGATTACAACAAAAACATTTCTTCCCATGACGGCAGGTTCTTTGTCAACTGTGCCATATTCGCTTAAATCAGCAACGAATTTTTTGACAATTTCAACAGCGTTTTTGGAATATGCTTGTTCTCTTCCGCGCATACGAAGCGAAACTTTCACTTTGTCGCCGTCTTGAAGAATTCTCTGTGCGTTTTTCAGTTTGAAACTGATGTGATATTCATCAATACGCATGGAAAGTTGAATTTCCTTGATTTCGCTTGTTTTTTGATTTTTGCGAAGTTCTTTTTCTTTCTTCACCGTGTCAAACTTATATTTTCCATAGTCCATAAGTTTGCAAACAGGTGGATTTGCGTTTGGTGACATAAGCACCAAGTCAAGCCCCTCACGATCGGCTGTCTCCTGTGCCTGAGATTTTGGCATAAGCCCAAGTTGCTCGCCATTTTCACCAATAAGACGCACTTCTTTTGCTGTGATTTGGTCGTTGATTAAAAGTTCCTTAAAAATTGTCGTAATCTCCTTTTTAAAAAAATTGGTAGGACGCACAAAACATCCCACCAACAAAAAATCAATTTGTCTTAAAGAAAATTTGAAATTTTGTGACCACAGCAAAACAAAATTCGCTGGGTGAGAAGGGTGTCTTCTGCTTTCTTACGCGAACAATAATATCACAAATTTTGCCCAATGTCAATTGTTTTTCACAAATTTTTCATTATTTTTATTTTTTTATTTGTTTTCAATTTGTTTTAGTTCTTCTTAATTGTTTTTAATTGATTTTGTTTACACCAATCTGTTCATTTGGTTTCATTCCGTTTCAATCAGTTGCAATTCATTCCAATTTGCTTTAATTATTTTAATTTTTTTTAATTTTCTTTTTTTCATCCAATTTGTTTACGTTTTTGTTTTTATTCTCTTTAATTGATTCATCATGGGATTGAACTTCTTTTTTCATCTTTTTTGCATCCTTTTTATGTTTTGGATGAAAGATTTTGCAAAAAATTTTAAGCATGGCAAGCGGAGACGTTTCCAAAATTTGCCCTGTTTTCATGACGACAATCTCGCAGTGGTCCACAGAAAAACTTTTCATGATTGCTTTTCCGAAAATTGTCAAGCCTGCAATCAGCGAACTGACAAGGCATGTGACGATGAAATAGACATTGCTGTCAACAATATTTAAGTTCACCACCAAACTGACTCCGCCTGCACCGCTCAAAATTCCGCATATGTCGCCCACCACATCGCCACAAAAGGATGAAACCTTTTCTGTGTTTTGACAGAGTTTTATTGCAGTTTGATATCCTTTTTGTCCGCTGAATTTTTCCAATTTCTTTGTGTCCATTGAGGTGACGGACACTGCAATCATATCAAAAATCACGCTCACCACAATGAAAAAAACTATGACAAAAATTGAAATGAACGCAGGAAGATTTGGAAACATACTTTGCGAAAACACGCTGAAAGATATGGAAAGAAAAATGGACAGAATGAAAGTTTTTGTCGCCCATCTGAGATTGTTTTTCTTCATGATATATTTATATTTTCTCGCAACAAAAAATAGGACAATCTGCCCTATTTTTATGTGATTGTTCAATCTTATTTAAAGATTGAAATCAAATTCTTGTCTTTATAAAATCAAGTTTCTGTCTCTAAGAAATCAAGTTTTTGTCTAAGTATCAAACAAAAAACTTTAATCTGCCATGTTTTTTGTGTCTGGGTTTAAAACTGCACATGCAATGTCACGACCTTCACCCTCGTGCGTGTCTTTGGCACACTCAAAAATGGTCATGGTGTGAAGGTTTAATGCGGTTTTGTCAGCAACAACCTCGTCAACTTTTTTGATTCCAAGTTTTTTCATAAGGTCTTCATCCACAATGTCTTTTGGCATGAAAAGCCCTTCCTTTGCGCTTGGACGGACATAATAGATTCCATCTTTGTCATAGCAGATTGTCGCGTTGAATCTTTCACGATATTTAATTGCCTTTGGTGAAATTTTCTCACAAATTTCATCACAAATGTTGTTTAGAATTTCAAGGTCTCTCAAAACATCAGAGTCGATGTCATCCGAGTTGTTTCTTGGAGAATTGTCAAATTCTTGTTGTTTATCTTCTGCTTGAAATTTTTGAGCCATAATTTCAAAGATTTTTGTATCAAGACTTTTGCCGATGTTGAGGCTTCTTTGAAGATCTTTTATGATTGACATCATGACTCCGTTTTTTTCTTTATCAACAAGTTGATAGAGAGATTCGGTGGCAACCATAAGTTTTTCGGTTGTGAATTTTTGATGTCTGAAATCTCTCAAAAGTGATTTTGGTAAAATCAGTTCTTGTTCTTCTTCGCTGAAACTCTCTCTCATTTTTATGATTGGATAGATGACAAATTCGGTTGCCATACAGTCACTGACATAATATGTGCATGCCCAAAAGGACGAGATGTTTTCCGCCATTTTGAGACTTTTGAATTTTGGCGATTTATCACTTGAGTTGCGAAGTTCGTCTGATCTAATGTTTTTGATTTTGTCTGCAAGAATTTGGGCAACAGTCAAAAACTTTTTCATTCCTTTTCTTTCAATTTGTTTGTTTTTTGGATGATTTTCACTTTTGAAAATGCACTTTCGACCATATTCAAAAGCCGCTTTAATCGCCTCAACCGCGTCCACAATTTCTTGAGAATCAATTTTTCTCATATTCTTAATGTGAGTGTTGAAAATTTTCTTCATTTCAGAAAGGTTGAATTCTTTTTCCGCATATCCGCTTTCAAATTTGGTGTCAAAAGCCGTTTCAATTCTTTCAACAATTTCGAGGAATGGATGCTCATATGTTTTTTCATCCAATTTCTTGAGCGCTGAGGAGAGTTTAAGTTTTTGGATATAGTTTTCTTCTTCTGCCTGCGCCTCTTGATTTTTGCCTTTCAACTGATTGAACATCTCATCAACTTTCTTCTTTGTGGAATCAGCCTTACCAATCAAAACCTTTTCCGCTTCGTCCTCTGTCATTTTGACTTTCTTTTGCACAGGTTTCCGAAGTTTCTTTTCTTTTATCTCGGTTTCTTCTGCGATGGTTACATCTTCTTCTGTGTTGCTTTTTGAAGGTCTCACAATTCCTGCAACCTTGTTTTTGAAGATTGCGTTTGGATTGTCAAAGAAAATTTGTGTCCAATTGACGCCTGTTTTTTGTTCTTCAATTGTCAGTTTTGCAAGAAGTCCGTCAAAATCGTCTGCCGTGAACTTGTCTTTGTCGAATTTGGTGATGAACGACAAATCCAAAAGTTTGTCAACGGCGCTTTCTGAGTCTATGCCATATTTGATTAACACTGAAGGAACACAAGAAATGATGGAAAGTTGGTCGGCCGTTATGTGAGAAATTGTGCTGAGTCTTTCCATTTTTGTGCAAAACTTGCGCGCTCTTTCATGTTCGGTGCCGTTTGTTTCAATTCCATTGGCTGTGCAGACCTGTTTGATTGCCTCTGCAAGCACATTTTCAAGCCCCTCAACCTTTTTCCTGTCAATCGTCAAAATGGACGGATATTTTCTGACATATTCCACAATTTCTTGCCTTGAAAAACGCTCTTCCAAGAAGCAAACTGTATCGTTTAGACTTTCTGCTGTTTCTGTCAAAATTGTTGGGGCACCTTTCAAGATTTCTTTGACATTAAGCACAAAGTTGCCATTTTCGTCCTTGGCGAATGCTGAGAGATATTCCACCACTTCCTTTGTTTTCTTTTCGTCCGTTCTGTAGAGAATTGAAGAGCAATTTTCAATCATTTTCTTCACTTCTTCTTTTTCAAGAGCAAAGCCCTCTTCTTCAATGACCCTAAGAGAACTCAGCATTTTCATATATTTTTCTTTTGACAAACTTCGGAAAGTCCCCTTGTATGCCAGCGACATCACATTGACACTAAACTCTTCTTTCACAAGCCCCAAGACATCAAAAACATCTTGCTTGATTTCTTCATCGTTTTTGAGATAGAGTTCCAAGATTTTGTTTAAAGTGGTGTTGGCATAGCGTTTGCGGTTATATTCCTCTTCTGGAGTCATTTTCTTTTTTCCAGAAGTTTCGTCAGAAATTTCCATAAATGCAAACTGCTGAACAACCTCTGAAATCTTTTCGGCAACTTCCAAATTGTTGCGTGAGAAAATATCTTCAATTTTCTTTCTGATTTCGGACGGCGTAAGGAAAAAATGTTCTCTGAAATATTCCTCATAACTCAAAGCCAATTTCTGCGCTTCTTCGTTCTCTTCCAACAATTTTTTGATTTCTTCACTTGTTAAAACTTTTTTCATCTTTTTCCTTTTTTGCTTATTTTTTTATTTGTGTGGTTTGTTTTGTTTGATATATTATCCTTTAAACCATAATATTTTATCATAGATTTTCAAAAAGTCAAGAGTTTTTTTTAGATATAATATAATTAATATAACGGAAATAAAAATCAATTAAATTTAAATTAAAAAAACAATAAAAAATTAAATTAATAAAAATTAAAAACAATAAAAAGCGAAAAGTGCAGATATAAAATAAAATTAAAAATTAATTAAAAATTATTAAAATACAGATAAAAACGAAGATTAAAATCGATGATGTTTAAATTTAAAAAAATAAAAAAGGACAAAACATTGTTTGTCCAATTTTTATTTTATATATTTAATTTTTACTCATGTTCAATTTTGTTTTAATTTTCAGAATATGTGATTTTTGGAGATTTGGCATATTCTTCAATTTCATCAATCTCATCTTGAATCAACACTTTAAGTTCGCTGATGAGGTCGCTTAGATTTATGAAAAGTTGTTCTCCGCTTTCACGCAAAGTTACCTCTGCCTGCCCATTTGCAAGCGTTTTTGGACTGATTATGACGCGAATTGGCAAGCCCATAAGTTCGCTGTCTGTAAGTTTGATGCCAACTGAGACATTTCTGTCATCAAACAACACCTCAATGCACGCATCAAGCATTTTCTTATAAATTTCATCCGCAACCGCACTGACATTTTCGTTATCCATGCGAAGTGGGCAAAAATGAACATGCCATGGCGCAATTGTCATTGGCCAAACAAGACCTTTTTCATCCGCTTTCTCTTCGACAATGCTTGCCAAACTTCGCCCAACACCAATGCCATAGCAACCCATGATTGGCTCTTTTGTTGTGCCATCTGGCATTGTCACTTTCATGCCCATGCTTTGTGTATATTTCGTGCCAAGTTGGAAAATGTTTCCAATTTCAATTCCGCGCGTCAGTTTCAGTTCGTGTCCGCAAAATGCACAATGGTCGCCCTCTTTGACAAACGAGACATCAACAAATTCGACATCTTTCAAATCACGCGACGCACTGACATTTTTCAAGTGGAAGTCTTTTTTGTTTGCACCGGTCACAAAGTTTTCCAAACCTTTAAGTGTTTCGTCAAAGAAAACATATGAGCCCTCTGGAAGATGAAGATTCAAACATCCAATGTTGCCCCCGCTGAGCCCAAACTCTTCAACATCCACAGGCAAAAGTTCTGACCTCACAAGTTTTTGCAGTTTGATTTCGTTGACTTCATAATCTCCACGCAAGAACACAACAACAAGTTTTCCGTCAGTTTCTGTCTTAAAGCAAACTGCTTTTGCTGTGTGTGCTGGGTCGGTTTCAAGAAGCACGCAAACATCTTCAATGGTGTGAGCATTTCCTGTGAAAACTTCTTCCAGCTCGCCCGCAATTTGTCCGTCATTTTGTGCTTTCACCGAAACCGCCACTTCCATGTTGCTGGAATAGGAACAATGTGGGCAAATGACAAGTCTATCCTCTCCAACATCCGTCACAGCCATAAACTCGTCAGCAACTTTTCCTCCCATCATGCCCGTGTCACTTTTGACAGCAATAAATTTTTTGAAACCAATGCGCTTGTAGATTCGGACATAGGCGTCAAAAACCTTTTTATAATAGTTTTCCAAATCTTCCTGGCTGGTGTGGAAAGAATATGCGTCTTTCATCGTGAATTCGCGCACACGAATAAGCCCACCGCGTGGACGCGCTTCATCACGGAATTTGGTTTGAATTTGATAGATCATAAAAGGCAATTGGTCATGACTTTTGATGGTGTTCAGCGCCATATGCACTGAGGCTTCTTCATGCGTCATGCCAAGCACCATGTCGTGCCCTGTGCGGTCTTTAAAACGCACCATTTCGTCTTTGATGGAAGTATATCTTCCCGACATTTCCCAAAGTTCGCGTGGCATAACCACAGGGAAAAGCACCTCTTGTCCGCCAATTGCATTCATTTCTTCGCGAATGATGTTTTGAATTTTCAAATTCACCCTTTGCGCTGGTGGAAGCAAAGAAAAAATGCCAGCGCTGACTTGTTTTATGTAGCCTGCACGCAAAAGCAAAATGTGACTTTTCAGGCTTGCGCCACTTGGGTTTTCTTTAATTCTCTCTCCGACAAGTTTTGAAAGTTTCATACTTCCTCCTCTCCAATTTTGTCAAGTTCTTTCTTGATTTCATAAAGTTTTCCGGTTGTTTTGGAAAGTTCTTCTTGAGAAAATTTGGCAAGCACACTTGCACGCTCAAAAAGAGCCTGAGCCTCCTTCAAGGGCAAATTTCCTTTTTCAAGTTTGTCAATGATTTCTTCCATTTCCTTTATGCTGTCTTCGTAGTTCATGTTTTCTCCTTAATTTCAATTTTTCAGAAATTTTTAAATTTTGCTTTTTGTAATTTTTCTTAATTATTTAATTATGCTTTCTTATTGTTTTTTTCATAATTATTTTTCTTGTTTTTTCTCGTTTCTCCGACTTCTAAAAAATTTTTGCAGCAATTTTCGAATTTTTTATGGTTTCTTTTTGTCTGCAACAATGTCAATTTGTCCGTCAACAAAATTGATTTCAATCGGAAGCGAAAGATTGAGATTTTTAAGTTTTCCAATTGTTTTGCCCTGTTGCTCTATTTTAGCATATCCAAGACGCAAAATGTCAAGCGGATTGTGTTTGGAAAGCGCAGAAATTTTAAGTTTTAAGTCATAATCTTTCTCAATCAAGAATGTGTTGAGTTTGGAAGATATGTTTTGTGTCAATTTCTGCAAATGTTGTTTTCTGTCTGTGACATATGTTTCCATCAAGTCCATGAGGATGTTTTTTGTCCCCTGAAACTGCAAATTTTTGTCTGCAATAAAGTTTTCCAAAAGGCGTGAAAGTCTGACAACATCGCGCTTGAGTGAGACTGTAAGTCCACTTGTGTCGCGCGAGATGAGTTCTGCTGCCGCACTTGGTGTTGGTGCGCGCATATCACTGACAAAATCTATGATTGTGAAATCTGTCTCATGCCCCACCGCTGAAATGATTGGTTTTTGGCAAGCATAGGTTGCACGCGCCACAACTTCGGTGTTGTATGCCGACAAATCTTCCAAACTTCCACCTCCGCGCGCCACAATCACCACATCCACTCCGTCATATTCCGAAAAAAAGTTGATGCCCTGTGCAATTTCAATTTCCGCGTCCTTTCCTTGCACTTTGGTGTGATAGAGCACAATGTCGATGGCAGGATTTCGCCTCCAAGTCACGTTTTTGATGTCTTGGATGACTGCGCCATCACGCGATGTGACAACACCGATTCGTTTGATGGTTTTTGGAATTGGTTTTTTGTGAGCCACATCAAAAAGCCCTTCTTTTTCAAGTTTTTCTTTAAGTTCGAGAAATCTTTGGAACAAAACTCCTTGTCCATAGGGCTCAACCTTTGACACAATGAAATTGAAGCGCCCGCCTTTCACATAGAAGTTTGGCGAACCCGTCACAACAACTTGATCTCCCTCTTTCACATCACTTAAAATGCTTGCAGAAAAAGAAATGCAAGGAAGTGTGCTTTCCTCGTCTTTAAGAGAAAAATAGACTGCTCCTCTTGCATTTGAAACGCCAAAAACTTCTCCAACAATTTTGATGTTGTGGAGAAGTTCCTCTGCATTAAAAATGTCTCTTACAATTGTGTTGAATTTTGTGACTGAAAGTGTGTAGTTTGTCATTTTTCATTAATTATGGCAGAAATCAGACCATTTATGAATTTGTGCGACTTTTCTGTGCTGTATTTTTTTGCAAGGTCCAATGTTTCATTGATTGCCACCGCTTTTGGCGTTCCGCAAAATTCAATTTCAGTCAGCGCCAAAAACACAAGTGCCAAATCAATTTTGAAAAGCCTGTCAAAAGAAAAGTTTTTCAGGTGTGCCTCAATTTGACTTTTCATTTCGTCTTTGTGTGCATGAAAAGCGGTCATGATTTCATCAAAAAACTGCTTGTCCTCTTCTTTTTTGAGAGGTTTGAGGTTTTCTTCTGTCAGTTTTTCATCGCATTCGTGGAAAAGCCCCTCAAAGATGAGTGCAAAAGCATTCACACGGGCATCATTACGCATTTTGAACCTCGGTGTCGCAATCCACATTGATGACATGGATGTTGATTTTAAGTGGTTTGAGTGCCACCATTGTTGCAAGTGAATTTCTGATGTTTTCTTGAACGCGATATGCCACATCTGGCACACTGTAGCCAATATAGACATTGAGATATACATCCACAGTCAAAGCACCATTTTTCTCGAATTTGATTTCCACGCCGTCGTCATAGCGGTTGAAAACTTTTTTAATCCATGGTCTTGCAGAGTTTGTCACACTTTCCACACCGCTGATTTCCTTTGCCGCAAGATTGATGATTGACACCAAAATTTTGCGGTCAAGAGTGATTTTTCCACTTCCTTGCTGGTTTTTTTCTGCCATAAACTGTCTCCTTATGTTTTCTAAAGCCATTTTATCACATTGTATTTTTTTTTGCAAATCATTCAGCAAACATTACATAAATATTTCTCAAACTTGTTCCAAGTTGTTCTGTGACGATTGTTGAAATTTGCGCAACTTCGTTTTCTGTCAATGTGCTTGCTTGCACAACCACATTCACACTTGTGTCTGAAATTGCAATGACGCAATCTGTGAAGCCTTGTGCTTTAATCAGTCCTTCAACGGCAAGTTCTTTGTCCATCATTTCAATGAGGTCAAGTTTTGCTTGTTCTGCAGCAGCAATGGCAGCTTCTGTTGAGCTTTCGCTTTCGATGATGGCGTCATAATACAAAATTTCTTGGTCGCGAGTGCTTTCACGGTCGTTGCGATAGGAAGTGAAATAACTTGTCGAAACATTGGTGTTTGTTTCTTGAACCGAGTTGTTGAGCACAATGTTTAAATATCCCGTCACTCCCAAAAGCACAATCATGAGGGTTAAGATGATGATTTTTGTTCTCTTTTTCATATAATTCTCCTTTTAATTCTCTGAGATTTCCCGAAATTTGTGTCTTCTTTGGTTATGCATTTTCGATGAGACAGTTTGAAGTCATCCGTTGTCATGCCAAGATTGTGATGTTTTGTTGGTCAACTTGCAAAGCAGTTTGAGTGGCAGAGAGGATGTCCATTTTCACACTGAAATTTTCCGCACCTTTGGCAACAATCACCACCCCCTTTATCACAGGATAATTTTGTTTAATCACAACGGGTTCGCCAGAAACCAAAATGACTGTTTCGGTTGTTATGCTTGTCTCAGTCCCGCCGGAAACAACTGTGTTTGTTTCTTTGTCTGTGGCATATTCAAAGGTGAAACCACTTTCAAGTGTGATGACCACGCTCACCTCGCCAACGCCTGAAATCTTGGACAATACATTACATAACTTATTCTCAAGACTGCTCACATATTCCTCTGCCGAAGAGAATTCTTCTGTCGAATTTTCGGCTTTGCTGTCATCCTTTGAGCCACCCCAAAGCGCGAAATATGCCACGCACAACACAAGCGCCACCACCACCGCACAAACGATTTGAATGTGTTTGATGTTTTTAAACTTTTCCCAAACATCTTTCATTTTGCTCATAATTTTTTCCTCCCTTATTTTAATTTAGATTTAATCAATTTCTCTTTTTCAAATTTCTGTTCAAAATTTAATGGCACCATATTTTCAAGCGGAATTTCAATTCAAAAAAAACTCGTTTACCTATTGGCTGAAAGTGACCTCCACATCTTCCAAAATGGAAAAATTATGAATGATTTTTTCAATGGTTTGTTTTGCATTGTCAATGGTTTTGTTTTCAAAATTTGCATCATATTGCATTTTGCTTAAATCGACATAGATGCTTTTGACTTCAAAAACCTCTGAAAGTATGTTGGCATTTATGGAAATCTCCACATTTTTCAAACCTGCACTTTCAATGTTTGAAGTTATGTCCTCCGTGAGCGCGGTCAATTTGTCTAAGTTATTTTGATAGACAAAGTCCTCTTGAAGTTCGGTGCTTTCTCCGCCGAAAAACTTGTTGAAATCATATTCCTTTCCAAAAAGCCCGGGAAGCGGTGCAATGATGACAAGCAAAATCATAAACGAGAAAATCACTTTGATGTATTTGTTGATTTGCCCGTCTGGCAACACAAGTTCGGCAAGCACAGAAAGAATCACCACACCCGCAATGCCAAGAAGCCATGATGAAACACCTGACATACAAAACTCCTTTTGTTTTGAAAACTCTAAGTTTTTCAAACTTGCAACTTAAAACAAATTTCATTTGCTTTTTTACTTCTTCTTAAAGGATTTTTCAAATGTTCTTCAATGTTTTCATTTGTCTCAAAGGCTTTCCATTTGTTTTTAAAGGTTTTAAGTTTGTTCTTCAATATTTTCATGTGTTCTTATAAATTTTCAACCATTCTTCAAAGTTTTTTAATTTCCGTTTTCCTCAGTTAGACCTTTCCCGTTCCGCCTCGCCTAAAACACCAAATTGGCACTGCACATAATCAGCCCTGTCAACACCAAATACATAAACGAAACCGCCACAAGGAGTGCCACAAGAAGTGAAAGGCTTTTGGATATGTCACTCATAAAGTTGGCAATTTTTTTGTCGCCAATCGGTTCAATTATGCCCGCCATAAACTTGAGCGCCAAAATGAAAAGCACAAGGTTAATCACCGGCGAAACCACTGTGGCAAGAAGCAAGAAAAGTCCAACCCCACCAATCGCATTTTTAATCAGCACACTGCTTGCCATGATGATGGAAAGCCCGTCTGAAACATATCCGCCCACAATTGGCACATAACTTTTGATGGCATATTTTGCTGTTCTGATTGAAAGCCCGTCAACCGACCCTGCCATTATGCCTTGAATGCTGACAAATCCGAGAAAAATTGTGAAACAAAGTCCAATTGCCCACTTGAAAGCACCTTGAAGAAAAGAGACAAATTTGTCCAATTTCACATTGTTTGAAAGGTTGCCAACCACCGAAAACACAATGGAAAAGATGAAAAGTGGAAGAAGAATGTAGGTTATCAGTATGACGATGATTTCGCTTATCAGTGCAATTGCTGGCTGATAGATTCCCACCGAAACTGTCCCACCAACAGCAGTGAGAAGTGTCAACAAAATTGGAAAAATTCCGTCAAAAAGCCCCTTAATCGTGTTCAGTGTTGTGGATGTTGTACCAATGATTTGCACAAGAGATGTTCCAAGAAAGATGATGACAACGCCATATGTGACAAAGTGGACAATGTTTCCAATGGACTTTCCATTTGTCACAGGCTTCAAGTTTGCCACCATTCCGCCCAAAATTGCAACCGAAATTATGCCAGCAATCAGCGGAAGAAAACCTTTCAAACCCTCCCAAAAAAGTGACATGATTGAAGCAAAGAAACTTTGAGAGTTTTCAATATAGTCGCCCGAAATGATAAGTTCCACCTTGTTCACAAACGAATTGGAGGCAAAAAGTTGTTTCGCACTTGTGCTTAGGTTTGCAATGATTTGTTCAACAGCACTGAAATCTAAGTCGTCAATTTGATTTCCAACTTCTTCCTCAAGCGCTTGTTCAATGTCTGAAATTTCTTCATCTTGTTCTTGTCCATTTTCGTCTGCTTGAGTTGAGATTTTGGCATTTCCATCATTCTGATTGGCATTTTCGCCATTTTGAGTTGTTGATTGTGAATTTGTGCGCCCATATGCTTCAACAGCGCTTGTTTCGGCATAGGCAACATTCGGCACAAAACCCTGTGTGATGTCAAAACGCCCATAGAAACATGAAACAAAAATCAACAAAATGACAACAAATGGCGCTTTGCTCTTCCTCCCGCTCTTCCTTTTCGGAGGTCGAAAAAGTTGGCGTATCATGAGGGCAGAAGTTCCATGACAATGTCAAGAATGCTGGTCACAATTGGAAGAGCCATGACCAGAATTATGATTTTTCCTCCAAGAAGCACTTTGTCACCTAACCCAGAATTTCCCGTGTCGCTACATATGCTTGCGGTGAAATCGGTGAGATAGCCAATTCCGATGATTTTGAAGATGACACCATACAGCGAAGAATTGACTCCAGATGTCGTGAAAATGGTGTTGAAAACATCGAAAATGTCCGATAGATAAGAAAGCAGAAAGAAAACAATCACCACACCGCCCACAATTGAAATTATGATTGCAAAGTCAGAGCGAATTGGTTTGACAACAAGAAAGGCAATGCAAGTGACAATGGCAACGCCAATGATTTTATAGAAAACGTCCATTCCCTCCTCCTTTTAAGTTTGAAATTGCAATGAATGCTCAAAAAAAGTTGCATTAGGCGATATCTTTGATTGCGGGATTTATCATAATGACTATTTTGATTGTTTCATTCTCATCTTCTTGACTATGAATTTTGATTATCTCCCTCACCTTCAAGAGCGGTGAATTTGATTTTCCTAAAGCATGGGCAGAAGAGTGAAGTTGAACATTGTGCGTATGTTTGAGAAAAGGTCACCAATCATGCTTAAAACCATAAAAAGAACAATCACAACTCCAGCAAGAGTTGCCAAAGTTGAGATGTCCTCTTTTCCGCTGTTTTTCAAAATTTGACTGACAACCGCCGTCAAAATTCCAATTGCGGCAATTTTGAAGATGATGTCAACATCCATAGACCCTCCTTGCTTTCGTTTTAAACCTTTCATTTTTTGCTTTAAAGTTGCATGTTAAAATTGTTTAAAGTTGTTTTTGTTCTGATTAAAAATTGATCCCGGATTGATTAATTTGATTTCTGATTGGCTTAAACAAGTTTCAAATCTTTCAAGTTTCTGACTAAAAAATCAAATTGTCAAAATGACAAACTGCAAAATCAAATCATCAAAATGACACAAAAAAGCCCTGCAATGATTCCAAGTTTCACAGACAGCGCACCATACTTCTTTTGCTCGGCGTCACATTGCATTTTAAGTTCGTCAAAACGAGATATGAAACTTTGAATTTCTTTGGTTTGATTTTCAACATCGCTTCGCCCAAGAGTTTTCAAGAAAAGAAGAATGAAATCTTTTTCTTCTTGTTTAAGACAGTCCGCTTTCTTGAAAATTTCTTCGCTTGTCAGTTCGCACTTTCTGTCCAAATATGCAATGAATCTTTCGTCAATTCCAAGCAAATTTTTTCTGTTTGTGCTGTCAAAATTTTCCAAAAGCACTTTCAACCTTTCGCGCGAAAAATTGATTTCAAGCGAAAGTTTGTCCGCCAAAAGAATGATTGATGTGAAAAACTTTTTTCGCTTGAGATATTTTATTGAGAAAAAATATCCCAAAAAGCAACACAAAAAGAAAACAAAAACAATCAAAACATATCTCATAAATTCTCCTCCAATCTCTCAAAATTTGGTTGACTCGTCAACTCAGTTTTTGTCATTTTGAAAAATGCATCCATAAATTCATCTGTGAATCATATAAAAGTTCTTCCGTAAATAATATAAAAATTCTACTAAAATCATATAAAAATCTTCCATAAATCATCCATAAATTCTTCCAAACTTTTCGTTATAGATTCCTTCAAAGGTTCCTGGTCCATTTCGCTTTGACAAGAGGACATATCTTTTGAAAATTCTTGCCTTGATGATGTCTTGAAAAAGTGGTTTTGCCATGAATGTTTCCATGCTGTCCGCATGAGTTGAAGCAAGCACACTCACCCCGCAAAGTCCGGCATATTGAATTGCCTCAACATCCTCTTCTTGTCCAATTTCGTCCGTGACAATGATGTCTGGCGAAAGCGAGCGTATGCCATTTTCAAAGCCGACTTTCTTTGTCGAAAAAGCAATTCGGTCAGTGAATTTGGAGTTTATCCCTGTGTCCAACTCTCCGCGCTCGTCAAGAAGCAAAACATTGAGAGGCAAGTTCCTTTCTGAAAGTTGATAGACAAAATCTCGCAAAAATGTTGTCTTTCCGCACCCCGGCGGACTGATGACAAGCGTGTTTTCAACATGTCCATCTGTCATCATAAATGGAAATGCAGTCAAAGAACAATTTTTGACAACATGAGGCACACGGATGTTGCAACTTGTGAAATTGGTCATTGTTTTGATGTGTCCATTTTCTTCAATCAAATTTCCACCAATGCCAATTCTCACTGCCTCGTCAGTGATGATGAACCCTTTCTTGATTTGTTCGTTCACGGAATAGATTGAGCACTCGCTTGCCCGAAAAATGACATCTTCAATCATAATTTTGCTGGCATATAGGCTGTTTTTGACATTGCTTGTCACCCCATTTTCAGAAAGAAAAAATGTCTTTCCACTGACATTCACAACAACAGGCCTGTCGGCGCGCAATCGAATTTCGTTGACCGCCCTCATGTTGACTTTTTCAGTCAAAATTTTATGGAATTTTTCAGGAAGGATTTTTTCAAGCATAAATGCCACCTCAAAAAAAATGTATGATGCAAGTCATTAGGTGAAAATGTGAAATATTGTCTTAAAACATCACTTTTTGTCAAGTCAAATTTTTTTCAAGGAGTTTTGCGAAAGTATGCGCAACAAAATTGCTTTTCATTGAAAAAAATCAATGAAAAGCAATACATAAATAAACACAAAAATCAAAGCGAAAAAACGCAAAAAAGCGCCAAATTGTTTTGCTTTAAAATTTCTTGACAAACATATGGCGCTTTTGATATAATTGCTTTGCTGGGATAGATGGGGAGTTAGCGGTGCCCTGTAACCTGCAATCCGCTACAGCAGGGTTGATCAGTTGTCTCGGTGTGGTTTGGTCGAATATGTGCATGGATTTCGGATGTTGAAATCAAGGTCTCATGCAATTGGCTCCTTCGAACCGTGTCAGATCCTGACGGAAGCATCACTAAGAAGATTTGTTGATGTGCCATGAGGAAGCTTTGGTGGAGTTTGAAGTCTGTGAGGCAGTCGGTCAAGTCACAACAAAACAACCTCCCAGCCGTGAAAAAAGCAAGGAAATCCTCCTTGCTTTTTTGTTTTCGAAAATCAAAATCTGTTTTAATTTAATTTTCCTTATTCAGTTTTTAAATTTTTTTAATTCGCTTCGGCTTTCTTCTGAGATTGAGGCTTTTTCTCTGCCTTCACCGTTTTCTTGAGAGATTCAACCTCTTGTTTGACTGCTTTTTCGCCCTTGTTTACAAGTTTTTTTGCGTCATCGCAATGCTTATAAAGAAGCGCACCTGTCACAAGTCCAGCACCAAAGCCAATCACCATCCAAACTTCTTTCATTTTGCCCTCCCTATCCTTAGGTTGCGCAAAATGTCGAAAAATATCCTCAAAACGAAGAAATTTCACAAAGGAAGTTTGAAGCCTTAAAAAATCAATATTTAAATGCATCAAGCATGGAAATGATTTTGCTGAATTCCATTTGCGAACCTCGCCCCAAGATGAGAGGCTCTTCAAAAATGTTTTTGTTTGCATTGCAAATTGAAACAATGTCTCGTGGGTTTGCAAGACGAACATAATTGATGACATTTATGAAAGTTTGATACACATCCTTTTTGTCAAAAAGCAGATTTGGACAATTGTAAACCAAACTTTCCACCAAAATTTGATTTGGAATTTTGTTATAATTTTTTGAGTAGAGAGCGTTGAGAATCGTCACCATTTTGACAAAATTTTCGCCACAAGGTTCTTTCTTATAGTCCAAATTTTTAAATCTGTCACCAAAATCCACAATTGTGTATTTGTTTTTGACCTCATTAAGCAGTTTGAATGTGTTGTTGTGAGAGTCATAGACACAAACATATATGTTAATTTTCACATTTGCTCCAAAGTCGTCTCTGCCCTTAATTGAAACATATTGTCTATGCTCACTGATGAGTGATGTGGGAGTCAGAAGTTCTGCCAGTTGTTTGACAACATCATGACGAAAATCAGCAATTTTATATTTGTCAATTGTTGTGTCGACAACGCGGGCTTCTTTTTCTTTTTTATATTTTTTTCTGCCAAGTCGCCAAGATGCCTTAAACTCCCTCAGTGCAATTTTCCAAAAGTTCTTCTTGTTTTTTGAGTTAAATTCAATTTGAGGATTTTCAACACCAAGAAAATAGTCATATTCTGAAAGTTGAGAAACGGCGCCGAGATAGATTTCATTGACAGGCAAAAGCACACATTTTTCTGCCCTTATGAATGGAGAACGCATGGAAACGCCTTCCACCACCATGGACATCAAGTTGAAAATGGTGTTGTTGATTTGTTTCAAAAATTGTTGGTTGTTGCTTTCGCTCAAACTTTCAATCAATTCTCTGTTTAATTGATTTTTCATCCTTTCCTCGCTTTTCAGAAATTGTGTGCGGTCTTTCTTGTGTTTTTCAGTTGCTTGATGACTTGTTTTTCAAGCCAATTTTGTCGATTTCTGCCAATTTATTTAGCAACTTTAACAAATTTATATCAATTGTTTATCGAAAAATATCAAGTGTTTTATTTCCAAATTTTATTTTTTTCGTTTTGATTTTGTTTTTTTTAATTTCATTTTTTGTTCATGATGTAAACGCAAAGGTCAACCAATTTGTTGGAATAGCCCCATTCGTTGTCATACCATGCCAAAAGTTTGACAAAGGTTGGGCTGAGCATGATGCCTGCGTTCACATCAAAAATGCAAGTTCTGCTGTCGCCAATAAAATCGCTTGAAACAACCGCTTCATCGGTTATTCCAACAATTCCTGCCATATTTGTTTTTGTAGCTTTTTTCACGGCTTCAACAATTTTTTCATAAGTTGTCTCTTTTTTCAATCTGCATGTCAAATCCACAACCGAGACGTTGAGTGTTGGAACGCGATAGCTCATTCCGGTCAGTTTGCCCTTAAGTTCTGGAATCACCTCTCCAACCGCTTTTGCAGCACCTGTTGAAGACGGAATGATATTATATGAAGCCGCTCTGCCTCCGCGCCAATCTTTTTTGCTCGGGCCGTCAACTGTCAGTTGCGTGGCAGTTGTGGAGTGAACCGTGCTCATAAGCCCCTCTTCAATTCCAAAAGCGTCATTGATGATTTTTGCAAGTGGAGCAAGACAGTTTGTTGTGCAGGATGCGTTTGAAACAACTTTCATGCTTGGGTCGTATGTTTCATTGTTGACGCCCATAACAAACATAGGCATGTTCTTTCCCGGAGCAGAAACAACAACCTTTTTTGCGCCAGCATCAAGGTGTGCCTTGGCAGTGTCATAGGCAGTGAATTTCCCTGTGCATTCAACAACAACGTCCACGCTGTCGTTCTTCCAAGGAATTAAAGATGGTTCCTTTTCTTCATAGAAAGAGATTTTGCTTTTCCCAACACAAAGTTTTCCGTTTTTCACGCTGACAGGAACATCAAAATGTCCATGAATGGAGTCATGCTCCAAAAGATATTTTGCATAGTCCACTGTCAAAAATGGGTCGTTGATTGCAACAACTTCAACATCCTCCCTTTTTGCGACAATTCTGAGTGCCAACCTGCCAATTCTTCCAAATCCGTTGATTCCAAGTTTAATTTTTTTCATAAATTCCTCCTTATTTTTGTTTTTGATTTTATTTTTTGAATTGAAATGTTTGACCGTATGAGATTTGTATATATTTTTGATTGGTTCAACTTCTTTTCAATAAACCCAATTTTGCTTTTGCCAACCTATTTTGCCAATTTTTTGACCGTCTTTGAGGTCTTTGCTTTTGTTGATGTTTTTGTGCTTATCCCAGATTTTTGCACTTTTGGCTGTGTTTTTCTTGTTTGATTTTTCTTTTCGGTTGTCTTTTTTGTCTTTAAATTTTCTTCAACACTTTCATTTTCTTCAATGCCATCGTCCTTTACTGACGCACTTTCATTTGTGTTTGGCGAGTCATTTTCATTCGCTTCGCTTGTCTTAGGTTTGGTTTGCTTTTTTGTGGTCTTTCTTTTTTCTGAATTTTCTGAGGTCTCAATTCGTTCTGCTTTTTCTGACTTTTCTGCCTTTTCTGATTCTTCTGTTTTTTCCGCGCTTTCTTCAATTTTCTTTTCTAAGTTTTCAGTTTTTTCAGTGCGCGGTTTTGAAAGTGCAATTTCTTCAGCTTTTCCATATCGCAAATTGCCAACTGAAAGTGTCCTTGTGAAATTGACAAGTGCAGCCAGCCAAATCATCAAAGCAAGCAAAATCCAGCACATAACAGCAATGATTGTGATTGCCCACTGATTGACAAAAATGCAAATCAAAATTGCACCTGCAATTGACCCCGCAAGAATCAGTGACCAAAACAAAAATTTGAAAATTGCCAAAGGTCGATTAAATTCCTTTCGGACTTGTTTTTTTTCTGTTTCAATTTCTTCAATGGAAACGCCCACATATTTGTTCACTCGGCTTGCCATTGAAAAGTTTTTACAAACTGAAAGCAAATCAAACATATTTTCGCCATAGCAAATTGCGGAAATGTCTTCAAAATAACTGAACGCAAAAAACTTTCTGACAATCTTCATTCCCAAATTTTTGATGAAATTGACAAACTTATTGTGTTTTGCCCTCAGTGTGACAATGTCTGAATTTGAATTTGTCAAAGATTCAAACTCCTGCTCTGAAAGAGGTCTTCTTGCCAAGAGAATTTTTCCGCTTTTCATCTTGCACGAATGGAGCGCGTTGACGATTTCCTCAATGTTGGACTTGTTTGAAAACACATGCACTTCAACATTTTTCAATTTGTTTTTGTTTCTAAATTTTTCAAACAAACTTTCTTTAATTCCAACAAAAAATTTGACATCTTTTCTGTTGACGCTCTGCAAAAATTCCAAAAAATTGTCCACATTTTCCACAATTGGAACAATCACATTAATCATTTGTTCTCCTTTATTTCTCCCGAAATCTTTTTCAGTCTACGAGCATGTCTGCCACCCTCAAAACTTGTGGTCAAAAAGACTTTGACAATGTTGATTGCTTTCTTTTTTCTGAGCATGCCCGACAAGCAGAGCACATTTGCATCATTGTCTTTTCTTGCAAGCATAGCCATTCTTGTGTTGAGGCAAAGCGCCGCACGAATTTTTGGATTGCGGTTGGCGGCAATGCTCATGCCAATTCCACTTCCGCAAATGAAAATTCCAACATTGTTTTTGTTTTCCAAAACCTTGTCCATGCCAAGTTTGGCAAAATCAGGATAGTCCACAGGCTCCTTGCTGTAGGTTCCAACATCAATTGTGATGATGTTTTCGTGATTGAAAAAAGTTTTAAGTTCTTCTTTCAACTGATATCCTCTGTGGTCACTTGCCATAATAATCATACAACACCTCTCAATTTTTCAATTTTGTCTAAAAGCATTTTCACGTTTTCTTCAATTTGGTGGGCTGTTTGCAAATAGACCTGAAACCCTTGCCCATACGGGTCGGAAACTTTGCCGGCAAGTTCTTCAAAACTTATGCATTTTGAAGAGTTGATGAACTTTTTGTGGTCATCCGTCACCGCAACATAAATTGTTTCCTTTTTGATTTTTTTAAGCGAAACACTTTTGCGGTCTCGCCCATCATAGCCCAACATCTTCAACGCCTTTGACGCGTTTTCGGTTATGTTTTCCTTTTTTGCATAAATTCCTGCAGAAGAAAACTTGATGTCTTTCAATTTCCGCGTTTTTGCCATCTTTTTGGCAATTCTCTCTGCCATGACGGAACGGCATGTGTTGCCTGTGCAAACAAAACAAATTTCAATCATATGTTCAACCTTTTTTGGCATTTTGACATCGCTTTCCCTGTGCGTTTAATTCTTCCATAAAAACATCAAGAAAAACGCAAAAATTGTGCAAACCCAAGGAAAATGAAATGATGTCAAATTATGCCCATACAACAGCCATCCATTGTTGCTAATTTTATTTTAAACCAAAATATAAAAAAAACAAAGCAATTTTGCTTTGTTTAAAAAATTTTTTGATTGTTTGCGAAATACGTCAAGTCGACATCTTTCACCAATCCGACACTAAAATCAATTTAAAATGATTTTTCTTGGTTTATAAAGTTTGTCGAGGTTATATTTTTCTCTCACCTTTGGCAAAAAGATGTGAAGTGTGACATTTGGAAAGTCAAAAATAATCCACTCTGCCTTGAAATAGCCCTCAATTTTTTCGTCATAGGCATATTTTTCAGCAATTATGTCCGCCACTTTTTTGCTGTCAAGCGGTTTGTTTGAAGTGGACAAAATGATAAATTTTTTCTCAGTTTCGTTTGAAACATCATAAACTGAGATGTTTTTCATTTTGTTATTTTGCAAAAGTGTCACAAGTTCTTTGATGTCAATCATGTTTTAATTCTATCAGCAAAAACGCAAATTGTCAAATGTTTGAATGAATGTTTTTAAAATTGGCGTCATTGACGCTTTTTACGTCATTGATGCTTTTTGCGACATTGTTGCTTTTGCGTCGCATCCTTGATGCTTCCTATATTTTTTAATACAATTTGAAGAGCATTGCAAAAAACTAAAAGCAAAGACAAAAAAAACAAAAAAGAAGAAAATACACGAGAGAAAAAAACAGATAATCGGAAATTTTTAAAATAATTTTTAAAAATGAATTAAATCTTAAATCTATAACATCAATGAATATAAAAATTAAAAAATGTCAAAAATTGTGGCATGAGAAGAATAAGTTTAATTTTTCAAGAAATTTTGAAATTTGTCCTCATTTTTTTGCTGTCATTCATATGGCTGAGATATTTCATCCGAAAACTTTGGATTGCCGTTCTTGTTTCTGTGCTTGTGTCCGCTGCAATTTATGGAATTTTGCTTTTCTTTCAAAGGCGAAAACAAGCAAAAATTGGGCTTAAACTCAAAGAGAAAATGGATGCGGAAAACATGTTTTTGTCTCTTGCTTGTGAGGATAAACCCATTGATTTTTTTGTTCAGTTGGCATCCAAAAAACATGACAACATTACAAAGCACAAAAACCATCTTGTCATCAAGCACGAAACCGGCACCAAAACCTTGCTCTATGCCGATTTTTCCTTTGAGGGCTTAAACATCCCGCGTTTTATGACAATCTACAACAAAATCAAAAAAGAAAAATGTGGCAAAATTGTGATTTGTTGCAGAGAAGTTTCGGACAAACAACTTGTTTCATTCTGTCAAAATTTTGAGGAAAAATTTTTGATTTTGGATGAATATCAAACCTATGAAAAACTGTATAAATTCTATGATTGTTTTCCAAAAATCACGCACCAATATAAAAAAGAAAAACGCCTTGCATTCAAGGAGTTTTTGGCGTATTCTTTCAATAAACAAAGGACAAAAGGCTATCTTTTCTCGTCATTAATTCTCATTCTTTGCGGACTTTTTGTGCGCACCACAATCTATTATTGCGTGATTGCCTCGCTTCTTGTGGTTTTTGCCCTCATTTCTCAGTTCAATCCATATTTCAATGTGAAAGGCGAACCCGAAATTTTGTGAAGAAATCTAATTCTGTTCTCTTCCAACTCTTCAACCTCTCTTTTCGTCATTCTTTCAAATGAGCAAATTTATGGAAGCTGAATGTGTTTGAAGTCTTTGCGTGTGGACTTTTTGTAGAGAATGAAATTGTTGCCAATCACTTGCACAATGTCTGCGCCAAGTTTGGATGAAAGTTCATCTGCCGTCTCTCGCACACCATCATCATTGTTTTTAAGCACTCTGATTTTCACAAGTTCGCGTGCTTCCAAAAGCAAATTGACAGATGTGACAACATTTTCTGACAAACCCTCTTTTCCAATTTGCATCACCGGTTCAAGTGCATTTCCAAGTCCGCGCAAAAACGCTCTTTGCTTTGTTGTAATCATAATTTCTCCTTTTCTTGAGATGTTTAGTTTAATCAACATATTGTGTATTATGTAATTTTTGTTCCTTGCATACCACACAAGATGTTGATTTTAAATTTTTGTTATCTTAATACAAATTCCATAAATTTACTAAGCAATTTAAACAATCAAATCTGAAATTTTATTCAACAAACTCAAATTCAATGTCCTTAATTCTCACCGTGTCGCCTTGTTTCATTCCCCGCGCTTTCAGCATGTCAATCACGCCCATCTCTTTAAGTCTGTTTTGAAAATATGCAAACGAAAGTTGGTCAGAAAGCACAACACCACGCACAAGACTTTCAATTCTTCCACCACTCACCTCAAAACTGCCATCATCATGTCTTGTGATTTCAATGGAAGAAACATCCTTTTTGTCAAAATCAAATTCTTCAACTTTGAGAGGTGGTTTCTTTGGAATTTTCTTCAAATTTTCCAAAATCTTTTTCTTCAAATCTTCAATTCCCTCACGAGTGTATGAAGAAATTGTCATCCATTCCTTAATTTTCGTCTCTTTCACAAAATTGTCAATTTTGGCTTTAAGTTCATCCTTTTCAAGCAAGTCACACTTTGAAAACACAACAATTTGTTTTGTCTTTTCAAGTTCGGCATTATATTTTTTCAACTCTTCGTTGATGATTTTGAAATCTTCAACCGCGCTTCTTCCTTCGATTTCCGAAATGTCAATCAAATGTACAATCAATCTGACGCGTTCAACATGCTTGAGAAAATAGTGTCCAAGCCCAAGTCCATCACTTGCGCCCTCAATCAGACCCGGAATATCTGCCACAACAAAGGTTTCACCCAAAACTTCACACACACCCAAATTTGGATATATGGTTGTGAAAGGATAGTTTGCAATTTTTGGATTGGCGTTTGAAATCACGGAAAGCAAAGTCGATTTGCCGACATTTGGAAAGCCAACAAGTCCAACATCTGCAATTGTTTTAAGTTCCAAAATCACTTCTTTAAGTTCTGTCACCTCACCGGTCTGAGAATAACTCGGTGCTTGTTTGACGGAAGATTTATAATATGCATTTCCATGCCCGCCAGCGCCACCTTTAAGCGCCACAAAAGTTGCACCGTCCTCGCTTAAATCGGCAATAATTTTGTCAGTTTTTGGATTGATGAGCACCGTTCCTGTTGGCACAAGGATGACAACATCCTTTCCGCTTTTTCCGGTCATATTCTTCTGATGTCCATCCTCGCCATTTTCAGCAACATACTTTTTCTTATATCTAAAAGGCAAAAGTGTGTTCATGTCGTTTGTTGCACGGAAAACAACATTTCCGCCTTTTCCGCCATCTCCACCGTCTGGCCCGCCATTCGCCGTTTGAGCATTACGCAAAAAAGAGGTCGAACCCTTTCCACCATTTCCTGCTTTGATTGAAATTTTCACTCTGTCAAGAAACATCTAAACCTCCTTTTTCTTTGGTGACATTGCCACATTTCTTCATTCTTAATTACATGTTATTTATGTCACTTATTTAACACTTTCGCTAAGCATTCAAATTTGTCATAAAATTTTTCAATATCAACTTTTTTGCAGTTTAAAGCAAATTTAACCTCAATCAAATTCGACTGCTTGGGCACTGTCTGTTGAACACGCACTTTTCGCACTCTGGTTTCATTGCTTTGCAAGTGTATCTTCCAAAAAGCACCATTTGATAGTGCAAGCGCGACCATTTGTTTTTCGGAAAAATTTTGCAAAGGCTTTCCTCGCATTTGTCCGGAACATCAGTTTTGACAAGCCCCAGCCTGTTTGATACTCGCAAAACATGAGTGTCCACAGCAAAATTATCTCCACCGAAAGCCACAGCCATAACCACATTTGCCGTTTTTCTTCCAACACCTGCCAGCGACAATAAATCTTCGAAATTGCTTGGCACTTCACCTCCAAACCTTTCAATGATGTCTCGACTTGCCGATTTGATGGATTTTGCTTTGTTGTGATAGAACCCACAAGAATGAATTTTTTGCTCCAATTCTTCTTGTGTGATGTTGACAAAATCTTCAGGCTTGTTATGAGTTTTGAAAAGTTCATCCGTCACCTGATTGACGCGCTTATCCGTGCATTGTGCGGAAAGAATGACAGCCACCAAAAGTTCAAATGGCGTCCTATGCTCCAACTCACATTTTGGGTCTGTCACCATGATGTCCAGCCCTTGCATCACAAATTCTGGTTCAACTGACATTTTCTTTATCCTTTTTGAATTTATAAACACAACATTGCTTTTGTCTTGAAAAATCTTAAAACTTCACGCAACCACACACAACAACACTCAATGCAACAGCACTCAACCTCTTGTTGCAAAATGAAGAATGACAAAATGTGCGGTTTTTTAAAGCGAAATTCTCCAATGCAAATCTTAAAATTGCATCATTCGTTACTTCATCAATGGGAAAAGCACAACATCACGGATGTTTGGACAATCGAAAATGAATTGCAAGAAGCGGTCAATTCCAAAGCCAAGTCCAGAAATTGGTGGCATTCCATGTTCCATTGCAAGCAAGAAATCTTCGTCCACATCCATTGTCTCGTCATCGCCTGCTTTCTTTTCTTCAAGTTGAAGTTCAAGTGTGTGCCTTTGCACAATTGGGTCAACAAGTTCTGAATATGCTTTCACAAGTTCTGCGCCACCCGCAACAACTTGGAAAACATCAATAATTCTGTCATCCTTGTCATTTCTGCGTGCAAGAGGGATGAGAGAAGCTGGGTAGTTATATAAAATTGTAGGGTTGACAATTTCGGCGCGTATCTTTCTTTTATAAACATAATCAATCAGTGTGCGCACGGTTTTGCACTCTTCAAGTTCGGCATAGCCAAAAAGTCCGCGCTCAACAACAATCTTTTTCAATGCGTCAACATCGTCAATTGAAAGAAAATCGCAACCAAGAAGTTCTCTCATCTTTGCCACATAGTCAATCATAGGCCACTGCCCATCAAAATCAATTTCCTGACCTTGATAAGAAATTTTTGTTGTGCCCAAACATTCTTTCATAAGTCTGACAAGCATTTCATGGAAAAATTTGATGTTGTCCTCAAAATTCCAATAGGACGCATACCACTCAACCTGCGTGAATTCCTGCAAGTGAGATGGGTCCATGCCTTCATTTCTGAAGTCCTTTCCAAGTTCAAACACGCGGTCAATTCCAGCGCCAATGCACTGCTTCAAATGACATTCTGTGGCAATACGCAAATTGCACTCAATGTCAAGCGCGTTGTGATGTGTGAAGAAAGGTTTTGCACTTGCACCCGAAACGCTTGTCTGCAAAATTGGAGTTTCAACCTCAATGAAGCCATTGTCCTCCAAAAATCTGCGAATGAAAGAAACAACACGACTTCTTGTGAGGAAAATTTTGCGTGATTCTTCGCTTGTGATGAGGTCGAGATAGCGCTGACGATATTTAATTTCAGTGTCAGCAATTCCGTGAAACTTCTCAGGAAGCGGACGCATAGCCTTGGAAAGAAGCGTGATTTTTTCCGCTTTAACTGTGATTTCGCCCGTCTGAGTTGCATACACCTCGCCTTCCACGCCGATGAAATCGCCAATGTCAATCATTTTCTTATAAAAATTATAGTCCTCTTCCGAAAACTCATTCCTGCCGACAGAAATTTGGATTTTGTCATAAATGTCACGAATTTGACAAAAACCAAACTTGCCCATAATGCGACGAAAAACAATTCGCCCAGCAATTTTGACGTACTCGCCCATCTTTTCGCGTGCATCGCCGATTGTGCAAGTCCTTTCAAACTTATCTTTATATGGAATTTCTCCCATTTTCTTTAAATCTTCAATTTTTTGACGTCTGATGTCAACTTCGTTTGATAATTCTTCCATATTGCCTCCAAAAATTTTTCGCACAGTTTTACACAGTTTTGTCAAACATTTTTCGGTGCTTTCGATTTCAATAAAACAAAAAAAGTCCAACCAAAAAATATTTTGCAAAAATGCGCAACTCTACACATAAAAATATAGCATATAAAACTTTTTTAGTCAAGAAAAACAAAAGTCTTGCATAATTAAATTTAAAATAGAAAAGTTTATACGACAAAATGCGACACAACAAATTTTTAAATGTTTGGAAATTGTTTTGAATTTTTGTAGTGATGTGATAAAATAAAAAAGCAAGAATTCCAATTCTTGAAAGCAAAATCACATTTTAAATTGAAAATATGAGCACTGACAGCATTTGTGATGTTGTCAGAAGAAAATTAAAAATTAAGAAAAATTAAAGGGCATAAGACTAAAAAGCTTGAATGAAAATCTGGAAATTAAGGTTAAACGAAAATTTAAACAGAAACTTAAACTTAAAAGAAAATCTAAAAGAAAAATTTAAAAGTAAATTTAAAAGTAAAACGAATGTGATGTTAATCACATTCACATAAAAGGAGAAAAATTTATGATTAAAATCATCGTTGACAGCACGGCATACGTGCCAAAAGAATATGCAGACGCACACGACATCACCGTCATTCCACTTCGCGTTTTATATAAAGACCAAGAGTTTGATGAAGGCTATCCAGGCACATATGATGCCTTTTTTGAAGATTTTGTGAAATCTAAAGTTTTTCCAAAAACAAGCCAACCATCGTTGGAACTGTTTTTGAATGAATATAACAAAGCCATCGACAAAGGCGATGATGTTTTTGTTATGACAATGAGCAGCACCCTCTCAGGCACAAACAGCGTGGCAAACTTAGCAAGAGAGGAATGCAAAAACCCAAGCAAAGTGCATGTTTTGGACAGCGGAGTGAATGTTCAAACGCTTTTTGGTTTTGTTATGGAAGCAGTTGAAATGCGTGACAAAGGTGCAACGGTTGAAGAAATCATCGAAAGAATTAAAACTCTCATGCCAAACAGCCAAGTTTCTTTCATCCCAGACACTCTTGAATATCTCAAAAAAGGCGGAAGAATTGGAAAAGTGACTGCCACAATTGGCACAATTTTGCAGATACGCCCAATCATATCTTTTGGAAGAGGAGTTTTGACTGACAAGAAAATTTTTGGGATGCAAAAAGCAATGAAAGAACTTGTTGCCTCAATTCCTGAAAAAATCAAAAGACTTTTCATCATCCACATTGCAAACACCAAATTCTTTGAAATGTTGAAGAAAATGGTGAATGAATGGTTGAGCAAACGCCCAGACAGAGACAAAATTGAGGTTTATGAGGGCGAAGTTGGTCCTGTCACTGCCTCCCATGTTGGTCCTGCAATTGGACTTGCTTGGAACTGCGAACAATAAATTCTTATCAATAAATTTTCGAATTAGGAATTTTTGGAAGCACAATTGAAAGGAAAAATTCAAAAACAATAAAAAGAATGATGTCAACAACAAAAAAAACATTCAAAACAACAAAAATAAACAACGAGGGAAAAAGAAAATGGTCAGAAAAACAGCAATAATTGTTGGTGGTTCAAGCGAAATTGGATTTGCAGTTGCAAAGAAAATTTTTAAAAGCGGAAAAGACTTGGCACTCACCTACAATTCAAATAAGAAAGAAATTGACAACTTCATGAAAGATAAAAAAGAAGGAACAAAAGTTGAGGCATACAAACTCGACTTGACACAAAAAGATGAAATTGAAAAAGTTTTCAGTCAAATTGAGGACGAATTTCCATATATTGACACCCTGATTTTCTGTGCAGGAGTTGCCCAAAAAAGAGCACTCATCATGGACACAACAAATTCAGAAATTGACAACCTTTTTGATGTCAACATCAAATCTGCAGTCAAATGCGTGAGAGAATTTGTGAAGATGACAGTCAACAAACACCCAGCAAACATTGTTTTGGTTGGTTCGTTTGTTGAAAAATTTGGATGTTCTTGTGAAAGTGTATATACTGCCACAAAAAGCGCTTTAACAGGACTTTGCAAGTCTTTGGCAAACGAACTTGGAAATTTGGATGTGAGAATCAATGTTGTTGCACCCGGTTTCATCGACACTAAAATGAACAACAACTTGACAACAGAAGAAAAAGATGACATTGCTGAAATGACACCTCTCAAACGCCTTGGCACAGCAGAAGATGTTGCAAATTGTGTAGCATTTTTAAGCAGTGATGACGCATCATTTGTGACTGGACAAACACTTTTTGTTGATGGCGGACTGATTTTGGAATGATTGAAAATCTTTAATTTCAATCAAAAATCAACATGAAAAACCATATGAGAAAAACATTTCATAAACCATTCATAATTTGAAAATCACATAAGAATGAATAATTAAAAATTAATAAAAAAAACAAAATATGGTGTGTTATACATTGAATAATACACTATATTTTGTTGTGTTATGCAAGATTTGGGCAAAAAGGTTTCTTCGTCATTTACACTCTTTCACAAGTTTTTTAATGTTTTTGCAATTTAATTTTCATTCCGACACATTTTAAAGAAGAACAAAACTATAATATATGTCCTCTTCAGTGCGGTCTATGTTTTCGTCAAGAGTCAAGTTGTCAACCTTGATTGCACATTGGCTTAGAAGACTGTATGAAAGCGTCAATCTTTCCGCATCTGCTTGCCCCTCGTCATATGGCAACAACTCTCCGCTTTCACTTCGCATGACATACATAACTTGACCTGCAGAATTCAAGATGTTTCCATTCTCGTCAACATTTTGATTGAATACTGCACTTTCGGTTGCAAACATCAGTTGAATTTTGTTTCCAAGTGCAAAATCAATGTTGTAAATCAAAAATTTGCGGTTTTGAAAGGTTGTAAGTTCAAGAGAAACATATTCTTTTCCCGTCACTTCATCTTGATAGGTTCCAAGTTGCATTTCTTTAAATTTTCCACGCTGCTGTGCCAAATTTCGATTGTTTTCAAGCATGGTGGAATATATATGTAACATTCCATCTTGTTCCACTTGCAAAAAATCACCAGCCTTGATGCCTTGATTTGAAAATCTGAGACCTTTAAGCAAAATCGCGTTGTCTTGTGTGGAGGAATATTCACCATTTGACTCATCTTCAATTCGCAAAACTCTGAACTCTCTGTCACAAATCAAAACTTGTCCATTTTCAGTCTCAACAGCAAAGAGTTCTTCCCTTTCTGCAACATGAATGACAAATTTGTTTGGAAAAATCGTCTCAATGTTAACCACGCGTAAATATGCAAAATCTGGGTCTTCACTTGCGTGGTTGTTTATGTTTTCAACAGACTTCTTCTTACCCTCAAAAAGCACACAAGCACCCATTCTAAACTGCCCCGCCTCAACAATTTCTTGCTCTGTCACATTCAAGTTTTGAATGGTTGAAGAAAATTCCACTGTCACGGACGAAAGTCCAAACAATGTCCAAAACAAAATTAGAAGTGTTACAATCAGGCAAACAACAACTGAAAGTGTGATGATAAGTTTTTTGTTCAAAATTCCCCTCTCAATTCGGACAAAACAAACCTTCATTTTTCACTCAAAAGTCTTCTTTTCACTCGAAAAGCCCACGCTTGATGTCTGCGCCTAAAAGTGAAAGTTTTTCCTCAATTCGCTCATATCCGCGGTCTATGTATGAAACGTTGCTTATGGTTGTGTAGCCCTCCGCTTTCAAACCAGCCAGCACAAGAGCAGCACCCGCCCTCAAGTCTGACGCGCAAACATCTGCGCCATAAAGTTTTTCCACTCCAACAACGCATGCCGTGCGGTCTTTGATGACAATGTCTGCCCCCATTTTCCGCAGTTCTGGAACAACTCCAAAGCGGTTTTCAAACAGATTTTCCTGAATGATGCTCACGCCCGAACTGACAGCCTGCAAAACCATCATTTGAGGTTGCAAATCGGTTGGAAAACTTGGATATGGCAATGTTTGGATTTTTGGAATTGAAGAAAGCCTTTTGTCCGCTCTCAGTCTTATTCTATCATCAAACACATCAATTTTGCAAGCGCTTTGCCTAAGAAACGAAATCAAACTTTCATTATGTCTGAAAAATGTCTTTTCAACCTCAACATCTCCGCCACAAATGGCAGCAGCAAGCAAGTATGTGCCAGCAACAATGCGGTCTGGCATGACAGAAAATTGTCCGCCATGCAACTTTTTGACCCCACGAACCACAATACAATCTGTCCCCGCGCCACTAACATCTGCGCCCATTGCATTCAAAAAGTTTTGCAAATCGACAATTTCTGGCTCTTTTGCGACGTTCAAGAAGACACTTTCGCCGTTCAGCAGGCAACCGCAAAGCATCAGACTTTCCGTTGCGCCAACGCTTGGAAAGTCCAAAACCACCTTTCCTGCTTTCATATTTTGACCGTGGCAATAGATATAACCGTGTCTTTCAATCACTCGGACACCAAGTGCGCGAAAACTTTTCAAATGTATGTCAATTGGGCGCGAGCCAATTTTGCAACCTCCCGGATAGGCAATCACACCGCCTCTAAAGCGTCCCAAAAGCGCCCCAAGCACAATGATTGACGCCCGAACCAAACTTGCAAGGTCGTGTGTGATTTTGACATTTTCAATTTTTTTTGGATTTATGTAAAGTTCTTTCCCGCTGAGAGACGATGAGACATTCAAAACATTCAAAATTTTGCGCATATTTCCCAAATCGGATAAATTGACATAGTTTTTCAAACAAACTTCGTCTTCACAAAGCAAACATCCCGCAAGAATTGGCAAAAATGCGTTTTTTGAAGCGTCAACTTCCACACAACCAAAAAGCTTTCTCCCGCCATAAATTTTCAATTGTTCAAAAGCAGATTCGCGTTCATCATGCTCGTTTCTTGTCAACATTTCAGTTTTTTTCTTCATATTATTCAGTTTATGTGTTTGAAACTTTGAATGTCAGCCACTTTCTTTTGCAAAACAAGAGGAAATTTTGCATAAAAGGACTAAAATATGTATAATAAGGATATAAGAATTTTAGATTTACGCGCAAAGATACTTAAACATATGTGGCGGGCTTAAGGTATAGACTTTACACAGCAAAAAAAACAAAACACTCAAATTTAATATTGAAAAGAATTATTCAATTTTTTTTAAAAAAATCAAATACTTTTGCTTGTAAAAGTTGTCGAAAATGTGCTATACTGCAAATAGATTGTAAATTTTTACAAAATTAAGGAGAAATTATGACAAACAAACCAGGTTATGAATTTAAAAACTTGACTAAGGCTCAACAGGACTGCCTTTCATTGATTGAATCTTTGGGAATTTATGAACTTCGTGCCCTCGCTCGCGTTTTTGGTGACAATTCTCCAACCATTCTCAAAAGAAACGACCACATCAAAATCGTCATGGACAAAATCATTTCTGGAGAAGATTTGAAACCAATTCCACTCAGACAAGGAAGACCATATAAAGAACTTTCCAACATTGAAGGAATTTTGGCTGGACTTTCTCAAATCACCGGCAAAGACTATGTTTCTGTCACAAATTCACCAAGAAATCTTCACACCGGCAAAAAAATTGTCACATTCAATCAGGTTGAGGATGAAGTTGTCAAACAAAAACTTTTCCCAATTGAAGTTCGTGGCGTGCTTTTTGACCGAAATGAAACAGAATTTTTCTTGACAAATGAAGATAATGGCAAAACCGTGCTTGTCAAAAAAGACGAAAACTCTCAACTCAAACCTTATGACTACATCACAGGCACTGCCATTGTGATGAATTCAAACAAGGAATATTTGGTGGATTCCATAAAAACGGTCAACTTCAAACCATACAAAAACTATGTTGATTCTTCAAACCCATACGAACAATCTGTCCCAACAGAAACCCTGAAATTGGGAAACAAAGAATTTGTTTTAGGCTCGAGATATATTGTTGAAAACTGCAAATTTTCTGACGGAGATGAAAAACTTAAACAACTTCTCAAAACTCTTAACGAAAACAAAATTGCCACAATTGCTTTCATTCCAAATGTGCTTTTTGAAAACTTTGCTTCAATCAAGAAAATTGGTTTCAACAATGTCTTCATTTCTCGCTATGACGACCGCCCATTCACAATCAATGAAACACTCAACACATTCATTGAAAATGTAAAGCGCCTGCAAGAGCAGGGCTTGAAACTTGCCTTGTTTGTTGAGGACATAACAACAATTGCAAATGCAGTTGACTATGCAAACAAAAACAACACAAAGGCTCTTATGGGACACACTGAAACAACTGTCGAACTCATCAAGCAACTCATGATGTTGGCAAAATCTGGCGGAAAAGACAAAAACACAACAATCTTCACAACGGCAGACCAAGCAGATTTGTTTGACCAATTGTTTGTTTCTTCAGTTTATAAAATTTCAAAGAAAATTGCCTTGTAAAATCGAAAAAAAGGCAAATTGTCGAAAATAACATTAAGGAAAACTAAAATACAAAAAAGAGGTTTCAAAATTCAAACCCCTTTTTTTATTAATTTATTCAGTTGTGTCAAAGAATTTCATCCTTTTCCGTCATTCTGAGCCGACTTTTGAAATTAAACAAAACAGGAAAATACAATTTTTCAAAGGTTGTGCCGAAGAATCTCTTTAAACAGCCGAGACCCTTCGACTGCGCTCAGAGTGACGATAAATGTTAAAATGACGGAGTGTGAGAATTTTTGATGCAAAAGATGGCATCGTGGACACCTCAGGGGTGACGAGTATGGGGTGTTAAGAACAATATACTTTGGTCAGAATGACGATTTTATGGCAACTGATTATATGTTTCATGTCAAACACTGCTTCCTTGACTGCAAGTGATTGAGAAGCGGACACCATGCACTTCATGCACCCAAGCGTTTGATTCCTCGCCACTTTCTGCCGTGATGATTGTTCCATTGTCAAGCATTGTCCCCAAATCTCGCGTCCAATAGTCAACATAACTGTCTTCACTTACACCAAGCATAAAGGCAACCATATCACTGCACTGCGCTCGCCAATTGCTGTTCATCCCTCCATAAACTTTTTCAATTTCTTCAACAGAAGCTGCACGAAGTCCTTGATATGTCACACTTGTGCTTGTCACAATGTCCAAATTTGCTCCACTTACAAAACTTTCAAACGAAATTGAGGTGTTTGCTGCATAATCCAAATATCCACTTGTGCGTTGAGAATTGGAAGCATTCAAATTGTTTGTATACATGTTTGAATTTCGATATGAGCCACCCTCTTCCATATGTGTTTCTTCAATTGCACCAAAGCCAAGAACACGTTCGCTGACTGCAACAAAATTGCTGTTGTATGTTCCATAAGTGCTCCAACCTGACAATGAATTTGTGATGTCTCTGCTTTCAAACCTGTCTTGAATTGTTGATGCACTCCAACAAGAATTTTCAATGTAAAGTCCGGCAATTTGTCCCACAAAATATGACCCTGCTGGAGTTGTTGCATTTGCACCAGCCTCTGCACCAACAAAAATCGTGTTGTTTGCATTATATCCAATTCTTCCGCTGCTGAAAGCACTTGAAGTTCCAACCAACTGTCCATCTAAATATCCTCTTGCGTTTGTTCCGTCAAAAGTCAAAGTGAACATATGCCATCCTGAAGACAAGCTCGACCATGCAATTGAAGTTGCAATGTTTTTATACCCTGTTCCAGAATCGTAAATTGCAAAACGTATGTTTCCATTTGAGGTGCTTGTTGCTTCAATGTTCCAACCGCCAGACTCGGTGCAAGAAATAATTCTTGTGCTTGAACTTCCATATGTCGACCAATTTGTTGAATATGCCCAAACACTCATTGTCATACGATCGGTGTACATGTATTCTCTTCCAAGTGTGAAAAAGTTGCTTCCTGTGAATGTCCAACCATTCTCAACTCTCCACTTGATTGGTTCAACCGTAAACCACCCAACTGTCCCCGATGGATTTGTTGCTCTGCCATATCGTGCACCGCTGTAGGTGTAAACAGGAATTGTTGAATTTGTCCCATTTGCATTTAGGTATGAAATTGAATATGTTGCACTTGTAAGCCTGTTCAATGCATTTATTGTTGTTTGATTTGTCACACGCGTTTGCGGATATTCTCCATCTTCATAGTAAAATCCACCGCTGTCACTTAAAATCTCATTTGTTGAGACATACATAAACCATGCATAGCGCGTGACATTGCCTGTTGGTGTCACTGAAATGCTTGCTGAAGGGTTTTCAGTTGGTGTTGGAGCCGAATTTGAGGTTGTGAAACCAATGAATTTATAGTTTGCATTTGAACTGCTTGCTCTGAAAGAAAGTGTGTGGTCTTGTATTCCTACTTCAATTAAACTTGTCGACACATTACTTGAAGCAGAATTCCCAGAAGAATTGGTGTAACTGACTGTCACACTGACACCCGTTCGTGCGGTGGAAAATCCATAACTTCCTCCGCCAGAAGTTTGCGTCATGACATACAAACTCCAAGTGTATGTGTCTGCTGTCCACTGTGCCGTCAAAGTGACAGAACCATACCTTCCACTAAGTGATAAGCCTGCAGAATAATCTGTGCCAGAAGTCCAACTGCCTGTGGATGAACCTGCTCGCCAACCATTGAAAATATATCCTTTTTTTGTTGGTGTTGGAAGTGATGTTATTTCATCGTATGGCGCACTTGAAATTGATGAATCAGCTTCAATGTTGTAACTTCGATAGACTGCGACGGATGAACCTAAAACTGTTCCACCATTTGGATTTAATGTCAATGTGTAGGTGATTGGCGACCAACATGCATAGAGAGTTCTGTTTGCATTGGTTGAATATGTTGTTCCGCCGGGATAGGGTGTTCCAGTCCCACTGGAATTTGTGTTCCAACCATTTGGACTGTAGGCATCTTTTGTCAGATTGTTTGTTGCAAGAGTTATGCTTTTTCCATAAATTTTATATTGTGTGCTGGGTCGCGTGCCACTTCCGCCATTCACATTATAGGAAATTGTATACCGCTGATAAATATATATGTTTATTGTTGTATCACTGGATGACGAAAATGTGTAAGTGTCAGTTTTTGCAGAAGATGTGAAAATGTGAGTGTAATTAGATGTTGTTGGCACACCACCTATGCGCATATAATAAGCATTTGTTGTGTTAGAAAGGCTGAATTTCACTGTTGCAGAAGACACCGAACCTGAGCGAGTGACTGTTGCAGAACCACCACGAGAAATTGATGTTGCTGATGTCGTGCCATTTGTGACAGAAATTTTCAAATTTGGATAGGTTGAACATGAAGTTCTGCTGACATAGTTGATTGTCAAGTTGGTGGTAAACAAAGATTCACTGCAAAAATATGCAAGATAAAAAGATCCACCTGAACCTAAACCTGAAGATGTTGATCCATACATGGTGACAGTGGTGTTTTGAGATGATGTCACTCTTGTGATGCTTGACTCTCCACCATCCGATCCATTGTCATCCCACCAATATTCATACCAGCCAATAAAATGATATCCACTTGCCGGAGAAGCCTGAAGATATGCCGTGAAAGATGAGGTTGTTCGAGTAAATCGATAATAAAAAAGACCAGAGGTATAACTATTTGAATTGGAAGCCAAAATTGTTCCCGTTGACGAATTCAGCCTTAAGCGAGCAGTTCCAACAGCAGTGCTGTTGGGATATGAAAGATAAGAAGTTCCTCCACCAGTAGAATAATAGTCATCAGGGTCTGTTTCTGGAATGTTTTTCGCCCCACCAAAACCATAGTAATAAGTTGGATTTCCTGTTGTTTCTTCATCTTCCTCGTCTGATGGTTCAGTTTCTTCAATTGTGTCAGAGGTTTCGTCATTTTCCGAATTTTTCTCCTCACTCTCTGAAAATTGGCTTGCGTCACAGCCCGTCAAAAGAACTGCTCCACCTCCTGCAAAGGCAAAGAGTGTCAAGAGAAGCATAAAAGACAACAACAATTTTTTCATATTTATATTTTAACAAAAAAGAATATAATATTGCAAATTAATTGAAGAAAATTTTTGTATAAATTAAAAAAATTTATAATGCCGTCAATCATATTGTTTGACATATTTTTTTTCTTTTCTTATACTTTAAGCATGAAAAATCTTGCGCTTTCAATTCCAAGCGGGTTTTCAATTGGAAGTTTAAACATAAATTTCTATGGTTTGATTGTTGCGGTGGCATATTTGTTGGCACTTTTTGTTTGTTTCAAAATTGCCAAAAAAAGAAGATTTTCTTCTGAAAACATTGTCACGCTGATGTTTTATGTTGTTCCACTTTTCATAATTTTTGCAAGGGCATATTATGTGATTGCCAGATGGGAAACTTTCGACAACTTTTGGGACATGTTGAAGTTTTGGGACGGCGGAGTTGCTTTCTTTGGCGGTCTTTTTGGCGGTGCGCTTGGAGCATTGCTTTATTGTTTGATTCACAAAAAGAATTTCTTTGCGCTTGCAGATGTTCTTGCCCCTGCGCTTATTCTTGCACAGGCACTCAGCCGTTGGGGAAACTTTTTTAATCAAGAAGCATATGGCTTTGCAGTCACCGACCCCGCTTTGCAATGGTTTCCGTTTGCTGTTTTCATTGATGATTGCAACATTCCAATTTGCAACTGCGGTGGCGAGGGCTGGCACTATGCCACATTTTTCTATGAAAGCGGTTTAGATTTGATTGGCTTTACACTTTTGATGGTTCTTCTCTTCAAAGTTCGCTTCAAAAATAGTGGTATGGTTGCTGGGATATATCTGATTTTCTATGGCACCATGAGGGCAATCATCGAGCCAATGCGAACTGACAGTTTGTTTTGGGGAAATGTCCGAATTTCGTTTGTTTTGGGAATTTTGCTTGCTGTGGTGGGTTTGGGATATGTCCTTTTTTGCACAATTCTTCATAGGCGAAAGAAAACCCCTTTTGAAAAAATCATGGATGTTTTGAAAAAAGATTTTTGACGCATCTCCGAGAATTCGCAAATTTTCGGTCTATTTTTGTTTGATTTTGATTTTAAATTTGATTTTTTTGTTTTTAATCTCTTTTTCATTTCTTTTAAATTTATTAATCATTTTTTATTTTTGGTTTATTTTCGATTTTGCTTCAACATATATTTGAAAAAAAAGCAAACAAGTTTCAACAAAAACATTCAAAAAACATTCTTTTCATTCTGATTTTGTTTGACTTTTTGTGGTTTGACATATATACTTATTCTCATGATTGACTCTTTGCTTTCTGTTCCAAGTTATTTTGAAATTGGAAATTTGAGAATAAATTTCTATGGACTCATCAGCGCGTTGTCCTATCTTTTGGGCGTGCTTATCACAATCAAAAACGCCAAAAAAAGAGGTTTTAAAACTGAGGACATCATCGTCCTTGCTCTCTATGTCATCCCTCTTTGCGTGATTGGCGCAAGAATCTATTATGTCCTTTTCCGCTTGGACTACTACACAAACTTTTGGGATGTGTTCAAAATTTGGGAAGGCGGGCTTGGTTTCTATGGCGGTTTAATTGGTGGTGCGCTTGGCGTTGTGCTTTATTGCGCCATCCACAAAAAGAATTTCTTTGCTTTGATTGACATCATTGCCCCTGGGCTTATTCTTGGGCAAGCACTTGGACGCTGGGGAAATTTCTTCAATCAAGAAGCATATGGCTATGCAGTCACCGACCCCGCTTGGCAATGGTTTCCGTTTGCTGTCTATATTGATGGCAGTGGCTGGCATTTGGCAACATTCTTCTATGAAAGTTTGTGGAATTTCATCTCTTTCATTGGGCTTGAACTGCTTTTATATCGCATTGAATTCAAAACCTATGGCATGCTTGGTGCGTTCTACCTCATCTTCTATGGCAGTGGCAGAGTTTGGATTGAGGGTCTGAGAACCGACAGTCTATATTGGGGTTCGGTGCGCATTTCTCAACTTTTGAGCGGAATTTTCATCATCTTTGGTGTCTTAGTGCTTGTTTGGTATTTTTTCAAATATCACCGCAAAAGAGACAAAAATTTTGAAATAATCATGAAAGTACTCAAAACCGACCCATAAAAGTGGTATTTGGGCGTCTTAATCTTAAATAAATTAAAGTGGCAAAAAAGTGACATTGCCACTTTTTTATTGTGAGAAAAAGGCTTTGTTTGATTAATTTCTTGCAAGATGAACATAATTAAAACATGAACGGAAGATTTCTTGGCATCAAAAAAAGTTTCATCTTGAAAGCGTTTGCCATGCTTGCATTTCTCTCTTTTGTTGCCTACATTTTCATTTCAATTTTTTGGGTAAAAAATCCAACATTGTGGTTTTTCGGTTTTTGTCTCTTTTTGGGCGGATTTGAACTTGTCAAAAGCATGCTGTTTAAGTTTGACAGTTCGTTCTATCTCGGCTCACTTCTTGTCAGCATTGGAATTTTAGGCTTTGTGTTTCACCACACGGACACAGCCTCTTATGCTCCGTTCTACATCGCCATCGCCTTTGTGATTGCATCAGTGGCAACATTTTTCTTTTGCGGACAAAAATTCCACCTTATTGTTGCTTTTTCGATTGTTTTCGTCAGCCTATATTTCTTTTTGTTTTCAAAAAATTTGATTTCCACCCCAATTTTGATTGCTTTTGTTGTGCCTTTTTTGGTATTATTGATATTGGAGATTTTGATGATATGTTTTCACAAGAAATAAATGGCTACAACAAAACAGAAGTTGACAGTTACATCCAAAGACTGAAAGTCTCTTATGAATCCAAACTTATGGAAGAGAAACTTAAAGCGCTTGACAGCGAAAAAAAAGTCTTGGATTTGAAGAATGAACGTTCTGAAATTGAAAACAAAGAGAAAAACATTCTCAATGCTCTTTCTGTCATTGAAAAAGCAAAAAAATTTCAAGAAGAGGGTTCAAAAAACTTCAACAAACTCATCATGGACAAATTGGAACTTTTGGTGCACGAACTCAACACCAAATTTCCTCAACTTCGCCGTGACCAAAACTTTGAAGACATCATGGCAGAATTTTCAAACATGCTTGACAGATATAAAGACAATCTCGACAAAATGTCCGACATCACCCGCCCAATCCATTCCGACAACGACAGCATGAGAATGCTTCTCAACAAGATGCAGGACTATAAAAAAGTTCAAGAAGCGCCAAAAGAAATTCACATAACAACCAATAAGACTCTGCAAAACATTCCAAAAAGTGAAAGTGGTTTCAGTTTTGAAGAAGCCTTGAACCCAACTGAAGATTTGTCAGAAATCATGAAAGCATTTGATTTCTATAACGAAACAGGAGATGAAAATGAATGAATTTAAGTTTGACACACAACTTTTGATTGAAGGAAAAAACCTCTCTGATGAAGCAATCAGAGAATACATAACAAACAACATTGAAGGAGATTGCTTGCTTGTTGTTGGTGATGATGAGATGATTCGTCTTCATTTCCACACCAACACCCCTTGGAAAGTGCTGGAATATTGCGATGGCCTTGGAGACATTCAAGACATTGTTGTTGAAAACATGGAGCGCCAGTCTCAAGGCTTAAACGGCTGAAATTTGTCTTGTTTGATTTTTGTTTATTTTAATTTTTTCATCATTTGAGGAATTGATTTTGTTTTTTGTTGCGTTCTGAAAATGAATTTTTATGTTTTTTGATGATTGAGTATTGATTTCATCACACAACCTCTTCGAAGAAACATGGGCAACTTTCCACGCTTTGAAAAAGCGTGGGCAACACGAAAGAAAAAACTGAACCCGACAAGGTTCAGTTTTTTCTTTCGCGTTGCATGCCGTGCCACGCACGGCTCAAGTTGCCCTCCTCTTGTCAGTTTATTTTCAATCAACAAACTCCTCAAAGACAACCTTCATCAAAATGCGCCACCTATCAAATTATCAATTCCATATCTTGTCAGAAGAAGATTGTCAAAAATATACCACTCACAACACCAATGCAATATTGCAGCAGCAAAATGCCCAAATTTTCAAGTGGATGTTTTTTGTTTTTGGTGAACAAAATCACAAGTCCAACACCTGCTCCTGCCGTAAGTCCTGCAACAAGCGCCGGGAATGTTAACAATCCTGCAATATTTAATTCAACTAAAAGAATGGAAGATGCACAATTTGGAATAAGTCCAATCAAACTTGCAAGAAGAATTTGGATATAGGGTGAATTTCCAAGCAAAAAGTTGCCTAAATTGTCTCCAAGCAAAGCAACAACAATGTTGATGATGAAAGTTGCAACAAAGATATAGATTGAAATGTTCAAAGTGTGGTCGAAAGCGTCAACAAAGATGTTGTCTCCACAGCAATCGCCGTGTGAATGTCCGCAAGAAGAACTGCACGAATCGGTGTGGATGTGCCCGCACTCATGAAGATGAGAATGAAAAGCATCTTCTTCAGCGTGGACATGCTCGTGTTCATGTTCTTCAGCATGAGCAGTGTTTTCATGCAAATGTTCATCCGTGCCACCTGCCACCGCCGGAACTTTTTTCTTACGTTTCACAAATGCAAAAATGAGAAGTTCAATCAAATATCCCCAAAATATTGCAAGCAAAATTTTTGTTACAATAAGCAAAAGCATTTCCACAATGCTGTCTGGGTTTGCAAGCATAAGCGGAATTGCCTCGTCCGAAGTTGCCACAAAAACTGCCACAAGTGCGCCTAAGGAGATTTTTCTTTCGGAATATAAATCTGCCATGACAGACGAAAATCCGCACTGAGGAACACATCCAAGAAGAGAAGCATAAAAAACACTTGATTTCTTGTTTTTTGAAAGGAAAGAAGAAAATTTGTGGCTGTGGTCGTGAGAAAGAAATGCCACCAAAAGATAGGCAAGAAAAAGGATTGGAACAACTTTTAAGCAGTCCACAACGGCATCATATAGGCTGTCAACAAAAATTCCTGCCATCTTGCCTCCAAAACACACAGAATTATATCACACTTCATGAAATTTGACAAACATTTTTTAATAAATATGTTTCAATTTTACATTCTGAAGCACTCTTTCTTGATTTTTTTCTTTTCAAATTTTAATTTGAATTGTTCGCAAAAAATTTGACATGAATGCAAAAATATGCTAACATACAGTTGATTTGTCAACAACATAATTTTGATAAACAAGAAAATAAGGAAGATAAAAAAAATGGAATCGGAATTTAACAATTTGGAAAAAATGCTCACAATCAAAAAAGCATACAACAAATTTTTGACAGACAACAAACTTGTGCCGTCTTTTGTCATTTTTGCAAAAGCTTTGGAGGAACATGACTATAACTCTCAACAGGAACTTACTGCCTACATCGCATGCAATAAGGCTCACACCAGTCGAACACTTCTTAAAATGCAAATGGCAGGACTCATCAAACCAATCTACAAAAAAATTGCTTTGACGGAAAAAGGAAAGCAATTTGTTGAAAAAGTGAACGAGGTCAACAAACAGTTTGAAGAAAAGTTGTTTGCAGGAATTTCGGAAAACGACCTTAAAACCTTTGTCAAAGTGATGAATCAGTTTTCAACAAACATAAAAGTTTTTAAATGAAGCCAATCTTTTAGAATAAAAGGAATGACCAATGGAAAAGGAACTTAAACTCATCAATGTCAACAAAAAATATAAAATGGCTGGCAAAGAAACCTTCCAAGCGCTCTATGACATCAATGTCGAATTTGAAAAAGGCGAACTTGTCTCCATAGTTGGTGAAAGCGGAAGTGGAAAGTCCACACTGATGAATTTGATTGGCGGGCTTGACTCTGATTTCACCGGCGAAATCATTTCGGGTGGAGAAAATCTTGGAAAATTGACTGACAGAGAGTTGGATAAATATCGCAAAAACAAAGTCGGCTTTGTCTTTCAGTCTTTCAACCTGATTTCTCACCTTTCCATCTTGGACAATGTAACCCTTGCCCTCACACTTTCCAATGTTGGAGAAAAGGAAAAGGTTGAGCGAGCAAAAAACATTTTGGACCGCGTCGGACTTTCCGAACATCTCAAGAAAAAACCAACTCAACTTTCTGGCGGACAAAAACAGAGGGTTGCCATTGCACGCGCCCTCATCAACGACCCCGACATCATCATTGCGGATGAGCCAACCGGCGCACTTGACAGCGGAACCTCCATGCAAATTTTGCAGATTTTGAAAGAAATTGCTGACAGCGGAAAACTTGTCATCATGGTGACCCACTCCGAAAAAGTGGCGTCAATTTCTTCTCGTGTGGTGGAAATTTCTGATGGAAGAATCACCGGCGACCACAAGAATGAAAAATATAAGAAAACAAAATCAGCAAAAATTGCAGTTGATGTTTCAAAGACAACCACACATGAAACTGAAAACGCAACAACAGACACTGCGGAAAATGCGTCTTCAAAATCTGACAAAAAGAAAAAAGCAAAAAATTCCAAAGACAAACAAAACCTGTCACTTTGGCAAGCCATCCGCCTTTCATTCCACAATATGTGGGCAAGCAAAACCAAAAATTTTCTCATGGCTTTTGGTGTTGCAATTGGAATTGGAAGTTTGATTTTGATGATGTCATTTTCTTCCGGAATCACGGATTATATCTCCGCAACCATGAATTCCTATTCCGACCCAACAATTGCCACCATTTCAAAGACCGGAAGTTCAAGCGATTTGGCATCAATGTTTGCATATAATTCTTTCTCGGAAGAAGAAATTGATGGGCTTGTTTCAAACATCAACGCCGAACTTGACAGACAATTTCAAGAAGGTTTGCTTGAAGAAAAATTTGAAATCACAGACGAAAACATCTCATACGGCATCCAAATGATGACAATGACAACCGGCGCAAAAGTGATTTACAACCCGGACGGAATTGTTGTTGACTATTTTAATGATGCAGAAATGGCTGAAAGCGGTTTGTCCTTTCAAAACATCATCTATCTCTACACCACCCCGCCATACTACACCGACACCAACATCATTGACGGCGAAATGTCCACAGCGGAAGGCGGAATCATGTTTTCGCCAAGCATTGCAAGGCTTTTTGAAGACGAAAGCATTTTCAATGAAGACGGCACAAACCGTGAAGTTGACATTGCTTTCACTTTCACAAACGCACAAGGACAAAGCACAAATCTGACATTTGACCATCAAGAAATCACCGCAACTGTGGACACATCTGTGATGTCGAATTTTCTTGTGATGTATATTGACTATAACTATTTTCAAACTCTCTTCAATCAAAATCAAGGCACAAATCTTGACCCAAATGTGCTTTACATCAAAACCGATTCCGAAGAAGTCACAAATGCCATCAATTCAATTCTGGCTGGCATGGAAGGCTACACCGGCTCGATTGAAGAACAACTTGCAAACATGTTCATAAACATGTCAAGCGTGATTGGCACCTCGCTGATTGTCATTTCATGCATTTCTCTTCTTGTGTCTGCAATGATGATTTTGGTGGTGCTCTACATGAGTGTGACCGAACGCACCAAAGAAATTGGTGTTCTCAAATCAATCGGTGCGCGCCGAAAAGACATCAAGCGCATTTTCACATCGGAAAGTTTCCTTGTTGGGCTTCTGAGCGGTGTTGTTGGAATTGTGTTCAATGTGATTTTGACGCTGATTGTATATCTTGTTCTGATAAACACCATTGGCATTGCTCCAATTTCATATAGGTGGTGGTATTTTGCCGTTGCACTTTTGGTTTCAATCGGAATAAGCATGGTTGCCGGGCTCTATCCTGCAAGCAAAGCCGCAAAACTCGACCCTGTGGAAAGCCTGCGAAGAGAATAGGTGGCACTGCCACTTTTTAAACAAATTATTTTAAAACACCCCCATACCACCATCAGCATTTTTCAAAATTTTTTCTGCATACATGAAAACAAAAACACTAAATTTCAAAGAGAGAAAATATGATTAACATTCGAAAATTTTTAAACGAAAATGCCGATTTTGGATATGCTCAGTTCAACAAAAAGTTTGTCACAACAAAGTATGCAATTGTTGGTGTTCGCATTCCGAAATTGCGCAAGTTTGCCAAGGAAATTGAGCCGGAATATATCGACTTGGAAGCAAATCCAACTTACGAAGAAATTTTGCTTTATGGTTTTTCGGCTGGAAACATCAAAAGTGAGGATGAGCAGTTGGAATATCTGCAAAACGTTTTGCCATACATCGACAATTGGAGCACTTGTGATTGCATTGTCACCTCCCTAAAGAAGATGACGGGCGAAAAATCATATCAATTTCTCACAAGTTTGCTTGCAGACGAGCGCGAATTTTATGTCCGTGTCGGCATTGTTGGACTTATGCGCTTTTTTCTCAAAACTGACAAGGTGGATGAAATTTTGAAAAACATCCGAAAAATCACCGCACAAGGCTACTATGTCAAAATGGCAATAGCATGGCTTTTGGCAGAACTTTGTGCAATCAATTTTGAGAAAGCAAAGAAGTTTATTTCGGAAGAAAAAGACCCTTTCATACGAAACAGAGCAATTTCCAAAGCGCGCGAAAGTTTCCGCGTCAGCCAACCACAAAAGGACGAACTTGCAACACTTCGCATAAAGCAAAATGAAAATTTAAATTAAAACTTATTAAAGAAAAAAATCAAATTAAAAACTCTTAAAGAAGTTAAACATAATAAATAACAAATAAACAATTCCAAAATGTTAAATAAAAAATTTTAAAAAGCAAAAAACTTAAACAAACAAAAAATGGCTTAATTTTTTAAGCCATTTTTTATTTTTTATGTCAAATAAATCTCAAAGAGAGCAACATCACAGAATTGCCTTGAAGAAATAATACATCTGTGTGCCAAGTTGATTATAGCCATCAGTTGATGGATGAACATTTCCGCCTTGGTTGTTGACAGCATCAAGTGCTGCGTTATACCATGAAAGATAGACATTTTCCTGGTCTGCAAAGGTTGAAAGAAGTGCTTGATTTGCTTTATACATATTTCTCATGAAAAGCCAAGCAGCCTGGTTTCCATATGGTTCTGTGTATGAATCTTGATTTTGGTCACATGGAATGATAAGATTGATGACAATTTTGATTGTGGAGTCATATTCATGGATACTTTCAATCATAATTTTCATATTGTCAATGAAAGTTTGGATTCCCTCATCCAAATTGTTTACTCTGCCAAAAATGTCATTGATTCCAAGTTGAATGAACACCACATCCACACCCTCAGTATCATAGCCATTTTGCGTCATATAATATGAAAAGTCAAAAGTCTGTGTTTCGGCGTTATAGAATGGGTTTGTTTGGTCTCCACTTGAAGCGTTTGTGACATAACCACTTGCAGTCCAGCCACCTCTTCCTTCATGTTTATTTTCGCCATCTCCGCGAGTTCCAATCAATGTGAGGTCGAATTGTTCATCACTTCCAGATAGTGTCAACATCTGTTGTGTTTCAGTCCCAGCCTGAACAGTGCTGTCACCAATCACAAGTGCTGTTGCTGATGCTTGAGAAGTGGTGTCCTTGACCACAACTTCAAAAGTTTCTGAAGAAAGCAATGTCCAATTTTTTGAATAGAGTTCAATTGTCAAATTGAATGTTTCAGCAGTTTCAGGAGTGTATTCCCAGCGGTCTGAATATTGATTTCCGTTTGTGGAATCCACTCTCACATAGACATCATCCAAATCGTATGCAATGATGTTTCGGAAATAGATTTGCATTTTCTGTCCAACATAACCATAAATGGTGGATGGAAGCACAAAATCGGTGTTTTGATAGAGTTCTTCTTCAACATTCACCATATCCAAAATTTCTTGAATCACAATGTCGGCAAGTTTAAATGTGCCTGTGATATGTCCAACTTGAACAGGGATATAGGCATATGCATAGCCCTGACCTGTTTCTGTTGGACTCCAATCACTTGTGAAATCTGTCAAAATTCGACCATTCATAGCATAGCGAGTCATAGTTTCTCCTGAAACAAGATCTTCTGGAATTGTGTTTGCACTGCACAGACCAAACTTGTCAACATAAGCGTCGCATGAATATCCAAAAAAGTAGTTTAAATTTCCATCATTTACAATTGTTTCGTCAAGTTGCCAGATGATGTCTGCTTCCTCATATGGTTGGACATTCACTTCCAAAATCCCTTGTGCAACAAGAGTTCCGTTTCTATCGTTTTCTGCCAAAGCAACACCAATTTGCGTTATGGCAGTCTCTCTTGCACGCACTCTGAATTTGATTGCGTTAATTGTTTCAGGATTTCCAATAAGTCCAGCCCAACCACTGAATACGCTTGTTGTGTATTCCCATTGGTTGAGATACTCATATCCAGCCACTGATTCATAATCCACACTGAAGCCTGTCACACCACCATCATCATATTCAATGATTCCTTGCAAATTTTCATAGAGTTCTTGAGATGTGAGGTTGAGGTTATAGCCTGTGTTGTCACCGTCAATAATCAAATAGCCATCTTCGTCAACTGAAACGGTGGAACTTTCGCCATTCTCGCCAACTGCGGAATAGCCTGTGTCCTCATCTCCAACCCACCAGTTGCCATTCTCACCGATGTGTGGTGTGATTCCGTCTTCTCCAGCCTCACCACGAATGTTTGCAATCTTTGTCCAAACTCCATCTACTTTTTGGAAAAGGTCACTTGACATGGTGTTGAAATAGAGGTCACCATCTTTTCCCTGTTCGGTTGTTGGGTCAAGTGCGCCAGAAAGAATGGTTGCTCCATCTTGCCCAGGTGTTCCCGGTTCGCCTTGCTGTCCGTCAGAGCCATCAGAGCCGTCTTGTCCATCACTTCCGTCAGCGCCTTTGATGTTTCCAATCAAAGACCAACTTCCATTTGTCTTTTTATATAAATCATATGTAGAGATGTTCAAATATAAATCTTCATTTTTTCCGAGCGTGTTTGCAGGTGCACCATTTCCACTCAAGAAAGAAGTTCCGTCCTCTCCGTCTTGTCCATCCTGTCCGTCTTGGCTTTCACCAGTTTGAAGTTGGCCAATCATCACCCAGCCATTGTCAGTGAATTTATATATGATGTGGTCGTCTTCATCAAGATAGAAATCTCCAATTTTTCCAAAAGAAATGTTTGGTGATTCTGTGCCAGAAAACCATTCGACACCAGTGTTTTCTCCACATCCTGTCAGGAAAATTGGAAGAAGGAATGTTATGACAAGCAAAATTACGCTAAAAAGCCTTAAATTCCCCCTCCCAATTTTTTTGATTTTTTCTTTCATATCATACCTCCGAAATATATAAATAGTTTAGCACAAAACTAAATTTATACAAAACAAATTCCACATTTTCGTGCAGTTTTTTCCAATTTTTCTGCAATTTTTGTGAATTTTTAAATCTTTTAATTAACGTTTTGAAATCAATAAAGCACCAAAGCAATCAAGTTTTTGCCCTCATATTCTTCTTTTAAACACTCTTCAAGATTTTGTGGATAATCAGCCTTAAGCCCAAACTTTCGACAAATTTTCATAAACAAACCGACATCCAAAATCTTTTTTTTCAATATTTCAAGATTAATGTATTGAAAAACGCAAATATAGTTCTTATCACATTGCATTCTTTCACTCTTAAACTTTTCCAATTCATTTTTCAGATTTAAAGCATAGAGATATTCATTCATAAATTTTCTCCTATGTTTTTTATTTTAAAAACATTTTCAAGCGAAGTCAATCAAAATGTGTTGCTTCTGCTTGAAAAAATTTTCTTTCTTTTCCAAAACTGTGTCACAAAATTTGAAGTTTCTTTCTCCTTTTTTCTGCTTTGCCTTGAAACACTTAATGCCACGCCTACGCCTGCCATGAAAACAGCAACAGATGTTCCACCGCTTGAAATGAATGGGAGTGGAAGTCCCGTTGGCGGAATTGAACCCGTCACAACCGCAATGTTCAAAAGCATTTGCACAGCAATCACGATTGCAACTCCGCAAGAAAGCAAACAGCCAAAACGGTCTTTTGCGTTAAGTCCAATTTTGAAAAGTTGATAAATCAAAACAAAATAGACCGTCATCAAGCAGAGGCACCCAACATACCCCAGCTCTTCCCCTATGATTGAAAAAATGAAGTCCGATTCTGCAAACGGCAAAAAGAGATATTTTTGGCGCGACTGAAAAAGTCCCACACCAAACCAGCCACCATTGCCAAGCCCATACAGCGATTGGATGAGTTGAAAACCCTCACCTTGTGGCGATGCCCAAGGGTCAAGAAATGCAAAAAGGCGTTTTAAGCGATATGGCTCTGCAATGATGAGAAGAGGAACAGCAGCAACAGCAACCGAAGAAAACATGATTGTGTGTTTTTTGCTCATGCCTCCAACAATAAGCATGAAAAGTGTCACACATCCCAAACACATTGTCACACTCATGCTTGGCTCAATGATGACCAAAAGGCACAAAAGCCCCGCAATCAAAAGCGGAGGAATTAGTCCTTTAAATGTCTTGATTTTGTCATGCTGTTCGGAAAGATAGCACGCCAAAAATAACACCAATGCAAATTTGGCAATTTCTGATGGTTGAATGGAAATTCCCAGAATGTTCACCCAACGGTTTGCGCCATAACTTTGCACGCCAAAACCCGGTACAAAAACCAAAATCAGCAAAATCACACTGACAGCCAAAATCCAATATTTAAACCGCTTCAAAATGTGATAGTCCACAAAAGCGAGAAAAAACATGGCAAAAATTCCAAGCACAACGCCAAAAATTTGCTTAAAAAGGAAGAAATATTCGTTGCCATAGCGATATCCCGCCGAATAGGAACTTGCGCTGTAAACCATCAAACACCCAAAGCCAACAAGCAACAGTACAAGAAAAATCACAAGCCATTCTCGCTTGGAAAACACACTGAAAAATTTTCTCAATTTTGCATTTTCAAGAAAACTTATTTCTCTTATTTCTCTTTTTTTCTTTGTCTTTTGCACAACTTCAGGCTTTGAAACTCTTTCTTTTTGCTTGGCAAATTTCTTGGCAAAAATTTGACCAAATTCAGTCGATTTTCGTTCATTCTTCAATTTTTGTTTTGTTTTATAAATTGCATTTCCTTTCAAATTCTCTTCCACTTTTTCTTTGCCAATTTCATCTGTGATTTGCACATCGTTTTTGGTTGATGCTTTTTTCCATTTCAAATCAATTTTCATCGGCGCGCCTCAAAATCAAAGATTTAAACCTTTCACCGCGCTCGGCATAACTTGAAAATTCATCAAAACTTGCACATGCTGGCGAAAGCAAAACAAAATCACCTTCTTGCGCATTTTCAATGCAAAAATTGACTGCGTCATCAAATTTATCAAAAATCGCACAATCACAGCCATGCTTTTTCGCACAATTTGCCATATTATTTCCTTCTTGCCCAAAACAAACAACCCTTTTTATGTTTGGCTTTAAGTCAAAAATTTCGTCATAGGCAATTTCTTTGCCCAGCCCGCCAAGCAAAAGCCAAATTGGTTTATCCCCAAAAGCCTCAACACAAGCAACGGTTGAAGCAACATTTGTGGCTTTGCTGTCGTCAACAAAAGTGACACCGTTCATTTTGCCGACAACCTCCATTCGATGTGCCGGCGGTGAAAAAGACTTGATTGCTTTTTCATAAACACCTTTTTCGACACCAAAGCGAGATGCCATTGCCACACTTGCCAAAACATTTTCCAAATTCTTCTGTCCCGCAAGATTAACATCCGAAAGGTTTAAAACACTTTTTTTGTTGACAAAAATCTGATTTTTCCAAACATAAACGCCTTTTTTGAGACGATTTTTTGAGAAAAAAAGAAAATTTTTATGCAAAACCAATTTACGTGCTTGCTCGTCATTCAAATTTAAAATCAAAACATCTTTTCGCCTAAGATTTTGTGCGATTTTAGCCTTTACTCGCACATATTCGGCAAAACTTTCATGCCTGTCCAAATGGTCAGGCCGAACATTCAAGATGCACGAAACATTTGCACGAAAGAAAACACTTCGCTCAAGTTGAAAGTTGGAAACCTCGCACACGGTTATGCTGTTTTTGTTGGTCTGTTGGCATATTGATGAAAACGGAAGCCCAATGTTGCCACACAAAAAAGTTTCAAATCCTGCCATTTTGAGAATGCGATGTGTCAGCATGCTGACGGTTGTTTTGCCGTTTGTCCCTGTGATTGCCACAATCTTGCCTTTGCTTTGAAGATATGCCAAATCAAGTTCTGAAATCACCGGAATTTTTCTCTCATCAAAAACCTTCAAAAGTGGATTTCCAAGACACTTTATGCCCGGGCTTATCACAACCAAATCCCAATCAACATCTTCAGGACGGCGTTCGAAGCCAATTTGGTCATAAAATTTCACATCGTCATCATAAAAACTGACATAGGCATTCAACTTGTGAAGAAGTTTGATGACGGCTCGTCCGCTGTCGCCCATGCCATAAACCAAAACTTTTTTGTTTTTCAATTTCATGTTTTGTGCACCTTTGGCTAAATTCCAACAGCAATCACCCCCGCAAGAACACCAATGCACATCGCTGTTGTTATAACCATATATACGACAACAATTCGATTTTCATGCACGCCTTTTTGCTCAAAATGATGATGAAGTGGTGCCATCAAAAACACTCTCCTCTTTGTGCGTTTATAGTGCAAAACTTGAATTATGTCAGAGAGCGCAGAAAGCACAAACATAACCCCCATGATTGGAAGCAAAAGTTCCAACCCACCCAAAACTGCAATCACGCCAATAAATCCTCCAAGCGCCAACGAGCCAGTGTCGCCCATAAAAATTTTTGCGGGAAAACAATTGAACATCAAAAATCCCAAAATTCCGCCACACAAACCAAAACACAGCATTGCCATGTTTGACATCTCAACTGTTCCAACAAGCGCCAAAATCACCCCAAACACAAGCACATAAACAAAACTCACCACACCAGCAAGCCCATCAAGCCCATCTGTCAAATTGACACTGTTTACTGTTGCCACAAGCACCAAAATGACAAGCGGAATGACACCCCATCCAATGTCGAATTGAAGATTGAAAAATGTGAGGGCTGTCCGTTCGGACAGAAAAAGAAAAACAGCAACAATCACTGCAATGCCAACTTGTCCAATGATTTTTTGATATGGCTTCAAACCCTCGTTGTGATGATAGTGCACTTTCAGAAAATCATCAAGAAAACCCAAAAGAGCATAAGCAAGCGTAACTGCAAGCGCAAACCATGCCAAAAATGAATTTTCGGAAAACATAAAGAAACATGAGAAGATTAGGGTCAAAATGAAAATAAATCCACCCATGGTTGGAGTTCCCTCTTTTGACGCGTGCTTGTCCACATAGTGCAAAATGCTTTGTGAAGCATGCATCTTTTTGCAAAACCAAAGCACAACCGGAGAAATTAGACTTGCAAAAATCAAACAGCACAGCCCACAAAGCAGAAATTTGACAGTCATCGTTTCACCTCCAACATATTGAAATTTTTCCAATTAAAAAAACAATGATAAAATTCATATTTAATATATTCAAAAATTCAAAATATAATTAAATTATTTATTTTTAATAATTTTCAATTTTTAGTTTTAAATTAATTTTTAAACTAATTTTTTTCTATATTAATAATTTTGATTCAATCATTTTTTTGTCAGAATTTGTCGAATGATTAATTGTTTAAAATAAAGTTATTAATATTTTTATTTAGAATTTAAATTTTATTAATTTTTATTAATTTTTTATTAATCTTTTTTAATTTATGTTAATTTTTGTTTCTATTAAATCGTTTTTAAATTTAATTTAATTTTTTATTTATTTGTTTTTTATATTTTCAATTTTGTTGTTTTGTCTTTTTATCTTTTCTCAAGTTTTACGCGCAAGTCTTCGCAAATTCCATGACTTACTTGATTTTAAAATCAATATTCTTTTCCACGATTTAAAATTGGGTCGCTTTCTTTGAAATATTGATACACCGCATCAAAATCATTATAAGGTTTCTTTTCTTCTCCAACCTCTTGGAATTTTTCCGCGCCCTTTCCTGCAATCACAAGCACATCTCCGGGCTTTGCTTCGTCAATCATTGTCCGAATTGCTGTTGTTCTGTCCGGTATGACAAAATGACTTTTTTTCATACCCATTTCGATGTCAGCAATGATGTCCTCCGATTTTTCCATTCGCGGATTGTCATCGGTCAGACACACAACATCAGCAAACTCTTCGGCAATTTTCCCCATCTTGTGCCGTTTGCCCCTGTCTCTGTTTCCGCCACATCCAAACACAACAAAAAGCTTCCCTTCTGTCAATGTTTTGGCTGTCTCCAACACTTTTTTCAAACCATCTGGCGAATGTGCAAAATCAATGACAATGTTTTTCCCTGTGAAATTTATGACATTAAATCTTCCCTCAATTGGATAGACATAATTGAGCCCCTGTTCCAACTGCTTGCCATCAAGACCAAGACTGTGACAAACCGCCATTGCCCCAAGACTGTTTAAAACATTATAGTCACCAATCAAATTGGTCTTTATGTTGACAACCTCATCACACACATTTCCAACAAAGTGCGTGCCTTGAATGGAACAACAAACATCAATGGCAAATGTATCACTTGGGTTTTTGAGACCATAGGTCACAATTGGCACATCACAGTTTCTCAAAAGTTTGCAAGCCGACAAATCGTCAGAACACACCACCGCTTTTTTCATGTGATTTTTTGTGAAAAAACTTAGTTTTGTTTTTTCGTATTTTTCAAAAGTTTTGAAATAGTCCAAGTGGTCCTGCGTGATGTTGGTCAACATTCCAATCTCAAAATTGATTCCATTTATGCGCTTCTGTGCAATTGCATGTGCGGAAACTTCCATAACAACAAATTCCACACCTGCCTCGTGCATTTCTTTGAATGTTTTGTGCAAAAAATCTGCATCTGGCGTTGTGAGAGGACAATGTTTTGTTTTATTGTCAAAAAAAACTCCGTTTGTGCCAATCACGCCAGATTTTTTTCCATTTCGATTGAGAATTTCGGCAATCAAATGCGTTGTGGTTGTCTTGCCGTTGGTTCCTGTCAAACCAATAATCTTCATTTTGTCGCAAACGCGCTCGTAAAAATTTGCACAAGCCTTGGCAAACGCGTCTCGAGCATCTTCAACCTTAATCACATCTGGAAAATCAAAATTTGAAAAAACGACACTTGCCCCATTCTTCTTGGCTTGAGTGCAACGCTCTCGTGCCAAAGTTTCATCTTCAGTCAAGCAGAAAAACGCGTCACCTTTCTTTGTCGTTCTGCTGTCACGGCTTAAACCAGGAACATCCAAACTGAAATCTTCTGGTTTCAACCCCTGAGCACGAAAATCTGATGAAATGATTTTTTCAAGAACCATATTCTCTCCTTTAAAGCCATTTTAATACGAAAAAATTGATATGTTGATGCAAAGTCAAAAAAAGTTTCAAATCGACATATTATGCACAGCGCCCAATTTATGCACAGACCTATGTTCGCATGCATTGCATAAAACCACTTATGCACAGTGCCATGTTTGTCTACACTGTATAAAACCGCTTATACACCGCGTTCATGTTTGTCTACACTGCATAAAACCACAAAATCTTTTCATTTTTTCATCTTCCCGCTGACATTTTCGAAAGTTTTAAGTGCATCGCTGTCAAAAGATTTAATCAGTTTTTCCTCACTCTCCTCGTCAAGCAAACTCTGTTCAATCACGGCGAAAATCAATTCTTTGAATGTCACATCTTTAAAAAGATAGAATGCCAAAGAACCCGGAATGGAATTGATTTCATTGACATAAAGCGTTTTGGTCTTTTGGTCAAAAAGAAAATCCACGCGCACAATTCCTTGGCAATCAAAGGTTTTATAGACCTTCTCTGTCAAATCTTTAATTTTTTGCGCAAGTTCTTTTTCGACCTCCTGATTTTTGCTTTCGCGTGAAAGATATTTGTCATCAAAGGAATAGATTTCGCCCTTATTTGTCACCTCCGAAACAGACGAAAGCACAAAATCTCCCTTATAAGACAAGCACGCACAATTAAACTCTTGCAAATTCTCCACCAATTTTTCGATGACAACTTTTTTGTCAAAATTGAAAGACAGTTCAATTGCTTCAGCAAGTTCGCTTTCATTCTTACAAACAGAAATTGCAATTGAACTTCCCAAATTTGCAGGCTTGACAATCAAAGGAAATTCCAACTTTTCAGTGATGTTTTGAATTGCCTGCATTTGGACGCGCTCATCTTTTGTTTTGCCATCCGTTTTATGACAAGCCTCTTCCTCAAGTTGATTTTCTATTGAAGCATTAAAATCGTCTTTTTTCAGACAAACAAATTCAGGTGTTTCAATTCCATTTGCAATGAAAACATCTTTCATGAGTGCCTTATCCATACACAATGCAGACGAAAGCACTCCCGCAGAACTTTGTGCAATTTTGCAGGCACGAAACACCCCTTGAAGAGAGCCATCTTCTCCAATTCTGCCATGGCAACAATTTAAAACCGCAGACAATTTTTGCCAATAAACAAACTTTCCGTGTTTTTTTATAAACAAATTATTTTCTCCCATCACCAGCGAAACTTGCCTCAAACTTTTTGCAAATTTGCGGAAATCTTCATAAATCTTTATGTCGTCAAGATTGTCAGCCGTCCACCATTTGCCCGTGCGGTCTATGTAAATCAAAACAAAATCAAGTTGTGGTGGCAAACTTTTCACAACCTGCAGTGCGGTGATGATGGATATGTCATGCTCCACACTTTCACCGCCATAAATAAGTGCAATTTTTTTCTTCATACCAAATAAATATGACAAAACAAAAAAAATGTTTCATTCCTGAAACATTTGGTGAAAAATTTTAACAACATGATAAGATTATTTTTTTATAACTAAAATCGCACTTAAACAGTTATTAAGAAAGTTAAAATGAATTTAAAAAGCATTTTCAACATGGTTGATTTGTTTGTCCAAAATTTCAATCACATCAAATCGACAATCGGCATAGGGTTTGTGTTTCATCATCAGATAGAACTCCGCAACCTTTCTGATTTTTTGTTGCTTACGGAAGTCGACAGCCTCAATCGGTCTTCCATATGCCAAAGTTGAACGGCGTTTCACTTCCACGAAAACAATCACGCCGTCTTTGAAAGCCACAATATCAATCTCTCCAAATTTCGTTTTGAAATTTGTTTGCAAAATTCTATAGCCCTCATCAATCAAAAATTGAGTAGCGCTGATTTCTCCGCCCTCACCCTCAATTTTGTTTTTCATTTTGGAAACGTCTTTTTCGTATGCTTTCATGCAAACCTCTTTCAACACTTTTAATAAAAACTTCAATCAAATTTCAAAAAACAACCGCAAAAATCTTTTGAATCTTAGTGATACATTTTTTTGTTCGGTTTTTAAAAAGATTTTAAGCTTCAGTCTAATGTGATTTTTCCAATTCTCCCCTTTCGGAAATCGTCAATAATCACTCTACCTGCACGCTCCAGGTCAATCTCACCACCGTTTGACACATATTTTCTGAGTTTTGCCACATCCTCAACTGTCTGAGCATTGCCATATCTTTTCTGCAACAAGTCTGGATATGTTGAAGCAAGAAGTTTCAAAAACTCGTTTCCAAGTTCAACAAAATCAAGAATTTCATCACGAACACTTCCCACATATGCCAACCTCTTTGCAATTTCTTGATTTTCAATGTTTGGATAAAGTGTGCCGGGTGTGTCATAAACTTCAATGCAATCAGCAACATTCAACCATTGTCCACGCTTTGTCACTCCCGCGCGATTGCCTGTGACAGTTTTTGCTTTTTTGCATAAGTTGTTCACCAAAGTGCTTTTGCCACAATTTGGAATGCCAACAACCATCGTTCTGATTGTTGCCTTAATTCCTTTGCTTGCATATTTGTCAAGTTTGGTTTTCGCAAGCGTCTTAATTTTGCTTAAAACAACCGAATTTTTCCCAAGTTTTGTGCTGTCAAACAACACAAAATCAGTTGTTATGCTTCGAAACTGTGGCAAAATTGCTTTCAGCCTGTTTTCATCTGCCAAATCAATTTTGTTGAAAACATAGAGTGTCGGTTTGTTTTGTGTCAGTTTGTCAAGGCTTGGATTCACAGAAGAAAGAGGAATGCGTGCGTCAAGCACATAAGTGACAACATCAACTTTTTTGCATTGTTCACTTATGTCTCTCAAAGCTTTATTCATATGTCCAGGAAACCAATTGATTTTCATAAATTCCTCAATTTCTTATTTTTTCATTTCAAAATTTTGTTTCAATTTTAAAACAATGTCAAATTTTTGCATGATTGGAAAAACTTGCATAATACACAGCATTTTGTGTGGTATGCATACATAATACACTTTATGTTGTATGCATATTATTTTCAGTTTTCGCGTTTAAATTTTTCAAGCAAGTCTTTTCTTCTTGATTTTGTTCTTTTCAAACTTTGTTCTTCGCGCCACTTGTCCACCTCCTGATGATTGCCCGAAACAAGCACTTCAGGCACAGAAAGCCCCATAAATGTTTGAGGTCTTGTGTATTGCGGATATTCCAACAACCCATTTGAAAAGCTTTCATTTTCCAAACTTTCTTTTGAAATCACTCCATCAACAAAACGCGACAAGGTGTCAATGATGACCATTGTTGGAAGTTCTCCACCGGTCAAAACATAGTCGCCAATTGAAATTTGCTCAATTGGAAAAAGGTCGAAAAGTCTTTCGTCAACACCCTCATAGTGCCCACAAACAAAAATCAAATGTTTAAACTTGGAAAGACTTTCACCTTTCTTTGCTGTCAGCACCTCCCCTGATGGAGATGGAAAAATGATTTTTGTCCCTTTTTTCAAAACAAACTTGGTTGCGTTTTCTTCTGCTTTTTTTGCTTTTTCTTCTTCAATCTCATCTTTGCAAACCGACATAATTGCGTCAAAAAGAGGCTGGACAGTCATCAACATGCCTGCCCCACCACCGAAAGGATAGTCATCACATTTTTTGTGTTTATCCTTTGAAAAATCTCTGATGTTAACAGTGTTAATTTGCAATTTCCCCGCTTCTTGCGCCCTGTTTAAAATGCTTGTTTGAAGAGGTGCAAAAGCGTCTGGAAAAAGCGTCAAAATGTCAATCTTCAATCTTTTCCTCTCATCTTTCATCAGTCAATTTGTCAATTCAATTTCAAAATGTCAGAATTGTCATTTAAAATTGATGAGATAAGCGCTCATTCCCCTCCCATCAACAGACAAGTCATCACACAAACTGATTTCAAAAGCAAAAACAACTTTATTCTTCAGGAATTTTTGCTCCATCAAATTCGGCTCTGATCACATAAATTCTCTTGCCTTCTGTTTTGAAAATTTCCTTTCTGAAAGGCACTTCATAGAGATGGTCATTTTCTTTGATTATGATAATGTCGTCAAAACCATAGTCAGTCACATCCATAATCTGCCCAACATATTCGCCTTTTTCATCATAAATCAATGTGCCAACTAAATCTTCAATGAGAAAATCATCAACCGCAATCTTTTCGAATTCTTCTTTTGTGATGTAAACTTTTTTGTTGCGATATTTCTCTGCAACATTTCTGTCCGCAATCTCTTCAAAATGAACATAAGCATATCCCAAACGATAGGATACACTCTTTGTTTTGCTTTCTTTTTTCTCAATGTAAAGTGAATGCTTGCCATTAAAAATCGCAGGAATATCAATTAGAGGAAGAATTTTCACTTCCCCTTTGATACCCTGCGGTTTTATGATTTTTCCAACACAAACGAAATCCATAAGCGTCCCCAAATCAATTCCAAATTCGATCCAAAAATCAGTCCTCAAACTTCACAAAAACTTTCTTATGAAGTTTGTTTGCAATTGACTTGATGATGGTTCTTATGCTCATTGCGGTTTTTCCGTTTTTTCCAATCACTTTGCCAAGGTCGTTTTCTGCAACTTTGACACGATAGGTGATTGCCTTTTCGTCCTCTTCTTTGGTCACTTCAACAGCCTCTTCATTTTCGACAAGGCTCTTCACCAAAAATTTCAAAAGTTCGTCCATATCTTTCTCCTTTCTGAAAGTTATTTGTTTTCAGATTCTGAACTGATTGCACCGCTCTTAACCAAAATGGATTTTGCAGTCTCTGTTGGAGTTGCACCATTTTTGAGCCATTTTTGTGCCTTTTCGTTGTCAATCTTGATTTCGGCAGGATTTGTGAGTGGATTGTATGTTCCAATCAAATCGATATATTTGCCGTCTCTTGGACTTCTTGAATCAGCAACAACAACACGATAGAAAGGTGATTTTTTGTCTCCCATTCTTGTAAGTCTGATTTTTACAGCCATTTTCGTCTCTCCTTTTATTTGAAATTTTTGAAAGATTTTCTCTTTCGAATTGCAATTATTCGACGCGTCTTCATAAATTCACCGCCCACGGTTTCCTATTTGCTTTAAACTTTTGTCAACTTGTCAAATTGCATTATATAAATCAAAGATCTTGTCTTTGAGTTATAAAAAATTTTGCCGTCTTTGTGCTTTCCGTGTTTCTAAAACAATCCACGCAAGCCTTTCTTGTTTTTCATCATCTTCATCATTTCCTTTGACTGCTCAAATTGCTTGAGAAGAGTGTTGACCTGCTGAATTGTTGTTCCACTTCCTTGTGCAATTCTCTTGCGCCTGCTTGCCTTGATGATGTCTGGGTTCAAGCGTTCTTCTCTGGTCATGCTTTGGATGATTGCTTTGTTTGTCTGCAATTGTTTTTCATCAATTGTCACGCCTTTCATCTTGCTTGAAAGCCCCGGAATCATGCCTATGATGTCTTGCAAACTTCCCATCTTTTTCAGACTTTCCATTTGCGTGAGATAGTCCTCAAAAGTGAATGAGTTTTCGCGCAACTTCTCTGTCATCTTGCGCGCTTCCTCTTCCGTCACAGCCTCTTGTGCTTTTTCAATGAGCGAAAGCACATCGCCCATTCCAAGAATTCGACTTGCAATTCTGTCTGGATGAAATGGTTCGAGGTCTCCAATTTTTTCTCCAACGCCCGAGAATTTGATTGGTTTGCCTGTGATTGCTTTGATTGAAAGTGCCGCACCGCCTCGTGTGTCGCCGTCAAGTTTTGTCAAAACAACGCCTGTGATGTCCAAATCTTTGTTGAAACTTTCAGCAATCGTGACAGCGTCTTGTCCTGTCATTGCGTCAACAATAAGCAAGATTTCATGAGGCTTGACTTCTTTTTTGATTTCTTTAAGTTCGTCCATCAACTCTTGATTGATGTGCAAACGCCCAGCCGTGTCAATTATGACAACATCAAAGCCTTGTTTTCGAGCATGCTCAACGGCCTGCTTTGCGGTTTTGACCGGATTTTGAGTTCCACGCTCAAAAACCTCAACATTTGCAGTTTTTCCGACAACTTGAAGTTGGTTGATTGCTGCAGGACGATAGATGTCACAAGCCACAAGCAATGGTTTTTTGCCACTTTTCTTCAAATAAGCCGCAAGTTTTCCGCACATGGTTGTTTTTCCAGCACCTTGCAACCCACACATCATGATTATGGTTGGCGGATTTGAAGCAATTGTCAACTTTTGATTGTCAGAAGAAATCAATTTTGTCAGTTCGTCCTTGACAATTTTGATGACCATCTGCCCCGGCGTGAGACTTTTCATGACCTCTTCGCCACAAGCCTTTTCAGAAACATCAGCAACAAACTTTTTTGCCACCATATAGTTGACATCAGCTTCCAAAAGTGCAATGCGCACTTCACGCATAGCTTCCTTGATTTCAAGTTCAGTCAATTTCCCGCGCTTTGTGAGCTTTGAAAAAATATGGTTGAATTTTTCAGATAACGATGAAAATAATGCCATTAGATTTCCTTTAAAATTTTTTCGACTTTTTCTTTGATTTTTGGTGAATCTTGTGCCAAAACAGCAATAGTCTCAAGTTGATCTGTCAGTTTTCTTCTGTTTTGCAAAATGCCAAGAGTTTTTTCAAACTCCTCCAATTTTTCGCAAGATTTGTGAATTGCGTCAAAAACTGCCTGTCTTGAAATTTTTTTCTCATCCGAAATTTCGGCAATTGTCATGTTGAAAGAAAAATATTCCTCACAAATTTTTTGCCTGTCAAAACTTAGAAGTTTGCCATAAATTTCAAACAGTTGACCATATTCCACAAAATTTTCAAGTTCAATTTTTGGCATGTTCACCTCAAACAAATCAAGTATTTTCACTTGACATTTTGATTATATCACAACAAAACGAAAAATGCAATCATTTTTATGATTTTTTTTAAAAACCGAATAAAACATTTAAGAAAAAATTCTCCTCTATGGAAGAAGATTGGAAATGATTGTGTTGCTGACATGCCAAAAAAGTGGGTTAAGAAAAAGTCGGTCTCCTTTTCTTTGCAAAATTCCTTGAGAGAGATATTCATCAAAATATGCATTTTGGGTGATGTCATATGTTTGAATGGTTGACAAGTCAACTCCAAGATTGCACCTCAACCCCAACATAACCCTTTCTTCATCCTCTTCTTTTGCCGAAAGATTTTCTTCAACAACCTCTCCATTGGAATATTTTTCCAGCGTTTCTGCATTCTGAAAACGCTTCCCATTTAAAAATGAATGAGCCGACAAACCAAAACCAAGATATTCTCCTCGCGCCCAATAATTCAAGTTGTGTCTGCTTTCCCAACCATCAAAAGCAAAGTTGCTGATTTCATAGCGAGTCATCCCCTCATCTTGCAGAAAAGTTGCCAATTTGTTGAACGCAGAAATGGTTTGCTCTTCATCAAGCGGTAAAAACTTGCCATTTGCAATCATGCGTGCAAGCGGAGTGTTTTCATAGACCTCCAAAAGATAGCACGAAATGTGTTTCACTCCAAGTTCCAAAAGTGTTTTTGCGTCCCTACACAAATCTTTCTCGGTTTGCCCCTCCAGACCAATAATCAAATCGCAAGAGACATTTGCAAAAAATTTTCTTGCCAACTTCACTTTTTCAAGCGCAGTTTTTCTGTCATGCAGTCTGCCAATTTGTTTAAGTGAGCGCTCGTTTAAAGTCTGAACGCCAATGCTTAGACGGTTCACTCTCAAACTTTTCCATTTCTTGAGCAAATTTTCTGTTATGGAATTTGGATTTGCTTCAATTGTGAATTCGGCATCTTCATAAACATCAAAATTGTCATAAATCGCGTTTGCAACACGCTCAATTTGCTCTTCTGTTAAGACGCTTGGCGTCCCACCTCCAACATAAATTGTTGCAACAGGTCGAGCAACTTTTCTGGATGCAATTTCTTTGCACAAAAAGTCAAGACATTCCTCTTTTTGCTTTTCTGAGGCACAAAAAGAATTAAATGCGCAATAGGCGCACTTTTTCTCACAAAAAGGTATGTGAACATAAATTGAAATTGGTTTTTCTTGCATGTTTTCGTTTTTTCAGCCTCTTTTTCAGCTTTTTTCAACTTTTTTTGAATTTATTTAATGAATTTCCATTTACTTTCTTTTTCTTCGCATCCAATCAATATGACATAAATCAATTTCATAAGTCGCACAATTTGAATAAACTGCATAATTTGAACCTCTGAACATTGAAGATTTTATGAAACAAATCATTTATTGTCATCAAGTTTCAAAATGCTCATGAAAGCCTCAGACGGAATTTCAACTGAGCCAATTTTTCGCATACGCTTCTTCCCTTCCTTCTGCTTCTCCAAAAGTTTGCGCTTTCTGGTGATGTCGCCTCCATAGCACTTTGCAAGCACATCCTTGCGCATTGCCGAAATGGTTTCGCGCGCAATGATTTTGTTTCCAATGCATGCCTGAATTGGCACTTCGAAAAGTTGACGTGGAATGATTTTTTTCAGACGTTCGGTCAACTCTCTTCCTCGAGAATATGCCTTGTCCTTATGCACAATAAGTGACAATGCGTCACACTTTTCGCCGTTTAACAAAAGGTCAACCTTAACCAAATCTGCAGGTGCCGTTCCTGCAAACTCATAGTCAAAACTTGCATATCCCTTTGTCCGGGACTTCAAACTGTCAAAAAAGTCATAGATGATTTCACCAAGTGGCATAACATATTTCATCTCAACACGGCGCTTGTCGATATATTGCATGTCTTTATAAATTCCGCGTTTTTCTTGACACAAGTCCATAATTGCACCAACATACTCTGGTGGAGTGAAGACGCTGACATTCACAATTGGCTCTTCAATGCGCGAAATCTCAACCGCCGATGGAAAATTTGATGGATTTGAAATTTCAAGCACTTCGCCATTTGTTTTATGTACAACATACGACACACTTGGCGCTGTGGTGATGATGTCCAAATTAAACTCGCGCTCCAACCTTTCCGTGATGATTTCCAAGTGCAAAAGTCCTAAAAAACCACATCTGAAACCAAAACCAAGCGCAGATGAAACCTCAGGCGAAAATTGCAGACTTGCATCGTTGAGTTTCAATTTTTCCAAACTGTCTTTAAGTTCGTCATATTTTGCGCCATCCACAGTAAAAATTCCGCAAAAAACAACAGGTTGAACTTCTTTATAACCCGGAAGCGCTTCCGAAATTGGATTGTCAGCAAGTGTGACCGTGTCACCAACACGCACATCTGAAATTGTTTTGATTGAAGCCGCAATATATCCAACATCTCCTGCCGAAAGCACAGCCGTTTCTTTTGTGTTTGGAACAAAAATTCCAACCTCGGTCGCCTCAAAAATTTTGCCTGTGCGCATCATCAAAATGCGGTCTCCGCGCTTCACCGACCCGTCAAAAACCCTGATGAGACAAATTGCGCCCTTGAAATTGTCATAATGGCTGTCAAAAATCAGCGCTTTGAGCGGTTTATTCTCATCTCCACTTGGTGCAGGAATTTGCTCCACAACAGCACGCAAAACTTGGTCGATGTTCAATCCATCTTTTGCCGAAATGCACGGACAATTTTCGGCATCAAGCCCAATCACCTCTTCAATTTCAGCCTTAACTTCATCAACTCGTGCTGACGGCAAATCAATTTTGTTGATGACAGGCACAATTTCCAAATTGTTGTCAAGTGCCAAATAGGTGTTTGCAAGTGTTTGCGCTTCAACACCTTGAGACGCATCAACCAAAAGCAATGCCCCCTCGCATGCTGCAAGCGAGCGCGAAACTTCATATGTGAAGTCCACATGACCAGGTGTGTCAATCAAATTGAGGATGTATTCCTTTCCAGCATATTCATAAACAAGACGCGTTGGAGCAAGTTTGATTGTGATTCCCTTTTCACGCTCAAGTTCCATACTGTCCAAAATTTGATCTTGCATGTCGCGCTTAGAAACAGTCCCCGTCATTTCAATTAATCTGTCCGCAAGAGTGCTTTTCCCATGGTCGATATGTGCAATTATGCAAAAATTTCTGATTAAACTTAAATCTTTCAAGCCAAAATCTCCTTGATGAACAAATAAAAATTTTCATAACAATTTTAACATCAAAAACAAACTTTTTCCAAATAAAACTCGCAAAATTTGTTATTCATTTTGATTTTTATGCAGAATTTGATATCATATGTCTGAAAGCATGAATGTTGCTTTTGCAATTGGTGAAAGGTTTGCATTTAAATTTCAGCCCATCGCCTGTTTTGCGCAAATTCAACTTTATGGAGGTCAAAATGGCAAAATTAAACTTTAAATATGGAACAGTTGGATTTTCTTTTGTTGATTCTGCAGAAGAATGTTGCAAAACATATGCAGAAAAAGGTTCAACAATTCTTTTCATAAAAACAACTGCCAAAAACAAGTTTTCTGAAGCAAAATCTCACGAATCCCTTTCGGATGCAAACGCCGAAAATTCTGCAAAAAAATCAAAAACAAAAAATAAAATCGACTTGCAAAAATTTGAAGATGTTGAAGTTGTCTCCATTTCAGCTGAAACCAATTTGGTTGAACTTTTTGAGGAAAAAAGTCATGACAAAAAGATTGATGTTGTCGTTGTTGAAGATGCTCAACTTTGCACAACAATACAAGTTGAAAATCTGCGTAAAATTTCTGAAAACGCCAATGTTTTTTGCTTTGGACTTAAAGTAAATTTTGACACACAACTCTTTGAGGGCTCAAAGCGCCTTTTGGAAATCAGTGATTCCGTGCAAGAAATCAAAACCGATTGCCGTTGCAAAAACAAAGCCACAATGAATGCTCATTTCATCAATGGTTTTTTGACATTTGATGTCGATGAAGAAAAAGAAGGCAAACACACCTATCAAGGACTCTGCTATGCATGTTTCAAAAAAGAACTCAGGCGCACCAACATCAACAACCAAATTGTGAAATATCTTGCCATTTTCAAAGATATGGACACTGCTGGCGATTGGTCATCCGACACCCCGATGGACAATGTCATTCTTCAAAAACCTTTTGTCATCTATGATGAAGATGTCAAAAACTTTGTGCAAGATTTTCACGAATTTGAAATCAACAATCCAGAAAAAATGATTGTCGTTCCAGACAATGTTCAGGCACTCAAAAAGATTTCCGTCAAAGACCAATCCTTTGACTATGTCATGAGTTTAATTTCCTATGTCATCAAAATGGAAAGAATACGCCCTGGCATGCTTAAAGAACTGATTGAAGACGGCACCATGACAAAATGGCTTAGACAAATCAAAAAGACAATTTCTGAATGATGTTTTATGAATGGCAATAAAAAATAAAACAAATTATATCTTAATCTAAGACATTATGAAAAACCATAATTTAAAAAAACACGACAATTGCGCCGTGTTTTCTATTGTTATAAGTTAAATCAAACAAATTGATTTACGATACATTAAATTCGACAAAAAGTTTAAATTTGGCAAAATTGAAAACCTTGCAAAAACTCTTACTTGTTAACTTTTTCCATATAGGAACCGTCTCTTGTGTCAACACGGATGATGTCTCCAATGTTGACAAAAAGTGGAACGTTGATGGTGTATCCTGTGATGAGTTTTGCTGGTTTTTTGGACGCTTTTGATGTGTCACCTTGAATGCCCGGTTCTGTGTCCACAACTTCAAGTTCAACAAAAGTTGGTGGATAGACTGCAAAAGGCACACCCTTATACATATACATTGTTGTTGGCATGTTTTCAACAATGAAATTCAAAGCGTCTGCGACTGCGTCTTTGTTGAGTGGCATTTGCTCGTATGTTTCATTGTCCATGAAATAATAAAGTTCGCCATCGTTGTAAAGATAGAGCATTTCTTTCTTTTCAATGACTGCATCTTGAAATTTGTCAGATGGGTTGAAAGTGTCTTCACGCACCTGCCCTGTCATGACATTCTTAATTTTTGCACGAACAAATGGAGAACCCTTTCCCGGTTTAACATGCAAAAAGTCAATGACATTATAAACTGCTCCATCCATTTCAAATGTTGTTCCTTTTCTGAAATCACCTGCTGTAACCATAATAACACTCTCCTGTCTTAAAATTTATGCGACTTGTGAAATTTTGCTTCTTTTTCTATAATGTTTTCTTTCAAAGTTCGTTCATTAAACACAAACCCACATAAAAGCCAAAAATTTCACTCCAATCATATTGATTATAACACACTGTTATGTCATTTTGCAAGAGAAAAGACAAACTTTTCTTATGCAGTTTCAACAAAAATCAAACTTTTTCCTCTATCAAGTGTTGCAAATAGACTTTTTTCATTTCAACGCTGTCCTCTGCCATAGTTCCGTTGCTCTCACAAATCACATGACATGCAAGATTGTTTTTGACAAGAACCTCGCAAAGCGGTTCAAAATTCGGCCCAAATGTTTCGTCCTCAAAAGTCAGATGTCGAATTTCACCCTTTTCGCCATATTGAATTTTCGAAAAATGAATGTGCGCATTTTTTGTGCGTTCCTCGCCCAATTTTTCAAAGCAATAGTCGAAAATTCTTTGAAAATCCTCAGCATTTTTAAGTGATCCCTGCGTCCAAGCATTTATGTGCCCAAAGTCAAAAGTTGGCATAAGTTTGTCTGAAATTGTGCAAAGGTCGATGATTTCTTTCCATGTGCCAATTTGCATATGCTTGCCCATGGTTTCTGGGCACAAAAACATGTCGGCATCAAGTTCTTGTTCAAAAAGTGGCATAAATTCTTTGAAACGCTCTGTCAAAAGTTTAATTGCATTTTCTCGCGTTTCTTTTCCGCAAGAGCCCGAATGAAAAGTCATTCGATTTGCCCCAAATGCTTTCATAAATTTAATTCCCGTTTTGATGTATCCCAATGACTTTTCAAACATAAGTGGGTCAGGATTTGCAAAATTGATGAAATATGGAGCATGCAAGGAAATTTCAATTCCATATTTTTCAAATTCTTTTCCAATTTGTTCTGCCTTTTCGGTGCTCATGCGATATCCTTGACCGAAACTGTATTCAAACAAATCAAGCCCACCATCAAACAAGTCCTCTCCTTGCTTCTTAAGCCACCCAGGAGTCTCCAAAGTTGACTTAAAGCCTTCTGCATAGAATGATTCACTGTTGCCAGACGGCCCAAAAAGCACCTCGGTCATTTTTCCTCCATTTTTTAAATAAGTCTTAAAGAAATTTTCAACAACTCGTTTTCAACCTTTCCAAGTCCAAGAAAAACATTTTGTTGAAACAGTCTGTATGTTCCGTTTGAGGCCTTTTTGAAAATTGTTTGCCCATTCAAAAGTTTCTCCGCCTCAACGGTGTCAAGTTTCAAAATTGCAAAATCAAAAACATCCTCACACGGAACAATTTTGAAATTTCCATTTTTGATTTCATCAAGCGTGTAGGCGTTTTTGAGGTAAAATTGTCCACATCTTGTGCGTAGTATGCAATGCATAACACCACATGTTGACATTTTTTGTGCCATATCTCGACACAAACTTCTGATGTATGTTCCGCTTGAACATGAAATTTCAAATCGGAAAATGTTGTGTCCAACCTCGCTTAAAACTTTCAAAGAAAAAATTTCAATTTCTTTGGGTTTAAGTTCAACCGTTTCACCTTTCCTTGCTGCCTTATATGCCACCTGACCATTCACTTTTTTTGCGGAATATTGCGGAGGCATTTGAGCATATTTTCCAATCATCTCTTTGCAAACTTGTTCAACTTGCTCAAGCGTTATGGAACAATCTTGACGCTTTGTCACTTGCCCAGCCAAATCTAAAGTGTCAGTCTCAACACCAAATTCAAACACCGCCTCATAGGTTTTGTCTTTTCCAAGAAAAAAATCAAAAAGTTTTGTGCCGGCATTCACTGTCACCGGCAACAAACCCTCGCCCTCCAAGTCCAATGTTCCCAAATGTCCGCATTTTTTTGCACCAAGCACCCGCTTGACAATGTTGACAACAGCATTCGAGGAAATGCCAGCCGGTTTATTTACAAGCACAATTCCGTTCATATTTCCCTTTTGTGCATTTAAATTAAGCATCGCATCTCCTTTTTTTCTGCATTCTGTCCAAGATGAGAAAAATAAATTCCTACTTTTCTATGATCGTTTTCGCCCAAGAGTGAACCGCGCGTTTAATTTCAGGCAAACGCATGTTGCATTCAAAAGCAGAAGCACAAGTGTGTCCACCTCCGCCCATTTTGTGACTGACTTTAAGAGAGTCAAGCCCTTTTGTTCTGACGCTGACTTTAAAGTGCTTTTCATCAATTTGCGATATGAAAAATGATGCCTCAACGCCCTGTATTTTGACTATTTCAGCATAGAGCGTATATAAATTGTCGCGGTCGATGTCCAATTTCTTCAAATCTTTCGTAGTGAAAATCACATATCCAACTTTGCCGTCTTCCAAAAATTTCAATTTGTTGATGAAAGCCTTGTTAAGCCCAAGTTGCCTCATGGAAACACTGCGAAACAGCGCGTCATAGACAAACTGTGCGTCGGCGCCGTGTTCAAACAGAGCGCAAGCAGTTTTAAGCACATTTTTTGACAAATTGTTATGTAAAAATCTGTCAGTGTCTCCAATTAAGCCCGCCCAAAGATATGTTGCCATTTTTGGCGTGATTTCAATTTTAAATTCTGTGAAAAGGTCTGTCAAAATTTCACAGGTTGCTGATTTTTCCGGTTCAATGAAAAAGTTTTCTGATGCCACCTTTTCATCCGAGCCAACATGGTGATGGTCGATGATGAGGATTTTTTCTGAGTTCTGTAAACCATCAACAAACTCTGGATTAATTCTTTTGAGTGCAAAAATGTCAAGCATAATGCAAAGGTCATATTCTTCCGCATTGAATTTTGTTTTGACTTCATCAAGTGGAAAAATTAAATCCAAATTGCTTTTCTCATTTCTAATTGCAAAAACATCAGCATGCGCGCCAAAACTTGCAAGCGCCTCTCGCATTGCAAACATTGCCCCATATGCATCTGGGTCAGGATTTTTGTGTGCAAAAAGTGCAACATTTTTTGCTTTCTTGATGGTTTTAAGCACCTCACTCTTGGTCATTATCTTCCTCCCTTGGAATGTTTAAATTCCTCAAAATTTCTTCCACTCTGATGGCGTTTTCAGTGCTTTTGTCAACCACAAAACTGATTTTTGGCACTTGAGGCATGTCAACCGCTTTGGCAAGTTCTCTCTTGATGAAGCCTTCACTTTTTTGAAGAACTTTTGTCACTTCGTCAATTTGTTTCAAGTCCAAAACGCTGACCTTTGCTTTGCAATATTTGAAATCCGGAGTCACATTAACTTCTGTTATGTTGACAATTTGATTAAGTCGAGGGTCGTTCATTTTTGTTTGGACAATTTCCATAAGCACCCTTTTAATCTCACTGTTTGCGCGTTCCATTCTCTTATTCATTTTCTCCTCCAAATCTGTGATTTGATTATATTTTACCACCAAATGCAAATTATCTCAAAGTGTTTTAAGAAAAATTTTAAGTTTGAATGCAAAATCATAAAAATCATTTTTGAAAAATTAAACAAAAATAAACGAAAATACAATTAAAAAAGAAATATACAAATAAATGAAAATGATTAACGAAAATCAATAAAAAACAAAGGACAAGCAAAAAAAATAAAACCAGCAAAAATAAATTTAAAATAAAAATAAATTTAAAATAAAAATAAAAACAAAATGCAAAATTTGCAAACCTTTTGCGCCTTGAAAGCGTCCAAAAAAATAAAAGAGATTAAATTTTTAATCTCTTTCAACTTCTTGTTTTAAATAGCATTCCAAAATGTCGCCTTCTTGGAAGTCCACATTGTCTTTGAGTTTAATTCCGCATTCAAAGCCTTTGGCAACTTCGCTCTTCTCATCCTTGACAATCTTAAGACTCTCAATTGTTGTGTCAGCAATAATTTCGTTTCCGCGCTTAATTTTGGCAATGGCATTTCGCTGAATTTTTCCATCAAGCACATAGCTTCCTGCAACTTTTCCAGCGCTTGACAATTTGAAAACAACACGGATTTCGGCACTTCCGATATATTTCTCTTCATATTTCTTCGCCATCATGCCTTTTGAAAGTCTTGTCACTTGGTCAACAACTTCATAGATGATTTTTGATTCAATCACTTGAACTTTCAAATTTTCTGCCATTTGAAGTGTCTTGTTTGGAATTTTTAAATTGAATGCAATCAGCACCGCGCCTGTTGTTTGTGCCAATGCAATGTCACTCTCAGAAATTGCACCAGCTGCACTGTGCAAGCACACAACCTTAACTTCATCATTTCTGATTGCCTCAAGTGAAGCCTTAAGCGCTTCAACAGAACCTTGAGTGTCTGCCTTGATGATGATGTTGAGGCTCTTCAAGTTGCCCTCATGAATTCTGCTCATAAAGTCATCAGCACTCACGCCCGAGGTGTGTTTTGCACGCTCTGCTTTGATTCTGTTGATTCTTTCACTGATGACATGTTTTGAAAGGCTTTCCTCAACTGCATAGACAGCGTCACCTGAATTTGGAACATCGTTAAAGCCCATGACTGCCACAGGTGTGGATGGCCCTGCTTTCTTGACCGCTTTTCCATTCTCGTCAAACATTGCCTTAACTTTTCCATATGTGATTCCGCTCATGATGGAATCTCCAATCTTAAGCGTTCCGTTTTGAACAAGCACAGTTGCAACCGCACCACGATTTTTGTCAAGTTCAGCCTCAATGATTGTTCCTGTTGCCATTTTGTTTGGATTTGCTTTGAGGTCTTGCATCTCAGCAACAAGAAGAATCATCTTCTTAAGTTCGTCAAGACCCATTCCTGTTTTTGCAGAAATTGGAACACAAATTGCGTCACCGCCCCACTCTTCAGGCAAAATTCCTTGCTCTGCAAGTTGTTGTTTGACGCGCTCTGGATTTGCCTCCGGCTTATCCATTTTGTTGATTGCAACAATCATTGGCACATTTGCAGCCTTGATGTGATTGATTGCTTCAATTGTTTGAGGCATAATTCCATCATCTGCAGCAACAACCAAAATTGCAATGTCTGTCACTTCTGCCCCACGCGCGCGCATGGAAGTGAATGCAGCATGGCCAGGAGTGTCCAAAAATGTGATTTTTTCGCCATTAAACGAAATTTGATATGCACCAATTTTTTGAGTGATTCCACCCGCTTCACCTTGAACAACATTGGTCTTTCTGAAAGCATCCAAAAGCGAAGTCTTGCCATGGTCAACATGTCCCATAACTGTGACAACAGGAGGTCTCTTCACCAAATCTTTCTCATCGTCTGCTTCGTTTGAAACATCCATAAGTTTTTCTTCAAATGTTTTGTCAAGTTTAAGTTCAAGAGTCACACCAAGGTCACCAGCAACAAGTTCGCAAGTGTCAAAATCAATTGTGCTGTTGATGGTTGCCATAACCCCAAGAAGCATCAGCTTCTTGACAATTTCTGTCACAGGCTTTCCAATTTTTTCAGAAAGTTCTTTGACTGTGATTTCTCTGCTGTTTAAAACTGCATGAGTGATTTTTGGAGCAACAACAGTTTGCACTTCTTTCTTCTTTCGTGCAAGTTTTCTTGAACCCATTGCCTCTTCTTCAAAACCGTCCTCATCCAGCACCAAAATGTTGTTTTGTTTGTTTTGCATTGCACGCTGTTTTGCACTGATTTTTTTACTTTCATCAATGTTTCTGCGTTGTTTGTTTTTGTTGCCAAAATTGCGTTCGTTTGTTGCCAAAACGGCACTGCTTTCAGTTGGTTGAGCAAAAGATTTGAAGTTGTTTGCTCTTGTTGAAACAAAAGAGCCCGCACCTTTTGGTCGATTTTGCCCATTGTTGTTTTGCCCAGGTCTTTGCCCAAATTTCTGTCCATTTGGCTTGCCGGCAAAGTTGGAGTTTGAATTGTTGCCAAAATTTCTTTGTCTGTCGCCTCCGCGTTGTTGGAAACGCCCACCACTGTTCTGTCCGTCAAATTTTCTGAAGTTATTGTTTTGGTTGTTTCCCTGAGAGAAAATCTGCTTCTTAGGCTCCTCTTTTTTCTCTGAGGCAACAGAAACTGAAGCAGGCTCTTTTTGTTCCTGCACTTTTTCTTTTTCAATTTGCAATTTCTTCTGTTCTTCTTCTTTTGCTTTTGCCAAAGCCAAAGCTTGAAGTTTTGATTTTTGCTCTTGAATTTGCTTTGAAAAGTTTTCAACTTCAGTTCTTGACTGCTTAATAGACAATAAAAGATTTTGCAAAGAACCATCTCTCTGCATGTTGTTTATTGTTTTAAGTGCGTTCAATTGTTGTGCCAATTCATACTCCTTTAAATTTATTTTACACATTTTAAACAATTTTGGCAATTGTTCTAATTTTTGTGAGAAACTTCGTCCAAAACTTTTAAAATTTCATCACTCAAATTCTTATTTTTAATTCCAATCACTTTACAATTTGGAATTTTCGAAATTTCTGGAAGATTTTTGACTATACAAAGCGGAATATTTTTCTTATGTGCAAGAAAATTCATCTCTCGCACAAGCGATTTTCCCGCCGTCTCATCAAGCAAAAGAAGGTAGAGTTTTTTCTCATAACCAGCCAATTTGTCTTGACCGACAATCACATAACCGCCCTTTCTTGCAATCATGACAAGACCATTCAAATCACTCAATTTCTTCTCCTATTTTTTCATAAACACTTTGCGGAACTTCACACTTGAATGCGCGGTTCAGCGCTTTCTTTTTGCAAAGAGTCTCAAAGCATTCTTTGTTTTTGCAGACATATGCCCCGCGCCCATTTGCTTTTCCGGTTTTATCAACAAAAATTTCTCCCGCTTTATTTTTGACAATTCGAAGAAGTTCCCTTTTGTCGCTTTGACCTCTGCAAACAATGCACATACGCAATTTTTCTTTCTGCTGTTTTTGTGGTTGATTATTCTTTGTCATCTAAATCTTCCAACTCTCCAAATTCATTTTCAATTGGCTCAAGTTCTTCCAAGTCGCCCATATCAAACGATGTGTCGTCTGAAAGTTCGGTGAGTTCATATTCCGTCTCTTCACTTTGAGATGTTTCGGCAGGCTTAAGATAGCTTTCCGGTTTGACATCAATCTTCCACCCTGTCAATCTTGCTGCAAGTCTGACATTTTGTCCGCTCTTTCCAATTGCAAGTGAAAGTTTGTCATCAGGAACAATCACTTGAGACATGTTCAAACTGTCATTTGTCTCAACAGAAAGCACTTTCGCTGGGCTGAGCGCTCTTGCAATATATTCAAGTGGGTCGTCAGAATATTCCACCAAATCAATCTTCTCGCCGTTAAGTTCGTTGATGATTGTGTTGATTCTGCTTCCTCTGTTTCCAACGCAAGCGCCAATTGGGTCAACATTCTGTTTTTCAGTGAAAACTGCAACTTTGGCACGATTTCCCGGGTCTCGCGCAATGTTTTTGATTTTAACATCTCCGCTTGCAACCTCTGGAATTTCAAGTTCAAACAATTTTCTAAGGAATCCAATGTTGCTTCTTGAAACTTGAATTTGTGGACCTTTGAAACTGTCCTTAATTTTCTTGACATACACTTTAACTCTGTCGCCAACATTAAATTTGTCACCAGGAATTTGGTCGCTTTTCATCATGACACCCTCAGTGTTTGTGCCCGGAATTTGCACATACACATTGTCTCCGTCAATGCGTTTGACAACGGTTGTCAAAAGTTCGTCTTCTTTTTCAGCAAGTTCGCTTGCAGCATTTTGGCGTTCCATTTCGCGCAATTTTTGCATAACAACTTGCTTTGCTGTTTGAGCCGCAATTCTTCCAAAATCCTTCGTACTTTCTTCAACTGCAACAATGTCGCCAACCTTATATGACTTCTTGATTTGTCGTGCGTCAGCAAGTGAAATTTCTTTGTCCAAATCTTCTGGCTCTTCCACAACAGTTTTATAGGAATAAATCTTGATGGTGTTGCGCTCTGGATAGAGTTTCACCATTGCAGATTTTGCCTCGCCATACATCTTTTTGTATGCAGATGTCAAAGCGGTTTCAAGTGTCTGAATGAAAGTTTCCTTATCAATTTTTCTTTCTGCCTCAAGGTCGTCAAGTGCCTTGAAAAAATCTTTATTAACCATTTTCTTCTCCTTAAAATTTGATGACAAGTTTGATTGAGCCAATTTTTTCTCTCTCAAATGTCTTGCTTTCTTTTTCCATTTTCAAAGTGATATTCTTCTCGTCAAAACTTTCCAAAACTCCAACAAACTTTTTCTTTCCGTCAAGTTTTGCAAAGAGAGTCACTTCAACTTCTTCGCCCAAATTGCGTTTCAAATCTCTGTCCGTCTTAAGTGGTCTGTCAAGACCCGGAGATGAAACCACAAGTGTATAAGGTTTGTCTTCCGTTGGGTTGATTTCATCAAGAATTGGGTCAAGTTGTTTGCTGACAAGTTCGCAATCGTCAACATTCACGCCACCATCTTTGTCTATGGTGAAAATAAGGCTCATTCCACTGCCCTCTTTGACATAGTCCACGTCCACAAGTTCATAGCCCATTTCCTCAACCACGCTCTTAAGTTTTTCTTCACAAATTTGTTTAATCTTTGCCATTTTTCCTCCAATTTTTTGCAAAAATGTCTTTTTAACACAAGGAGGAGGCAAAAATGCCCCCTCCAATGTCAAGATATAAACATTATAACCCAAAAAATCATAAAAAGCAAGGATTTTTTCAAAAAATTAAAAATTTTATTATAACAATTTTGTGTTTTTTTTAAAAATTAGTGCTCCACCGCCACCTTAAGTGTAGTCCGAGATTCTTCCACTTCGGTCAGAATGACATTCGGCAATTTTCTTCGTCATTCTGAGCCAGCCGACAGGCTGTGTCGAAGAATCTCTTTCCTTTTTAATCACCATGAGACCCTTCGACTTCGCTCAGGGTGACAAATATAAGTTCAAAACAACGGGCTTTGCTCAGAGTGATGGTGGCAGTGCCACTTTTTAAAACACACATCTTTTTCTTAGAATCTCCCACTTCGATAGGAGAGTCGCGACCGCGTTATGACCCGCGCTCAAACTCGGCTTGCTTTTCGCAAGCACTCGGAAAATGCTTGGTCATTCCTTTTCCCAAAAATTTAAGAATTTTTTTGAACCCCTTTTAATTTGCATTCTTTAAATTGTGGCAATGCCACCGAAAACAAGCGTCAGGGCGAAACTTTTTGGCATGAAATGGCAAAAATAAGCAAACAGCGCGGTTTTGTGGCAGTGCTACTTTCTAAAAAAACACCATCTCTCTTAGAATCTCATTCTTCGCAAGAGAGTCGCGCAAAATCGCAACGTCAGTGAGATTTTCGTCTGGCGCGATGACTCGAAAACAAGCGTCAGAGCGATGCTTTTTGGCATGAAATGCCAAAAATGAGCAAACAGCGCAGTTTTCGAGTCAAGCTTCGTTTAGTTTCAAAAGCACCTGAGCAGTTGCGTAAGCATCGTTCCACGCACGGTGAGCCCCTTCGTTTGTCAACCCCAAAGCTCGCAAAACTGTTGCCAAATTGAAACGCGAAATTTTAAGCCTTGAAACACGAGCCTCATTCATGGTGTCAATGATTTCATTGTCAAAATTAAGTCCCAAATTTGCCCCCTCGCGCCTGATGAATTTGATGTCAAATTCAATTGCATTATGTCCACACAAAACACATCCGCGCGTGAAGTCATAGAAATCTTTGATGACAAATTCAATTGGTGGTGCATCTTCCACCATTTCATTCGTGATTCCTGTCAGTTCAACAACAGCAAACGGAATTCGTATTGTTGGTTTGACAAAAGTGGAAAATTTTTCGACAATGTTTCCATTTTCCAATTTCACAGCACCAAGTTCGATGATTTGGTCGGAATTTGTGTCAAGCCCTGTCGTTTCAATGTCAAACACCACAATTGTTTTACCCATAATTTTGGCGTTATATTTGTTTTTGTGCTCAAACATGCTGTCTTGTTCCATGGCGGTCAGTTTTTCAACCTCAACCACTTTTCCATCATAACTCTTCTGTGGTTTTATGATTTCTTGAGGCTCTTCCGTTCGACTTGCCAAAGCAATTTTATCAACATAAAGGCAAAGTTTGCCCATTTGGTTCAGTCTGACATCCCCGCGCAAAAGCAAAAACATGCAGTCTTCCAAAGAGTCCATCACTTTTTCATATTTTTTTGCACAGAAGAAAATGCAGTCCATTTTGCCTTTTCCGTCATCAATTTTGAAACTGAAATATGCTTTCTGTTGACCTTCGCGTTTGCCTTTTTTGATGATGAAATCTCGACGTTCAAGTTTGTCAACAAAGCCTGCAACGATAACCGAATTTTTTGGCTGTTTAATGAAAGAAATAAATTCTGGTGTCGGATTGATGTCTTTGCCTACAATCTCTTTCACGATGTCAACTTTATATCTGTGAACAATTTTATATTTCGTTTTCATTTGGACATTGTCGATGTCCACTTCATCAACCAAGTTGGCATTTTCATGAAGTTCCACAACAAAATCCACCAAAAAGTTGTCTTTAAGATGTTTTGAAAGTTCTGCCGAAATGTTGTGCTCCACGAAGAAATTAAAAAGTCTCGAACTCACCTCAACTCCAATCTGAACATCAATTGGTGTGATTTTGATTTGAAAACTTTTCTCAGAAAGATAGGTTGAAATCAATTTATATTTGTTTTCAAAGAAAGACAAAACCGACTTCATAATCAGCCTTTCTTCCACAAAAACACGCATAAACTTGACTCTGACTTGCAGATTTTCAAGTTTCAAAAATTGGCAAATCCACTGCGTGATTTCGCTTTTTTGCTCATCAGAAAGTTCTGTGTCGGTGGATGGATATAAAAAAGTGATGAAAAACGCCCCTGTGCTTTTCTTGACCGCAACGCTTTTAAGTTGAAGTGTTGGATATTTTTCGCCAAACTTTGTGGCAAACTCTTGCTGGAAATTCATACAACAATTTTATGTCAAACTTGAAAATTTGTCAAGCACATATGAAATTAATTTTAAATGCACAGAACAACAATCACTTCTCAGAAAAGAAAGCAAACCAAAAACAAACTTGACACGACATCATCCTCTCTTGTAAACTTTGAAAATTTACATAAAAAAGTTTTATTAAAAAAAGAACGGTCATTTCGCCGTTCCTTATTCATATCATCATTCAAAAATCATAGGACAAAATGCAATATGTCCACAATAATCACAAAACCAAACAAAATGCAAAGCCCGACAAAGTGAATCATGCTCTCAACTTTTCGATTAATTGGCTTGCCTCGAATCCACTCTATGATTGTGAAAAGCACATGCGAGCCGTCCAGCGCCGGAAACGGCAAGACATTAAACACCGCCAAATTCGCCGCAATCAGCGGGATGAAAACCAAAATGTAGGACATGCTTTGTGACGCCATGGTTGCAATTGTGGAAATTGTGGCAATTGTTCCGCCCATTTCCGTGATTGGAATTTGAAATGTAATGAGCATCCAAAGGCTCTTCAGAACCACCCAAGCAAAGCCAAATGCCATTTCAAACGAACGACAAAAGCCCGACCATGCGTCATAGACATATGCAACTGTGCAAGGGTCTTCACCCTCCGCGCTTTCAAGCCCTGTATAGACATTTACATATTCTTCACCATTCGTGCTGTTGACTTCAACAACAGGATAGATTGTGATTGTCAAATTTTGAAGTTCTCCGTCACGCTTGACAGTCATTTCAAATGTATAGGAAGCCTCAACGCCCTCAAGACTGTTGCCATTTGCCTCATACTGCTCTCTATACTGCGCCAAAGCCGTCTGTTTTTCACTTGTGACAAGGTCAACAAAATTTCCGCCAAATGCAAAATCAATTTTTTGTCCCTCAATGTGAGTGATGACATCTCCAACTTGATATGGATTTGTGTAGACTTGATTGAAACGCGCAATTTGCGGAACATCATATCCAATTGTGCAAAGCAAAATCCAAGAAAAAATTATGGCTGTCAAAAAGTTTGCTGTCACGCCCGCCAAAAACACAATGATTCTTTTCCAAGGCTTTTGATTGTTGAATGCTGTTGGAGAAGAAGATTCTCCCTCGTCGTCCTCGCCTTCAAAAGAGCAATATCCACCCAATGGAAAAATTCTGAGCGAAAATTTTTCGCCCGTTTTCTTGCTCGTTCGCGTGAAGATTGGAAAGCCAAAACCAACAGAAAATTCTGTGATTTTAAACTTCAAAATTTTGCCTGCAACATAGTGTCCAAATTCATGGATAAGCACCATGAAAAGCAGAATGACTATGGCAAGCAAAATGTAAACAACAATCATAACAAAAACCTTTTAAACACTTGTGTTGGTCTTTCGTTTCATTTTTTCGATTTGATTTTTCGATTCCAATTTCAAAGATTTTAAATTCAAAAAGAATTCAAATCAAAAAATTTTTAAGGAATTCATTTTCAAATTCAGACGCCTTTTCTTAGAGTTTCCACATTTTCAGCATTTATGACGCAAATATAACGAAAGGGCAAATCAAAGCAAATCAAATTTGTCAAACCCGCAATTTGAGACAAAATTCATCAAAGAGTGAAAATCCAGAACGCAAGCAAAATGTATGGCGACATAAAGATGTAGGAATCAATCCTGTCAAGCATTCCGCCATGTCCTGGCAAAATTTTTCCGCTGTCAGAAACACCCGCACGGCGTTTGATGACCGATTCAAAAAGGTCTCCGCCCTGTGCCACGCAAGAGCCAATGAAAACAATGATGAGATATGCCCAAATTGGAAAAACTTCCATGAATGGAGCAAAACTTTCAATGCAACCGAAAATCAAATACACACACGCGCCAAAAAGCACGCACCAAAGCACACCGCCAATTGAACCCGAAATTGTCTTTCCCGGACTGATTTTTGGACACAATTTTTTGCCACCAATCAAAGAACCTGTCAGCATTGCAAAAGTGTCAGTAATCATCGGAATGATGAGCGCTGTGATGAGCACAAAAACGCTGACATTTGAACCAATGTCCGTCAGTTTTCCAAGTGGCATAATGTTGAAGTGGTTGAGAAAATTGAAAAACAAGAACAAAAATGCTGGATAGATGAAAGTGATTGCAGTGTTCAGCGCCTTTTTGATTGAAAATTCAGCAACAGAAATGTTTGTAAGGTTTCTGACGCCAATTTCATGCAAAGTTTTCTTTTTTCGACAAAGTCCAAACAAAAACACACCCAAAAACATCAAAATTGCCACACCAATGTCAGCCAAAATTGTGTAAAGAAACACAAAAATGTCACCCGTCACAGTGGTGAAATGCACTCCCACCAAATTGACAACCAAAAGCAGCGTTGGAAATGCAATTGCAACAAGTTGAAAGTTATATTTTCCAATTTTTGTCAAAAGTCTCGACATTTCAAACGCTGCAATGCACGCAATGATTGCAAAGAACGCATCAAAGAAATAGTCGCTCACATAAATTTTAAGCACAAACAAAAGCACCAATGTGATGACAATTGCAATGGATGTGTAGATTCTGTTTTTCATCATGTTCCTCCAAATCTTCTGTTTCGTTTTGAAAATTCAACAAGTGCTTTCTGCAGACATTTTTCATCAAAATCTGGCCAGAAAGTTTTTGTGAAATAAAGTTCGCTGTATGCCATTTGAAAAAGCATAAAATTTGAAATTCTCATCTCTCCGCTGGTTCGAATCAAAAGGTCTATGTCTGGAGCCGGGAAAGAATATAAATTTTTCTGCAAATTTTCAATTGTCACTTTCTTTTCACCGCTTTCAATCAATTTGTTGACCGCGTGCACAATGTCGTCTCTTCCGCCATAGTTCATTGCCAAATTGACAACAAGTCCGGTGTTGTTTTCAGTTTCTTTCATGGCACGAACGCAAATGTCTTGCAATTTCTGTGGAAAACGCGAAAGGTCACCCATGACAACAACTTTCACATTTTCTTTTTTATATTTTTCCTCATTGTCTTCAACAAAATTATAAATCAAATCAAACAAATAGTCAATCTCTCGCCTGTCTCTGTTCCAATTTTCTGTTGAAAAAGCAAAAAATGAAGCATATTTGATTTCTTTAATTTTCATGAGCGTTTCAATGATGTTTTTCATTGCAATTGCGCCTTGTTTGTGCCCAATCATCTTGTTAAGCCCACGCGCAACCGCCCACCTGCGATTTCCATCCATGATGAAAGCAATGTGAGTTGGCAATTTTATTAAGTTTTTTTTCTTTTTTCTGAACATATCCACCTAAAAAATTTCAATATCGGTCTTTTGTTGGTTGCTTCTTTGGCTGTTTTTAAGTTTGAAATGGCAAGAACAAAGGAAAACATTAACAAAACGCACAACAAAGCGGACATTTTGCGTTTTTTGAATTTTGACCTAAAATCAATTAAAACCAAAAATCAAACGGTCATAACCTCTTTTTCTTTGTCTTCTGCCTGTTTCTCAGCCATGTCAGTGTATTTGTCAATTTGCTTTTGAACCTCTTTCTCGTAAGACGAAAATTCATCTTCAGAAATTGCACTGTCTTTTTTGAGGTCTTTCAGCATGTCAAGTGCGTCACGGCGTGCATTCCTCATGGCAATTTTGGTTTCCTCGCAAATCTTTTTGACATTTTTGACAATTTCTTTTCTGCGCTCTTCCGTCAACATTGGGAAAACAAGTCTGATTGTTTTTCCATCATCGGTTGGAGTGATTCCAATGTCAGATTGCGAAATTGCTTTTTCAACATTCTTGATTTGTGATGCGTCCCAAACATTGATGTTCAAAATGCGCGCTTCTGAAACCGTGATTGTGCCCATTTGCACAATTGGAGTTGGCACACCATAATATTCCACCATAACCTTGTCCAAGATGTGTGGGTTGGCTCTGCCCGCCCTTATAACAAGATATTCATTCTGTTGGTGAGAATATGCTTTTTCCAAATCTTGTTTCAAATTTTCAAAAATTTCCGCCACCATTTCATCCATAAAAATTTTCTCCTTTTGGGTCAGTGACCCGTTTAAATTTTAAAGTTCAAGCATTTGTTTTCATTTTAATTTCATGCAAATTTGACAAACCTTAACTGTTTGCTTCTCTTTTCCACCTCAAAATAAAAACAATCTGTTGCTCTAACTTTCTTAGTTTATCACACCAAGCACCCATTTTGCAAATATTTAAACAAAGAAAAAACGGCAAATTTGCCGTTTAATTCAAATTTTAATTGTTTTTTGAAGTTTGTTTCAATTTCTTGACGCATCAAAACAAATCATCAATTTTCAAGTTCTTTTGCAAAAGCATGAAATCTCATTTTCCTGCCATTTGTTTTGCAACTTCTTCAGCAAGGTTGTCGTTTCTCTTTTCCAAACCTTCGCCAAGTTCATATCTAACAAATCTGCGGATGGCAATTTTTTCGCCAATTTTGAGTGTTGCTTCTGTCAAAAGGTCTTTGATTGTCAAATCAGGATTCTTGACAAAGTGTTGATTCAAAAGGCAAACATCCTCATAGAATTTCTTAATTCTGCCTTCAATCATCTTTTCAATGATGTTTGCAGGTTTGCCCTCGTTTGTTGCTTGAACACGCAAAATTTCTTTCTCTTGTTCAAGTTCTGCAGGGTCAACATCACTTTCAGAAACATATTTTGGATTTGCTGCAGCAATGTGCATTGCAATATCCTTAACCAAAGTTTGAAAATCTTCGCTTTTTGCAACGAAGTCTGTTTCGCAGTTAACTTCCACCAAAACACCAATTCTTCCACCCATGTGGATGTAGGAAGCAACCAAACCTTCAGAGGCAATTCTTCCTTGCTTTTTGTCAACAGCCTTAAGCCCTCTTTCTCTCAAGAGGACAATTGCCTTTTCAAAATCTCCATTTGCATCTGTGAGCGCCTTTTTGCATTCCATCATTCCAACGCCTGTTTGAGCGCGAAGTTTTGCGACATCCTGTGCTGTAAAACTCATAATCAAATTCTCCTTTTCTTTCTTTTTCAATCTCATTAATTTTGAAGATGTGTTTTTTTCATGTATTATTTTTTATTTCTTAAATTTTGGGCTTTTCAACTTCACTTGATGTAAAATTTCCAGATTTTAACTCAGCATTTAAGCGAAATCTGAAAAACTGTCAATTTTTGGTAATTTTTGACGATTTAAAGAAATCGAAATTTTTAAAGTTAAGATTTTAAATTAAGACACAAAAATCATCATTCTTCAGTTTTTGTTTCGGTTTCAGATTTCTCTTCAACTTTTTCTTCAGACTTTTCGTCTTTCTTTGTTTCTTTTTTCACGGCAGGTTTCTTTCTTGACTTCTTTGCTGCTTTCTTTTCTTCCTCGCCTGCTTCTGCTTGCTCAACACTTGGTTTTGCTTGTTCCAAAAGTGCTTCAAGGTCAACATTTTCTTCTGCTGGAGCCTCTTCTTCCTCTTTCTTCATGGAAACGCCTTCTCTTGCCTCAATGACTGCATCTGCAATTGCACTTGCAATCAATTTGACAGAACGGATGGCATCATCATTTCCTGGAATGACAACTGTCACATCGCTTGGGTCGCAGTTTGTGTCAACAAGGCTAACAACAGGAATTTTCAAAATTTTTGCTTCATGAACGCAAATCTTTTCGTTTGATGGGTCAACAACAAAGATAACGCCTGGCAAATCTCTCATATCCTTAATTCCGCCAAGGTTCTTTTCAAGTTTGTCTCTTTCTTGTTTCAAAAGAGCAACTTCTTTTTTAGGCAAAAGGTCAAATTCTCCAACCTTTTCCATTTGATTAAGTTTGTTGAGTCTCTCAATTCTGTTTCTGATTGTTTTGAAGTTTGTGAGAGTTCCGCCAAGCCAACGAGTGTTGACATAGAACATTCCACATCTTTCTGCTTCTTCCTTAACAGCCTCTTGAGCCTGTTTCTTTGTGCCAACAAAAAGCACACTTTTTCCGCTTGCAACAATGTCACGAACAAATGTATAAGCCTTGTCCACTTGTTCTGAAGTAAGTTCGAGGTTGATGATGTGAATATCATTTCTTGCGGTGAAAATGTATTTTTTCATCTTTGGGTTCCATTTTCTTGTTTGGTGACCAAAGTGAACACCAGCCTCCAAAAGTTGTTTCATTGAAATAACTGACATAATTTTTCATACCTCCTTGTTTTTTGTCTTCCCCAAAGTTTCAATTTTCAAAAACCCACCCAAGTGCCACAGGACAGCCCATCAAAGTCCACAAGCACTTTTGCAAATGGTCAAATTCGAAAGAAAATTCAAACAAACCAAAGACCAAATGCGTTCAGGCAACAGATTTTCAAATACGCTTTGAGTGTTAATTTGTCTTCAATGACTTCCTCATCATATCACACCGCGCAGAAAAAATCAAGCATTTTGCGCCAATTTTCAAAAAATCTCCGTCAATGACAGCTTTTATTTATTTAATTTTCAAATCAACATTGTTTATTGTTGCCGAGACCCAACGGGCTTCGCTCAGAGTGATAAAATATGAATTGAAATGACTATTAACAAAAAGCGTCATGGACGCCTCAGAGTGACAATTTTGGAAATGAGAGCCATCAGCGCAGTTTCAAACTCACATTCCACTTTTTGCCCACAGCGCCCCACTTCGCAAGAGAGTCCGCACAAAATCGAGCGTAAGCGAGATTTTCGTTTGGTGCGGAGGGCGAAAAAACAAGCGTACAAGTGATACATTTGACACAAGGTGGCAAATGTGAGCCCTCAGCGCAGTTTTTTCGCCTATTTATGATATGTTTTTCCATTGATAATGGTGAAAGCGCGATAGACTTGTTCCAAAAGCATAATGCGGAAGAGATTGTGTGGAAAAGTCATTGGTGAAAACGACATTCTTTCATTGCACTTTTTCCTCACCTTTTCACTTACGCCATAACTGCCACCCACAACAAAAGAAATTGTGGATGTTGTTTGCATAAGGTCTTGCAAGTGTTTTGCAAATGCAGGGCTTGAACTCTCCTTTGCCTCAATGTCACAAAGAATTATGTATCCCGAAAGATGAGACAAAATTTCCTCACTCTCTTTTTCAACAATCAATGCCGGCTGTTGAAGTTGGTTTTGTTCTTTAATTTCAACAACATTCACCTTGCAAAAAGCAGACAATCTTTTGAGATATTCCGCCTGCTCCTCACGCGAAAACTTTTCTTTTAAATTTCCAACACAAATCAAATTTATTGTCATCATCGCAGCAGCCCCCAAATGAAAGTCATAAATGTGACCACCGCCGAAAGCGCAATCGACCCCCACATCAAAATTTTGATTTTAAGGTCCACATTCTCAATTGGTTTTTGCTTCGAAATTTTTTCATTCTTACCAGCAAATTTGTTCTCTGCACCACCAACCTCTTTCTTAAGATTTTCAAAATTCTTGTTGACAAATTCCAAGAAATCTTTAAAATCGATGTAAATTATGTTTTTATCTGTCGAATAGATGGAATTTTCAACTTGTTGGTCGTTTTTGATGTCGTCAATTTGTCTGAAAAAACTGTCTCTGATTGCCATGTTGGCAAGTTCTTTTTGACGCCTGCCGAAGTTGTAGTTGAAAGAATCTTTAATCAAAAAGCGCGTCAGTTCAATTGCAATCACCACAAAAAGCACCAAAACAAGCACAAAAATCAAAAAACCAATTGCTCCACTTTGAAGAACAAAGTTTGAAAAAGTGTTCAGAATGTTTCCAATTGCCCATCCCTTTGCCTGCGCAAACGAGAGAAAAACACTGATTGCGTTGTTCATGAAATGCACAATTATGCAAGGATAGATTGAGTTGCAACCCCAGCAAAGATATCCCAAAAACAAACCAATGATGGTGGCATAGAAAAATTGCTCTATGTTCAGGTGCAGAAGTCCAAACAGAAAGCCCGAAATGATGATGCTTTTCTTTATGCCCATTTGAGAATTGCCTTTCAAAAGCATGCCTCTGTGCAAAGTTTCCTCGCAAATTGCAGGCAAAATGGCGGTGGTAATGAGGTTAAGCACAAACACCCACCAAGTTGCAGGAAGCGAGGACGAGGAAGACGATGGTGTGTAGCCGAAAAGTTGAATCATGGAGTTGAAAAAACTTGAAACATAGACATTCAAGAGAAACACCACCGCCCCAAGCACAATTGCAACAAGCACGGTTTTGTAGGAAACTTTTTTGAAACCATAGAAATTGAAAGTTGTTCTGAAAGAAAATTTGTTCAGCATTTTGAAAAGCACAAGCGGAAGCAAGAAAATGATTCCAACTTGCGTGATGAAACTCATGATGTATGAGCCATATTCACCCATAAAAGAAAAAAGACCATAGGCAGAACAAACCCTGACCACAACAAAAACCACAAGCACAACAAAATAGATTAGATTGGTGAAGTATGAAATTCTTTTTGACATAGCGAAAGTCCTTGTTTTTCTTTGTCAGCCTCACAAGCAACGCTTGCAAGACATTTCGTTAAAATATCTTACTCTCCTTAAAGTAAATTTATAACAATCAAGATGACAGTGCAGATGATTCCGCAAACAATTGTCAGCGGAAGTTTCCCAACCATAATTGGTGGCGCTTGTGTCACCTGTCCGCTTCTTTCTTCCTCAAGTTTTTGCTGTTTTTTGAGATAGAAACGATAAATCACCCACAAAAGTGCGCAAGTTGCAACAGCAATCAAAATTGCACAAATCACACCCCACCAAGCAACATTGAAAGAAAGCGTGATGACGCCCGTCTCCTGCAAGAAACTGATGATTATGGTTGTGAAATTGTTGAACATGTGGATGAGAATTGGGTAGAGCAAATTGTTGGTTTTCTCCATGACAAACGAAAGCAGACAACCCAAAATGAACGGATAGATGAACTGCGTTATGCTTTGGTGAATGAGTGCAAACATAAGCCCGCAGAGAAGCACACTTGCCGTGCCCGAGAATTTTTCGCGAAGTCCTTTGAAGACGATTCCTCTGAAAATGAACTCCTCACAAATTGCCGGCACAACACCAAGAATAAGCAAGTTAAGGAAAAGCCATCCAACATTGCTGAGAGGAAGCCCCAATGAAGATGTTTCAATTCCCATACGGTCAAACATCGCGCCAAAACAACCTTCAATCAACCAAATGAAGCCAAGAACACAAATTATGCCCACCAAAACTGAAAGAAAAGCCGTCCAAATGTTTGCTTTTTTGAAAGAAATTGTTGTGGCTTTATATGAAATTTTGTTGACTTTGTGGAAAACAAAATAGAGGCACACAAAAACAATTTGCGTCAGAAGCGCATACGGAATGCTGAACCAAAGATAGTTTGCGAAAAGGTCCGCAATAATATTGCTCCCCTCAGCAAACTCCATGCCAAAATTTGAGGCAATAAACATGGAGATGTATCCAAAAACAATTCCAACAACCAAAGGCAAAAGAATTGCCCAAAGATAGACAATTCCGCTGTCGCGAATGGAGTAGAAATTTCGTGGTTTATATTGTTTTAATGCGTCTGAAATGTCACTCATGGAAAATATAATATCACAAAATTTTTGAAAAAACAAACAATCTGTTGGACAAACATCAATTTTTTGTTTAAAATATTCAAATAAAAAACAAGAAGAAGCAAGACAGAAATGGAGAAAAAGAAAAATTAAGTAAATTGAGGAAAAAATGAACAAACAAACAAAACAAACAACAAAGCAAACAAAAGAAACCAAAACTTCTCAAGAAAATTTCATACAAATTGCAATTGAGGAAGCAAAAAAGGCACTCAAAAAAGGAGAAGTTCCAATTGGTGCTGTGATTGTGAAAGACGGAAAAATTCTTTCCAAAGGACGAAACATGCGCGAAAGAAAGCAAAATGCCCTTATGCATGCCGAAGTGGTGGCAATTGAGAAGGCTTGCAAAAAACTTCACAGTTGGAGACTTGACGGTTGCGAGATATATGTCACACTTGAGCCATGTCCAATGTGTGCTGGCGCAATTGCAAATGCTCGCCTTGAAAAAGTGACATATGGGGCAAAAGAAAAAACATCGCAAGACAACCTCTTCGAGCAAATTCTCACAAGCAACCGCTTAAACCACAAATGCATTTTTGCGCAAGATGAGGAAAATGAAAAGGAGTGCTCAGACCTTTTGACAAACTTTTTTAAATCAAAAAGAGAAGTCTTAAAAAAGCAAGAATGACAAACCTCAAAAACAGTGTGCCAAAAAGCCATAAAGAAAAGTCATAAAAAAACAAAAATCTTAAAATCCTCCAAAAATTCTCCAAAATTTCAAAGAAATTGCAAATTGTGAAAATTTCACGAAAATAAAAAATATAGTGTATTATGCAATGAATAATACACCATATTTTGTGTAGTATGCAAACTTTTCAAAAATCAGAGCAACTCAAAAAGTTTTTGTTTATATTCCTCTTCAGTGATTTCTCCACTGTCACGCAAACGCTTCAATTCTTCAATTTTTCTCTTTTTGAGTTCATAGGCTTGGTCGTTTTTGATTTCCTGTTTTTCTTCTTCTCTAAGTTCACTTCGAGAATTGATGACAATCACATCTGAAACAAACAGAGAGATGAAAAGCAAAATCCAAGGAATAAATCCGCCAAAGAAGATTATGATGATGAAACCTGTGAGATACATCCCCTGCGACCTTCTGAAATATTTTCCTTTTGCGCGCACAGAATAAATCAACAAAATGCTTCCAACCAAACCAATTATAAATGAAATGATTGTGTAAACAATGTTGGTGGAATAACTGACAAAATAGTAAAGTTCCAAATATTCCTGCACTGCTTCACGATTGACAATTAATATAATTGAAAGGACTAAACTTGCAGTGATTCCAATTAAGTTCAAAATTGCCGCTGCAAGAATTAAGTTTCGTTTTGTTTTGTTCATATAATACATATTTTCCCTCCAAAGTTTGCAAATATTCCAAAATTCAAATTTCAGATGACGTCCTTTTCAGTTTGTTGAAAGATTTTTGCATAATTTCTCTTTATTCAAATTTCCTCTGCTCAAATTTCTCGAATTTAAAAATTCTCATAATTTAAAAATTCTCAAACCATGCGCCAATGTTTTTCAATTCATTTGAAACACATTATATGCTATATTAACATTTTACCAAATTATTTGTCAAATTATTTTGAAAAAAACAGATTTTGTTATAAAATGATTAAAAGAGCAATAGATGAAACTTGAAAAGCAATCTTCTTGCAACCTCCAACATCCCGTGATGTCGAAAATTTATATATAATTGTATTAAATTTTTAAACAAATTCCTTTAGATTTGGCAAGAAAAAATAAAAACCATAAAGAAAACGGAGAGAAAATTATGAGAATTGAAAAAAGAACAATTGTCATCACCGGCGCTTCAAGCGGTCTTGGTCTTGGACTTAAAGAAAAATTTGAAAAACTTGGAGACAAGGTGATTGACATTTCTCTCAGCGGAAAAGACTATGCCATTGATGTCGCCGACCACAAGAAGTTGAAATCTACCTTTGACGACATCCTCCTCAACTATGGCGAAATTGACATGCTCATCACCTGCGCCGGCTATGGCTTGAGTGGTGCAGTCGAACTTCTCAAAGAGAGCGACACAAAAAAACAGTTTGAGGTCAACTTCTTCGGCACTGCAAATGCCTGCAAATATGCCATTCCAATGATGAAGAAGAACGGAAAAATTGTCATCATTTCATCTGCTGCAGGTCTGTTTCCGTTGCCATTTAAGGCTTACTACTGTGCCAGTAAGTCCGCAGTTGACAGTTTCGCCCACAGTCTCAGAATGGAACTGAGCCACACAAACATTCAAGTCACCTCCATTTGCCCTGGCGACATCCGAACAAATTTCTCAAACAACCGAGTGAAAAACTATGAAACAAATGAGAGATATGGAAATTCAATCGAACTTTCCACAAAACCAACCGAAAAAACGGAAAGTCGCAGAATGAAGCCTGAAAACGCCATCAAAAAGTTGCACAAAATCTGCGAGAAAAAACATCTTAAACCTCGTTACATCATTGGCAAACAATATAAATTCTTCAATTTCTGCAGAAAAGCCCTCACCGACAATTTTATGACAAAAACTTTGACCAGAATTTTCTATAAAAACCCAAACAAGAAACAAAAGGTTTGATTAAGAAAAAATTTAAAACGGCAAAATTTGCATCAGATTTCAATAAAAAAATCTGGAACGATTTTTAAATTTTAAATTTATAAAATTGACAAAACAAAAAGTTATTAACAATCAAAAATCACTTGCTTGAAAACCAAGCCAAAAATTCCACATTGCCATCTCCGCCCTTAATTGGCGAAGTGACAATTCCTCGATTTTTAAATCCGACAGCATCAAAAGCATCAACAACATCTTTGATTGCTTTTTGCCTGATTTTTTCATCTTTGACAACTCCTTTGTGTTTGCGCGCATACTGAAGTCCGCACTCAAACTGTGGCTTGATGAGTGCAACAATATCAACACTGCCAACACCTGCAAAATTGACATTATCTGCAAACAATTCTGCAAATTTCCATGCAAGTTTCGTCAGACTGACAAAGGAAACATCCACACAAACAAAACTGACATCTTTCAATTCTTCTTTTTTAAGCGTAAGAAAGTTGGTATTTTCCAAATTCACGACACGCCCATCTTTTCTCAAACTTTCAACAAGTTGCCCCTCGCCTGTGTCAACCGCAAAAACTTTTTCTGCTCCATTTTGCAAACACACATCTGTGAAGCCTCCCGTTGACGCCCCAACATCCAGAACCGTTCGTCCAGACAGATTGATTTCAAATTCCTCAAGCGCTTTTTGCAATTTGAAACCACCTCTTGAAACGAATTCAAAAGGAAGAGCATTGATTGTGCAGTTTTCATCAAAAAGCAAAGCAGGCTTAGTGACCTTTTGCCCGTTCACTTCAACTCTTCCACTTTCAATTGCTTGTTTTGCCTTTTCTCTTGAGGGATACAAACCTATTTCAACCAAAAGGACATCCAATCTTTTCATATTCCAATTATATCACAACAAAAACCAAATGCAAAGCGGAAGAAAATAATTCATTCGCAAATCAAAGATAAAATTTTTTATGCAAAATTGACCAACCAAAACGGCAAAATATAATCAGTGCTCATTCAGTGCGTTTGTGGTTTTAGCCCCACTTTTCTATAAAATAAATTAATCTCAAAAACAAGTGACATTTTTTCAAAATGCACATAGATTGATAATGGAGGCAAACAAATGAACTATTCAACAAGATACTGTCCGGGTTGTTACCAAGATTTGCGTCCGGGTGGATGTTGCAGACCGCAATGCCCACCGCAATGTCCTCCACAATGTTGTCCTTGCCAGCCACATCATTCCCCTTGTTGTTTTGGCAATCAAATTTGTGTGAGCGAAAACATCCTTTATTTCACAATCGGATATCTAATCGGAAATCGAAACAATCAATGAGATTTCAAGCAGGTTAAGTTCTCTTAAATTTCAGAAATAGTCTTTAAAACTTAAATTTCTTGAAAAATAAAATTGGAAGATCTTAAAAATCTATAAAATTTCGAATGTCTTTAAAAATATAAACAATAAAAACTTAACATGATATCCAAAAAGAAGAGCAAGAAACCATATAAAACTTCTTGCTCTTTTTTATTTTTATAAATTGTTTTGCATATTTATGCATTTTTATGAATATTAAAACATATTTTTGGTTTTATCCGTGTAAAAATTTATATAAAATCAAATTCATAAAAAATCACTTTTTGCACTTATAAAAAATGCACACCTTAAAGTGTGCATAAACGATTGTTTAATTTTTCAATGAAATGTTCATAAAGACTCTAAAGAAACGAATGAAACGAAAAACATAATTTTAAATAAACCATAAAGTTTCGTTTTTGAGTTGATTATTGCAACAAAGTCTCCCATTTCTTGATGTATTCTTCACATGTTTTGAAGGCGTCATCAAAAGTTTCTTCTTTTGTAAGGTCGCAATCTGCAATTTTCAAAAGTGAAATTGGGTCGGCTGAGCAACCTGCTGAGAGGAATTTTAAATATTTCTTCGCAAAGCCTTTTTCTGTCAAAAGTTTTGAAGCAATTTTGATTGCACAAATCAAACCGGTTGCATATTTATACACATAAAATCTGCGATAGAAATGTGGAATTCTTGCCCATTCAAACTTCATTTCAGGAATTTGCACAACATTTTTGCCATGATAGAAATTGTTGAGTTCTTCATATTTCTCACACAAAAATTCGGCAGAAAGTGGATTTTCCTTCTCATATTCCTCATGTGCAAACTGCTCAAATTCGGCAAACATTGTCTGCCTGAAAATTGAAGAGCGCATATCTTTCAAAAAGTGGTCATATAAGAAAATTTTTTCATCGTTTGTCTTTGCCTTCGAAAGCAAGTGACGCAAAAGCAGTTGTTCGTTGACATTGCTTGCCACTTCTGCCACAAAAATCACATAGTCTGCGGTTTGGACAGGCTGATGTTTGCAAGAATGATAGGTGTGCATTGCATGACCAAGTTCGTGCGCCAAAATGAACACACTTTCAAGATTTCCCTCGAAGTTCATCAGCACAACAGGCGTTGCACCATAAACCCCACTTGAAAATGCCCCACTGTCTTTGTTTTGATTTGGCATGACATCAATCCAGCGCTCGTCTTTTGCACACTGAATCAACGAAACATATTCTTCACCCAAGCACGAAACCGCCTCTTTGATGAGGTCGATTGCTTCATCATAGGTATATTTCTTTTCAACATCTTTCACCACCGGCGCAAATGTGTCGTAGACTGCAAATTCTGGCAACTTCAACATTTTGCGTTTAATTTCAAAATATCTCGCCTGCAAATCAACATTCTCGCGCACTTTCTTTATGAGCATGTTGTAAACATCTTCGCTTGCCTCTTCATTGAAGATTGAAGCAGAAAGCGCCGATTTGTGTTTTCTTATCTTTGCAAACACACAAGTCTCTTTGATGTCATTGATGTAGTTTGTGGCAAGAAAATTAATGAATTCTCCGCGCTTTCCGTTGATTTCCCTAAACGCGTTCTCACGCAATGTGCGGTCTTTGCTTTCGGCGTAAATGGAATAATTCGACTGATTAAACTCGTGTTCGACACCTTTTGAATCTTTAATTTTGTCAAACTTCAAGTCAACATCAGAAAACTTGTCATAGCAACTTGAATATCCGCCCAAAAATTCGGACATCCTTGAAATCAACAACTCTTCTTTCTTGGAGAGGGTGTGTTTTTTGTCGCGAAGCACCGCTTCAAAAAACCTCTTATAATTTTTGAATTTTGAATAGTTTTGAAGCGCTTTCAATTTTTCATCACTAAACTTGCTGATTTCAACATCAATATATGAAGTTGCAGTTGAAAATTTTGCCCCAACAACGCTCAGTTTTTCCGTCATTTCATTTGCCGACCTTTCCGCATTGTTTTCACAAAGTCGAAGATGAGCATATTCTGCAATCAGCGAAATCTCAATACCAAAAATGCTTTCAAACTCCAAACACTCAAAAAGGGTGTCGTCATTTGAAAGTTTCCCTTCATATTTCTTAAATTCACCAATTTTTTGTGCAACAGCATCAAGACGAGAATAAAACTCTTTGTCATCCTTGCAAAATTTGGTCAAATCCCACTTAAATCTTTCCTCAATTTCACTTCTTTTTTTCATGTTCCCTCCAATTCCATAATTTAAAGAGTTTTGTTGTTAAATTATTTTTTTTCAGCAAGTGGTTTTCTTTTGCTTTGTTTGTTCTTCACTTTTATTATAACCCATAATTCATACAGGTAGTTCTCTTATACTTATTTAATCTTTTCTTAACTACAAAACAAAAAATTTTCAAACGGTTTTCTTTTGCTTATTTAACTTTTTTATAAACAAAACCAATAATTCGTTCAAGTGGTTTTCTTTTGCTTACTTTTCTTTTTTCTAAAAGAAAAGTAAGTGTTTTTGCATGTTGAATTTGTTCCATGGCTCTTTGGTTTCGTCAGGATAGGCAATGAATGTCATTTTTTCTTTTGTTGTTGGATGAGTGAAAGAAAGTTTTCCAGCCCAAAGCCCAAGATTTCCTGTTCGCCCTTTTGCCTTTCCATACTTCACATCGCCAAAAAGAGAGAAACCTATGTTTGCCAATTGTAAGCGAATTTGATGACTTCTGCCTGTCAAAATTTTGACTTCCAAAAGAGAATATTTCCCATCATCTTCCAAAACATTATAGACAAGTTCCGCTTTTTTAGCCCCTTGCTCACTCATAGGGACAATTTTGACAATGTTTTCTTTTTCGTCTTTCTTGACATAATTGATGAGCGTCTGACGCTTGATTTTCACAACCCCGTTTGTCACCGCATAATAGATTTTTTCAACTTCATGAGTTTTGAATTGTTCGCTCAACCTTTTTGCAGATTTAGAGTTTCGCGCAAAAACCATAATTCCGCCTGTTGGTCTGTCAAGCCTGTGAACAAGCCCAATGAAAACCTCGCCCGGCTTGTTGTATTTTTCTTTAATGTATGCCTTGACGCGCGAAAGCATGTCCTCATCTCCACTTGCATCAGCCACGCATGGCACATTCTGCGGTTTGATGACAACCACAACTTGATTGTCTTCATAAAGCACTGTCAAATCTTCCATGTTCGTTTTCCTTTTATCTTCAAATATGTTTTTAAGTTTATGTTCTTCAAATTTAGTTTGGTTTCTTCTCTAAATTCAAAAAATTCGTCTTAATTTTTGCAATAAGTTTTATTTCCAAATTTTAATCCCGCTTGCTCCGCACGGCAAAATTAAACCCTCATCAGTCGGCAATCCAATTTCGTCAGCCTCCACACCATTTGCACCAAAAACACATTTCAAAATGTTTGCAATAACTGTCGGCTGAAGCCCTGTGGTGTAGGAATTAATCAACACAAAAAGTGGTTTGTTTGACAAAACTTTTTTGGAAAGTTCCACAAAATCTGCCAAATTGTTTTCAAGTTTCCACATCTCGCCATTTGGCCCACGACCATAACTTGGAGGATCCATAATTATGGCATCATAACGGTTTCCGCGCCGAATTTCTCGCTCAATAAATTTCTCACAATCGTCAACAATAAAGCGAATGTTGGAAATTCCGTTAAGTTTGGCATTTTCTTTCGCACGCTCCACCATGCCTTTGCTGGCATCCACATGAGTCACAATGGCTCCGGCTTTACTGCATGCAACAGACGCCCCACCTGTGTATGCAAAAAGATTCAAAACCTTAATTTCTCTTTTTTGCGCCTGAATGAGTGACATCATCATTTCCCAATTCACTGCCTGTTCAGGAAAAATTCCTGTGTGCTTGAAGCCCATTGGTTTGACAATAAATTTCAAACCTTTCCATGTGATGACCCACTGCTCAGGAATTTGTTTATTGAAATGCCAAAAACCACCACCCTCTTTTCTTTCATAAATTGCGTCAACATTTTTTGTTAGGTCTCTTTTTCTATGCCAAATCACTTGAGGGTCTGGACGAAGAAGAGTGATGCCAGACCAAGACTCCAACTTCTCTCCATCACCCGTTGCCAAAACACGATATTCCTCTTTCCACGAATCTGCAACTCTCAAAATTTTTCTCCTTAAAGTTTTATGTTTGCTTTGTTCCATTTAAAAAATATAGTATAGTTTTTCTAAAAACAAAACACCAAAGTTAAAAACTAAAACCCTACATCTTGTGTATTATGCAAACATTTTTAACTGCATAATACGCAACATCTTGATTATCTTTATTTTCATAATCAAAAACAAACAATTTCATTTCTTAATTTGTTTGTTGGTCAAAATTCAATTTCAAAAAACCACTTTGTCAATGATTCCTCCGCCCAAACATGTGCCATCCTCGGTGTAAAGCACCACAAATTGCCCCTCGGTGACAGCGCGTTGCTTCTCGGCAAAATCAACTTTGATGGTGTCATCTTCCGTCACTGTCACATGCACTTTTTGGTCAGGTTGCCGATATCTGAACTTTGCAAAACAATCAAATTCCTTTTCTTTTGGTTTTTCAGGAATCCAATTGAATGTGTCTGCCAAAAGTCCAACAGAAAACAATTCCTCGCACTCGCCTTGGCTGACATACAAAATGTTTTTCTGCAAATCTTTCTTAAGCACAAACCATCTCTCGCCATTGCCACCATGCTTGCCTCCGATGTTAAGTCCTCGACGCTGACCAATGGTATAATACATCAGTCCCTCATGTCGCCCAACAACTTCTCCATCAAGCGTGCAAATGTCGCCCGGCTGAGCAGGAAGATATTGCTTCAAAAACTTTCTGAAATTTCGCTCACCAATGAAACAAATCCCTGTTGAATCTTTCTTCTCTGCGGTTGAAAGACCAAGCTCTTTGGCGATTTCTCTCACCTCTTTCTTTTCCAAATCTTGAAGAGGAAAAATGACAGACGAGAGTTGCTTTTGCGACAACTGATTGAGAAAATATGATTGGTCTTTTGACAAATCTTTTGCCTTTGCAAGATAGGTCTTCCCATCTTTTTGATAGGTTTTGGCATAGTGTCCTGTGGCAATCATGTCTGCACCAAGTGCGCGCGCCTTATCCAAGAATGGCCCAAATTTAATTTCGCGATTGCACAAAACATCTGGATTTGGCGTTCTGCCCGCCTTAAATTCATTCAAAAAATATTGAAAAACACGCTCATAATATTCCTTGGCATAATTCACAGAAAAATATGGTATGCCAATTTTTGTGCACACCCTCTTCACATCCTCATAGTCATCTTCCGCAGTGCATTCATCGCCCTCTTCCCAATTGATCATGAAAAGCCCAATCACTTCATGTCCTTGTTTTTTCAATAGGTATGCTGCCACGCTTGAATCAACACCGCCCGAAATTCCAACAACAACTCTCATATTCTTCCTCTTAAAATTTCAACATTTTAATTTTTGTCACATATGTGTTTTGTTTTCATTCTTTATTTTTTCTTAATTCCCAGAACTTTTTCAATGATTTTGAAACTGTCAACATTCTTTTTAGACTTTGAAATTTTTTCGCTTTTCACGCACTTTTCAGCAACTTGACTCTTCACAACATCATCATTTTTCACATCAGAAACATCTTCCATTCCGCCTGTTTGCTCTTGGCGAAGTTTCTCATTTTCCGCCTTAAGTTCTTGGCTGAATTTTTGAAAGTCCTCTTTTTTGGCTTTCAAATCGTCCTGAACATCTTTTGGAATATCCACAAGAATTGGTACTTTAAATTTTTTGCTGATGACAAGAGTCAAACTTACAATCCACGAAAGTGCCGCCACACCAATTGGAAAGAAAATCAATGAAGAATATGCCTCCAAGTTGTTCATGATGTAAGCGTTGAAAACTGTGCAAAGAATGAGATAGACAAAACTTAAACTCATCAAAAAGCCTTTGAAATATTTGCCAACATAATAATAATGCACACCAAAAACCCCGAAAAAAATTGTGTAAAGAAGCAGTTTGATGAAACTTACATCTTTTGGCAAATCTTTCGTGTAGATGATATAATCTCGGTCGAAACGCCTAAGTTGCCTCTTTGCAGCAGTGTTGGAAGCAAATTCAAGGCGCGCAAAAAGCAAATCACACTCCTCGCATTTCGTCTGATTGATTAAACATTTGTTGCCACATCTTGGACAAACTTTAAACGATTTTCCTTTCTGAAAAATTTTTGGTCTTTTTTTCTTCATTTACAATATTTTAAAACATAACCAAAACAAAGTCAAGTGTATCAAAGAATATGTAAATCATAAAAATTAAAAGTTGCAAAATTTTACTTTTCAAATGTTAATTGCTCTCGTTCACCCTTTCAATTTTAAGCACTATTAACACAATCTTAAACAAAAAAATAGGTGAGAAAATAGAAAACAATCACAAATTTAAACACAAAAAAAAGTTGCACCTCTTTCGTGCAACTCTCATCCAAACTCTCATAACAGCCTCTTATGCAACCTCTCGTGCAATTGTCAAGCAACTTCTCACAACAACCTTTCGTGCAACTCTCATGCAACCTCTTTCAATTTTTCGCTTGCTTTGTTGAAATAGACATATGAAGGTTTGTCATCTGGAACATAGTGAAGCACATATTCAAAAATTTCCTTTGCCTCAGCATAATTTCGCTCGTTGTATGCCCTCACTCCGCTTTCAAATTTGTTTTTCAATTTTTTCAATTTCTCACGCTTGGTTTTGGAATAATAGTTCAAACTTTCAAACAACGGAATTTGAGTTCCATCCTCCAAAGACAGCGCACCGGTATAGCGATAGTCAAATTCGAAATTTTGCGGAAGTTCGTTGAGTGTCGTTTTGGAAATGAGAAGTTTTGTGCCAATATAGAGGTTAATTTCCTCCATTTTGCTGGCAAGGTTCACAACATCCGAAATGATGGTTGGACTTTTTCGCTCCTCATCTCCAACAATTCCAAAAATAATCTCGCCTGTGTTGATGGAAATCCTTGCATCTATGTTTGGAAGTTCTTTTTGCGACTTATTCTTCACGTCAATTGCACGCAAAATGGCGTGCGCGCACTCTATGGCGTTTTGAGGTTTTGAAAAGACAGAAAGCACCCCGTCGCCAAGATATTTGTCAATGAAGCCGTCAAACTTTCTTATGAGTGGGGCAACAACTTTGAGATAGGAGTTGATGTAGTTGAAATTTTCTTCCAGACTCAAACTTCGACTTATGTTTGTTGCACTTTTGAGGTCACAAAAAAGTGTGGTGGCATTCTTCTTGACCTGGTTTCCAAGTTCAAGTTCTGAAATGCTGTTTTTGCCAAGAAATTTGAAAAACTGCTTTGGAATGAATTTTTGCGCTTCCAAATTGGTTTGCCTGATTTTGTTTTCCTTTTCTTTAAACGAATAATTGATTTTGTTCAGCGAGTTTTCAATCTCTTGAAATTGCTTTCCACCACCAACTTTAAAATTGTCAAATTTTGTTCTGCCATCGCCCAACTTCTCTGTGATGTTTTCGACTTTGGAAAGCGGTCGGCACGCAAACAACACAATCACAAAAACGGCGACAAGGAAAATTAATGTTGCAAGCCCCGCCCATAAAAGATGGTTATAGGCATCGTCTGCCGTGGAGATGTTGAGCGTTGCACGCACAGATTGTGCAGTCAAATTTGTCATATCTTTCACGCTGACAATATAGACCATAAATGCGCCATAAACAAGTGTCAGCGGTGCAATTGAAAAGAAAATCATGTTTGACAACCTTTGAGTTTTGAGAAAACGGAAAAACAAAATGGTTGAAAAAATTGAAAACAAAATTTGAAGCGTCAAACTGACCCAAGCAAGTGGAGTGAAATTAAATTCAAACCCACTTCCCGTTGGCACAATTGCAGAAATCAAACTTCCTGTCAAAAAAATGTTTGCAACAAAAAGTGCAATTGTAATGACAAGAATGATTTTTGTTGATGTTCTCATGCGCTTATTTTGCGAAACTAAACAATTTTGATACACGAAAATTTTGTCGAAACATGTCCTTTCTTGACTGAAAGTTAAAATGACGCAAATTGTCGTTCAGTTTCAAGAAAAATGTAGGACTTGCAACACCTGAAGCTTTTATATCTCTTGAAACATTTAAACATTAAATCAATTGAAACATTTAAGCATTTAAGCATTTGAAACCTCAAAAAAAAATAGTGAAGGTTTTTCACTATTTTTATATTATTTTGTTTTTACATCAATTTGAAAATTTTAATTTGATTTGAATTATTAATTTGAAAAATTATTATATTTATTATTTTGAAAATGATTAATTAAATAACCTCAATTCTCTTCCAAAAACGGCAAAAGTCTGTCAATGTTTTTGCGCTCAAACTCATAGAGTTTGTCCAAAATTTCGTCCAACTCCGCCGAAACACCCTTGTGATCATCTTTGTCTTTTATGCAAGTGATGATGCCCATGAAAGTGCCAACAAGCATCATTTCAGCAATGTTGCGAGTGGTTTTGTCCATCATTGTCCCCATGTTGATTGCGCCCCACAGTTTTGTTTTTTCAATCCAATTGTTGTCTTTGATGTCCTCAATTTTTTCTGCTTTGGCAAAATTTTCACACTCTTTGGCAAGGCAGGAATATTCATCCTCCTCTTTCGCCAACTCTTCAATCAATTTTTTGTCCTCGGTTTTTGTGATTATGTCCTCAATTGATTGGATGGCAGTGCGTGTGTTTTGATATATTGCGTTGAGATATTTCGTCATTTTTTCTTTCTTATCCATTTTCCCTCTCCTTATAAGCATATTTTGAGCCGTTTTTGACAGAATATCCCATTTTTATCTCTTTTTTTATTATTTTCAACAAATTCCGACATCATTTTTTATTTGATTTTTCCAGCACTTCATACAATGTTGCGTCATAGTTGTTTGTAAGCAACAATTTTATGACTGCCTTTTCGCTTAAAACAACAGTCTTTCCGTTTTCAAGTTCCAAAAGGAAAACACAAGTTTTGGAAGTTTGCATTTTTCCGAGCAGTTCTTTAAGTTTGACATCTTTTGACACACAAAAAATTGTAGGGCGAACAAAATCTTTGCTCTTCTTGCAAAATATGTTGATTTTTTCAAACTTTGTGACACTTTTCAAATCTAACACCCCCGCCACCAAGAAAAACACAAAAAGCAAATAGGTTGGATTGAAATTGATGAACATAAACGCAACAAACAAGGCAAAAAACAAAATGCTCAACACAATGTTAACAACAATTGTGATTTTCCTTGCCACCTCTTGCGACATAAAGTGCGATGCGCATCCGATGAAAATTCGCCCGCCGTCCATTGGATATGCTGGCAAGAGGTTGAACAGCGCAAGCAGAGTGCTGACAACCACAAAACTTTCTGTGAACGCATAGACAGACGGGAAAATCCACCAAAACCCAAGCACAAAAAGCACTGAAATCAAATTGGCAAGAGGTCCTGCGAAAGCAATTTTGATTTCATCAGCATAGTTCAAATTTTGCTGATAGTATGAAAGCGCCACCCCATAGGGCGAAATGGAAAAGCGCGACAAAGCATATCCCAACCGTTTTGCAACAAAAAAATGCCCAAATTCATGAATGACAATTGCCACCACATACGACAACGCAAGAAGCGGACCAAGAACAATCAAAAGCCAAACCCAAACAATCAAACTGACAGGATGAATTGCAAATTTTTTCATAGAAGCACACCCACCAAAGTTGCAACAAGTGCCACAGTCAAAACACAGCAAAAAATGGTGATAAGCACAAAACGAAGAGAAAATCGGTGCTTAAGTTTTGTTTGCTGATAATTTTCACCATAAGATTTTTGCTTGTCCATAAAACATTTTATGCCTAAATTTTGCCAAATACCATTCTTTTTGAATTTTAATAAAAACATTTCTACAGAAGTTAACAATTTCTGCAAGTTTCTCAATTTTAAAGAGACCCTTCGACTACGCTCAGGGTGACGAATTGTTAAATATTATTAAACAGGAAACATCAAGAATGCGATGTCTTGTTTTGTCTTGATTTAATATTTTGCATAAACAAAAAAGTGGCAAAAAGTTCTGCCACTTATTCAACTTTTTGAATGCTCTCTTCACCTTTCAAAAATTCCGGAAGTTCCTCTTCTTCTGGAAGTTTAAACTCGTTATAGAGACTATCACTTTGTGGTTGCTCATCTTGCCCCTCTTCAATCACTTTGATTCTCTCCAAAAGTGCCTCATAGTCTGGCAAATCGGCAAGGTCTGAAAGATTAAACCTCTTCAAAAAATTTTCAGTTGTGCCAAAAAGGAGCGGTTTTCCAACTGCATCTTTTCTGCCAACAACTTCAATCATGTTTTGGTCAACCAAAATTTGCACAGCATAGTCACAATTCACGCGTCTGATGTCCTCAATTTCAAGTTTTGTGATTGGTTGTTTGTATGCAATAATTGCCAGCGTTTCAAGTGCCGCGCGCGTCAAAGATTTTTCACGAATTGGGTTGAGAACCTCGCTGATATATTCGGAATATGCCGGATTTGACGCAAGTTGCACTTTGTTTTTGTAGGTGATGATGTGAATGCCTTTGTCGCCGTCATATTCTTTCTTTAGTTCGTCAATCACCTTTGAAAGTTCTTTGTCAGTGAGGTTGAGTTTTTGCATGATAAAGTCTTTTTCAATCCCCTCGCCTGCCACGAAAAGAATTGAAAGCACAATTTCTTTAAGGTCTTTTTTGTTTTCAACATTCATTTCACACCTCGTTTGCTGTTATGATGATATGCCCAAAAATTTCGCCTTGAATCACTTTCACCGTCTGCAATTTCAAAAGTTCCAAAAGCGCCAAAAATGTGTTGATAAGTTCACTTTTTGTCAAATCGTCATCAAACAATTCTTCAAACTCAAAGCGCTTTCTTTCTTTGGCAAAATTTCGAATTTCAATGATTTTTTCTGCAACTGTGAAGCGGTCTTTGACAATCTTCTTTGGTTGCTCGTTTTGAACTGCCTTTTTCAGCTCTTCACGCGTCATAAGTTTTGCAAAGGCGTCAAGAAGTTGGTCAAGCACCATGTCTTTCATGATGACTTTCACTTTCTCAGTTTCTTTGCCTGGCGCGCGATATAACTTTCCAACATCTTCAATTTGTTTAAGGTCTTTCCCAACCTCTTTGAAAAGTTCATATTCTTTCAGCCTACGCAAAAGCAAAGCCTCGTCATCCTCTTCCTCAGGGACTTCCTCTTGCTCCACAGGCAGAACGCTTTTTGATTTGATTTCAATCAAGGTTGCCGCCACTGTGATGAACTCACTCGCCTTGTCCATGTCCACATTCTTGATGTCTTGCATATATTCCAAATATTGCTCCGTGATGTCCGCAAGTTTGACTGTGGCAATGTCAAGTTTTGCCTCTTTGATGAGGTGCAACAATAAATCCAATGGACCCTCAAAATTGTCCAATTTAAAGCGGTATGTGTCAGAATTTAAAAGCATGTCACCTTGCGCGGTTGTTGTTTCGCCATTGCCTGCCATTTCGTTTTGAGCTTCTGAAACTTCGCCTTGCTGCGACTTCAATTCTTCCTGTTGTTCTGTGATTTGTTGCTCTGCAGTTTTCACACAAAAAGTATATCATGTTAAGCACCGCAAAATCAAGCAAATAAAACAAAAAAAGCGAAGTTTCGCTTTTTCTGTCAATTCATTATGGATTTAATTAATAGTTAAATGGACTTAATTCGTGGTTTAATTTTTGTTTGAAAATTTCATTTAAAAATTTGTTTCATTAAATTTTCACCAAACATTCATTTCCCAATTTTTATTTAACATACATTTCATTTTTCATTCACAATTTTTGCATCATCCGTTTCATTTGCTCATTTTCAATTTTGGTTGACAACCTTTCGATTGCGTTTTGGTTTTACCACTCATTAATCACTTTTTGTGCGGTTTCAAAGTATGACAGATGTTTGATGTCTTCTTTGACAACAATTGGAATTCTTTTGACAATGTTTCCGTTTCTTGTGACCACAACTTCTCCAACTTGTTGTCCTGCCTTTGTTGGTGCTTTAACCTTCTCTTCCACTTCCACGCTGACCTCATATCCCGATGTGTCACCTTTCTTCACAACTGCCGAAAAATCTTCCTGCGCAAACACATCAACAGCGTCAATTTTTCCTTTTGAAATAGCTACATTTGAAATTGGTGTGTCTGTTTTGACAAGTTTTTCACTTTCAAAATTTGCAAAGCCGTAGTTGAAAAGTGTGGCACTTTCATTGAAGCGGGTCTTGCTGTTTGGCGCACCAACAACCACTGAAATCAACCTCATGTCACCGCGTTTTGCAGACGCCCCAAGACAACATCCTGCTTCATTTGTCGAGCCTGTTTTTCCGCCGTCACAACCTTGATAATATCTAATCAATCTGTTTGTGTTGACAAGTTCGGTCTTGCGCCCAGATGGATGCACAAGTTCGTCCATCCAAATGGTGCTGTAGGCATGATAGGTTTCATGTTTCATAATTTCTTTCAACAAAATGGCAGTGTCCTTTGCAGAAGAATATTGCTCCGGTGCTGGAAGTCCAGTGCAGTTGACATAGTTTGTGTCAGTCATGCCAAGTTCTTTGGCACGCTTGTTCATGCGGTTGACAAAAGCCTTTTCATTCCCGTTGAAATATTCCGCAAGCGCAACGGACGCATCGTTTGCCGATGCCATGATGACCGACTTCAAAAGGTCCTCAAAGGAATAGTCAACATAAGGGTCAATGAACACTTGTGACCCACCCATGCTTGACGCATTTTCAGTTGTTGTGATGAGCGTGTCAAGTGAGATGTTTCCCGCGTCAAGTTCTTCGAGTGCAATCAAAATTGTCATCATCTTCACCATGCTGGCAACCGGCAAATGCTGAGTTTCGTCTTTTGCAAACAAAACTTCTCCGCTGTCATATTCCATCAAAATTGCACTTTTGCTTGTGATGTCAACATCATTTGAGGCATAAACAAAATGCGTCAAACCTTGCATACCACCACAAAATATGGCGAATGCAAGTATGCATAATACACAAGATATGTAAATTTTTCTCATCTTCCAAATCTCCTTTTGTTAAATAGTTTTTTCAATCATTCGGTTTTTATTCGTCAACCTTTTTTGATTTAAAATGTCAAAATGAATTTCACAAACCATTTCTATAATCACAAAAATTAAAATCTTGTTTTAATTTGCACAACAAAAGGAAAGTTAAATGACCATAATCACCCTGCCACTCAAGAGGCACAAAAGCAAGGTTTCAACAAGGTTGATTAAAACCAAAAGCACAAACCCCGCCAAGATGTAGAACAAACGATTGCAATCACCTTTCCCAAAACGCCTGCAATTGCAATTCATTCGTTCAAGCACAAGATAGAAAATCACCATGACGAAAAGCGTCAAAAGTTGGCAAGGAAGAATGATGATGACTGCCGTGAAAATTGAACCAACACCATAGAAAATGAAAATCAGTGCAAAGTTCAGACCAAACAAATATCCACGATAGACAAACAAAATCAGTGACAATGGAAAAAGATATGGTGAAAATGAAAGGCACACAAGAATTGTCACATTGATGAAAAGCGAAAGTGTGCGCGAGCCAAAAGCGGACGCCGAGGCAGCCATGCCGGAATAGAAATCATCAAGCGAAATTTCTTGAAGATTATAGAGTGAGTATGTGTTGTGACTTCGAACCGCAATAAAAACCCCCGTGAAAATTGCCACCAAAATCAAAATGAAAGTTATGATGATTTTCACTTTGTTTGCCTTTATGGCATTCGCACACGAAAATCGCAACCCATTTATGAATGAATGTGCTTTATAGGACTTGACCATATTTTATCTTATTAATATAAAAGAAGAAAAAGAACAGCAATTTGCTGTTCTAAATTTGTTTTAAATTTTGCTTAACATCTCAATTTGGAGGTTGAGTTTCGCTAAACAAAAATTCATCATTTTAATTCAAGAAGTGCAATGGCGACAAGACGAAGTTGCTCATATGTTATGCCACCTTGAAAATAGGCAATGTATGGCTTTTTGATTGGACTGTCGCAAGAAAGTTCCAAACTTGCCCCCTCAACAAAAGTTCCTGCAGCCATGATGACATCGGTGGTGTAGCCCGCCATTGCGTATGGAACAGGCACAAATGTGCTGTCCACCGGTGAAAGCCTTTGAATGAGTTGCACAAAAGAGATGAGTTCTTCTTGCGTGTCAAAAACCACACTTTTGATTATGTCACAACATTTTGCATCAGTCTCTGGGATAATTTTATACCCCTGCGCTTTCATCACTTCACCAATAAGCAAACTTCCTTTCACCGCTTGGCTGACAACATGTGGCGCAAGGAAAAGTCCTTGATAGAAAAGGCGATAGCCACCCTCATAACTGCCCGTTTCGCGCCCAAGAGATGGACAAGTGAAGCGGTTTTCAATTTTTCCAATTGCCTCCTTTGTGCCGACAATATATCCGCCCGTTGGAGCAAGTGAGCCTCCCAAATTTTTTATGAACGACCCCATGCAAACATCTGCGCCGACATTGGTTGGTTCAATTTCTTCCACAAATTCGCCATAGCAGTTGTCCACAACAATGAAAGTTTTAGGCGAAAGTTCCTTGATTTTTTTGAAAATTGGTTCCATTTCAGTGCAAGAAAGTGCGCGTCTGTTGGAATATCCTCTCGATTTCTGAACAAAAACCACTCTTGGCTTGTGTTTTTTGACGGTTTTGAAAATTTTTTCTTCGTCAAAACTTTCGTCAGAGAGCAAATCAATGAATTTGAAATCAATACCCAAACTTTCAAGACTTCCATTGTCTTTGCCATAAAGAGTGTCATGAAGTGTGTCATATAGGTCGCCCGTTATGGAAACCATCAAATCTTTTGGACGCAAAAGTCCATAGAGCGCCGTTGCAATTGTGTGTGTTCCGCAAGTGAGATGTGGCGAACAAATGGCATCCTCAGCGCCAAAAATTTTGGCAACAACTCTTGCAAAATCGTCTCTGCCCTTGTCGGTGTAGCCATAGCCCGTTGTGCCGGCGAAATGTGAAGTCGTCACGCCAATTTCAGAAAACGCGTCAAGCACTTTTTTCTGATTTATGAGCGCAATTTTTTCAATTTCCTTAAATTTGCCCTCCAATTTCTTTTCAATCTCTTCAATTTTGCTCAGTTTTTCTTCATCAATCAATTTGTTTTTCATTAAAATAACCTCATTTCTTTTGAAAATCTCACTTTTTCAAATATTCTCCCACCAATTTTTCAACTTCCATAAGCCCATCTGTCACATTTTGCATGTCAACCATATGGACATCTTTCATCCCGCGCAAAAAAGTCATCTGCCTTTTGGCATAGTTTCGGCTGTGTTGTTTGACAAGCGAAATCATCTCATCTTTGGCAATTTTGCCATCCAAAAATGCCAACACTTCTTTATATCCAATCGCGTGCATAGATTGGTTTTCTTCACTAAGCCCGCGCCTTTTCAAGCCCTCAACCTCTTGCACAAGCCCGTCTTCAATCATCTTGTCAACGCGCACATTGATGGCTTGATATAACTCTTCTCGCGGTTTTGTCAATACAATCAAAAGTGATTCAAATTCCACGCTTGAAGTGATTTTCTCACCTTTTGAAAAAGCAATCTCAAGTGCTCGGACAAGCCTGACACGGTTGAATCTGTCTGTTTTTTCCGCCAAACTTACATCTTTTTCTTTCAACATTTCAAACAGTGCATCATTTCCTTTTTCGTCCGCAATCTGTTCCAATTTTTGCCTTAAATTTTCATCCTTATCCACTCCGCCAAAATTGAAGCCCTGCGTCAGCGCCTTGACATAAAGCCCCGTTCCACCAACCACAATTGGAAGTTTTCCTCGCGCGCAAATTTCCTTGATTTTCTTCTTTGTGTATTCCACAAAATCAAAAACTGTGAAACTGTCCTCTGGCTCACATATGTCAATTGCATGGTGGACAATTCCGCCCATTTCATCTTTTGTCACTTTTGCCGAGCCGATGTCAAGCCCCTTGAAAATCTGAACGCTGTCTGCCGAAATGATTTCTCCATTAATTTTTTTTGCAAGGCTTACGCTGACAAAACTTTTGCCCACCGCTGTTGGCCCAAGAATGAAAATGACCTTATCTTTCTTTTCTTCCATATATTTTTCACTTTTTCAACAAATTATAGATTTCACAATGTTCTTTTAAACATTTTTTCAAGTTCTTTTCTTGTGATTTTCACAATGATTGGTCTGCCGTGTGGACAAAGAGTCACGCCGTCCTTGATTTTGTCAATCAAAAACATGATTTCGTCCTTTGAAATGTTGTCGCCTGCTCTGATTGAATGCTTACATGCCGACTGACAAAGTTTTTCGTTGATAAGTCCACTTGCCGTCTTTTCGCCAATCACATCCTCTTGCAAAATTTCTTGCAAAAACTTGTTCATGTCAATTCCAGAAAGCACAAAAGGCACACTTGTCACTTTGAAGTTTCCACCATTTTGCTGAATTTCAAAACCAATTTGGTGCAAATTGTCCAAAGCGTTTTCCATTTTCTCGCGGTCTTTGGAGAGCAAATTGATTTCATATGGCAAAAGCAAATCTTGTTTTGCAACATTGTGATTTTCAATTTGCGCTTTCAATTTGTCATAATTCTGTCTTTCGTGCATAGCGTGCTGGTCGATGACATAAATGCTGTCGTCAAATTCAGTGATGATGTAGGTCCTAAACACCACGCCAACAATTTTGATTTCATCTGCACCAACTTTCAAAAACTTTTCCTCAACGAAGTTTGGTGTTCTTTTTGCAAATTCTTGCCCATTTTCCTGCCTCACCTCGCCAAAAACATCCGCTTGTGTTGTGTCAGCCTCTTTGGAATTTTCGGCAAGTTTTTGAGCATCCTCTTCATCTTTTTGCACAGAAATTTCAACTTCGTGCAACAGACTGTCTCCCGAATGGTCAAAGAAAATGTTTCCGCCTTTGCGGTTCTTCTTGCTTTCGGCGTCCGATTTGACTGACGAAAAGTTTGGCATATTGATGATGTCAATGCCTTTCTTTTGATAGTCCTTTGGTGAGAGAATTTTCTCTTTCATACTGTCATCATCAACGGAAACAACATAACTTGCACCCTCACCGTCACGCAATTTTTCATATTTTCTGTCTTGAATGGCGTTGAAACCGGTTTGAGCCAAATTTTCGTCACCCTTTATGCTGAATTTGCTCCATTCTTTCTCTTCTTTTTCGGAATATTCAAAATCGGCAATCAAATTGCTTGAAACAAGTGCCTTTTCGACTGCACGCCTGATGACACCAAAAACACGCGAAGAATTTTCAAACTTAACTTCCTTTTTGTTTGGATGAACATTGACATCCACCTTGTCAAAAGGCATTTCAAGTTTGATGACATAGATTGGAAATCTGCCTTTCATAATCATGCGCTCAAACACTCCCTGAACGCACGCCGAAACCATATAGTTTTCAACATATCTGCCGTTGACAAACAAGGTTTGATAGGTTCTGTTTGGACGCGTCATTTTTGGAGAGACAACATATCCACTCACCTTGATGTTCTCATCCTGAAAATCAAGTTTTAAAAGGTTGTCAAAAACCTCACGCCCATAGATGAGATAAATCACTTCATCCAAAGTGCCTGAAGAGTGGTTGTAGATTTCTTTTCCGTCCACAACATAGCAAAAGTCCACTTCAGGATGCGCCATCATGAACTTTTCAAAAAGATGCGTCACCTCGCCCTCTTCCGATTTTGGTTTCTTCAAAAATTTTGCGCGTGCTGGAGTGTTGTAGAACAAATTGTCCACAGTGATTGTTGTTCCGTCAAGCCTTGCAACTTCGCTGATTTTTGAAATTTCTCCGCCGTTGGCTTCAATTCTGTGACCTGTCTCTTCGCCCTTTGTTTTGGTTGTCAAACTGACCATCGAAACTGACGCAATGCTTGCAAGCGCCTCACCACGAAACCCTAAAGTTGCAATCTCGTCCAAATCTTCAAGATTGGAAATTTTGCTTGTGGCATGTGGCAAAAAAGCAAGTGGCAAATCTTCTTTTGAAATTCCACAACCATTGTCCGAAACGGAAATTTTCTTGATTCCGCCTTCAGCGATTTCAACTCTAATTTGTGTTGCACCCGCATCCAAACTGTTTTCAACAAGTTCTTTGACGACAGATGCCGGTCTTTCAACAACCTCGCCCGCCGCAATTCGATTATAAATTCTTGGTGACAACAAATTTATTGCCATGTTTCCTCCTTTTCAAACGCAATTCAGTTTCAATGCCATGCGTCTGTTTTGTTTTCTCTTTTGAAAATTCGACATCAACTTTTTCTGTGTCCAAAAATCAAAATGGATTAACTTTTTCCTTTCATTAATGCTTAAACTAATGGTTAAACTTCATACATTTTGCCATGTCAATTTGCTTTGCACTTCCTAAAAACTCAGCCTTTTGCACGCTCAATCAAATCTTGAAGCACCTCAAAACTTTCAATTGGCGACATGCGGTTGATGTCCAAATCTCGAAGCACTGAAAGCACCTCTTGACCGATTTTGTTCATCTTCTCTGCCTTGCGCTTTTCTTCATCCTCTCCAAAAATGTTCATATCAAGTTTTTCGTTGACTTTTTCAAGGTTGATGCTGATTTCTTTTGCGCGCTCAATCACTTTTTGAGGAACGCCTGCAAGTTTGGCAACCTCCACGCCAAAACTCTTGCTTGCATGACCTCTGACAATCTTACGCAAAAACACCACAGTGTCTCCAATTTCCTTGACAGTGATTTTATAGTTCTTCACACCCTGCAAAAGCCCCTCAAGTTCGGAAAGTTCGTGATAGTGTGTTGCAAAAAGTGTCTTGCATTTTAGGTTCTTGCAAATATATTCCACCACAGCCCATGCAATTGAAAGCCCGTCAAAAGTGGAAGTTCCGCGTCCAATTTCGTCCAAAACAACCAAACTCTTGTCAGTTGCGTTCAAAAGGATGTTGGCAACCTCGCTCATCTCCACCATGAAAGTGCTCTGCCCAAAAGCAAGGTCGTCACTTGCGCCCACACGCGTGAAAATGCGGTCGGTTATGGCAATTTCGGCGCTTTTTGCTGGAACAAAACTGCCAATATGTGCCAAAAATGTGATGATTGCCACTTGACGCATGTATGTGCTTTTTCCCGCCATGTTTGGTCCGGTGATGATCATCATCTTGTTTTCGTCGCAGTCAAGAAGTGTGTCGTTGGCAATGAACGACCCCTCTTTTGCGAAATTCTCGACAATTGGATGTCTGCCCGCAACAATCTCAATTTTTTTGACATTTCTGTTGATGACAGGCTTGCAGAAATTATATTTCACTGCAACAGTTGCCAAAGACAAAAGCGCGTCCACCTGTGCAATCATTTTTGCCACAGTTGTGAAAGAAGAAAGATAGTTGCACAAATATTCCAACAGCATTTTATATAACTTTTCTTCCAATTTGATGGCATTTTCGTCTGAATTTAAAATTCTGTCCTCAATTTCTTTGAGGTCTGGCGTCGTGTAGCGCTCGGCATTTGTGAGTGTCTGCTTTCTGACATAGCGAAGTGGAACAAGGTCTGTCTGCCCTTTGCTGACTTCGATGTAATATCCAAACACATTGTTGCTTTCAATCTTCAAGTTTTTGATGCCCGTCTGCTCTTTTTCCAACTCTTCCAATTTCTTGCATTGCTTCTTGGCAATCTCTTTTGCGTGGCGAAGTTCATCAAGTTCTGTGTTGAAACCCTCCTTGATATATCTTCCCTCTTTCATGAGTGCTGGCGCTTTTGGGTCTATGGCGTTGTCGAGAAGTGTGACAATTTCGCCAAAGTCTTCCATGCCATCTCTGCAAGATGTCAAAAGTTTGGATTTGACATTTGAAAGCACTTGCTTCAAGTTTGGAATTTCTGCAAGTGAGGTCTTGAAACTGAGAAGGTCAACAGGCGTCACATTTCCAAAGGCAATCTTTCCGCAAATGCGCTCTATGTCTCGAATTTTTGACAGTGCTTCGCTCAAACGGTCACGCATAATGAGGTTTTTGGAAAGCTCTTCAACCGCATCCAAACGGTCATTGATTTCTGTTGAATTTTGCAATGGCTGGTCGAACATCGACCTGAAAAATCTTGCGCCCATGCTGGTTTTTGTTTTGTCCATAAGCCACAGAAGCGAACCATATTTTTTGCGCTCGCGGATGGACTCGACAAGTTCAAGATTTCGCCTTGTGTTCATGTCTATGGTCATAAACTTGTCGTTTTTAATTTTGGTGATTTTTGTGATGTTTTTAAGCGAACGCTTCTGCGTCTCACTTAAATATTCCAAAAGCGAGCCAATTGCCGAAATGTCTTGTTTGTTTTTGAGTTCAAAAACATTAAGTGCATTTTCGCCAAATTGATTTTTGATGTTGTCTTTTGCCTTGTCCTGTTCGAAAGCATATTCCAAATATTCCTCAAATCTTGGATATACGCCAAGTTTCTGAATTGGAAGAGATGTGTAGAACTCTTTTGCGCTGGAATTTCCAATCACTTGCGATGGCATGACGCGGTTGATGAGGTCTGAAAAATTGCTCTCAAGCCCGCCGTCAAAATGGCACAAATTGAAGTCGCCTGTTGTTATGTCACACCAAACAACTGCAAGGTTGTCGTTTGCCAAAAATATGGACATGATGAAGTTGTTTTTGTTTTCTTCAAGCATGACATCGTCCGTCACCGTTCCCGCCGTGATGACGCGCACAACTTCACGCTTCACAGGGTCTTTTGAGCCTTTTGTGATTTCGCCCGTCTGCTCACAAATTGCCACCTTAAATCCAAGCGACACAAGTTTGGCAATATAACTTTCGGCAGAGTGATATGGCACACCACACATTGGCGCACGCTCGTCCATTCCGCAGTTTTTGCCCGTCAAAGCAAGGTCAAGCACTTCGGAAATTTCAATGGCGTCATCATAGAAAAGTTCATAAAAATCTCCCAAACGATAGAACAGCACACAGTCTTTGTATGCCTCTTTGATTTGAAGATATTGTTTAATCATTGGTGATGGCTCTTTGACGCTTGCCACCTTTTTTGTTTCGCTCATTTCTTCCCTTCCTGAATTTTCTTTTCAAGTGCCAAAAGTTCGTTGACACGCCTTTGTTTGACTTCTTGCGGAATTTGCCCGTCCATTTTGCTTGCCACTGTGCCCTCGCGCGCAGAAAACATAAAGGCAAAAATTCCGTCAAACTTCACCTCTTCAACAAGACTCATGGTGTCTTTAAACTCCTCTTCCGTCTCTGTCGGAAACCCAACAATGAAGTCTGATGTTATTCTTGCATTTGGCATTTTTTCGCGAATTTTTCGGATGATGTCCAAATATTTCTCACGCGTGTATTTTCTGTTCATAAGTGCCAAAATTCGATTATTTCCGCTCTGCGCTGGAAGATGAATTTCCTTCAAAACCTTGTCCTCTTCAGCAATGGCGTCAATCACATCATCCGTCAAATCTTTTGGATGAGAGGTCATGAAAGAAACCTTAAAATCTCCCGGAATGGCACAAACATCACGCAGAAGTTTGGAAAATGGCACCGCTGGCGTCAAATCTTTGCCATAGGAGTTGACATTCTGCCCAAGAAGCGTGATTTTTTTATATTTCCCCTCAGCAACAATCTCGCGAATTTCGTTTAAGATGTTTTCTTCTTGCCTGCTTTTCTCTCTTCCGCGCACATATGGCACAATGCAATAGGTGCAAAAATTGTTGCAACCTTGCATGATGTTCACCCACGCGTTGTCCCCGCTTGTGCGCTTATACGGAATGCTTTCGTCAATGTCGCCCTCGCTGAAAAGTTCAAGTTGTCTGCCCGTTTTCACCGCCTCAACATAGTGCTGAAAATTTGGCAAATTGAAAGTGCCAATCACAATGTCAACAAAAGGAAAAGTTCGCATGATGCGGTTTGCCGTGCTTTCTTTTTGTGTCGAACATCCGCACACAGCAATGATGAGCGAAGGCTTTTGTTTTTTCAACTTTTTCAAAGCCCCAACATTTCCAAAAACTCTGTCTTCCGCGCCCTCACGAATGGCACAGGTGTTGAAAACAATAAGGTCGGCATCCTCGCGCTTGTCCGCAAGGGTATAGCCCATCTTCTCGCAAATTGAAGCGAGTTTTTCCGATTCGTGCACATTCATTTGGCATCCATAAGTGACGATAAAATATTTCATATGCATATTATACAAAAATAAAGTCATTTTGGCAAGAAAATTTTGTATTTTTGGAGAATTTAGACACATAATAAGGAAATGAAGAAATTTGTCAAATTTTGTCTGTTTTCGTTTTTGACGCTTGGAGTTTTTGCAACAGTGTTTGTGGGTGGATATGTTGGAATCAACCTCATCAAATTTCAATCAATTCCGCTCAACACAGAGGCACTGACAAGTCCGTCTCTTTCCATTGATGTCTATTCTTTCGAAAACAAAAAAATTGACGAAGAAAACCAATTTAATGGCGATTTTTGCAAACTTGAAACGCTAAGCGACAACACAAAAAACGCCTTCATTTCAATTGAGGACAAAGAGTTCTATCATCATCACGGCTTGAATTATAAGCGAATGGCTGGCGCAATGCTAAACAACCTCAAAAGCCTCAGTCTCAAAGAAGGTGCATCCACAATAAGCCAACAACTCATCAAAAACACCCATTTAAGTGGCGAAAAAACCTTTGAACGAAAACTGAAAGAAATTGCTCTGACAAAAAAATTGGAGAAAGCTTTTGACAAGGATGAAATTTTAGAAAGTTATTTAAACATAATCTTTTTTGGTAACAATTGCTATGGTCTTGAAAGCGCAAGTGAATATTATTTCAACAAAAACGCCAGCGAATTGTCCTTGGATGAAAGTTGCGTCCTTGCAGGGCTCATTAAAAGCCCAAGCAAATATTCTCCCATCACCAATCCGGAAAATTGTCTCACTCGCAGAAATTTGGTGCTTTCCGAAATGGAAAAAGATGGCTTCATTTCGGCAAGTGAGAAAATTCAAGCGCAAAATCAACCTCTCAAATTGGATGTTCAAAAACACAACACAAACAGCAAAATCAATTCCTATTCCCAAAGTGCCATAGATGAAGCGTCAAAAATTTTGAAACTTTCGCCGAAACAAATTGCAATTGGCGGGTTTCAAATTCACACCTATCAAAATGAAGCAAAACAAACAGAATTGGAAAATGCACTTACCTCGTGCCAAGCAGAAAATGCTGATAACGCGGGAATTGTGATTGACGCAGAAACCTTTGGAGTGAGCGCCTATTCTGCAAACAGCAATTTTAAAGTTTTGGACTGCCAAAGACAGCCAGCATCCTGCATCAAACCGCTTTTGGTGTATGCTCCTGCGCTCAATGAAGGTGTCATCAGTCCCGACACACAAATTTTGGATGAAAAAATCACAATTGGAGGCTACAGCCCCTCAAATGTCAGCAAAAAATATGCGGGATATTTGTCCGTGACGGACGCTGTGAAAAATTCGGTCAACATTCCAGCCATAAAGGTGCTTTCCTACATTGGAATTGACACAGGCAAGCAATATGCCGAAAAAATGGGCATAAAATTTGACGAAAAAGATGACAGTTATGCCATTGCACTTGGCGGAATGACATATGGCGTCAATTTGATGGATTTGACTTCCGCCTACACCACTTTTTCAAACAAAGGCGAATTTTCTCCTGCCACCTTTGTGCAATACATAACAAACAGTGACGGCAAATTGGTGTATGTCCACAAACCTCAGCCTCACATGGTGCTGAGGGAAGACAGCGCCTATCTCATGACAAACATCCTGCAAGAAACCGCCAAAACCGGCACAGCGCGCAAACTTTCTTCCATATCAAACACCGAAATTGCCTCGAAAACCGGAACTGTTGGCAAGAAAAACACCTCTGGCAACACGGATGCCTACAACATCTCTTGCACTCCAGAAGAAGTGATTGGTGTTTGGTTTGGAAATTTATCCAACGACGCGGTTCAAATTGTGGGCGGAAATCAACCAACAGAGGTGGTGCGAAAATTTGTGCAAAGTCAAAAATATGAGAAGACTGAATTTGAAGTTCCGTCCTCTGTTGCCACTGCAAAAATTGACGCGTTGGAACTTGAAGAAAATCACCGCCTTGTGCTTGCCAGCCCATATGCCCCAGAGCGTTTCACAAAAACAGCGCTCTTTTCGAGGTTCAATATGCCAAACGAGGTGTCTGAAAACTTCTCACAAAAACCCCAAATCAGCGCCGAAGCAAGCGTGGAAGATGGACAAATTGTGCTGTCACTCAACGCACAAAAACATCTGACATATCAAATTTTCAAAGACAACATTCCATATCAAAACATCAAAGAAAAAAGTGGAGAACTGAAACTCCGCATAAACTTTCCAGAAAACGAGTGCGCCTTGAAGATTGTGGCGTCCTATTCCACCCCAGAGGACTCAGACACACAAAATGCCTTGTCTGACATAAAGACATTCAATCTCAAACGCACCGCCCCAAAACCTCAGCCAAAAGAGAAGTGGTATATTTAAAACGGCAAAAACAAGCATTAAAACAATTAAAACTTAAAAATCTTGACTTTTGTTTTGAAAATCAGTTAAGATGTTTTTATGTTAAAGAAAATAAAGTTGGCAAAGAAACAAAATTGAAAAATCAGCACAAAACTTGATTTCAAAAGCAAAAATCAAAACACAAAGGAAAAACGCATGGAAAAATTTGATTTATATGATTGCAAAAGAAACAAAATTGAAAAAACAATAAGTCGCGGTGAAAAATGCCCACACGGGACTTTCCGACTTGTTGTTCATTTGTGCATTTTCAATGAAAAAGATGAAATGCTCATCCAACAACGCTCTTCAAACAAATCAAGCAACCCAAACAAGTGGGACATATCTCTCGGTGGATGTGTTCAAAGTGGTGAAGATTCTCAATCCGCTGTTCAAAGAGAAACAAATGAAGAACTTGGGCTCAATCTCGATTTTTCACAAGATTGCCCTGCCCTAACAATTTCGTTTGACACCGGTTTTGATGACATTTTCATTAAAAAAGCAGACATAAAACTTTCGGATGTCACATTCAAGGACAACGAAGTTCAAAATGTCAAACGGGCAAGCAAACAAGAAATTTTAACCTTTTTAAAATCTGGAAAATTCATCAAATATAAGCCATCATTCATTGAATTACTTTTTGACTTAAACAAATCCTCTGGCACCTTTGAAAATTAAACCGTTTTGCATAAAATCATAAAAACTAAGGAATTAAATTTTCTAAAAATTTATTAATTTAATTATCTTCTTGTTATTTTGATGCAACAAAAACCATATTGACAAAACTGCAAATTAATGATAAAATTCAAACAAAAGGAGAAAGCATGACAGAAAAAGAGTTTTTTGAAGAACTTGCCAAGAATGATGAAATTGTCAAAAAAGAACATAAGTCATATTCAGAGCAAAACAAAGAATTTGCCGAATTTATCGCAAACAACAATGTGAAAATTAAAGGAGGCAAACATGGAAGAAAATAAGCATATATACATTGCCATAGACTCCGACATTCTTCGTGCGCTGACAAATTTGGATTTATGTTTGGAAAAAAATCCATACTATGATTTCGAAAAATCAGACGACCATTTCTTAAAGAGAAACGCTGACTATTTACAAACTCTGATGAAAATTGTAAGAGCCGATGAAATTCGCCTTCTCATTGTCAACACGGTTTATCAAGAAAGCAAGCATTCGCCATCACTATGCAACTTCATAAAAAAATATTGCTATTTTCCAGACATCAACATAGTGAACTATAATGACAAATCTGCAAAAACGGAAAAACTCGCAAATCTATACTGCAAACCTTACACCTATAAAGACAAAGAGTGCCCAGCACCAATGAAAGCCACCTACAATGCTTTTGCAAAAAGTTACGTTCCGACCAATGATGCCTACATAATGGCAGAAGCTTCAATTGAAGGTGCAATGGTTTTAACTGCCAATAAGAAAGATTTCATAGAAAATGTAAGAACACGCAGTAAACATGACAGAAGTGCCGGAATTGTTCAAATAAACATTCAAAATGGCTATTGCGAAAAAGCAGTTGGCAGCGATTTTATAATCGTCCCAAAACCAATCACAATAGGAACAATTGGTCCAATCATATCCAATGATTTTGAACATTTCACTGCAAACTATGTTGATGACAACACAAAAATTAAAGCTGACAGAATTTTGTGAGAAATAATATTCCTTTCTTCTTTCAAAACAAAAATCAACACATTAAATCAAATTAAAAATTCTGTCAAAAACATAAAACACAAAACATATTATACAAAAATGACTTATTTCAATTAACTTATCTCAAAATTCCGTAAATTAAATACAAAAGTTATTTTAATATAAACTTAAAACAAAACAAATTTAAATAATTTAAATCAATTTGTAGGACAAAAAA